>NZ_AP035776.1:0-680000 GCF_042846945.1 Pseudomonas moorei
AGCGAGTTGCGTTTTACTGAAGATCACGAATGGCTGCGTACCGAAGCTGACGGCACGGTCACAGTCGGCATCACCGCTTTCGCGCAGAACGCATTGGGCGACGTGGTTTTCGTACAACTGCCTGAGCTGCAGTCCTACGAAAAAGGCGCTGAAGCCGCCACCGTAGAATCGGTAAAAGCTGCCAGCGGCGTGTACATGCCACTGGACGGTGAAGTGCTGGAAGTGAACCCGGCACTGGACAGCAGCCCTGAGCTGGTCAACGAAGATCCACTGGGCGAAGGCTGGTTCTTCCGCTTCCAGCCAACTGACGCTTCGGCTGTCGCCAAACTGCTGGATCAGGACGCCTACGACCGTCTGATCAAAGCCAACGCCGAAGCCTGAGGAGCGCTGAAATGACCCAAGTGAATCTGACCACTGCCAACGAATTCATCGCCCGCCACATCGGCCCCCGCGCCGGCGACGAGCAAGCCATGCTCAACAGCCTCGGCTTCGATTCCCTCGAAGCCCTGAGCGCCAGCGTGATTCCCGACAGCATCAAGGGCACCAGCGTGCTGGGCCTGGAAGACGGCCTGAGCGAAGCCGATGCATTGGCGATGATCAAATCCATCGCCGGCAAGAACCAGCTGTTCAAGACCTACATCGGCCAGGGTTACTACGGCACGCACACGCCGTCGCCGATCCTGCGCAACCTGCTGGAAAACCCGGCCTGGTACACCGCCTACACCCCGTACCAGCCGGAAATTTCCCAGGGTCGCCTCGAAGCCCTGCTGAACTTCCAGACCCTGATCAGCGACCTCACCGGCCTGCCGATCGCCAACGCCTCGCTGCTCGACGAAGCCACCGCCGCCGCCGAAGCCATGACCTTCTGCAAGCGCCTGAGCAAGAACAAGGGCAGCCACCAGTTCTTCGCCTCCGTGCATTGCCACCCGCAGACCCTCGACGTGCTGCGCACCCGTGCCGAGCCGTTGGGCATCGAGGTGGTGGTTGGCGACGAGCACGAACTGAGCGACGTGACCCCGTTCTTCGGCGCCCTGCTGCAGTACCCGGCGAGCAACGGTGACGTGTTCGACTACCGCGCATTGACCGAGCGTTTCCACGCCGCCAACGCCCTGGTGGCCGTGGCCGCCGACCTGCTGGCCCTGACCCTGCTGACCCCGCCGGGCGAGTTCGGTGCCGACGTGGCCATCGGCAGCGCCCAACGCTTCGGCGTGCCGCTGGGCTTCGGTGGCCCGCACGCGGCCTACTTCTCCACCAAGGACGCGTTCAAGCGCGACATGCCGGGCCGTCTGGTCGGTGTCTCGGTGGACCGTTTCGGCAAGCCGGCCTTGCGCCTGGCGATGCAGACCCGCGAGCAACACATCCGCCGCGAGAAGGCCACGTCCAACATCTGCACCGCGCAGGTGCTGCTGGCCAACATCGCCAGCATGTACGCCGTGTACCACGGCCCGAAAGGCCTGACGCAGATTGCCAACCGCGTGCATCAGCTGACCGCGATCCTGGCCCAAGGCCTGAAAGCCATCGGTCTGCATGTCGAGCAAGCCAGTTTCTTCGACACCCTGACGATCAAGACCGGCGTTGAAACTGCCGCGCTGCACGACCAGGCGCGAGCCCAACAGATCAACCTGCGCGTGATCGACGCCGAGCGTCTGGGCCTGTCCCTCGACGAAACCAGCACCCAGGCCGACGTGGAAACCCTGTGGGCCTTGCTGTCCAATGGCAACACCCTGCCGGACTTCGCCGCCCTCGCCGCTTCGACCCAAGCGACCATCCCGGCCGCGCTGGTGCGTCAGTCGCCGATCCTCAGCCACCCGGTGTTCAACCGTTATCACTCGGAAACCGAGCTGATGCGCTACCTGCGCAAACTCGCGGACAAGGACCTGGCGCTCGATCGCACCATGATCCCGCTGGGCTCGTGCACCATGAAACTCAACGCCGCCAGCGAGATGATCCCGGTGACCTGGGCCGAGTTCGGCGCCCTGCACCCGTTCGCCCCGGCCGAGCAAAGCGCCGGCTATCAGCAGCTGACCGACGAACTGGAAGCGATGCTCTGCGCCGCCACCGGTTACGACTCGATCTCCCTGCAGCCGAACGCCGGTTCCCAAGGCGAGTACGCCGGCCTGCTGGCGATTCGCGCCTACCACCAGAGCCGTGGCGAAGACCGCCGCGACATCTGCCTGATCCCGTCCTCGGCCCACGGCACCAACCCGGCCACCGCCCAGATGGCCGGCATGCGCGTCGTCGTGACCGCCTGCGATGCCCGTGGCAACGTCGACATCGAAGACCTGCGCGCCAAGGCCATCGAGCACCGCGAACACCTCGCCGCATTGATGATCACCTACCCCTCGACCCACGGCGTGTTCGAGGAAGGCATCCGCGAAATCTGCGGCATCATCCATGACCACGGCGGCCAGGTGTACATCGACGGCGCCAACATGAACGCCATGGTCGGCCTCTGCGCCCCGGGCAAGTTCGGCGGCGACGTCTCGCACCTGAACCTGCACAAGACCTTCTGCATTCCCCACGGCGGTGGCGGCCCGGGCGTCGGCCCGATTGGCGTGAAATCGCACCTGGCGCCGTTCCTGCCAGGCCACGCGCAAATGGCGCGCAAAGAAGGCGCGGTGTGCGCCGCGCCGTTCGGCAGCGCGAGCATCCTGCCGATCACCTGGATGTACATCCGCATGATGGGCGGCGCCGGTCTCAAGCGCGCCTCGCAGCTGGCGATCCTCAACGCCAACTACATTTCCCGTCGCCTCGAAGAGCACTACCCGGTGCTCTACACCGGCAGCAACGGCCTGGTGGCGCACGAGTGCATCCTCGACCTGCGTCCGCTCAAAGACAGCAGCGGCATCAGCGTGGACGACGTGGCCAAGCGCCTGATCGACTTCGGCTTCCACGCCCCGACCATGTCCTTCCCGGTGGCCGGCACGCTGATGATCGAGCCGACCGAAAGCGAATCCAAAGAAGAACTGGACCGCTTCTGCGACGCCATGATCCGCATCCGCGAAGAAATCCGCGCGGTGGAAAACGGCAGCCTGGACAAGGACGACAACCCGTTGAAAAACGCCCCGCATACGGCGGCGGAGCTGGTGGGCGAGTGGTCGCATCCGTATAGCCGGGAGCAGGCGGTTTATCCGGTAGCGTCGCTGATCGAAGGCAAGTACTGGCCGCCGGTCGGTCGCGTCGACAACGTCTTCGGCGACCGCAACCTGGTTTGCGCCTGCCCGTCGATCGAAAGCTACGCTTAATCGAATGAGGGGGCGGGTTTGCTCGCCCCCACTTTCAAGAACACCAGAACCCCCTGTAGGAGCTGGCTTGCCAGCGATGAGGGTGGATCAGTCTACGTATCTGTTGCCTGACCCACCGCCATCGCTGGCAAGCCAGCTCCCACAAGGAATGCATCAAGGCAGAATTTCCGTCCATTCCTATAACAAGAAACCGGAGAACAACCATGTCGTTAAGCGTGTTCGACCTGTTCAAGATTGGCATCGGTCCTTCCAGCTCCCACACCGTCGGCCCGATGCGCGCCGCCGCGCGTTTTGCCGAAGGCTTGCGCCGTGAAGGACTGCTGACAACGACTGCCTGCGTCAAGGTCGAGCTTTACGGCTCGCTCGGCGCCACCGGCAAAGGCCACGGCAGCGACAAGGCTGTGCTGCTCGGCCTGGAGGGCGAACACCCTGACACCGTAGATACCGAAACCGTCGCCGCCCGTCTGCAACAGATTCGCGGCAACGGACGCTTGAACCTGCTCGGCGAACACAGCATTGCGTTCAACGATAAAGAACACCTGGCCATGATTCGCAAGCCATTGGCCTATCACCCCAACGGCATGATCTTCCGCGCATTTGACGCAGCCGGCCTGCAAATTCGCAGTCGCGAGTATTACTCGGTCGGCGGCGGGTTTGTCGTCGATGAAGATGCCGCTGGCGCCGACCGCATCGTTGAAGATGCCACGCCCCTGACCTTTCCCTTCAAAAGTGCCAAGGACTTGCTCGGTCATTGCACCACCTATGGCTTGTCTATCAGCCAGGTGATGCTGACCAACGAAAGCGCCTGGCGCCCGGAAGCGGAAACCCGTGCCGGCCTGCTGAAAATCTGGCAAGTGATGCAGGACTGCGTCGCCGCCGGTTGCCGCAACGAAGGCATCCTGCCTGGCGGTTTGAAGGTCAAACGGCGGGCGGCCGCGCTGCATCGACAACTGTGCAGCAATCCAGAGTCCGCCTTGCGCGATCCACTGTCCGTGCTGGACTGGGTCAACCTCTACGCCCTGGCCGTCAACGAAGAAAACGCCAACGGCGGGCGCGTGGTCACGGCCCCCACCAATGGCGCGGCCGGGATCATTCCGGCGGTGCTGCATTACTACATGCGTTTTATTCCCGGCGCGAACAATGACGGGGTGGTGCGCTTCCTGCTGACCGCTGCGGCCATCGGCATCCTGTACAAGGAAAATGCCTCTATCTCCGGCGCCGAAGTCGGCTGCCAGGGTGAAGTGGGCGTAGCGTGTTCCATGGCTGCCGGTGCTCTGTGCGAAGTTCTCGGCGGCAGCGTTCAGCAAGTGGAAAACGCCGCCGAAATCGGCATGGAACACAACCTCGGCCTGACGTGCGACCCGATTGGCGGACTGGTGCAGGTGCCTTGCATCGAGCGCAACGCCATGGGCTCGGTCAAGGCCATCAATGCCGTGCGCATGGCCATGCGCGGCGACGGGCAACACTTCGTCTCCCTCGACAAGGTCATTCGCACCATGCGCCAGACCGGCGCCGACATGAAAAGCAAATACAAAGAAACCGCCCGTGGCGGTCTAGCGGTCAACATTATCGAGTGCTGATGTGCGCTCACCTGCACACTTCTTCAGGAGCTGAATATGTCCACCGAACCACTGTTGAAAACCCCGTTGCACGCCCTGCATATCGAACTCGGCGCACGCATGGTTCCGTTCGCAGGCTATGACATGCCTGTGCAGTACCCGCTGGGCGTGATGAAAGAACACCAGCACACCCGCGACCAGGCCGGACTGTTTGATGTTTCGCACATGGGCCAGATCCGCCTGACCGGTGCCAATGCCGCCAAGGCCCTGGAAACCCTCGTGCCGGTGGACATCATCGACCTGCCAGTGGGTATGCAACGTTACGCGATGTTCACCAATGAGAGCGGCGGCATCCTCGACGACCTGATGGTCGCCAACCTGGGTAACGACGAGTTGTTCCTGGTGGTCAATGCCGCCTGTAAAGATCAGGATCTGGCGCACCTGCGCAAGCATATTGGCGATCAATGCACCATCGAGCCTCTGTTCGAAGAGCGCGCCCTGCTCGCACTGCAAGGCCCGACGGCGGTCACTGTCCTGGCACGACTGGCGCCGGAAGTGGCGAAGATGACGTTCATGCAGTTCACCCGTGTGAAACTTTTGGGCGTGGAGTGTTTTGTCAGCCGCTCGGGCTACACCGGTGAAGACGGCTTCGAAATTTCCGTGCCGGCGCAAAATGCCGAAGCCCTGGCCCGCGCCCTGTTGGCAGAACCGGAAGTAGAAGCCATCGGCCTCGGCGCGCGCGACTCGTTGCGCCTGGAAGCCGGCCTGTGCCTGTACGGCCACGACATGAACACCGACACCACCCCGATCGAGGCCAGCCTGTTGTGGGCCATATCCAAGCCACGCCGTGCCGATGGCGCGCGCGCCGGTGGCTTCCCGGGTGCAGAGATCGTATTCGCCCAACAACAGGGCGGCGTTAACCGCAAACGGGTCGGCCTGCTGCCGCAGGAACGCACCCCGGTGCGCGAAGGCGCAGAGATCGTCAACGAAGCCGGCGAGATCATCGGCAGCGTCTGCAGCGGCGGTTTCGGGCCGACCCTCGGCGGTCCTTTGGCGATGGGCTACCTCGACAGCGCCTACATCGCTCTCGATACGCCGGTGTGGGCAATTGTTCGTGGGAAAAAGGTGCCTTTGCTTGTAAGCAAAATGCCATTTGTTCCACAACGCTACTATCGCGGCTGATTGACTGTTCCTATAAGTAACGCGGTTGCGTTAACAGTGCACTAATGTGTAACGCAACCGCCATAAAATAGTGCATCGTTTGACTCTAAGCTTCGATTATGAACTTTGCTTATAACGATCGAAAACAATTGAACCAGCATAACGAATAAGCACCCACTAACAGGCCGGAAAATTGCTCAAACTGAGGAAATCCGGGGACTTCGCAGGGCTTGTTTTTTCTCCCATAGTTGGCGTAGAGTTTGTTCACTGTGTTTGCATGGGTCGCTTGGAATCGTGACCTGGGCAGTAGCCTACAAGTTAGCTACATCCCGTTCGACGTCTTCTTACTCTCCTGCAACCAGCCCCAGTACTCTTTCATGAGAAGGAGACTGTCATTAATTTTAGCGTCAAAGGAAATAAGAAATGTCCCAACGTCAGAGCGGTACCGTCAAGTGGTTTAACGACGAGAAAGGTTTTGGTTTTATCACTCCAGAGAGCGGTCCGGATCTGTTCGTACATTTCCGCGCCATCCAGGGCAACGGCTTCAAGAGCCTGAAAGAAGGCCAAAAAGTGACTTTCATCGCCGTGCAAGGCCAGAAAGGCATGCAGGCTGACGAAGTCATCGCAGAAGCCTAATTTTCTGTTACGAAAAAGCCCCTGATGCTGACATCAGGGGCTTTTTTGTGCGCGCAAATCCGTAAAATGGCTTCTTTTTTCGCCGAGAGCCTGCCATGCCGAAACACCTGCTTACCCCCCAGGGCGAATTTCCTGCCGCGGGCCTGGGTCGTCGTCTGGCAGCGATGTTCTATGACTTCCTGCTGTGCACGGCTCTATTGATCGTTACGAGCGGCATTTACAAGATGGTTCAAATGGTGATCATCGGCGAAGACAAAATGCGCGCCCTCACCGAATCTGGCGCGCTGGATGGCGATCCACTGCTGTCGACAGTGCTCCTGTTCGTACTGTTCGGATTTTTCGCCAAGTTCTGGACCTGGTCTGGCCAGACGTTGGGGATGCAGGTCTGGTGCATCCGCGTCCAGAATGCCGACGGCTCCTCAATCAGCCTGTGGCAAGCTTTGCTGCGTTTCGTGGTGTCTATCGCGTCGTTGCTATGCCTGGGCTTGGGTTTCTTCTGGTCGCTGTTCGACAAGCAGAAACGCAGCTGGCATGACATGTATTCCAATACTCAACTGGTGCAGATTCCAAAGAAATCCAAATAAATACGCACCGCACAAATCATTGTGGGAGCGAGCCCGCTCGCGAAGGCAGCTTATCAGTCAACATGCCTGTGACTGACAGTCCGCCATCGAGAGCTGGCTCGCTCCCACAGTTTTTTCTAATAGCCGGTGGATCTCAGGCGTTGCCCGCCAGTTTCATCCGCGCAGCCTGGGTGAAGTCGAGCATCCGCTTCAGCGGTCGAATCGCCTGTGGAATCAGCGCAGGATCAACAAAGATCTCATTCGCCCCTTCCTTCAAGCTCTTGAGCGTGCGCTCAAGGGTATTCATCGCCATCCATGGGCAGTGCGCGCAGCTGCGGCATGCAGCGCCGTTACCGGCCGTTGGCGCTTCGATAAAGACCTTGTCAGGACACAACTGCTGCATCTTGTAGAAAATGCCACGATCAGTGGCGACAATCAGGGTCTTGTTCGGAAGGCTCTGCGCCGCCGCGATCAACTGACTGGTGGAACCAACGGCATCCGCCAGCTCGATCACCGATGTCGGCGATTCCGGGTGCACCAGAATTGCCGCATCCGGATACAGCGCCTTCATGTCTTCGAGCTGCTTCGATTTGAATTCTTCGTGAACGATGCAGGCGCCATCCCAAAGCAGCATGTCGGCGCCAGTCTGGCGCTGAATGTAAGTGCCCAGGTGCTTGTCCGGCCCCCAGATGATCGTTTCGCCGTTATCCATCAGGCTTTCGACGATCTCCAGCGCGCAGCTTGAGGTCACCACCCAATCCGCCCGGGCTTTGACCGCCGCCGACGTATTGGCATAAACCACCACCGTACGCTCGGGGTGCTGATCGCAGAACGCGGAAAACTCGTCGACCGGGCAACCCAGGTCCAGCGAACAGGTCGCTTCCAGGGTCGGCATCAGGATTCTTTTTTCCGGATTAAGGATCTTGGCGGTTTCGCCCATGAACTTCACACCGGCGACCACGACGGTCTTGGCCGGATGAGCATTGCCGAAGCGAGCCATCTCCAGCGAGTCGGAGACACAGCCACCGGTTTCTTCGGCCAGGGCCTGAATGATCGGGTCACAATAGAAGTGAGCAACCAGCACTGCGTCCTGAGCCTTGAGCTCGGCAGCGATGGCGGCACGGTAATGGGCTTCCTCATCGGCGGTCAGCGGCTTGGGCTGCTTGGCGTCGAGGTGGGCTTGAACCAGAAGGCGTTCGGAAATCTGCGTCATGTTCGCAAGACCTGCAGGCGCATTCGCGCGAAAGTCGAGTATACACCCGGCTCCAGACCCTGCTGGGTACCGCCGGGAAAGTGAGTATTGATCAGGCACGGACAGCGTTGAAGCTGCGCAAGGCTACAGAATATCCCGACGATGCAAAAGATGATTCTGACTTGCGTCATGCGGTGACGCCCAGAATCTGAGCAACCCTGAATCGCAGGCAAAAAAAAATCCGGAAATCCTCACTTTCGTGGGCCTTCCAGACTTTTAAAACAGCTTGAAAATGGTGGGTCGTGTGGGATTCGAACCTACGACCAATTGGTTAAAAGCCAACTGCTCTACCAACTGAGCTAACGACCCGCTGTGTGGTGGCGCGTATAATACTGATTTTTAAGGACTATTCAACACCTATTTTGAAATAAATCAAAAATAAGGTGTTGGATCACTGATTCCGGCCGCCGAAAAGCCTTCCGCACGCAATCGGCAGCTATCGCATTTGCCGCAGGCACGGCCGTTATCGTCGGCCTGATAGCAAGAAACGGTCAGACTGTAATCCACACCAAGCTTCACGCCCGCCTGAACGATCTGCGCCTTGCTCAGGTTTTGCAGTGGCGCCTGGATGCGAAACCCCTGCCCTTCTACACCCGCCTTGGTGGCCAGATTGGCCATGCGCTCGAACGCTTCGACAAATTCGGGACGGCAGTCGGGGTAACCGGAGTAATCGACCGCATTCACACCGATAAAGATGTCACGCGCGCCCAGCACTTCCGCCCAGCCCAGCGCCAGCGACAGAAACACCGTGTTGCGTGCCGGGACGTAAGTCACCGGAATGCCTTCGCTTGGCGATTCAGGGACGTCGATGCTGCTGTCGGTCAACGCTGAACCGCCAATGCCATTCAGATTCAGTCCGATGACCTTGTGCTCGACCACACCCAGATCGCGGGCAACACGTTCGGCGGCGTGTAATTCAGCACGGTGCCGCTGACCATAGTCGAAGCTCATGGTGTAGCAGCTGTAGCCTTCGGCGCGGGCCATGGCGACGACGGTCGCCGAGTCCAAACCTCCGGAAAGCAGGATGACCGCACGTTTTTCAGCAGTGTTCAGTTGTTCTGTCATTTCAGCGCCCCGGCTCGTCATTCCAAAGATATTTATGCAGCTGCAATTGCAGGCGTACTGGCAGGTTGTCTGCCACCACCCAGTCAGCCAGGTCTCGAGCATTAAGATCATGGTGACTCGGCGAGAACAGGACTTCGCCGGCGCGCCGATCAAGACCGTACTGGATCAGGTTGGACACCGACCAGTCATAGTCTTCCCGCGAGCAGATCACAAACTTCACCTGATCGTTGGACGTGAGCAACTCAATGTTCTCGTAACGGTTGCGATGCGCTTCTTTCGAACCTGGAGTTTTCAGGTCGACGACGCGACTGACCCGGGAATCTACCGCCGATATATCGAGAGAACCACTGGTTTCCAGTGACACTTGGTAACCGGCATCGCATAACTGCTTGAGCAGTGGAATGGCGTTGGGTTGTGCCAAGGGCTCGCCGCCGGTGACACAGACATAACGCGGACGGAAACCGGCCACTTGCTCGAGGATGTCGTCGAGCGTACGCAGGGTTCCGCCAGTGAAGGCGTAGGCGCTGTCGCAGTATTGGCAACGCAACGGACAGCCAGTCAAACGCACAAAAACAGTGGGCAGGCCGGCAGTCCGAGTTTCACCCTGCAACGAGTAGAAAACTTCGGTAATTCTCAATGTGTCTTGCATAGTCGCCACGGGCGTAACAGCTAAACAGGCTGTCCGCCTCCGTCAGGCACTTCAAGGAACCCCGGCAATGCGCAGGTCCCAAAAAGCGTGTTTCAGAAAAAAGGGGGTGAATTCTAACGAAAAAACCCGCGACAAGCGCGGGTTTCTTCGAAACGAGTCAAGCAGGCTTACATGCGCTGCAAATCGCGTTGAGCCAGCTGAGCGGCGGAAGTCCCCGGATATTGGGAAACCACCTGCTGCAAAATGCCTTTGACACGGTCGGTATGACCGAGACGGCGCTCCACATCAGCGAGCTTGTACAGCGAATCAGGCACCTTCGCGTGCTTCGGGTACAGCTGCGAAACCTTGGCAAACGCCTGACCTGCGCCTTGCAGATCGCCCTTTGCCAGGTTCACTTCGCCCAACCAGTACTGGGCGTTACCCGCGTATTGGCTGTTCGGGTATTTGCGCAGGAATGCGGCGAAAGCCTGACTGGCCTTGTCGAAATCCTTGGCTTTGATCAAGTCGAAGGCTGCGTCGTAATAGAGCTTTTCCTTCGCCGGGTCCGCCGGTTCGCTACCCGCGGCCGGTGCTTGAGCGGCGGCCGCCCCTGCACCTGCGCCTGCTGCTGCAACGGGGGCGTTCAAATCGCCACCGGTAGAAGAAGAATTCTCAGGAGTCGCGGCCGGTGCAGCGCCGGTTCCTATGCGCCGATCCAGGTCCTGGTATCGCTCCAGGTTTTCCTGCTTCATGCGCGCTACATCATTTTGCAGAACCTCGATTGCGCCTTGCTGACGCTCGATTTGTTGCTGCATCGATTGCAGTTGGTTGAACAGCTCGCCCTGTGCCGAGACAGGGGCCGAAACCCCTCCCCCGGCATAGGCGCCGTTCGTACCGTAACCTGCAGGCGGATAACTGCTCCCGCTATTGTTATAACCGGAGTTGTTATCGACCACAGGAACCGCAGCCCACACCGCGAGCGGTGCGAGACTGAGAGCCAGAACAGTTACAGCACGACGGCACGTTCGCATGACGAATTACTTACGCAGTTCGACGCGACGGTTTTGAGCCCAGGACTGCTCGTCGTTGCCGGTAGCAACTGGACGCTCTTCGCCGTAGGAAACCAGTTCCAGCTGAGCTGGGGAAACACCTTGCAGTACCAGGTAGCGCTGAACGGCTTTCGCACGACGCTCGCCCAGTGCCATGTTGTACTCACGAGTACCACGTTCGTCGGTGTTGCCTTCCAGAACAACGCGAGCGCCGTTTGCTTTCAGGTCTTTGGCGTGAACGTCCAGAGCGCGCATGGCTTCTGGCTTCAGGTCCGAGCTATCGTATTCGAAGTAGAAGGTGGTGATTGCGCGCAGAGCAGCTTCTTCGCTCAGGGAACCGTCAACAGCACCAGTGTTGGCGCCATAACCAGCGTTTGGATCAACAGCGCCTTGACCGGCGTTGTCGCCGCCTTTGGACGAGCAACCTACAGCTACAGCCATGGCCAGAGCCAGCGCAGCAAATTTACCAAACTTCAGCATTTCCATCGTGAAACTCCTAATGAACCCCAGTGTGTTAAGTAAAACGTATAGCGCCGCGTCAGTTCAGGTAAGGGGACCAGGAAGGTTCTCTGACTTCGCCTTGAGCGGTAGGAAGCGGGAGCCTTACGCGTCCATTGATAGACACGAGCATCAAGACTCCCCGGCCCTGCTGGCGGGTGGCGTAGATTACCATGGTGCCGTTGGGCGCAACAGTGGGCGACTCGTCCAGAGTGCTATCAGTGAGGATCTTTACACTACCGCGTTGCAAATCCTGAGCCGCCACTTTGAAATTGGTGAAACCGTCCTGGCGGTGAATCATCACCAGGGTTTTTTCGTCGGCCGACAGTTTAGGGTTGGCGTTGTAGTTACCAATGAAGGTCACACGCTCGGCACCACCACCGCCCACGCTGGTTTTGTAGATCTGCGGTTTGCCGCCACGGTCTGAAGTGAAGTAGATGGTCGAACCATCCTTGCCCCAGAACGGCTCGGTGTTGATACCAGGACCGTTGGTGACACGGGTGATCTGACGCGAGCCCAGATTCATCACATAGATGTCCGGGTTGCCATCCTTCGACAGTACGAATGCCAGGCGGTTGCCATCCGGCGACCAGGCAGGTGCTCCGTTCAGGCCTTCGAAGTTGGTGATCTGCTCACGGCGACCGGTGTCGATGTTCTGCATGAAGATACGGGGACGCTTCTGCTCGAACGAAACGTAGGCGATGCGCTTGCCATCCGGCGCGAAGCGCGGCGACAGAATCGGCTCGCGCGATTGCAGCAGAGTCACGGCGCGTGCACCGTCATAGTCCGAACGCTGCAGTGTGTAGCGAGTGTTCTTCTCGGAGAAACGCTCGGCAGTCACGTACAGCAAACGAGTCGAGAACGCACCTTTGATGCCGGTGAGTTTTTCGAACGACTGGTCGGAGATGTAGTGCGCCATATCTCGCAGCTGATCCACGCCGCCCGATACACTGCCGGTCAGCACTTGCTGCTCGGTGGCGACGTTGAACAGCGCGTATTGCACCTGCAGGCGGCCACCGGCCGGAACAATGCTGCCGACCATGACGTACTGGGCACCCAGTGCCTTGAAGTCACGGTAGATGATTTCGCTGGCCTGACTCGGCTGGCTGATCATGTTCTGCTTGGGAATCGGCGAGTAGTAACCCGAATTGCGCAGGTCATTACCGATGATTTCGGCCATGTCGTCCGGCAGGACGCTGCCGCCCTGGTTACCGAACGGTACGACGGCGATCGGAGTAGCCCGATCGCTGCCGCTGGTGACCAGAATGTTTTTCTCATCTGCCATCGCCATCCCTGCCATGCAGCAGATAACGACCAGCATTCCTCGAAGAAGGTTTCTCACAAGGCTAGATCCTCAGGTGTGAATGTCATCTTGAATGAACGATACTGAGCGAAATCACTCGGCTTCATTCCCTGCATTTCTGTCAAACGTCCAATATTCTTCACCGCTGCTACAGCCGATGCGTCAAATGGACCGTCGCCACTGGACTTGGCCACACTGACCGTAGTCACCGTACCGTCCGGCAACATGCCGATTTGCAACACGACCGTCATGCCTTTGCGGGCCGAAGGTGGACGAGCCCAGCCTTCCGCTGCACGAGCCCGAATCAGGTCATCGAAACTGCCGGCGACTTCGTCACCCTGCTCATCGGCCAAGGCCTGCTGACGCTGCGGCGTATCGGAAAGCAAATCTGCCAGGGCCTGGGCCTTTTTGTCTTCGGCGGATTTACGCGCCGCATCCTGCGATTTCTTCTTCGCAGCATCGGCAGCAGCTTTCTTCTTCGCTTCTTCGGCGACTTTCTTCTTCGCCTCTTCAGCTTCAACTTTCTTCTTGGCGTCTTCCGCGGCTTTCTTCTTCGCGTCTTCGACGATCTTCTTCTTCGCTTCTTCAGCGGCCGCTTTCTTGGCCTCTTCTTCAGCAGCCTTCTTGGCTTCTTCTTCCGCTTTCTTCTTGGCTATATCAGCCAATTGTTTCTCTTCTGCCTTCTTGGCTTCGGCGGTCTTCTTCGCTTCATCGGCTTTCTTGGCTTCATCAGCCTTTTTCGCCTCTGCCGCTTTCTTCGACTCGTCGGCCTTCTTGGCTTCCTCGGCCTTTTGAGCCGCTTCTTCTTTCTTTTGTTCCGCAGCCTTTATCGCTTCCTGCTCGACCTTCTTCTGTTCCATCTGTTCGACTTCGGTCTGACGCGCAGCAGATTTCTGCGCTTCACCGGCAATCTTCTGATTGGTCTGGGTGGTCGCCCGACTTTTCGATTTCAGCTGGTACAAGGTCGCCTGGACAATCGGCTTGGCCGGCGGCAGTTCCGGTGTCATGGCGAAACTGACAAACAGCATGCCGAACACCAGCACGTGCAAGCCAATCGCCCAGACACTAGGCCAGAAGTAGCTTTCCGAGGCGGACGGCTCTCGCTGCTGCTGCATCAGGGGGCCTCGGTAATCAAGCCAACATTACCGACCCCGGCTTTCTGCAATCCGCCCATGGCGCCCATGACAGAGCCGTAATCGACGGACTTGTCGCCGCGAATGAAGACCTGGGTGTGCTTGCCGCCTTCATTGCCGGCACGAATGATCTTGGTCACCGCGTCAGTCATCTGAGGCAGGGTCATGGCCCTGTCCTGTTGCTTCTCTGTGTCGACTTCGCTGCCAAGGTTCCAGTAATAGGTCTTGTCAGCCTTGATCGAAATGGTCAGGACCTGGGTGTTGTTGTCCTGCGGCAAGGCTTCGCTGGAAACCTTGGGCAAATCAACTTTCACGCCCTGATTGAGCATCGGCGCGGTCACCATGAAGATGACCAGTAGCACCAACATCACGTCGATGTAGGGCACCACGTTCATCTCGGCGACCGGCTTGCGCTTGTGTCGAGCTCGAGCGATTAAAGCCATTGGAAATTACCTGCTTATTCTTCGCTGGTGTGCACTTTGCGGTGCAGGATCGCCTGGAATTCATCGGCGAAGGTGTAGTAACGGCTCAGCAGGGTTTCGCTGCGAGCAGAGAAGCGGTTGTAAGCGATAACGGCCGGGATGGCGGCGAACAGACCGATCGCAGTGGCGACCAGGGCTTCGGCGATACCAGGGGCCACAGTCGCCAGCGTTGCTTGCTGGGCAGTCGCCAGGCCACGGAAGGAGTTCATGATGCCCCAGACCGTACCGAACAGACCGATGTACGGGCTGACAGAGCCAACAGTGGCCAGGAACGGCAAGCTTTGCTCGAGCTTTTCTTCTTCGCGGGAAATGGCAACCCTCATGGCGCGAGCCACGCCTTCCATGACCGCTTCAGGGTCGACGCCAGGTTGCTGACGCAGACGAGAGAACTCTTTGAAACCGGCGCGGAAGATCTGCTCGACACCCGAATCAGGGTCCGGGTTGCTGCCGGCCTGACGGTAGAGCTTGGACAGGTCGATACCCGACCAGAAGCGCTCTTCAAAGCTCTCCAGGGCACGTCGGCCAGCGCGTATCAGATTGCTGCGCTGAAAAATCATGATCCACGAGGTCACCGATGCGGCTACCAGGATCAGCATTACCAATTGCACCACGACACTGGCATTGCTGACCAGGCTCCACATGGAGGAATGGTCGACGACGTTAGCTTCCACGATTTATCTCCTGCTTTGAGTGTGTACCCGCGCCGCTCACGTCGGCAAAGGCCGCTCGTAGAGCTTCGGGAATGGCCCGGGGTTTCAAACTGTTAGTGCGCACACAGGCCACCAAAAACTGCCCCTCGCAGAGCAGCGCATTATCCGTAGCCCGCCTGACCTGCTGTTTAAAGCGCAGGCTGACACGGTTCAATTCGATTACTTCAGCGCTTACCAGCAGCTCGTCGTCCAGTCGCGCCGGCGCGTGGTAGCGCGCTTCGCTGGAATGCACGACGAACAACAGGTCCTCACCTGCCAGCTGCGATTGGGCGAAGCCCAGATCTCGTAGCCGCTCGGTTCGAGCCCGTTCCATAAACTTGAGGTAATTTACGTAATACACGATGCCGCCCGCATCGGTGTCCTCGTAATAAACGCGACAACGATGTGCGAAAGGCTCAAGCCCGTTTTGCGCGCGCATACTCTAGTGCTTACTCCTCAGGTTGCCAATCCGGCCAGGCAACTGTTTTTCATTGTTCTGCGGCTTTCTTGCAAAAGCGCGGTCATAGGACAGCACAATGCCCGAATAAATCAGCACGCAAAGGTTATTAATCGTCCACGGCGTCAAGGAACTCGTCTATCACGGGCATATCACCCAATCGTGACGGAATGTTTAAGCCAAAGTGCAGGTATGCATGACGCGTCACTACCCGCCCGCGCGGCGTGCGCATGATGTAGCCCTGCTGGATCAGATAGGGCTCAAGTACGTCTTCAATGGTGTGACGCTCCTCACTGATGGCGGCGGCGAGGCTGTCGACCCCAACCGGCCCGCCATCGAACTTCTCGATCATGGTCAGCAACAGACGTCGGTCCTGATGATCGAAACCACGCTCGTCGACATCCAGCAGGTTCAGGGCCAGGTCGGCAATCGGCTTGGTGATGTGGCCCTTGGCACGAACCTCGGCGAAATCCCGCACGCGACGCAGCAAGCGATTGGCGATTCGCGGGGTACCCCGGGCACGGCGGGCGATTTCAAAGGCGCCTTCCGGATCCAGCGGCAAACCGAGGATGTTGGCCGAACGACTGACAATCGTGGCCAGGTCGGCAGTGCTGTAGAACTCCAGACGCTGGACGATCCCGAAACGGTCACGCAACGGGTTGGTCAGCATCCCCGCCCGCGTGGTCGCACCGACCAGGGTGAAAGGCGGCAAATCCAGCTTGATCGAACGCGCAGCCGGCCCCTCTCCGATCATGATGTCGAGCTGGAAATCCTCCATCGCCGGGTACAACACTTCCTCGACAATCGGCGATAGCCGATGAATTTCGTCGATGAACAGTACGTCATGCGGCTCAAGATTGGTCAGCAGCGCCGCCAGGTCGCCCGGGCGCTCCAGCACAGGCCCCGAGGTGCTCTTTATCGAAACACCCATTTCCTGGGCGATGATGTTGGCCAAGGTGGTCTTACCCAAACCCGGCGGCCCGAAAATCAGCGTGTGATCCAGGGACTCACTGCGCCCACGGGCCGCCTGGATGAACAACTCCATCTGCTCGCGAACGGTCGGCTGACCAATGTATTCGGCCAGGCTGACTGGCCGTATCGCACGGTCCTGGACTTCCTCGCGATCACGGGGACCACCCGTAGCGGCGATCAGACGATCAGCTTCAATCACTTAAATCATTCCCTTCAGGGCACGACGAATCAGGTCTTCACTGCTCAAGCCTTTCTCCTTGATCGCGGAAATCGCCTTACTGGCTTCCTGCGGCTTGTACCCCAGGGAAATCAGCGCACTGACCGCGTCGTTTTCGGCGCTATTGACCGGGGCTGGCCCATCCGGCTGGTTCGGAACCAAGGCAAACATAGCCGGTACCGTTTCCCAGGCCTTGAAGCGATCCTTGAGCTCCACCAACAGGCGCTCTGCAGTTTTCTTGCCCACGCCTGGCACCTTGGTCAGCGCCGAAGTGTCCTGGGATTGAACACAGCGGACCAACTCATCGACTTCAAGGCTGGACATCAACGCCAGGGCTAACTTCGGCCCGACGCCATTGAGACGGATCAACTCGCGAAAAAAGTCTCGCTCACGCTTACCGACGAAGCCATAGAGTAACTGCGCGTCTTCGCGTACGACCAAATGGGTGTGCAACGTCAGCGGTTCACCGACCGACGGCAGGCGATAAAGCGTGGTCATGGGCACTTCAAGCTCATACCCAAGACCATTTACATCGAGAATCAGATGCGGCGGCTGTTTCTCAGCCAGTGTGCCGCGCAAGCGTCCAATCACGTTACAGATCCTTGAGCGTTGGCCAGCGCAAGGCCAGCGACAGAAAGAGCAAGGATTTGCGCCGACAACTCAGGCGCAAAATCCTCATTCCATAAAATTGACTGCTGATGCTATCAGAGACGCAAGCGCCCGCCACGACTGCGTGCCGTGCCAAGGCCGTGGGGCAACAGGCTGGAACGGGTATGAGCATGGCAAATGGCAATGGCCAGGGCATCCGAGGCATCGATTTGCGGCTTGCTGGTCAGCTTAAGCATATGCATGACCATCATCTGTACCTGCTCTTTGTTCGCCCCGCCCGTCCCGGTCACCGCTTGTTTGACCTGGGTAGCGGTGTACTCGGCGATTTCCAGGTTTTCTTCGGCACCGGCGACAATGGCCGCGCCACGAGCCTGCCCAAGTTTCAGCGCCGAGTCGGCGTTGCGCGCCATGAACACCTTTTCGATACCCATGGTCACTGGACCGTAAGTCTGGATAACCTCACGAACACCGCGATAGACGATTTGCAGGCGCTCATGCAACTCGCCCGAGCCGGTGCGAATGCAGCCCGACGCCACGTAAACGCAGCCACGACCAGTATCGCGAACCACGCCATAACCGGTGATCCGTGATCCGGGGTCGATACCTAGAATTAAAGTCATAACGCCTGCGGGATATTGGAAAAAGCCACGTATCAAACCTGTAGGAGCGAACTTGCTCGCGATGGGCGCCAACGATGACGCAGGCGACCTGAATTGGCGCACCGCTCTCGGGCTCATCGCGAGCAGGCTCGCTCCTGCAAAGGCAACATCAACCCAGTTGTGCGGCCACCGACTCCGGAATATCCGCATTGGAGTAGACATTCTGAACGTCATCCAGGTCTTCAAGCATGTCGATCAGCTTGAGGACTTTCTCGGCGCCTTCCAGATCCAGTTCGGCGCTGGTGGTCGGCAGCATGACGATTTCCGCGTCTTCGCCCTTGAACCCGGCCGCTTCCAACGCGTTACGCACGGAATAGAACCCGGCAAACGAGGTGAACACATCAATGGAACCGTCTTCGTTGGTCACCACGTCGTCAGCATCGGCCTCCATGGCCGCTTCCATCAGCGCATCCTCATCGGCGCCTGGTGCGAAGGAGATCTGCCCCTTTCGCTCGAACAGATAAGCTACCGAGCCGTCGGTGCCCAGGTTGCCGCCGCACTTGCTGAACGCATGGCGTACCGCCGCCGCAGTACGGTTGCGGTTGTCGGTCATGCACTCGACCATCACCGCTACGCCGCCCGGACCGTAACCTTCGTAGGTCAGCTCGACTACGTCATCAGTGTCGGCAGCACCGGTACCACGGGCGATGGCGCGATCGATGATGTCACGGCTCATGTTCGCACCCAGGGCCTTGTCCAGGGCCAGGCGCAGACGCGGATTGGAGCCCGGATCACCGCCACCCTGACGGGCAGCGACGGTCAACTCGCGAATCCACTTGGTGAAAATCTTGCCTCTCTTGGCATCCTGACGTTCTTTGCGGTGCTTGATGTTCGCCCACTTGGAATGACCTGCCATAACTCGCTCCGAATTCTCTTTGACACATTACCCGCCACGCGGCGTCGCGCTGGCCGGCAAACAAAAAATTTCGACCCTTATAAAGAAAGGGCGCATCCGAAGATGCGCCCTTCAGGCCAGCCTTACTCAGCCTTAGGCGTTTCGCGCAAACGAATGTGCAGTTCGCGCAATGCCTTGGCATCCACCTGCCCTGGTGCCTGAGTCATGACATCTGCCGCGCTCTGGGTTTTCGGGAAAGCGATCACTTCGCGGATCGACTGGGCGCCGGTCATCAGCATCACCAGACGGTCCAGACCGAAGGCCAGGCCACCGTGCGGCGGCGCACCGTACTTCAGGGCATCGAGCAGGAAGCCGAATTTCTCTTCCTGTTCAGCCTCGTTGATACCCAACAGGCGGAATACCGACTGCTGCATTTCTTTGCGGTGGATACGGATCGAACCACCACCCAGCTCCGTTCCGTTCAGAACCATGTCGTAGGCTCGGGACAGAGCGGCTCCCGGATTGGCTTCCAGCTCTTGCGGGGTGCACTTCGGTGCGGTGAACGGATGGTGCAAGGCACTGAAGCTGCCGTCGTCGTTTTCTTCGAACATCGGGAAGTCGACGACCCACATTGGCGCCCACTTGCAGGTCAGCAGGTCCAGATCGTGACCCAGCTTGATCCGCAGAGCACCCAGGGCTTCGCTGACGATCTTCGACTTGTCGGCGCCGAAGAACACGATGTCGCCGTCCACCGCACCGACGCGATCAAGGATCACATCGAGGTTGGCTTCAGGGATATTCTTCACGATTGGCGACTGCAGGCCTTCGACCCCTTTGGCGCGCTCGTTGACCTTGATATACGCCAGACCCTTGGCACCGTAGATGCCGACAAACTTGGTGTAATCATCGATCTGCTTGCGCGGCATGCTGGCGCCGCCAGGAACGCGCAAGGCGGCAATGCGGCATTTCGGGTCATTGGCCGGACCGCTGAACACCTTGAAATCGACTTCCTTGAGTTGATCGGCAACGTCAACCAGCTCCAGCGGGTTCCGCAGGTCCGGTTTGTCGGAACCATAACGGCGCATGGCCTCTTCGAAGGTCATGTGCGGGAACTCGCCGAACTCCAGATCCAGCACTTCCTTGAACAGGTTGCGGATCATGCCTTCGGTCAGGCCCATGATGTCTTTTTCATCGAGGAAGCTGGTCTCGATGTCGATCTGGGTAAATTCCGGCTGGCGGTCGGCACGCAGGTCTTCGTCGCGGAAGCACTTGGCGATCTGGTAGTAACGATCGAAACCAGCCACCATCAGCAGTTGCTTGAACAGCTGAGGCGATTGCGGCAGAGCGAAGAACGAACCAGCATGAGTGCGGCTCGGCACCAGGTAGTCGCGAGCACCTTCAGGGGTGGCGCGAGTCAGGATCGGCGTCTCGACGTCGAGGAAGCCGTTTTCGTCCAGGTAGCGACGAATGCTGGTGGTCATGCGCGAGCGCAGACGCAGCTTCTCGGCCATTTCCGGACGACGCAGATCAAGGAAGCGATAGCGCAGGCGGGTTTCTTCACCAACGTCGGAGAACTCGTTCAGCGGGAACGGCGGGGTTTCCGACTCGTTCAGCACTTCCAGTTCGTAGCCGAGAACTTCGATCATGCCCGACGCCATGTTGGCGTTGGTAGCACCCGCCGGACGCAGGCGAACCTTGCCGGTGATCTTCACGACGTACTCGCTGCGCACGCGGTCGGCTGCGGCGAAGGTTTCAGCACGATCCGGGTCGAAAACCACCTGGGCAAGACCATCACGATCACGGATATCGAGGAAAATCACCCCACCGTGGTCACGGCGACGGTGAACCCATCCGCAAAGGGTAATTTCCTGGCCGTCCAGACTCTCGTTCAGTTGGCCGCAATAATGGCTGCGCATCATGGTAGTGGTTTCACTTCTCGTAATTCGAAATTCGGTTGGAGGCTTTGCTCATATACCAGTCGGCAGATGATGCAAAGGCTCGCGCGTGTCGTTCAACTCAGGTTCCAGACCCTAGTCGGCTTTATCGCCGCCGGCCAGATTCTTCTTGGAACCGGTCTTGAAATCGGTTTCGTACCAGCCTGTGCCACTCAAGCGGAAGCCCGGCATGGACAGCATCTTCTTGAGCTCTGGCGCCTGGCATGCAGGGCAATCGACCAGCGGTGCATCGCTGATCTTTTGAATGGCTTCCAACTGATGACCACAGGAAGCACATTGATAATCGTACATCGGCATGGGGGTTGTCTCGGTGATCAGATTACTACCGCACACACAGGGTTTGGCGGCAAAGAGCGGGATTATATCCATTAAATGCAGCCTGTGCAGCCGTAAGACTGCACAGATCGACACTCCACCAATTTCACTGCGGTTGCGAAGCCACGACCTCGCAACTCCCTTCCTTGAGACTGTGTACAACACAGACAACCCGCACCAGGGCGCTGAAATTCTTCACTCCGCCATGACGCAAATGCACTTCTCGATCCACATGGGACAACAGCGCACTGACCGAGCAATGATTGACTTTGGCCATCTCACCCAAAATATCCCAGTAAACCTGCTCCAGTCGCAAACAGGTGGCAAAGCCATTCAGCCGCACCGACCGGGCCAAGGGCTGGGCCAGCCCCATATCGAATTCACTGACAAACGGATCAATCCTTATATCCTTGTGCGGACCGACCCTCTCCTCGCTTTGCCTGTCTTCATAAACCATACCGTTGACACTCCTTTGCCATCCCTGGTCTCCATAAGCACATCTACCTGCTTATAAAACCGCGAGGACAAAGTTATATCCAGATGACTTTATGACCATCCTCGTAGGATAAGCCAACAATGGAGGGCAGATCGCGGAGCGGGTCCTACTCCGGACTTTTTCCTACGCCCACCGTGCATGAATCACTCAACGATCAGGGCATTTTGCCTAGTGAAAGGGAGGACAGCGCGCGCACCACACCTGCGGGGCTTCGCCGCCGTTGCACCGCTGGACTCCCTGATTTGAGTAGCTACCGGCTTTGCTGTTAAATAGGGAGCGTGTCGTTTGCGCCTATATTTACCGGGTGCTGCGCATAGGCTGATACCGGGTACGTGCCTAACGCCTCTTATTGTTCTGAAGCGAACCGTATTCCAACAGCTCTTCCTTGTGATCCGTCTTAACGTGAGTTAATCAAAATGTTGAAAATCGTCCACCTGCTAATGGGCGCAGCGGCTCTGCTGCTGTCCTTCATCCCTAGCCTGCGATCTGAAGCCGCACCTTACCTGCAACAACCCGATGCTCTGTACCTGGCCTTTTTCGGCCTGCTAAACCTGACTCTCGCTCCTGTTATCCCTAACTGGAACAAAGGCCCGCGCCATCAATTGCAAAACCTGGTCAGCGCCTTGCTGGTTCTGGCTGTCGTCCTGCAAACCCTCACTCTGATTGCGCCGATGCCGGTGATTGCCGGTCAACCTGCTGTTTTGTTTAGCCTGGTAGCCGCCCTGATTGCCGTTGTCCTGCATCTGGCCGTCAGCTTCTACAAATCTTCACCCGCCGCTGCGTCGCCTAGCTATGACATGAGCAACCGTGATACCGGCACCGTCAAGTGGTTCAACACCTCCAAAGGCTTCGGCTTTATTTCCCGCGATTCCGGCGACGATATTTTCGTGCACTTCCGGGCCATTCGCGGCGAAGGTCACCGCGTCCTGGTCGAGGGCCAGCGCGTGGAATTTTCCGTCATGAACCGTGACAAAGGTCTGCAAGCCGAAGATGTCATCGCCGCACTTCCGCGACGCTGATTCAAGGCACAAAAAAAACCGCGGACAGCCAGGCTGTTCGCGGTTTTTTATTGCCCGCACACTTAATAATGCGGTGGTGGCGCCTCTTCCTCGAAAGACTCGAACTGACCGACCATTTCTTCCTGACGCTTGAGCAGTGCGGCCATCTGCAACTGAAGGCGCTCCAACACCCGCTGCTGCGTTACCAGCACATCATTCAATGCCTGGATGGTGTCATCCTGAAACGCCAGTCGGCTCTCAAGGTCGGTAACGCGTTCTTCCAGGCTCATGACTCAGCCCTCCACAAACGTAAAATTGTCGGTTAAAAGCAGACGCAACCTTTCACGAATCGCCGCGACCTGCTCGGCATTGTAAGGCTTGGCCGGTTGCTTGCCCCAGACCGGAGCCGGCCAGGCGACATCCCCATGTTTACGCACGATCACATGCATGTGTAACTGACTGACCACGTTACCCAAGGCTGCAACGTTCAACTTGTCCGCACTAAAGGCATCCTTGAGCAGTTCTGCCAGCGCAGTGGTTTCCTGCCAAAGCAGCAGCTGATCGGCGGCATCCAACTGAAATATCTCACTGATATCGTCACGGCGAGGCACCAGGATGAACCAGGGATAGTTCGAATCGTTGGACAAGAGCAATCGGCACAACGGGAAATCGCCAATCGGTAACGTGTCTTGTTGAAGTCGTGGATCTAAAGCAAACACTGTGCGCACTCCCGGTCATCATTTTTCAGCTTAGCGCCCATCCCGAAAGATCGCGCGCCAGGCGACTGGACGGCAGCATACCCGCGAACGCCGCCGGCTTCACGACGAACCCACGCCGGATCCCATCAAGGAGCTGCCAATCACAGGATGCCCGCCCCGAGATGAGACATTTCCTGTCGATACGCACCATTACTGATCCGATACCTCAACCAAAATCGCTGAAATGACTAACAACCAACGATTCGTCCTGACTGTGGCAAACACACCACTGTATGAATTCAGTACAGCGAATGAATTTTTTTGCACCGAAATCGCACAATGCGTCTACGCTGATTGCTTCGACATCCGCCAATTACCCACCGACGGGGTGAACCGGTAACGTTTTTGGTTGTCACGCCGCCGGAAATGACGGTACAACACGATGCAAACCGTGACGTCAAGCTCAAACAACAGAAGCATGAGACCCCGGTTTTATGAGGTTTTTACAGCTCCAGGCAGGCAAACAGAAAAAAACTTCAGCAAAAAGCTGATTTGTGCACGCTTGTTGCATTCACACCCACATCGTCTATAAGGGCACCGCTGGAAGTGGGTACCTTGAGACCAAAAAAAACAGTGGCAGGTAGCCCGATGGAGATTCAAACGTTTCACCAGGGACTCTTTTTACCGATGCTAAAGCATAGAAACAGCATTATAGTTGTCAGTCCTGTTGCATCGGGGCTGTAAATTTGCGACATCTAGCAAGCTGATCGCGACAGGGTCGTAAAGAAGCTGAAAGGTTAGATGCGCAAGTATCGCCAATATTGTCGGCGTGATATAAGTTTGCGCCGACACAAAAAGAAAGAGCCGCCCAGATAATAAAACAGGTGGGACGGCAGTACTCTTCTAAAAACCAAAGGAGCAAATCACGATGCGCGTGATGAAGTGGAGCATGATCGCACTGGCTGTTGCAGCAGGCACCTCGCAGTTCGCAGTAGCGTCTTCCCAGGACGATTCCAAGGGTTTCTTCGGCGATGAAAGCCTGAAACTGAAAACCCGTATGGAATACATGAACCGCGATTACAAAAACGGTGTTAGCAACCCGTCCTCGGGTACCTCCGGCTACCGTCAGGACACCGGTGTTAGCCAACTGCTCACCTACGAGTCGGGCTTCACTCAAGGTACTGTAGGTTTCGGCCTCGACGCCATGGCAATGGGCTCGGTCAAACTTGACGGCGGTTCGGGCCGCCGCGGTAACGGCCTGTTCGCCAACGATAGCGATGGCAACCCGGAAAAATCCCAAGGCAAACTCGGTGGCGCTGTTAAACTCCGCCTCTCCGACACCGTGGTGAAATACGGCCAGCAATTCGTTGCCAGCCCAGTGTTCGCTACCGATGACAGCCGTCTGCTGCCAGAAGTTGCTACCGGTACCCTGATCACTTCCAAGGAAATCAAGGGCCTGGAACTGAGCGCTGGTCGCTTCACTTCCCTGAGCAAACAAACCGGCATGGGTCGTGACAGCATCGGCGGTCTGCCAGATGAAGATGGCAATGGCGGCAAAGGTCTGACCAACATCAACATCTTCGGTGCAAGCTACGCGTTCACCGATAACTTCACCGCTGCCCTGGCTGCGTCGGATGCAGATGAGTACTTCAAAAAGTACTACATCAACATGAACTTGACCCTGCCAATCGCTGACAACCAGTCCCTGAACTTCGACCTTAACGGTTACAAAACCAAAGGCGAAAGCCGCGGCGACCTGGTTGACGCTATCGGTGACGGCACCCTGGGTGTGGACAACAACCTGTGGTCCCTGGCCGGTGCCTATAGCCTGGGCGCTCACAAGTTCACCGTTGCTTACCAGCAATCCAGCGGTGACAACGCTTACTACTACGGCGTTGACGGTAACAGCACCATCTTCGTATCCAACTCCATCCAGATCTCCGACTTCGTGGGTCGCGAAGAGAAATCCTGGCAGGCTCGCTACGACCTGAACATGGCTACCTACGGCGTACCTGGTCTGAGCTTCATGACCCGTTACGTTAAAGGTGACAACATCGCGACCAACGGTCTGGGTGAAGGTAAGGAATACGAATGGAACCTCGAGTCCAAGTACGTAGTCCAGGAAGGCCCTGCTAAAGACCTGTCGTTCCGTGTTCGTTACGCCAACTACCGTTCGAACGCAGCGTACAGCGGCTACTCGCCAGACCTGTACGACACTCGTCTGATCGTAGAGTACCCGCTGAACATCCTCTAATCAGGGTGTAACACCGCAAGTACTTTAAAAAATAAAACCGCCCACCTCCTCAGGTGGGCGGTTTTTTTATGCTTGCCATATTCGTAAAAAACCAGCAAACAACTTCATTTCATAACATCAGTCTTTTTTTCAATGAACTGATCAAAAGTCACAAAAAAACCCGAGAGACAATTAGTCTCTCGGGCTTAATGCCACTAGCGGACCACACAACCAACTAACTTGGTATGGATTACTGCACTGCCGCTTCCTGAACCACACGAACAACCCGCTGCGGGAATGGAATATCGATGCCAGCATTTTTCAAACGATCTCGGGACTGCTCGTTAAACATGAACATCACATCCCAATAATCCGCTGTTTTTACCCACACTCGCAGGGAAACCGTGATCGAACTGTCACCCAACGTCGAAATCACTGCCTGTGGCGCTGGATCAGCCAAAACACGCGGATCTTTAGCCAGGTCCAGCAATACCTGACGGGCTTTTTGCAAGTCCGCCTCGTAATCAACGCCGACATCAAACACGACTTTGCGCGTCGGCTGCCGGTTGGTGTTGGTAATGATCCCGTTCGACAAATTACCGTTTGGCACGATGATCGTCTTGTTGTCACCTGTTCGCAACACGGTGTGGAAGATCTGGATGCTGTCGACAGTACCGGCGACACCTTGGGCTTCAATCCAGTCACCAATTCGGAACGGCCGGAACAACAGAATCAGCACGCCACCCGCGAAGTTCGCCAGGCTGCCCTGCAATGCCAGACCGATCGCCAGGCCCGCCGCACCGATCGCCGCCACGAACGAAGTGGTTTCGACGCCGATCATTGATGCCACGCTGACGATCAGCAGAATTTTGAGAATGATGTTCGCCAGGCTACTGATAAAACCTTGCAGGGCCAGATCGGCATTGCGCAGGGCCAGGAGGCCGCCGAGTTTTTGCGTGACCTTGTTGATCAGCCACCAGCCAATGGCCAGGGTGATCACAGCCAGCAACACTCGACTGCCGTACTCCATGATCATCGGGATCCAGGCCTGGGATACCTTGACCAGGTTGTCTACTTCAGCATTCAAATCCATCTACGTTCTCCTGAATTCCGGCTATCCGGCACACGAAAAATAAACGGCAGAAATCACCGACCCGCTCAAGGTCGATCATTTCTACCGTTGCTTGGGCCTCGGACGCCGAAAACGCCGAGAGGTTCCCGCTTTGTACGTCAGTCGCGGAAGTTGTTGAACTGCAGCGGCATGCCGAATTCCTTGGCCCGCAGCACTGCAATGGCTTCCTGCAGGTCATCGCGCTTCTTGCCGGTAATGCGCACTTGCTCACCCTGAATGGCGGCCTGGACCTTGAGCTTGGCGTCTTTGACGTGAGCGACGATTTTCTTCGCCAGCTCTTTGTCGATGCCTTCCTTGAGGACGGCTTCCTGCTTCATCAACTTGCCCGATGCAAACGCATCCTTGACTTCAAGGCACTGCACGTCGATCTTGCGCTTGACCAGCGACAGCTTGAGGATCTCAATCATCGCTTCCAGCTGGAAATCCGCTTCGGCGGTCAGGTTGACGGTCAGGTCCTTTTCCTTGAATTCGAAGCTGCCTTTGCCTTTCAGGTCATAACGACGATCGAGTTCCTTGACGGCGTTTTCGACCGCGTTGGTGACTTCGTGTTTGTCCAGTTCGGATACCACGTCGAACGACGGCATGTAATTTCTCCAATAAATGGGCGCGCCGATGAAGCACACCTGGCTTGCGGTAAAAATCCGCGCTGATTATAACGGGTCTTTTCCATCATTCACTGTGAGCCTTCCATGCGCGCCTTAAACAGAGCAAAAAGCTGATGTCCACCACCTGGCATGTCCTGGGGGCCGGAAGCCTTGGCACGTTGTGGGCGACTCGCCTGGCACGGGCCGGATTGCCGGTGCGACTGATCCTGCGGGATACCGCGCGCTTGCAGGCTTACGAAATGGCAGGCGGACTGACCCTGGTCGAACACGGCGAGGCACAACTCTATCCAGTGCCGGCCGAAACACCCGACGGTATCGAGCCGATCAATCGCCTGTTGGTCGCCTGCAAAGCCTACGACGCTGAAAAAGCCGTGGAGCAACTGGCGCCGCGCCTGTCCCCCGGTGCCGAACTGATTTTGTTACAGAACGGCCTGGGCAGTCAGGACGCGGTCGCAGCGCAAGTACCGCAGGCACGCTGCATTTACGCGTCAAGCACTGAAGGCGCCTTCCGTGACAGCGATTGGCGCGTGGTGTTCGCCGGACACGGCTTTACCTGGCTCGGCGATGCTGGCCATCCAGTCGCACCAATCTGGCTCGATGATTTGAGCGCCGCAGGCATTCCCCATGAGTGGAGCACCGAGATTCTGACCAGGCTGTGGCGCAAGCTGGCGCTCAACTGCGCGATCAATCCGCTGACGGTGCTGCACGATTGCCGCAATGGCGGTCTGCTGGAGCATCACTGCGAAGTCGCCACCCTCTGCGGCGAATTGACCGAGTTGCTTGAGCGCTGCGGCCAGCCGGCAGCGGCCGAGAACCTGCAGCAGGAAGTGGAGCGGGTGATCCTCGCCACCGCTGCCAACTATTCCTCGATGTATCAGGACGTGAGCAACCGACGTCGAACCGAAATCAGTTATTTGCTCGGTTACGCCTGCAAAGCCTCTGACAGACACCAGTTGAACCTGCCGCACCTCAATCAATTGCAACAGCGGCTGATCGCCCGCCTCCTCAGCCTTGGATTGCCCAGCGACTGAGCAGCGGCTACGCTGGCCACTTGTTCCTCTGCAGCGATAAACCCGATGCCATTGCGCCAGCGCCTTGAAAACCTACCTGTCGGTCAGAAACTGCTGGCCGCCCTGTTGGTGCTGTTGACCACCGTCCTGCTGGTCGCCAACCTGACCTTTATCAGCGCCGCGTATTACATCTCCCAGGAAAGCATGGCGCCCCAGGCCCTGCAGACCATCGGCCGACTGGTGTCCAACCCGAGCCTGGTGGCCGATGCCTTGCAATCGCCACAAAATGCCGAGCGCCTGCTCAATGAACTCAACAGCTATTCCCCGCTGCGGGCAGCCGCGCTCTATGACGGCAAGGGTGAACGTCTGGCGCAGTTACAACATGGCGATCACCTGAACCTGCCCGAGCGTTACCGACACATCGAAGCCTGGCAAGCCACTGAATTTCGCAGCAATCAAGTGATCACCCTGCCTCGACCCGGGACCGAGCCCGGCCATTTGCTGCTGGTGGCAAGCAGCGAACTGCCAATGGCGTTTTATACCGGTACCCTGACCGCCAGTCTCGGGATTCTTATCTTCAGCGTGCTGCTGTGGCTGGTGATCGCCCGGCAGATCAAGCGCCTGATTACCCAGCCGATCCATCAACTCGAAGAACTTTCCCGACAAGTGACACGGGAAGAGAATTACTCCCTGCGCGCATCGCGAGGTAATCACGACGAAATCGGCAGTCTCGCCGAAGCTTTCAACACCATGCTTTCGCGCATCGAAGCCCGGGAGCAGCAACTCAAGCGGGCGCGGGATGATTCTCAGGCCGCTTATGACCAGGCTCAGGGTCTGGCCGAAGAAACCCGACACACCAACCGAAAACTGGAACTCGAAGTCCAGGTACGCAGCAAGATCGAGAAGAAACTCACCGGGTTTCAGAATTATCTCAACAGCATCATCGACTCCATGCCCTCGGCGCTGATCGCCCTCGACGAACAACTCTATGTAACGCAGTGGAATCAGGAAGCCAGCGCCCTCTCCGGCACGCGCCTTGATGAAGCCTTGAACCAGCCAATCTTTCTCGCCTTTGAACCGCTCAAGCCGTTTCTGCCACAACTCAAGCAGACCGTCGAACAACACACCGTGGCGAAGATTGAGCGCGTGACCTGGGTCAAGGACGATGAACCCAAGCACTACGCCCTGACCTTCTACCCGCTGATGGGCGGCGCCGGGCGCGGCGTGGTGATCCGGATCGACGACATCACTCAGCGCCTGTCCCTGGAAGAAATGATGGTGCAGTCGGAAAAAATGCTTTCCGTCGGTGGCCTTGCCGCCGGAATGGCCCACGAGATCAACAACCCGCTGGGCGCGATCCTGCATAACGTGCAGAACATTCGTCGACGCCTGTCCCCCGACTTGCCGAAAAACCTCGAACAGGCCGAACAGGTGGGCGTCGAACTGTCGACGGTCAATAACTACCTGCAAGCGCGCGAAGTACCACAGCTGCTCGACGGCATCCAGCAGGCCGGCGCCCGAGCGGCAAAAATCGTGACCCACATGCTCAGTTTCAGTCGTCGAAGCACTCGGCAAATGGCCCCTTGCGATCTACCGGCCCTGATTGATCAAGCCGTGGAAATCGCCGGCAACGACTTCGACCTGGCCATCGGTTTCGACTTCAAGGGCCAGGCGATCATTCGCCAGTTCGACCCGGCACTGGGCCCGGTACCCGGCACTGCCAACGAGCTGGAGCAGGTACTGCTCAACCTGCTGAAAAACGCCGCCCAAGCCATTCACCAGCGCGAAGACGACAGCGAACCGGGACGGATAATCCTGCGTACCAAGCTCAATCCGCCCTGGGCCGAAATCCAGGTCGAAGACAACGGCGTCGGCATGAGCGAAAGCGTGCGCAAACGCACGTTCGAGCCGTTCTTCACCACCAAGGAGATTGGCCAGGGCACCGGTCTCGGGTTATCCGTTTCGTACTTCATCATCACCAACAACCATAAGGGACAGATGGAAGTGCAATCCACCCTCGGCCAGGGCACCTGCTTCACGCTGCGCCTGCCATTGGCGGGCACCCCGGTCGTCTCTCAAGAACTCAATCAGCTATCGAGGTAACCATGGGCTTTCGCTTGTCGAAGATTTACACCCGAACCGGCGACAAAGGCGAAACCGGTCTGGGCGACGGCCGCCGCGTGCCCAAGGACCATCCACGGATCGAGGCCATTGGCGAGGTCGATTCGCTCAACAGTCAGGTGGGTGTGTTGCTCGCCGGGCTGGCCGCCCAGAGCGTCGAGCATCCGGGATTGAAGGAGGTGATCGAGGTATTGGACCCCTGTCAGCACCGACTGTTCGACCTTGGTGGCGAACTGGCAATGCCGGAGTATCAGGCATTGAACGCCGCAGAAATCGAACGCCTGGAAGCGGCGATCGATGTGTGGAACGAGGAGCTGGGACCGCTGGAGAACTTCATCCTGCCGGGCGGTTCGATGCTGATTGCCCAGGCGCACGTCTGCCGCAGCCTGGCTCGCAGTGCCGAGCGCCGCTGTCAGCATTTGAACGCGATTGAACCCTTGGCCGGAGTGGGCCTTGCATACATCAACCGATTGTCGGATTTGCTGTTTGTGGTGGCGCGGGTAATTGCCCGGCGCCAAGGGGTTGCGGAGATTCTTTGGCAGCCCGCGGCGAAACCTGAAGTTTAGTCGTCGCCTATTAGGGCCCCTTCGCGGGCAAGCCCGCGAAGGCGCCGGCAGCATCACTGCATAATCAGGCCTCAGGCCAAAAAGCCCGAATCCCCGCCACACCCTGGGCACCCGCCGCCCAAGCCTTCTGAACTTCCGCAGGCCCAACGCCGCCCAGCAAAAACACCGGCTTGCTGAAGCCCTCGATCAAGGTCGAGGCCTGTTCCCAGCCCAGCGGCTGAGCGCCGGGATGTGTGAGGGTCGGCTGTACCGGCGACAAAGTCACGAAGTCCACGCCCATCTCTTCAGCCAGCGCCAGCTCTTCGGCGTTATGACAGGACGCAGCCAACCAGCGCGATGCCGGCAAAGGTCGACCGGCTGCCGCGTATTTACGCAACTGCGCCGACGTGATGTGCCAACCGGCGGAAGGGAAATCCCCCAACCACTCGAACGGGCCCTTGATCATCAATTGCGCCTTGCCGGCACACAGTCCCACCGCGTCCACAGCCAGATCACGATACTTGGGGTCATAACCGTTCGGTGCGCGCAACTGGATCAGCTTGATGCCGCCAGCGATGGCTTTCTGGATTCCCCTCAGCAAGGCCGGGGTTTCCAGATCCTCCGGTGTGATCAGGTATTGGTCGGGCAAACGGGCAGCAGCAACGATTGGCCGATTGGCCTGCGGAAACTCGTAATTCGACAGTTCACGAGGCGTCACCCAGGCCAGAGGCTGGCCTTCGGCACCATGAGGCTCGCCGGTGAACGCCGAGACCTCCCAGACATCCAGCAGTACTTGCTTGTCCGGGTAGTCGTGCTGAACCTTGATCAACGGTCGCGCGACGTCGACGACAATACCCAGTTCTTCGTGAAGCTCACGACCAAGAGCCGTTGTAACGGACTCGTCGGCCTCGACCTTGCCACCAGGGAATTCCCACAACCCACCCTGATGCTGAGTGTCGGCGCGGCGGGCGATGAGGATCTTGCCGCTGTTATCACGGATAACGGCGGCAGCTACGTGTACTCGTTTCACCGCTTGATTTCCTCCAGTCCGGCCTTCTGCCAGGCCTTGAAGGCCGGCCATTGGTAGATGGTTTGCACATAGGCCTCGTCAGCAGCGGACAGTTTCACCTGATAGGTACGCAGGCGCACAGCGATGGGTGCAAAAAACGCGTCGGCCAGGGTGGCCCGGCCAAACAGGTACGGCCCGCTTTCCGTCGCGACGGCGCGGCACTCGGCCCACAACGCGGACATGCGCTCGATGTCCGCCTGCACGTCGGCCGGAACCGGCGACAGCGGTGCATCACGACTCAGATCGAAAGGCATATTGCCGCGCATGGCGAAGAACCCGGCATGCATCTGTGCACACGCCGAACGTGCCTGGGCTCGCGCGCAGACGTCCTTGGGCCAAAGATTGGCATCCGGGAACCGTTCTGCCAGGTACTCGGCAATCGCCAGCGAATCGGCGATGGTGCCGTGCTCGGTTTTGAGCAGGGGAACTTTGCCAGTCGGCGAGTGCTTGAGCAGTCGCTCGCGGGTGTCCGGCTGGTTGAGCTTGATCAGCTCCTCGGTATAGGGAGCACCGGTCAGGTCGAGAGCCAGGGCACCGCGCAGGGACCAGGAGGAATACAGTTTGTCGCCGATGATCAGGTGAAGGCTCATGTTCGGGACCTTTTGATGAAGGGGGGCAGGCCAGTCTAGCGAGTGACTGGCAGACCGCCATCGCTCGTAGGCTAGCCCCCACAATTGTTCAGGTGTACACAAATCCAATGTGGGAGCGAGCCTGCTCGCGATGGTGTCGACGCGATCTTAAGTACGGTATTCCGCGTTGATCTTCACGTACTCATGCGACAGGTCGGTGGTCCAGATGGTTTCGCTGCAATCGCCGCGTCCCAGCTCGATACGGATGGTGATTTCTTCCTGTTGCATCACCGCCGCACCCTGGGCTTCGGTGTAAGTCGCGGCACGCGCGCCACGGCTGGCGATGCACACTTCACCGAGGAACACGTCGATTTTGCTGACATCCAGATTCGGTACACCCGCGCGGCCTACGGCGGCGAGGATACGACCCCAGTTCGGGTCGGAGGCAAACAGTGCGGTCTTGATCAGTGGCGAGTGAGCCACGGTGTAACCGACGTCCAGGCACTCCTGGTGATTGCCGCCGCCGTTGACTTCTACGGTGACGAACTTGGTCGCACCTTCACCGTCGCGAACGATGGCCTGGGCCACGTCCATGCACACTTCGAACACCGCCTGTTTCAACTTGGCGAACAGCTCGCCTTCGGCGCGGGTGATTTCCGGCAGCGCAGCCTGACCGGTGGCGATCAGCATGCAGCAGTCGTTGGTCGAGGTGTCGCCATCGATGGTGATGCGGTTGAACGACTTGTTGGCGCCGTCCAGCAACAGATTTTGCAACACATCGCGGGAGACCTTTGCGTCAGTGGCGATGTAGCCGAGCATGGTTGCCATGTTCGGGCGGATCATGCCCGCGCCTTTGCTGATACCGGTGACGGTGATGGTCACGCCGTCATGCTGGAACTGACGGCTGGCACCCTTGGGCAGGGTATCGGTGGTCATGATGCCGGTGGCGGCAGCTTCCCAGTTGTTGATCGACAGGTCATCAAGCGCGGCTTGCAGCGCGCCTTCGATTTTCTCGACCGGCAGTGGCTCGCCGATCACACCGGTGGAGTACGGCAGCACCAGGCTGGCATCCACACCCGCCAGCTCAGCCAGTTTGGCGCACGTACGCTCGGCGGCGGCCAGGCCTGGCTCGCCGGTACCGGCGTTGGCATTGCCGGTGTTGGTCAACAGGTAACGCACCGGGCCTTGCACACGCTGCTTGGCCAGGATCACCGGTGCCGCGCAAAAGGCGTTGAGGGTGAACACGCCGGCGACTGTCGAGCCTTCGGCACAGCGCATGACCACAACATCCTTGCGCCCCGGGCGCTTGATACCGGCAGAGGCGATACCGAGTTCAAAACCGGCAACCGGGTGCAACGTTGGCAAAGGACCAAGACCAACAGCCATGAATGCGCTCCTTAATAGATGATGTCTGCACCGCTTCAGGAAGAGCGGTGGTTTAAATGGCAAAACGCCGCGACGGCATGAGCCGGTCGCGGCGCGGGTATTTCAGCGTATGAAACGAGGTTTACTGGATCTGCCCGTGGCAATGCTTGAATTTCTTGCCCGAACCGCAGTAGCACAGCTCGTTACGGCCCAGCTTCTGCTCATTGCGTACCGGTGCGGTGGCCAGGGCCACATCGACCTCTTCACCCAACGCTTCCGGCTGCTCCAGACCTGGGGCTTCTTCATGCAGGAACTGCATGCGCGCCGCCAGTGCTTCGGCCTCCTGACGCAAACGGGCTTCTTCTTCGGCCGGATCTTCGCGACGAACCTGAACGTGAGACAGCACACGGATCGAGTCGCGCTTGATCGAATCCAGCAGCTCGGAGAACAGCGTGAACGACTCGCGCTTGTACTCCTGCTTCGGGTTCTTCTGGGCGTAGCCACGCAAGTGAATGCCGTGACGCAGGTGATCCATGGTCGACAGGTGGTCTTTCCACAGGTCGTCCAGAACGCGCAGAACGATTTGCTTCTCGAAAGTACGCAGCGCCTCGGCGCCCGCCTGGTCTTCTTTCTCGTTGTACGCCGCCACGAGTTCCTGCATCAGCTTCTCGCGCAGGGTCTCCTCGTACAGGTGATCGTCTTCGTCGAGCCATTGCTGGATCGGCAGCGCGACGCCAAAGTCGCTCTGCAACGCCGCTTCCAGCCCGGCCACGTCCCACTGTTCCGGCAGCGATTGCGGTGGAATGTGTGCGCTGACGGTGGCGTTGAGCACGTCCTGACGGAAGTCGGCGATGGTTTCACCGATGTTGTCCGCGGCCAGCAACGTGTTACGCATGTGATAGATCACTTTACGCTGTTCGTTGTTGACGTCGTCGAACTCGAGCAGTTGTTTACGAATATCGAAGTTGCGACCTTCAACCTTGCGCTGAGCCTTTTCGATGGCGTTGGTCACCATGCGGTGCTCGATCGCTTCACCGGGCTGCATGCCCAGGGCTTTCATGAAGTTCTTCACCCGATCGGAGGCGAAGATGCGCATCAGGCTGTCTTCCAGCGACAGGTAGAAACGGCTGGAACCGGCGTCACCCTGACGACCGGCACGACCACGCAACTGGTTGTCGATACGGCGCGATTCGTGACGCTCGGACGCGATCACCTGCAAACCGCCCGACTCGAGCACTTGCTGGTGACGTTTCTGCCAGTCGGCCTTGATCTGGGCGATCTGCTCAGGGGTCGGGTCTTCCAGCGAAGCCACTTCCACTTCCCAGTTGCCGCCCAACAGGATGTCGGTACCACGACCGGCCATGTTGGTGGCGATGGTCAGCGCGCCTGGACGACCGGCCTGGGCGATGATCTCGGCTTCTTTTTCGTGGAACTTGGCGTTCAGAACCTTGTGTTCGATGCCTTCCTTCACAAGCAGGCTGGACATGTGCTCGGACGTTTCGATGGTCGCAGTACCCACCAGCACCGGACGACCGGCCGCCATGCTTTCCTTGATGTCGGCGACGATTGCCGCGTATTTCTCGTCGGCGGTCAGGAACACCAGGTCGTTGTAGTCCTTACGGGCCAACGGCTTGTTCGGTGGAATGACCATGACCTGCAGGCCATAGATCTGATGGAACTCGAACGCTTCGGTGTCAGCCGTACCGGTCATGCCGGACAGTTTGCTGTACAGACGGAAGTAGTTCTGGAACGTGGTCGATGCCAGGGTCTGGCTTTCGGCCTGGATGTTGAGGTTTTCCTTGGCTTCGATGGCCTGGTGCAGGCCCTCGGACAAACGACGGCCCGGCATGGTACGACCGGTGTGTTCGTCGACCAGGACAACCTGACCGTCCTGCACGATGTATTCGATGTTGCGATGGAACAGCTTGTGCGCACGCAGACCGGCATACACGTGAGTCAGCAGGCTCAGGTTGTGTGCCGAGTACAGGCTCTCGCCTTCGGCCAGCAGACCGATGCGGGTGAGCGTCTCTTCGACGTACTGGTGACCGGCTTCGTTGAGTTCGACCTGGCGGGTCTTCTCGTCGATGGTGTAGTGACCGGCCTTGGTGACTTCGCCTTCGACCTCTTCGATATGCAACTCCAGCTGCGGGATCAGCTTGTTGATCTCGATGTACAGCTTGGAGCTGTCCTCGGCCTGACCGGAAATGATCAGCGGAGTACGGGCTTCGTCGATGAGGATGGAGTCGACTTCGTCGATCACGGCAAAATTGAGTTCGCGCTGGAATTTTTCTTCCATGCTGAACGCCATGTTGTCGCGCAGGTAGTCGAAACCGAATTCGTTGTTGGTACCGTAGGTGATGTCGGCGGCGTAAGCGGCGCGCTTCTCTTCCGGCGGCTGGAACGGCGTGACCACGCCGACCGTCAGGCCGAGGAACTCATAAAGCGGGCGCATCCAGTTGGCGTCACGGCGAGCCAGGTAGTCGTTCACCGTCACAACGTGCACGCCCTTGCCGGACAATGCGTTGAGATAAACGCCCAGTGTTGCCACCAGGGTCTTGCCCTCACCGGTACGCATTTCGGCGATCTTGCCTTCATGCAAGGTCATGCCACCGATCAGCTGGACATCGAAGTGGCGCATACCCATGACGCGCTTACCGGCTTCGCGGGCGACCGCAAAGGCTTCTGGCAGCAGCTTGTCGAGGGTTTCCCCTTTGGCGATGCGGGCCTTGAACTCATCTGTCTTGGCACGCAATTGATCGTCCGAAAGGGCCACCATTTGCTCTTCGAAGGCATTGACGAGTTGCACCGTCTTGAGCATGCGTTTGACTTCACGCTCGTTCTTGCTTCCAAAAAGTTTCTTTAACAAAGGCGCAAACATATCGGCAGGATCTTCCACACTAAAGGGATGGAGGGCGGCCCCGTGAGTCGCCCGTGCAGCCCTCATGGCCGCATGCGAACGAGCATTCTACCCGGAAACGATGGTGAGGAAAGTGGCGTTATTCCACGATGCTGGCACAGCGCTGTGACGGGGCTCACTTAAAATAGGGGCAAATGGCTGAACTTCAAGCGATACAGCACAGAAGTTACTCGTTGATTTAATGGGCAAAGCACGCATAAAAGCAATGGGGGCAGGTGCATCCGGCGCTTTCTGCTACCATGGCGGCTCTGTTACTTCAGGTGTCTGATCATGGCATTTCGCCCTCTTACGGCCAGAGCACCCGCCGTTCTGCTTCGCGAAGCCAAGCCGCTCAAGGCCATTCTCGGCCACGCCCAACGCCTGGGTCATCTGCAACGCCTGCTGGAAAGCCAATTGCAGCCGGCCGCCCGTGAACATTGTCACGTTGCGTCGTGGCGCGAAGGCAGTTTGTTGCTGATTGTCACCGATGGTCATTGGGCCACTCGCCTGCGTTATCAACAAAAGCGCCTGCAGCGGCAATTGCAGATGTTCGACGAGTTCGCCAACCTCACGCGAATCCTGTTCAAGGTACAGCCGCCCACCATTCAGCAAGGTGCCGCCGGGCATACCATGGATTTGTCCAATGATGCCGCCGCCACCATCCAGGCGACGGCCGATGGCATCAGCGACCCGAAACTGCGGGCCGCGCTGGAACGATTGGCGGCGCACGCCAGGCCCAAGGGCTGATACTGGCTATTTAATACCCCAGCTCGGATCAGCGGCGTTTACTGCCGCCCAATAATGATCCCATCAACCCGCGCACCAGCTGTCGCCCCAACTGATTCGCCGCCTGTCGCATCGCCGACTTCAGCGCCTGCCCGGCCGCCGTGCCGAGAAATTCCCCGGCCTGCTCGGTGAAGCTTGGCTCTTGCGGAGCCGCTTTGCCGGGTGCGGCTTCAGCTTCAGGCGCCAGGCCTTTGCGCCCCATCAGCACTTCATAGGCCGATTCGCGGTCGATTGGCTTGTCGTATCGCCCCTGCAATGGCGAACTGGCAATCAATGCCGCGCGCTCAGCGTCACTCAGCGGCCCGATCCGCGATTGCGGTGGCGCTACCAGCACCCGCTGGACCATCTCCGGCGTGCCCTTGTCCTGCAAGGTGCCGACCAGGGCCTCGCCAATCCCGAGCTCGGTCAGCACCGACAGGGTATCGAAGGCCGGGTTCGGACGGAAACCCTCGGCCACCGCGCGCAGGGATTTCTGTTCTTTGGCCGTGAATGCGCGCAACCCGTGCTGGATGCGTAGCCCCAACTGCGCCAGTACATCATCCGGCAAGTCGCCCGGCGATTGAGTGACGAAATACACACCGACACCTTTCGAACGAATCAGCCGTACCACTTGCTCCAGGCGATCCTGCAATGCCTTCGGCGTACCGGCGAACAACAGGTGCGCCTCGTCGAAGAACAGCGCCAGCAGTGGTTTGTCCCCATCGCCGCGTTCCGGCAATTGCTCGAACAATTCAGCCAACAGCCACAGCAGGAACGTTGCGTAGACCTTGGGCGCTTCATGAACCAGACGACTGGCATCGAGCAAATGAATGCGGCCGCGGCCATCGGCGGCCGGTTGCAGAATATCTTCGAGTTTCAGCGCCGGTTCGCCGAACAGCGCTTCGGCGCCCTGTTGCTCCAGGGTAGCCAGGCGCCGCAACAGCGCCTGACTGGAGCCGGTGGTCATCAACGCCGCGTCGTCGCCGAGCAACGCCGGATTGTCCTTGAGGTGATTGAGCAGCGCCTTCAAGTCCTTCAAGTCCAATAGCAACAGGCCTTCACGGTCTGCCACCTTGAAGGCGGCGTACAGTGCCGACTGCTGGCTATCTGTCAGCTCCAGCAAACTTCCCAACAACAGCGGCCCCATTTCACTCAAGGTCGTGCGTAACGGATGACCTGACTGACCGTGTACGTCCCACAGCGTTACCGGATAAGCCTGAGGCTTGTGCTTCAGCCAAGGCATCCCGGCAATCCGCTCGGCGATCTTGCCCTGGGGATTGCCGGCAGCGCCCAGACCGCATAAATCGCCTTTGATATCGGCGGCGAAGACCGCGACGCCGGCATCACTGAAAGCTTCGGCCATGCGTTGCAAGGTAACGGTCTTGCCTGTGCCGGTGGCGCCCGCGATCAAACCGTGGCGATTGGCCAGACGCATGGCCTGGGCGATCGGCTGCCCCGCAAGATCGGCGCCGATGACGAGTTGCAATGAGTCAGGCATTTGGTCACCCATGGTTAATCTTTGGTCCTACACGGCCGATAGAAATATCGACAAAGCAGACAGACACAATCTGGTAGGACATTTCCCTTAAGGAGCGACGGAAATATCACTTGCTTTCAACCTTGCCCGTCTTGCGTCCCTTTATAAAAGCACGCGTTGGGCATTAAGACCTTAGCGGAACCCCAAGTCATGAACAAAAACCTGCGTTTCAGCCACAAAATCCTGCTTGCCGCCGCCCTCATCGTCATTACTGCCTTCGCCTCGTTCACGCTCTACAACGATTATTTGCAGCGCAACGCCATTCGAAGGGACCTGGGCAATAATCTGCAGGAGATGGGCAGAGTCACTGCCAACAATATCCAGACCTGGCTGGCCGGTCGCAGCTTGTTGATCGAAAACCTGTCGCAAACCGTGGCACTGAACCCTGATGCCGATAACGTTTCCAAGTTGCTTGTACAGAAGGCCGTAACGTCTACGTTCATGGGCGCCTATCTGGGCAACAAGGATGGTTCCTTCATGATCCGTCCGGACAGCAAGATGCCCGATGGCTATGACCCGCGTGCCCGGCCCTGGTACAAGAGTGCGCAAAGCGCGAACGGCCCTGCATTGACCGAACCCTATATTGATCTGGCATCTGGCCAACTGGTGATTTCCATCGTTGACAGTGTGGTCAAGGACGGACAGAACATCGGCGTCGTCGGTGGCGACTTGAGTTTGCAAGTGATCGCCGACACCCTCAGCGCGCTGGACTTCGGCGGCATGGGTTACGCCTTCCTGGTCAGCTCGGACGGCAAGATCCTGGTACATCCCGACAAAGCGCTGGCGATGAAATCGCTCAAGGATGTTTACCCGCAGGACACGCCTGCCATCAGCAGCGACCTGAGTGAAATTCAGGTCAATGGCAAAACCCGCATCATGACCTTCACCCCGATCAAAGGGTTATCGTCGGTGAACTGGTACATCGGCTTATCCGTGGACAAGGACAAAGCCTTTTCCACGCTCAGCGAATTCCGCGCATCGGCGGTCGTAGCAACCGTCATTGCCGTAGTGATCATCATCGCCCTGCTGGGCATGCTGATCCGCATCCTGATCCAGCCATTGCACGTCATGACCCGCGCCATGGCCGATATTGCCGACGGCGAAGGCGACCTGACCAAACGCCTGACCATCGTGAACCACGATGAATTCGGCATCCTTGGCACCGCGTTCAACCGTTTTGTGGAGCGCATTCACGGTTCGATCCGCGAGGTGTGCTCGGCCACCGGGCAGGTCAACGAAGTCGCGTTGAGGGTCGTCGCGGCCTCGAACTCGTCGATGTACAACTCCGACCAGCAGGCTTCGCGCACCAACAGCGTGGCCGCTGCAATCAATCAGCTCGGCGCCGCCGCCCAGGAGATTGCCCGCAACGCCGCGCAAGCATCGAACCAGGCCAGCGATGCCCGCAGCCTGGCCGAAGACGGCCAGCAGGTGGTAGATCGCAGCATTGCCGCGATGAATCAGCTATCGAGCATGCTCAGCGCCTCCAGCAGCAACATCGAGTCGCTCAACAGCAAAACCGTGAACATCGGGCAAATCCTCGAAGTCATCACCAGCATCTCCCAGCAAACCAACCTGCTAGCCCTCAATGCAGCCATCGAAGCAGCACGGGCGGGTGAAGCCGGACGCGGGTTTGCCGTGGTCGCCGACGAAGTGCGTAACCTCGCGCATCGCACTCAGGAGTCGGCGCAACAGGTGCAGACCATGATCGAGGAGCTGCAAATTGGCGCGCGCGAATCCGTCAGCACCATGAGCGACAGCCAGCGCCACAGCCAGGACAGCGTGGAAATCGCCAACCTGGCGGGCGAGCGCCTGAGCAGCGTGACCCAGCGCATCGGCGAAATCGACGGCATGAACCAGTCGGTGGCCACGGCGACCGAGGAACAGACTGCCGTGGTCGAGTCGATCAACGTGGACATCACCGAAATCAACACCCTCAATCAAGAGGGTGTGGAAAACCTGCAATCGACCTTGCGTGCCTGTGCCGATCTGGAACAGCAGGCGGCGCGCTTGCAGCAGTTGGTGGGCAGTTTCCGGATCTGACGCCGGATCACCCGCCCCTGTGGCGAGGGCGCAAGCTCCCTCGCCACAACATTGCTGTTACCTCAGTCCCCCGTCCACAAATCCCCAGCCGAACAACTATTCTTCATTAAGGTCAATCAAGGGAGAGCAACGGACCGGAGGGATGTTCATCGTGCATATCGCTGACATAACCATGTTCTACGCCCCTGCCAGCGGTGGCGTGCGCACTTATCTGGATGCCAAGCACCGTCGCTTGTTCACCCGGCCGGGCATCCGCCACAGTTTGTTGATCCCCGGCGCGTCCTTCAGTGAACGCGATGGCATTTATACCGTTCCGGCGCCCGCCCTGCCCTTCGGCAAGGGGTATCGTTTCCCTCTGCGTCTCGCGCCCTGGCGCAATGTCCTCCAGGATTTGCAACCGGAGCTGATTGAGGTCGGCGACCCTTACCTCACCGCCTGGGCCGCCCTCGATGCCCGGCGGCAACTGGACGTGCCGGTCATTGGCTTTTACCACTCGGACCTGCCGCTGTTGATCAGCAACCGCATGGGCAATTGGGTCACCACCAACATCGAGGCTTATGTCAGGAAGCTCTACGGCAATTTCGACCGGGTGCTGGCGCCGAGCCGGGTCATGGCTGAAAAGCTGACGGGCCTGGGGGTGAAGAACGTTTTCGTGCAGCCTTTGGGCGTCGATTTGCAGACCTTCCACCCTGGCGCCCGTGATCCCGGACTGCGGGCCGAACTGGGCATTGATGAAAACACCCACCTGTTGATCTTTGCCGGGCGCGGTTCCAAGGAAAAAAACCTGCCTGTGCTGCTTGCCTGCATGAAACGCCTGGGCCGGCGCTACCACTTGCTGCTGGTTGGTTCTTCGATGCCAGCTGCGGTGCCGGGCAATGTCACAGTCGTCGACGAATTCTGCCCCGCCACACAAGTCGCCCGCCTGATGGCCAGTGCCGATGCGCTGCTGCATGCCGGTGATCAGGAGACCTTTGGCCTGGTGATCCTCGAAGCCATGGCCAGCGGTATTCCGGTGGTGGCCGTGGCGGCCGGGGCCTTTGAGGAAATTGTCACCGATCAATGCGGCTTGCTCTGCAGGCCGAACGATCCGCAAGCGATGGCCAACGCCGTGCGCGAACTGTTCGAACAGGGCTGTGCCGCCCTTGGCCAACAAGCGCGGCGCCATGTCGAACGACATTACTCTTGGGATACGGTGGTCAACAGCCTGCTCGGTCACTATCACGCCGTGCTCGGCAGCCAATGGCCGCAGGTGGCCAATGGTTGAGCCCAAGGACCCGCCCAGCCTGTTGTTGGTGCTGCACGACATCGCACCACCAACCTGGGCCGATTATCAGCCCTTTGTCGAAGCCGTCGATGCCTTGGGCAATGTGCCGATGACCTGGCTGGTGGTGCCGAATTTCCACAAACACAATGACCTGGAGGCGCACCCGGGATTTCGTCGCCTGCTCAGCGGACGCCTCGCCCTCGGTGACGAGCTGGCGTTGCACGGCTATTTCCATTGCGACGACGGACCGATGGCAAGCAATCCCCGCGACTGGTTCATGCGCCGGGTCTACACCCACGAAGGCGAGTTCTACAGCCTGTCCAGGGAAGCGGCCCTCACCCGCCTGCACGCCGGCATCGACATGTTTCAGCGTTACCACTGGCCCCTGCATGGCTTCGTCGCTCCCGCGTGGCTGATGAGCGAAGGGACGCGCCAAGCCCTGCGTCAGTTGCCGCTGAGTTACACCAGCGACCCGCAGCACCTCTATCGACTGCCGGATTTTGCCGTCGTCGATGCCCCGGGACTGGTCTGGAGCGCGCGCAGTGCCTGGCGCCGGGGATTGTCGAAACTGCTCAGCGATCAACGCGAACAGCGCTGGCGACAAGCGCCGGTGATTCGACTCGGCCTGCACCCGGTGGACATGCGTCATGAGTTCTCGCGCACGTACTGGCTGCAAACCCTCAAGCGCCTGATCGCCGAGGGTCGAGTACCAATGACCAAGGCACGCTGGCTGGCACGGCACAGCGAACGCATGGGGCGTGCCGCATGAGCCGCGGTTTTCTGCTGTTCGTCGGCCTGCTCGCGGCGGTGCTGATCCCCTGGCTATTGGGCGGGAGCGAGACCTGGTCGCGACTGCAGAGTTTTCCGTTGAGCGAATTGTTGATCATGTTCGGCATGATCCTGTTGTGCTGGGTGGTCAATACGCTGCGTTTGCGTCTGTTGCTGGGAGATCAACGCAACAAGGTGAGCCCGGTCAAAAGCCTTGGCGTCGTGATGGCCGCCGAATTTGCCTACTGCGCCACGCCGGGCGGCAGCGGCGGACCGCTGACGATCATGGCGCTGCTGGCGCGCAACGGCGTGCGACCGGCCAGAGGCAGCGCGGTGTTCGCCATGGACCAGCTCAGTGACTTGCTGTTCTTTCTCTGCGCACTGAGCGGGATTCTGATTTATGCCCTGTTCCAGCACCTGAGCCAGCGAATGGAATGGTTACTGATCGTCAGCGCGGTCTCGATGTTCGGCGGATTGATCAGTTGCATCGTCGTGGCTCGCTATCATCGCGGGCTGATTCGCCTGATGGGTCGATTGCTGGCTCGTCTCAATGTCAAAGCCAGCACCCGGGTTCGCTGGGCTCGCAAGCTCCTGCATTTCCTTGCAGCCTTCACCGACACACTGAAGCTGCCCTTTCAGACATTGATCACCGTGTTTGCCCTGACCTGCCTGCATTGGGTCTTGCGCTACAGCGTGTTGTATCTGGCACTGCGTGGGCTCGGCGCGGACTTGCAGTGGGCCTGGAGTTTTCTGATCCAGATGCTCTCCCTGAGTGCCGGGCAATTCACTCTGTTGCCGGGAGGTGCGGGGGCGGCGGAACTGACGTCGGCGGCGCTGTTGGCGCCCATGGTGGGCAAATCCACAGCGGCAGCGGCGATCCTGATCTGGCGCGCGGTGACTTACTACTTCTATCTGCTGGTTGGTGGGCCCGTGTTTCTATTGATGCTTGGCCGACCATTGCTTAAGAAACTGATGAACCTCAAGCAGGCTTAGACGGTTTTTCCGGCTGTTCCTGTAACTGCTCCCACAGTTCGGCCGCGCCGGGGAACTCCGTGCCATCTTCCGGGCTCATGTCATCCGGGTCATAACGACTCAAACAGCCCTCACCCAATGTCGCGGGAGCCTTTGACGTAGCTTTGTCCAGTGGATCGGCCATAGACATATCCTCAGTGTAGAAACGGCGAAGGGCCTGAAGCGATTGAACGCCCAGGCCCTCCGGATTTCAACCGTGTCGTGTGGCGACGGTCAGAACACCACGGTTTTGTTGCCGTGCACCAGCACCCGGTCTTCCAGGTGATAACGCAGACCGCGGGCCAGCACCATCTTCTCGACGTCGCGACCGAAACGCACCATGTCTTCGATGCTGTCGCTGTGGCTGACGCGCACCACGTCCTGCTCGATGATCGGACCGGCGTCCAGCTCTTCGGTCACATAGTGGCAGGTCGCACCGATCAGCTTCACACCACGCAGGGAAGCCTGGTGATACGGCTTGGCACCGACGAACGATGGCAAGAAGCTGTGGTGAATGTTGATGACCTTGTGCGCATATTCGCGGCACAGTTCCGGCGGCAGGATCTGCATGTAGCGGGCCAGTACGACCACTTCAGCATCGTGCTGTTTGACCAGGCGCGAAACTTCGGCGAACGCCGGCTCCTTGTCCTGTGGATTGACCGGCACGTGGTAGTACGGAATGCCGTGCCATTCGACCATGCTGCGAAGGTCGTCATGGTTGGAAATCACGCAGGCGATTTCACAGTCCAGTTCATCGCTGTGCCAGCGATGCAGCAGGTCGGCAAGGCAGTGGGACTCACGGCTGGCCATCAGGACCACGCGCTTCTTCTGCTCGGTATCGGTGATGCGCCAGTCCATCGAGAACTCTTCGGCAATCGGCGCAAAGGCTTCGCGCAGGGCTTCGATACCGAAAGGCAGCGAGTCGGCACGAATTTCGTGACGCATGAAGAACCAGCCACTGAGATTGTCCGAGTGATGGCTCGCTTCAGTGATCCAGCCGTTATGGGACGCCAGAAAGTTACTGACTTTGGCAACGATGCCGACGCGGTCCGGGCAAGAAATCACCAGCCGAAAAGTGCGCATGAGGGGGAAACTCCAGAACTTCGCAAAGGCGGCCATTCTAGCGATTGCGCAGAAAAACTGAAGTAATGATGACGTTTCGGCCTGGCCGAAGGTCGGCGACAAGGAATCTGCTGACGCCGGCAGCGCGGGCAAACAGTGCGTTGTCGGCCACTTACAAGCATCCAATTGTGAATATGTGTGCCGGATGTATCGAATTATTTATCCGCACATTCAATGTGCGAATTCACCACGATTAAATTAAATAAACTCCGGTTTAATGTTTACTTGATGAAACACCCTGACTATTATTGCGGCACTGTTCCCCTACATCCTTTGACCTGCATAAGGTAGTCATCATGTCCTTGATCAACGAATATCGCGCCACCGAAGAAGCCATCAAAGAGCTGCAAGCCCGTTTGAAGAACCTGTCCCAAGACGACAAACTGCAAACCGAGCTGGAATTCGAAGGCAAACTGCGCACCCTGATGGGCGAATACTCCAAGTCCCTGCGTGACATCATCGCGTTGCTGGACCCAGAATCCAAAACCAAGGCACCACGCGGCGGCGCAGTCAAAACTACCGGCACCAAGCGTGCTCGCAAAGTTAAACAATACAAAAACCCGCACAACGGCGAAGTCATCGAAACCAAAGGTGGCAACCACAAGACTCTGAAAGAGTGGAAAGCCAAGTGGGGCGGCGACGTGGTTGAAGGCTGGGCGACCCTGCTGGGCTAAGCCGCAGCGCTTGTCGCAAACTGATCTGTGGCAAAAAACAACGCCAGCATGCGCTGGCGTTTTTTTATGCCCGGAGTTCAAGCTCCGGATATTTTCGATTTCAAAGATTCAAACGTTTACGCAAGGCCTGGACATATTCCTGCCATTCATTCAGCACTGATCGCTGAAACGGCGTCGCTGTAACATTCAATTGGGCTGCGGCCTCGACAAAACTTTCCAGGGTATTGGGCGCGCCCCACTCCGGCACTGACAAACGTTTCTGACAGAATAATCGCCAGCGTTCTTGCTCGTCGGCACTCAACGTATCGGGAAAGTTACGTGCGCGATATCGAAACAATAATTCCGGTAAACGTTCATCATCGAAAGGCCATTGCTCTTGCGCTAATTGCCCAGGATCAACCGTTCGGACTTGTTCGCACAGACGTCGATCGCGATCACCGATAAAGCCGTCGTATAACTGTTGCTCCGGGTCCTGGCTTGCGGAGAAATCCTCGCGGGCATATATCGCCGAAACTTTATCCTGCCAGACTTTCTGCGCGTCGTTTAGCCGCAGTGCACGCTGCTGATAGAGCGCCATATCCAGCCCCAACCGCTGCTGATCTTCCGGGCGAAGTACCGACATCGGCGCCACCACCGGGCATTTATTGATATGGATGAGCTTGAGTGGAACCGGCAACTCACCTTCGGCCAGATCTTCGCGACGGGTATACAAGCGCTGGCGCAGTGTTTCGGCATCCAGATCAAGCAATGCCTGAGGGTCGAGGTGCAGGTCGCAGACAATCAAGGCGTTCTTGTTACGCGGGTGCCAGGCCAGGGGCAACACCACGCCCGCGTAGTTGCGCGCCGCAGAAAAGCGCCCGGAAACATGCACCATCGGTTGCAGCAGGCGAATCTGATCCAGGACCTTTTGCTTGCTGCGCAGATTGAACAGCCAGTCATACAGCTTCGGCTGCTTCTCCCGGATCAGTCGCGCCAAGGCGATGGTGGCGCGAACGTCCGACAGCGCTTCGTGGGCATTGCCATGATCTATGCCATTGGCAGCGGTCAGGCGTTCGAGCTTGAGGGTCACCCGCCCTTCGTCGTCGGTTGGCCAGACGAGACCATCGGGGCGCAAGGCATAGGCGGCACGCACCACATCGATCAAATCCCAGCGACTGTTACCGCCCTGCCACTCCCGCGCGTATGGGTCGAAAAAATTGCGATACAGGCTGTATCGGGTCATTTCGTCGTCGAAACGCAAGGTGTTGTAACCCGCACCGCAAGTGCCGGGAGCCGCCAGTTGCGCATGCACCCGGGTCATGAAATCGGCTTCACTCAGGCCTTGCCCGGCCAGTTGGCCTGGGGTAATGCCGGTGATCGCGCAGGCCGCCGGATGCGGCAGGATGTCGTCACTGGGTTGGCAATAGAGATTGACCGGCTCGTCTATTTCATTGAGATCGAAATCAGTACGCAGCCCTGCCATTTGCAATGGGCGATCGCAACGGGGGTTGATACCCGTGGTTTCATAGTCGTACCAGAAGATGGAGGTCACGGGCTATTCCTGAACTGAAGATCGGCAAAGTCTAGGCGTTCACATCCCGCCCCGGCCAGCAATCTTGTTATTCAGGCAGCGTTGCCTGGTTGGCGTGCGTTAGTTTCTGTCGCTCACGCCGAAGCCGGCAACGTCTGAAAACTGAAGTACTGCCTCAATGCCTCTACCAACTGCCCATACTCCGGCGGCGGCCGTTGCAGGCTGAACCCGGCGTCATAGTGCTGAGGGGTTGCGTCTTCGTGGCACCACAGGCAGCACGCCCGCAGGTCGATGACCTGTTGGCATCCGTCGATGGCGGGAATTTTCAGGCGCAAATCGAAATCCGCGCCGATCATCATGGGCAACTGGCTGATGAGCATCAGCCCGTCCTCGGACACGTTGCCCAGGAATCCGATGGGCTTGTCGGTGATGCTGTTGAACACTCTGAGAAAATACGGCAACTGATGCCGCTCGATCCGGCGGTCGGTGAACATGCTGAATTCACTACGCAAGGCCCTTAAGCAGGACCGCACTAATGCTTCGGAACGTGCTTGCCGGCTGTTGCGCGGATGGGCACTGGCACGCTCTCCCCGATCCCGGTGCCGCAGTCCTCGAAAACCGCTGCCGCTTACTTCTGCCGATCACAGGTGTTACCTCGGTTTAGAGACAAGACTCTAAAACCGATCCATTCGACTATAGCTCACCGCCGCCGGACGGCCAGCCATCAGATGACCACTGACATCAGAACTGCGTCGGGCGTACCGTTGCGGCACTGCGAGTCGGATAGTGGCCCAGGCTCTGCAAGGTTTCCAGACGTGCGCGGGCACGGTAGGCGTATTCGCTCTGCGGATACGAAGCGATGATGAACTGGTACGTCTGGGCTGCGTCGATAAACATCATCTGCCGCTCCAGGCACTGCCCGCGCATCATCGAGACTTCCGGCCACACATAAGGGCGCGCGCGGCTGTCGCGCTCGACCTTGGACAACTCAAGCATCACCTGCTCGCAATTGCCCCGGTCATAGGCACTGTAGGCATTGTTCAAATGATGATTCATCGCCCAACGGGTGCAACCGGTGACGCTAAAAGCGCTGATGGCAAGGGCAGCAACGAGTACGAAACGCATGGGGAAATCTCCTGTCTTGAACGCTGTATCGACCCATGGTCGGAAATCTTCAGGCGGCCGGGATGCAAAGTTGTGGTGTTCAATAAAGAAAGCAATAAGTAGTGCATACGAACAATGACTACAACTTCGGACCATAGTAGCCTCACTCAGCGCTTGAACTCAGGAGTCTTTGCATGTCCGTCCGTCGTACCAAAATCGTTGCCACCCTTGGCCCGGCCAGTAACTCGCCGGAAGTTCTCGAACAGCTGATTCTGGCTGGCCTGGACGTCGCCCGCCTGAACTTCTCCCACGGCACCCCCGACGAGCACAAGGCTCGCGCGCAGCTGGTGCGTGACCTCGCGGCCAAGCACGGTCGCTTCGTCGCCCTGCTGGGTGACCTGCAAGGCCCGAAAATCCGTATCGCCAAATTCGCCAACAAACGTATCGAGCTGAAGATCGGTGATCAATTCACCTTCTCCACCAGCCATCCGCTGACCGAAGGCAACCAGCAAGTGGTCGGTATCGACTACCCGGACCTGGTCAAGGACTGCGGCGTGGGCGACGAGCTGCTGCTCGACGACGGCCGCGTGGTAATGCGTGTCGATACCGCCACCGCCACCGAACTGAACTGCACCGTGACCATCGGCGGCCCACTGTCGGATCACAAAGGCATCAACCGTCGCGGTGGTGGCCTGACCGCTCCGGCCCTGACCGAAAAAGACAAGGCAGACATCAAGCTCGCCGCCGAAATGCAGGTCGACTACCTCGCCGTGTCGTTCCCGCGTGACGCCGCCGACATGGAGTACGCCCGTCAACTGCGCGACGAAGCCGGCGGTACCGCCTGGCTGGTGGCGAAGATCGAACGTGCCGAAGCCGTGGCCGATGACGAAACCCTCGATGGCCTGATCAAGGCATCCGACGCCGTGATGGTGGCCCGTGGTGACCTGGGCGTGGAAATCGGCGACGCCGAGCTGGTGGGCATCCAGAAGAAAATCATTCTGCACGCACGCCGCCACAACAAGGCCGTGATCGTGGCGACCCAGATGATGGAGTCGATGATCCAGAACCCGATGCCGACCCGCGCCGAAGTGTCCGACGTAGCCAACGCCGTGCTCGACTACACCGACGCCGTGATGCTGTCCGCGGAAAGCGCCGCCGGTCTGTATCCGCTGGAAGCCGTGCAGGCCATGGCCCGCATCTGTGTCGGCGCCGAAAAGCACCCGACCAGCAAGACCTCCAGCCACCGCATCGGCAAGGAATTCACCCGCTGCGACGAGAGCATTGCCCTGGCGACCATGTACACCGCCAACCACTTCCCGGGCGTGAAAGCGATCATCGCCCTGACCGAAAGCGGTTACACCCCGCTGATCATGTCGCGCATCCGTTCCTCGGTGCCAATCTACGCGTTCACCCCACACCGCGAAGCCCAGGCCCGCGCGGCGCTGTTCCGTGGCGTGTACACCATTCCGTTCGACCCGGCTTCGCTGGCACCGAACGAAGTCAGCCAGAAGGCAATCGACGAGCTGGTCAAGCGCGGCGTCGTGGAGAAAGGCGACTGGGTCATCCTGACCAAGGGCGACAGCTACCACACCACCGGCGGCACCAACGGCATGAAAATCCTGCACGTTGGCGACCCGATGGTCTGAGTGACCGAACGCTGAAAAACAAAAGCCCCGCCATGTGAATGGCGGGGCTTTTTATTTTCTGATCCAGTAGATACGTGGCTTGATCCGGCCTCATCGCGGGCAAGCCCGCTCCCACAGGTTTTGTGAACGCCACATACCACTGTGGGAGCGAGCTTGCCCGCGATGAGGCCCGCCCAGACACCGAAAAATCAATGCCTGTTGATAAACCCCGCCAACGCCGCCAATGCCTCCGGCGAACGCAGCCGCTGGGTGAACAATGCACCCTCTTCTTCTATGACCTTGCGCAACTGCTCCCGATCCGGCGCTCTCATCAATTGCTTGCTGATACGCACCGCTTCCGGCGGCAGCGACTCGAAGCGCAGCGCCATTTCCCGTGCTTTGGCCAAGGCCTCTTCGCCACTGCCCAAGGCTTCGGACGCAATGCCCCATGCGGCGGCTTGCTCACCGTTGAATCCTTCACCCAGCAACAGCAACTCCGCCGCCCTGGCCTGCCCGAGCAAGCGCGGCAGGATCAGGCTGGAACCGAATTCCGGGCACAACCCGAGATTGACGAACGGCATACGCAAGCGCGCGTCGCGGCTGACGTACACCAGATCACAATGCAGCAACATCGTCGTGCCAATGCCCACCGCCGCGCCCGCCACGGCAGCGATCACCGGTTTGCGGCATTCAAGCAGGTTGAGCATGAACTGGAACACCGGGCTGTCGAGGTTGCTCGGCGGTTGCTGGATGAAGTCGGCAATGTCGTTGCCAGCGGTGAAGCAATCACTGGAACCCGTGATCAGTACGGCATTGATTTCAGGATCGTTGTCGGCCAGTTTCAGCGCTTCGGCCAAATGGCTGTACATGGCACGAGTCAGGGCGTTTTTCTTGTCGGGGCGATTGAGCCGCAGGGTCAGCAGGCCGCGTTCGCGTTCAATCTGGATGGCATTGGTCATGGCAGGTCTCGCGTCTGAAAGATCAGCGCTCAACCACGGGGCAGGAAGACGTCGGCCAGCAGTTGATTGCGCGGCAATCCCGCCAGGTACAGGCGCCGGGCAAAGGCGTCGACGCTGTCGGGAGCCCCGCAGAGTAAGGCGAGGGTTTGCCGGGAAACAAGCCGCAGTTGCGCCAAAGCCGCTGGCAACTCGGCCGCGGTCCATAGCTCGATATTCAGGTTCGGCCGGTTCGCCGCCAGGGCTTGCAGGGGTTTGGCCAGATAATGCTCATTGGCATCATGGGCCAGGTGAATGACACGTATCGCACCCTGGTGATCTTGGCGCAACGCTTCACGCAACACCCCGAACAAAGGTCCCAACCCGGTGCCGGAAGCCATTAGCCACAGGGGCCGCTCATGCCAGGCCGGGTCGTAATGCAAGGCCCCGCCACGCAACTCACCAAGACGGATTCCATCGCCGATCTTCAGTTGACGCGCCGCATCGCTGAATTGCCCCGGCTGTCGACAATCGAGGTGAAACTCCAGAAAACGATCATCCTGCGGCAGGCTGGCGAGGGAGTAAGGCCGCGCCACATTGCCCGCCCACAACACCAGATGCTGGCCGGCGCTGTAGCGTAATGGCCGCTGGGGGGTCAGGCGCAAGCGCAGCACGCTGGCGCTCAGCCAATCGACGGCGGCGACCTCGGCCGGCTGGCCATCCCGCTGCGGGTCGAAGGTGTGCACCTGCAGGTCCTCGACCACCTGGCACTGACACGCCAGACGCCAGCCTTGCTGACGCTGCTCCGCGCTCAAGGCATCGGGCCGGCTGTCGCTCGGCAGGCCTTGTACACACTGGACCAGGCAGGCATGGCAACTGCCGGCACGACAGCTGTAGGGCACCGACACGCCGTTCTGATTCAGGGCATCCAGCAGATTACTGCCCGCCGCCACCGACCATTGACGGTCGCCAACACGTAACTCAGGCATCGACGTTTTCCCAGGCCGCCGCGCAACGGTTGCGGCCGTCACGCTTGGCGCGATAAAGCGCCTGGTCGGCGCGCTGCAAGGCATCGTCGAGATCATCGCCGAGTTCCAGCAGGGTCATGCCGGCAGACAAGCTGAGGTTGCGCACATTCAACCCAATCAATTCGACATCCGTGAACGCGATGCGCAGCCGTTCGCAGCACGAGGTCAAGCGCTCGGCATTGCAATCGGGCAGCAGCACCACAAACTCCTCGCCGCCGTAGCGGGCCAGCACGTCACCGTCGCGAAGACAGGCCGAGGCCACGCCGGCAAAGGCTTGCAACACCTGATCGCCTGCGGCATGGCCGTGCAGATCGTTGATACGTTTGAAATGGTCGAGGTCGATCAACGCCAGGCCATGTACGACACCCACCTCCATGGCGTTCAACTCGCGGGACGCCAGGCGCAGGAAATGCCGGCGATTGAACAACCCGGTCAACTCATCGGTGGCCACCAGATCCTCGAGCTGGCGCATCATCCCGCGCAATGTGTCCTGGTGCGCCTGCAAGGCAAATCGCCGCTGACGCATGCGGTGTCGCGAGGCCTGCACATAACCGGCATAGAGCACCAGCCACACCAGCACAATCAACAGCACGCACACCTGCAACGCCGCCAATGCCGGGTCAGGCAACTGGAAGTGGTAACCCTCCCACAGCGTGATCGCGCTGAAACTGAGAAAAACCAGCACGGCACAACGCACAAATGAGCGACGGGACAGATGGAACAGCCCAAACAGCAGAATCAGTACATAAAAGACCAGAAACGCCCCACGGGCATCCCCCAGATGCGCGATCAGCCAGGTCTGCCACCCCAGCCCCAGCAACACTTGGGCTTCGGTCAGGCTGGGGTCGGCAAAACGCAGGTTCAAGCCCGAATAGAACAGCGCAAACAGCGTCGCCTGGCTGATGACCACCAGTGCGCTGCCAATGGCGACGTCCGACAACGACTCCTCGTAATGGCCGGTGAAAAACGCCAGCCACAGCAATACCAATGCCAGGCCATAGGTGCCGGCCGCAAGGGCGAAACGTTTGAGCAACAGTCGCTGGATGGCGTTATGGGTCAATCGTTGACTCACCGAATGAAAGGAGACTGACAGAGCGTCCTACTCTACAGACCGTATGTCACTTTAGTGGCATGGCCGATAAATGACCATTCAATTTTCAGGGACGAATAACCGATTCAACCTTATCGGCATCTGCTGTGCAGGAACTGACTTGCCAGCGAAGGCGTTCTCGCAGGCTACACCGTTATTGCCAGACCTGCCGCTTTCGCTGGCAAGTCAGTTCCTGCAGGGATTATGCGTACTTATGCGACCAACGATTGATTGCCGGCGGGTGTTTACAGAACCGAGGCGCGTTATACTGCCGCGCCTTTTTAGCGTCGCGCCAGCATGCCCGGCGTGCCTTGAAAGGTGCTTGCAACCGACCGATGCACCCAAGCTGCAAGCACCTTATTGAATGTTCCCGTCTTTTAGAGGAGCGCGACTCATGACCGTGATCAAGCAAGACGACCTGATTCAGAGCGTTGCCGACGCCCTGCAGTTCATTTCCTACTACCACCCCGTGGATTTCATCCAGGCGATGCACGAGGCCTACCTGCGTGAAGAATCGCCGGCCGCCCGTGACTCCATCGCTCAAATCCTGATCAACTCGCGCATGTGCGCCACCGGCCACCGTCCGATCTGCCAGGACACCGGCATCGTGACCGTGTTTGTCCGTGTGGGCATGGACGTACGTTGGGATGGCGCCACCATGGGCCTGGACGACATGATCAACGAAGGCGTTCGTCGCGCCTACAACCTGCCGGAAAACGTCCTGCGTGCCTCGATCCTTGCCGACCCGGCAGGCGCTCGCAAGAACACCAAGGACAACACCCCGGCCGTTATCCACTACTCCATCGTTCCGGGTAACACCGTGGAAGTGGACGTGGCGGCCAAGGGCGGCGGTTCCGAGAACAAATCGAAAATGGCCATGCTCAACCCGTCCGACTCGATCGTCGACTGGGTGCTGAAGACCGTTCCGACCATGGGCGCCGGCTGGTGCCCACCGGGCATGCTCGGCATCGGCATCGGCGGCACCGCCGAGAAAGCCGCGGTGATGGCCAAGGAAGTGTTGATGGAATCCATCGACATCCACGAACTGAAGGCCCGCGGCCCACAGAACCGCATCGAAGAAATGCGTCTGGAGCTGTTCGAGAAGGTCAACCAGTTGGGTATCGGCGCACAAGGCCTGGGCGGCCTGACCACCGTGCTCGACGTGAAGATCATGGATTACCCGACTCACGCCGCTTCGTTGCCGGTGTGCATGATCCCGAACTGCGCCGCCACCCGCCACGCACACTTCGTGCTCGACGGTTCCGGCCCGGCATCCCTGGAAGCGCCACCGCTGGACGCCTACCCGGAAATCGTCTGGGAAGCGGGTCCGTCGGCTCGTCGCGTCAACCTCGACACCCTGACCCCGGAAGAAGTGCAGAGCTGGAAGCCGGGCGAAACCATCCTGCTCAACGGCAAGATGCTCACCGGTCGCGACGCCGCGCACAAGCGCATGGTCGAGATGCTGAACAAGGGTGAAACCCTGCCGGTAGACCTCAAGGGCCGCTTCATCTATTACGTCGGCCCGGTCGATCCGGTCCGCGAAGAAGTGGTTGGCCCGGCTGGCCCGACCACCGCCACGCGGATGGACAAGTTCACCCGTCAGATCCTCGAGCAAACCGGCCTGCTGGGCATGATCGGTAAATCCGAGCGTGGCCCGACCGCCATCGACGCGATCAAGGACCACAAGGCCGTCTACTTGATGGCTGTCGGTGGCGCGGCTTACCTGGTGGCGCAAGCCATCAAGAAATCCCGCGTGGTGGCTTTCGCCGAACTGGGCATGGAAGCAATCTACGAGTTCGACGTGAAAGACATGCCGGTCACTGTTGCAGTCGACAGCAACGGCGAGTCGGTACACATCACCGGTCCTGCCATCTGGCAGAAAAAGATCAGTGACAGCCTGGCAGTGGAAGTGCAGTAAGCCTTTCGACTGACCACCGAAAAGGCGACAGGGCTACCCCTGTCGCCTTTTTTATTGCCAGACGCGTGCCCCTGTAGGAGCGAGCCTGCTCGCGATGGACCCATGGACGACACGGTCTGTCGGGTGCCCCGCGTTATCGTTGACGACCATCGCGAGCAGGCTCGCTCCTACAAGGGGCAAGCGGCTCATGTTATGGTGCGCCCCCTCTGTACCTGTGTGTAATACCCAGCATGTTCGAGTTATCCCGCCCCTTGCGTCTGACGATCTACACCTTGGTGATCATCGCCGGTGCGGTCATCGCCGCCACCCTGGCCACGCGTCACACCCTGCGCCAATCCATGGTCGAAGACGCCGCCCGGGCCAATCAACAATTGGCGCTGTACGCCACGTCACTGCATACCCTGATCGAACGTTACCGTGCCCTGCCCTCGGTGCTGGCGCTGGACCCGCAATTACGCGAAGCACTCAATGGCCCGGTAAGCCCCGAGCAACAGGACGTGCTGAACCGCAAGCTGGAAAAAATCAACGGCGCCGCCGAGTCCTCGACCCTGGAACTGCTCGATCGCAACGGCCTGGCCGTGGCGGCGAGTAACTGGCGCCTGCCCAGCAGCTACGTCGGGCACAACTACGGCTTCCGCCCTTACTTCAGTCAGACCCGCACCCAGGGCACCGGGCGCTTTTACGCCGTGGGCGTGACCAGTGGTATACCTGGTTACTTCCTGTCCAGCGCCGTCACCGATGACGACGGGCAGTTTCTCGGGGCCATGGTGGTCAAACTGGAGTTTCCCGAGCTGGAACGGGAGTGGCGTCAAGGCAGCGACACGCTATTGGTCAGCGATGCGCGCGGGATCATTTTTATCGCCAACCAGCCGGGCTGGCGTTACCGCCAACTGAAGCCGCTGAACGACAGCGATCACGCCGAACTCAAGGCCACCCGCCAATACGACAAGCAGCCACTGACACCGCTTGATTATCAATCGCTGCGCCGCTTCGACGAAAACAGCGAGCTGGCGCGGGTCGATGGCCCGGACGGCAAGGCAGATTACCTATGGGAGTCCCTGCCGCTGACTGCCGAAGGCTGGACCCTGCACCTGCTGCGTCGCCCGCAGGTGGCGTTCGAAGACAGTCGCAACGCCGCCCTCGCCGCTGCCGGCCTGTGGCTGACCCTGGTATTTCTGCTGCTGTTCCTCAATCAGCGCTGGCGGCTGGCGAAAATGCGTCAGCGCAGCCGCGAAGAGCTTGAACAGCTGGTAGAAGAACGTACCCGCGACCTGCGCACCGCCCAGGAAGGCCTGGTGCAATCGGCCAAACTCGCCGCCCTCGGGCAGATGTCCGCCGCCCTTGCCCATGAGATCAACCAGCCTTTGACTGCTCAGCGCATGCAGCTTGCCACGCTGAGGTTGCTGCTCGACCACGGCCGCGTCGACGACGCCTACAAGGCACTCAAACCCGTGGACGAGATGCTGACCCGCATGGCCGCCCTCACCGGCCACCTGAAAACTTTCGCCCGCAAAAGCCCCAGCGGCTTGCGCGAACGCCTCGATCTGGCGGCGGTGGTGGATCAGTCCCTGGAGCTGCTCGATACCCGATTGCGCGATGAACAGGTCAGCACCGTGCTGCACCTGACCCGCCCGGCCTGGGTACGGGGTGATGCGATTCGCCTGGAACAGGTGCTGATCAACCTGCTGCGCAACGCGCTGGACGCGATGCAGGATAAACCCTGCAAGCGCCTGGAAATCCGTCTCGAGGCCGATGAACAATTGTGGCGCCTGAGCGTCATCGACAACGGTGGCGGTATCGCCGAAGAGAACCTGGCCAAAGTGTTCGACCCGTTCTTCACCACCAAACCGGTCGGCGACGGACTGGGCATCGGGCTGGCGGTTTCGTTTGCAATCGTTCACGAATCGGGCGGGCGCCTGACTGCCGGTAATCGCGACAAAGGCGCGGTGTTCTCCCTGACCCTGCCCATCGACCTGGAGGCCCATGGCTCATGCTGAATTCCGTGATGGTGGTCGACGACGAAAGCAGCATTCGCAGCGCCGTCGAACAATGGCTGAGCCTGTCGGGTTTCGACGTTCAGTTGTTCAGCCGGGCTGACGAGTGCCTGGCGAAGTTACCGAAACATTTTGCCGGGGTGATTCTCAGCGATGTACGCATGCCCGGCATGAGCGGCCTGGACCTGTTGGCCGAAGTGCAGCAGCGCGATGCCGAGCTGCCGGTGATCCTCCTGACCGGCCATGGCGACGTGCCCATGGCCGTCGATGCGATGCGCGACGGCGCCTACGACTTTCTGGAAAAACCCTTCAGCCCCGAAGCCCTGCTTGGCAGTTTGCGCCGGGCACTGGACAAGCGCCGGCTGGTCCTGGAAAACCGCGCCCTGCACGAACAGGCGGACAACCGCGCCAAACTCGATGCCACGCTGTTGGGCGTGTCCCGTGGCTTGCAAACCTTGCGCCGGCAGGTACTGGAACTGGCGTCACTGCCAGTCAACGTACTGATCCGCGGCGAAACCGGCAGCGGCAAGGAGCTGGTCGCCCGTTGCCTGCACGATTTCGGCCCGCGTGCGGACAAACCTTTTGTAGCATTGAATTGCGCGGCCATCCCCGAGCAGCTGTTTGAAGCCGAACTGTTCGGCCACGAAAGCGGTGCGTTTACCGGCGCCCAGGGCAAACGCATCGGCAAACTCGAATACGCCGATGGCGGCACGCTGTTTCTCGATGAGATCGAAAGCATGCCCCTGGCACAGCAGGTAAAGCTGCTGCGGGTGTTGCAGGAGCAGAAACTGGAACGCCTGGGCTCGAATCAGAGTATCCGCGTGGACTTGCGGATCATTGCCGCGACCAAGCCGGACCTGCTCGACGAGGCACGGGCCGGACGTTTCCGTGAGGATCTGGCTTATCGCCTGAACGTCGCCGAACTGCGCCTGCCACCGCTGCGCGACCGCCGCGAAGACATTCCGTTGTTGTACGAATCGTTCGCCCGCCATGCCGCCGAGCGCCTGGGACGTACCCTGCCGCCGCTGAGCGGGCCGCAGTTGAGCCACCTGTTGAGCCACGACTGGCCGGGCAATGTGCGCGAACTGGCGAATGTCGCCGAGCGTCAGGTACTGGGACTTGGCGAGCCTGTTCCGGCAGGCATCGACCCCGGGCAGTCACTGGCGGCGCAGCAGGAAGCCTTTGAGGCCCAGTGCCTGCGCGCAGCGCTGACGCGACACAAGGGTGACGTCAAGGCCGTGCTTGAAGAGCTGCAACTGCCACGCCGCACGTTCAACGAAAAGATGCAGCGCCATGGCTTGAGCCGAGAGATGTTCCTGCAAGAAAACTGAATGCTCCAGCGCCTTTGATGGCCTCTTCGCGGGCAAGCCCGCTCCCACAGGGGCCGGTGTCGTACACAAAATTCGCGATCAGCTCGGTCATTGTGGGAGCGGGCTTGCCCGCGAAGAGGCAGGTCCAGGCAACATCACCCATGACCCCATGAGCAATTTTTCGCTCACGCCCAATTTTTCATGAGCGGATTTCCGCTCATCAAACCGCTCAAACCCCTCTAAACCGGCCCTCTACCCCTTGGCACACCTCCTGCTATAGCCCCCGCAGGCTGCGTTAACGCGCGCTCCACAAAAAATAATTAGACGAAGGATCCTTCAATGGATAACTCCAATACCCTGCCCCGTGGGTCGGCCGCCGCGCCGACAAGAGAACGCACCACCTCCAGCCGCATCAAATCGATCTTCAGCGGTTCCGTCGGCAACATGGTCGAGTGGTATGACTGGTACGTCTACGCCGCTTTCTCGTTGTACTTTGCCAAAACCTTTTTCCCGAAAGGCGACACCACTGCACAACTGCTGAACACCGCCGCAATCTTCGCCGTGGGCTTCCTGATGCGCCCGATCGGTGGCTGGCTGATGGGCCTGTATGCCGACAAGGTCGGGCGCAAAAAGGCCCTGATGGCCTCGGTGTACCTGATGTGTTTTGGCTCGCTGCTGATCGCCCTGAGCCCGGGCTATGAAATCATCGGTATCGGCGCGCCGATCCTGCTGGTGTTCGCCCGCTTGCTGCAGGGCCTGTCGGTCGGTGGCGAATACGGTACCTCCGCCACTTACCTCAGCGAAATGGCAACCAAGGAACGTCGTGGCTTCTACTCCAGCTTCCAGTACGTGACCCTGATTTCCGGCCAGCTCATCGCCCTGGCCGTATTGATCGTATTGCAACAACTGCTGACCACCGAGGAGCTTTATGCCTGGGGCTGGCGCATTCCGTTCGCCATCGGCGCACTGTGTGCCGTCGTCGCGCTGTACCTGCGTCGCGGCATGGAAGAAACCGAATCGTTCACCAAGAAGGAAAAAGCCAAGGAAAGCGCGATGCGCACCTTGCTGCGTCATCCGAAGGAACTGATGACCGTGGTCGGCCTGACCATGGGCGGCACCCTGGCGTTCTACACCTACACCACGTACATGCAGAAATACCTGGTGAATACCGTCGGCATGAGCATTTCCGACTCCACCACCATTTCCGCCGCCACACTGTTCCTGTTCATGTGCCTGCAACCGGTCATCGGCGGCCTGTCGGATAAAATCGGTCGTCGGCCGATCCTGATTGCCTTCGGCATCCTGGGCACGCTGTTCACCGTACCGATCCTCACCACCCTGCACACCATCACCACGTGGTGGGGCGCGTTCTTCCTGATCATGGCGGCGCTGATCATTGTCAGCGGCTACACCTCGATCAATGCGGTGGTCAAAGCCGAACTGTTCCCGACCGAAATCCGCGCACTGGGTGTTGGTCTGCCCTACGCACTGACCGTGTCGATCTTCGGCGGCACCGCTGAATACATCGCGTTGTGGTTCAAGAGCATCGGCATGGAAACCGGTTACTACTGGTACGTCACCGCCTGCATCGCCGTGTCGCTGCTGGTGTACATCACCATGAAAGACACCCGCAAGCATTCGCGGATCGTCACGGACTAAGTCCAGCCGCATCACCATCGAAAGGGGCAGACCGTCATGGGTCTGCCCCTTTTTTGTTTGGCTGCCATGAAAAAACCTTCACTCCCGCGAGAGCCGGATTAATCACGAGTTAATGCTCAACCACCACCCTGAACCTGCCTGATCGATAAACGCTGATGCGCTCACTCAGACCTTGAAAGCAAAAACATCTGCGGCCCTTAACATCTATTTAATCGATTGTTTTTAGCATTTATTTGCGCTTTTTAATCAGTTTAATTGGCGTAGCATGAGACCCATGCCCAAGACACAACCGCCAACGAATCTGGAGAAATGAAGATGAAAACCAAACTGTTCCTCGCCCTGGCCCTCACCGTACTGACCGCCAACACCTTCGCCGCCGACGGCTTTGACCGTACCGGCTCCGCTGTTGCAGCAGACGGCTATGACCGCACCGGCTCTGCCACTGTCGCCGAAGATGGCTACGACCGCACGGGCGGCGCCACCGTCGCCGAAGACGGCTACGACCGCACGGGCGGCGCTTCCATCAGCTGATCCGCAATCGCGGTACCACAGCCCGGCTTCGGCCGGGCTGAGTCATTTCCGGGGGAACACAAATTATGACAACCGCTCCCACAGGTTCCCCATAGAAGACCCCATCTCTTGCGATTGACTGGAAATTACTCATCGTCGCCAGCAATATGACCCTCTCTCGAAAAACCCAGGTTTACCCGATGCCCGACGACATCCACTTTTACGAACCCGCCAACGGCCACGGCCTGCCCCACGATCCGTTCAACGCCATCGTCGGCCCGCGCCCCATTGGCTGGATCTCTTCACAGGATGCCGAGGGCCATTTGAACCTGGCGCCCTACAGCTTCTTCAATGCCTTCAACTACATTCCGCCGATCATTGGTTTTTCCAGCATCGGACGCAAAGACAGCCTGAACAACATCGAGCAGACCGGCGAATTCGCGTGGAACCTGGCCACCCGGCCATTGGCCGAACAGATGAACCAAAGCTGCGCCATGGTCGGGCCAGAGGTCGACGAGTTCGAGCTGTCGGGGCTGACGCCCGTCGCGTCGAAAGTCATTCAGGTGCCGCGAGTCGCCGAAAGCCCGGTGTCCTTCGAGTGCAAGGTCACGCAGATCATTCAGTTGCAGCGAGCGGATGGGAATGTCGTGCCGAGCTGGCTGATTCTGGGCGAAGTGGTCGCCGTGCATATCGCCAAATGGCTGTTGAAGGACGGGGTCTACGACACCGCCGCGGCAGAACCGATTCTGCGCGGCGGCGGGCCGGCGGATTATTTCCAGCTGGGGCCTGAGGCGCTGTTCAAGATGTACCGCCCGGGGGCAGTGAAGTGATCACCAGAGCAGGTCGGTGTTTTCCTTGACGTCCTTGAGGCGAGTCAGCTCCCTGGCGGCCGCTTCGTCGGCCTCGTGGGCGGTCTTGAAGGTCTGGCCTTCGAGCACCTTGTGAAAACGCGGGGCGCCGGCCCCTCCCAGCGCTTTGACGGCGATTGCGGCGTGGTAGCCGCCCTCACCCGGTACTACAGCGGAAACAGCTTCGAAGTGTTCAAAGGCTTTTCTTGCCATGTCACGAATCCTGGCGGGTTGAGAATGTCGTCATTAAACCCTCAACCGGCCAGTTTGTGTACTGCTGCGCCGGACTGACCGAGGGCCTGTTCCGCCGACACATCCTTGAAGGTATGGAAATCCAGGCTGTCGACCACCAGTTCCTGCACCAGCTCCGCAAAAATCTCCATCGCCGGCGTGTTGAAGTACGCGGTCATGACCTGTTGATTGCTCCAGAAACCGGACACCAGCCACAGCTGCGGATCGCATTGCGAATGCTGCAAGGCAAAGTTCAGGCAGCCTGGCGCGGCGCGAGACGGCTCGATCAATGCGCTCAGGCGCATACCCAGCTCCTGCGAACGCCCGGCGCGCGCTCGAACGAAGGCCATATGACTGACGGGGATCTGCTTTGACATGTTCAACCCTCCCGGGGAGTCGCGTGGCAGCCGGGGGACGGGCTGCGACAGGATCAAAGGTTAAGGGTTGGCGCGCGTGGCTCGTTAGTCGATTTCTGCCGGGGCGTTGCACAATCCTGCGAGCGTGCAGGGATTCTCTGTAACAATCGGCAAAACCCTGTCACGGTTCTGCCCCACGAGTTTCAAGCAAGTTTCCCCGCGCCTGTCAGGTCTTGTCGGGGGAGAAAGCAACACCCATGCAGAATCAGGCAAGCATCAGGCAGGATGTGTCTACCGCTGTCGCTTGCACAAACTTATGCTCTGCCCGTCAAACCCAACCTTGCCGAGGATGCCTCGCATGTCGTCGCTCGATCACTTTCAAGCCCCGCTGGACGCCGACATGGAGAAACAGCGCGCGGAACTGGCGGCGATCATTCGTCGCAACACCGCCGAAGATGGCAGTTATGCCACCGCTGTTGATTCGCTGTTCATGTCGCGTCATAGCCAAAACCACGACTTCGCCCCGGTGCTGGCGCAACCGGCGCTGTGCATCATGGCCCAGGGGCGCAAGGAAGTTCGGCTGGCCGACGAGTACTTCAATTACGATCCGCTCAACTACCTGGTGGTCTCTGTCTCGATGCCTCTGAGCGGCCGGGTGGTGAACGTCTCGGCCGAAGAACCGATACTGGCCGTGCGGCTGGACATCGACCCGACGGAAATCACCGCGTTGATCGCCGACGCAGGTCCGCTTGGCGTGCCTACACGACCGACCGGGCGCGGCCTGTATGTCGAACGGCTCGACAGCGCGATGCTCGATGCGGTGCTGCGCCTGGCGCGGTTGCTCGACACACCGAAAGACATCGCCATGCTCGCGCCACTGATTCGCCGGGAAATTCTCTATCGGTTGCTGCGCAGCAAACAGGGACACCGGCTATACGAAATTGCCATCGCCAACAGTCAGAGCCACCGCATCAGCCAGGCGATCAAATGGCTCAACAGCAATTATGAACAGCCGCTGCGCATCGATGATCTGGCGAAAGAAGTGAATCTGAGCGTTTCGACGCTGCATCATCGTTTCAAGGCGATGACGGCGATGAGCCCGTTGCAGTATCAGAAGCAACTGCGATTGCAGGAAGCGCGACGCTTGATGCTGGCCGAAGGGCTGGAAGCTTCGGCCGCAGGTTACCGCGTCGGGTATGAAAGCCCTTCGCAGTTCAGTCGCGAGTACAGCCATTTGTTCGGCGCGCCGCCGTTGCGGGATCTGGCGCGGTTGCGGTTGAGCGTTTAATCCGGATTTATGCCGTCAGTACCGGCCCCATCGCGAGCAGGCTCGCGAAGAGGCCAGACAGGCCAACATCCAATCCGGATCAGGCGCCCAACACCCTGCAAGCCTCCGCCGGCAAGGTCACCGACACCGGATGCCCAACGCTCAAGCCAAAGCCCTGACACGGTGTGCTAAGCGCCGTGAACGTCACCCCGGAACACTCGACCGTGGTTTCGATGGTCGCGCCGATATCCCGCACAAACGTCACCTTGCCCAACAGACGATTGCCCGCCGTCGCCTGCGGCTCCGACAGTTGCAGGTCTTCCGGGCGAATCAGCATCTTCACTTTCTCACCGACCACAATGCTGCTGCAGATCGGCACTTGCAGCGCATCGCCGCCCGGAAGACTGACCTTCCCATTACCCAGCGCCGTGGCCGGGAAGATGTTGCCCGAGCCGATGAAATCCGCGACGAATTCGTTGGCCGGGTGCCGGTAGATTTCGATCGGCGTGCCGACCTGCTGCACCCGATGCTCACCCAGGACCACCACGATATCCGCCATGGTCATGGCTTCGCGCTGGTCGTGAGTCACCATGATGGTGGTGATGTTCAGGCGTTGTTGCAGTTGACGGATTTCCACCTGCATCGACTCGCGCAGCTTGGCATCCAGCGCCGACAGCGGTTCGTCGAGCAACAGGATTTTCGGGTGATTGGCAATCGCCCGGGCAATCGCCACGCGCTGGCGCTGCCCGCCGGACAGTTTCGCCACCGGACGATCAATCATCTGCTGCAACTGGATCAACTCCAGCAACTCCACCACTCGCGCCTGCTGATCAGCCTTGCTGACCCCGCGCAGTTTCAGTGGATAAGCGATGTTCTCCCCGACCGTCATGTGCGGGAACAGGGCCAGGGACTGGAACACCATGCCGAAATTGCGCAAGTGCGCCGGGGTTTGGCCGATGTCTTCACCGTCCAGACGAATCTCACCGCCGGACAGGGTTTCCAGGCCGGCGATCATCCGCAGCAACGTGGTTTTGCCGCAACCCGAAGGGCCCAGGAAACACACCAGCTTGCCCTCGGGCAAATGCAGGTTTACATCTTTTACCGCGCAGGCCGAGCCGTAGCGTTTCTCGACGTTTTCCAGAATCAAGCCAGACATAAATCACCTCAAGAAATCAGAACGAAACGCCACCTTCACCAACCAGCTTCTCCAGCGCCCAGATCAGGACGAAGTCGATCAGCACGATCAGCACGGCAAACGAAAATACGGTTGGGTCGAGCGAGGACACGGTGCGGCTGTACATCCAGATCGGCACGGTCATGACGTCGATGGTGTAGAGGAAGTAGGTCACGGTGAATTCGTTGAACGAAACGATGAACGCCAGCAGCATGCCCGCCAGAATCCCCGATTTCATCAACGGCACCACCACATCGACGATCGCCCGCAGCGGTGAAGCGCCGAGCATTTGCGCCGCCTCCTCGACTTCGCTGCCGATGGACAGCATGGCGGCCGTACAGTTCTTCACCACGAACGGCAACGCCAGGATCACGTGGGCAATCACCAGGCGCGAGATGGTCATCTGGAACGGCAGGCTGTCGAACACCAGCAGCAACGCCAGGCCCAACACCACCATCGGGAAGACCAGCGGCAGCGACATCAACTGCATCGCCACGGCTTTGCCGCGGAACTCGCAACGGGTCAGCGCGTACGCCGCCGGCACTGCGATCAGCGTCGCGAAGACCATGGTCAGGCACGACACCATCAGGCTGGTGGTCATGGCTTTGCCCAGGCTCAGCACGTCGCTGGCGTCCGGCGAAACGAAGGTGTGCCAGGCGGCCTTGTACCATTGCAGGCTGTAGCTGCTCGGCGGGAAGTCGAGGTTCGACGAGCCACTGAAGGACATGACGATCATGGTCAGGATCGGCAACACCGCCAGCAACAGGATGAAGCCGGACAGTATGCCCGCGAACTTGCCGGTCTCTCCCGGCAACAGCGACTGGCGCTTTTTGATCAGGGTACTCATTGCGAAGCCTCCAGCATGCGCCGACGACGGCCAGTGATGTATTCGGACAACGTCATGATCGCCAGCGTGGTAACGATCAGCACCACACCGGCAGCGGACGCGGCGGGCCAGTTCATCAGCGGCGCGATCTGGTCATGCACCATCACCGCCAGCATCGGCACGCGACGGCCACCGAGCAGCAGCGGCACCACGAAGCTGCTGGCGTTGTAAGCGAATACCAGGGTCGCACCGGTGATGATCCCCGGCAGGCTCATCGGCAGCACCACCTGGCGGAACACTTGAAAACGACTGGCGCCCAGGGTAGCGGCGGCCTCTTCGTAACTGCGGGCAACGCCGCGCATGGCACTGGCGATTGGCAGTACGGCCAGCGGGAAGGCGGTTTGCACCAGGCCCATCAACACGCCGTTCTGGTTGTACAGCAGCATGATCGGACGCTTGATCAGGCCCAGGCCCATCAGCGTCTGGTTGAGCATCCCGCCCGGGCCGAGAATCACCAGCCAGCCGTAGCTTTGCAGCAGCAGGTTGACCAGCAATGGCAGCAGCACCGCCGCGAGGAAAATCCGGCGCACGAACGGCGAGGTCAGGCGCGACATGGTGTAGGCCACAGGGATCGCCAGCACGACCGCGATCACCGCGCTGATCAGCGCCAGGCGCAAGGTCAGGACCAGGGATTTGAGGTAGTAGGGTTCCAGCAATTGTGCGTAGCTGGCCAGGCTGAACCCGGTCCATTCCGCGCCCTTGGTGCCCACGCTCATGCGCAGGACCAGCAGGCTGGCGGCAATCAGCACGCCCATGAACAGCATCGACGGCGAAAGAAATAGCCAGGCGCGCGTCGTCGGCGAAACACCCCGATCGGCGCGCACGGGGGCGGCACTCACCGGATGGGTCAGAGGTTGGTGTTCCATAGCAAAGGGTCTCGTCAATGGAAAGCAGCAAGACTGAGATTGGGTAAAAAACCTGTGGCGAGGGAGCTTGCTCCCGCTGGGTCGCAAAGCGGCCCCAATCAATCACCGTGCTGATCCGGATAGATCGCGGTGCCTGGTATTGCGGCTGCTGCGCAGCCGAGCGGGAGCAAGCTCCCTCGCCACAAAAGCTCTTTGAACCTCAGAAATCAGGAAGAAAAGATTTCCGTGTAACGACGAATCCATTGGTCATGCACGGTGGCCAGGAAGGCGTTGTCGTGCATGATCGCCTTCTCGGCAATCTGCTCTGGCGTGAGGATGTACGGGCTCTTGCGCGCTTCGGCGGAGATGATCGCCTTGGCGTTGACCGGGCCGTTGTAGATGTCTTCGGCCATCTTGCCCTGTACCAGCGGGTCCAGAGAGTGGTTGATGAAGGCGTAGGCCAGGTCGGTGTCGCCCGGACGGTTTTTCGGCATCACCGATTGCATCAGGTCGGTGTAGAAACCTTCTTTCATGCCGAAGGTTGCACTCAGGCCGTAGTTCGGATCGCGGATCTGTTTCGGGAAAAATGCCGGCGCATACAGGCCCCCCATGTCCAGCGAACCGGTGCGGAACAGTTCGGCGATCTGGTTCGGGTTTTCACCCAGGGTCACCACGCGGTCCTTGAGCTCGGCGAGCTTCTTGAAGCCAGGCTCGATGTTGTGTTCGTCACCACCGGCCAGTTTGGCGGCGATGATGATCAGGTCCATGGCCTCGGTCCAGTTCGGCGGCGGCAGGAAGATGTTCGGTGCCAGCTCGGCGTCCCACAGGGCGGCGTAGCTGTCCGGAGCTTCCTTCTGCGTGCGAGTGCTGTAGACCAGGCTGTTGCACCAGAGCAGGTAACCGATACCGTGGCCATTGGCGCCGGTGCGGTATTTTTCCGGTACGTCGACGATATTCGGAATGCGGTTGAGGTCAGGTTTTTCCAGCAGGTTGGCGGCGGCCAGACCTTCGGCGCCAACGCCTGCCAGGGTGATGATGTCGTACTGCGGACGATCACCGCCGGCCTTGAGCTTGGCAACCATCTCCGAGGTACTGCCGGTGCGGTCGGCGATGACCTTGACACCGTACTTGTCTTCGAAAGTCGCGGCGATGTTGCGCAGTGCGGCGAGACCGGTGTCATCGGACCAGGTCAGCAGACGCAGGGTCTTGCCCTGAAAGCGCGTGTCACTGGCATTGGCCCTGACGAACGGCAGGCTCATGGCTGCCGCTGCAACCGAGGCTACGCCCACGGTCTTGATGAATTGACGTCTGTTCAGATCGTGCTTGCCCATTACGGACTCCCTTTGTTTTTTTAAGTATTAGGTTGGTCGCAACCGTTGCATCCGCGCGGCCAGACCAGCTTCAAACCCCCTTGTTTACGGGGCTTGAGCTGAGCCGACGGGTTCATCCTGAGGTCGTGTAAAACACCTGACTATCGATAAAAACTCATCGAAGCCATGACGCCAGTGCATGCCTCGTTTGGAGGCATGCACTCACCTTTTTCGTGCCTTCAGACGGCCCGAATCACGTGCTTGATTTCCTGGAATGCCTGCAAGCCCCATGGGCCCAATTCGCGGCCGATGCTGCTCTGTTTGTAGCCACCCCAGGCGGTCTGCGGGAAGATCACCTGGGGTGCGTTAATCCACACAAGCCCCGCCTGCAAAGCGTTGGCGACGCGATCCGCTGCCTGTGCATCACGCGTGACCACGCTGGCGACCAGACCGAACTGGCTGTCGTTGGCCAAGGCAATCGCTTCGGCTTCGCTGGCAAAGCTGCGTACGCAGATCACCGGGCCGAAAATCTCTTCACACCACAACGCACTGTCGAGGGGCACTTCCGTGAAGATTGTCGGCTGCAAAAAATATCCGCGCGGCAGATCCGCCGGACGATTTCCGCCGCAAATCAGCTTGGCACCGGCACTCAGACCGCGGTCGATGTGGCCGAGCACGCGCTGGTATTGCGCCTGGTTGACCAGCGCGCCCATCTCCACGTTCGGGTCGAACGGGTCTGCCACGCGAATCGCTTCGGCACGGGCCTTCAGACGAATCAGGAATTCATCGGCCACTTCATCGGCGACCAGCACGCGGCTGGTGGCCGAGCACATTTGCCCGGCGTTGAAGAATCCGCCGCCACAGGCGACTTCCACCGCCAAATCGATATCGGCATCGGCCAGCACCAGCAACGAGGATTTTCCGCCCAGTTCCAGGCTCACGCCCTTGACGGTTTCCGCCGCGCGCTGCATGACTTGCACGCCTACCGCGTTACTGCCGGTGAACGACACCTTGGCGATGCGCGGGTCCGCCGACAACGGTGCGCCGACCGCCAGACCCGTGCCGCATACCAGGTTGAACACGCCATCGGGCAAACCGGCCTGGGCAATGATGCGGGCCAGTTCCAGCTCCGGCAGCGGCGTCACTTCCGACGGTTTGAGCACCACGCAGCAACCGGCAGCCAGGGCCGGGGCGAGTTTCCAGGCCGTGGTGACCATCGGGAAGTTCCATGGCACGATCAGGCCGACCACACCGCAGGGTTCGCGGCGCAGACGAGCGCTGAAATCTTCGCTCGGCAATTCGACGGCGCTGTCCTGTTTCGCGTCGAGGCCTTCGGCCAGACCGGCGTAGTACTCGAACGTGGCGATCACGTCGTCGACATCGATGGCCGCTTCGAACTGTGGCTTGCCGTTGTTGGTCGACTGCAAATGCATCAGGCGGTCACGACCGGCCTGCACGCCAGCGGCGATTTTGCGCAGAATCGCACCACGCTCGGCACCGGTGGTTTTCGACCAGTCGGCGAACGCTTTGGTCGCCGCGCCGACCGCTTGCTCGACAGCCCGTTCGTCACCGCCATTGACCGTGGTCAACAAGGCTTCGGTCGACGGGTTGATCACACGCAAGTGTTCGTTGCCGGCCGACCATTGGCCGTCAATGAACAGGCCGTCCAGAGTGGTTGGTAAGGTCAAGGCAACGCTCATTTCGACACCGCCTTGGTCCAGGCAGTCTGATCGATTTCAATCAGGGTCGGGCCTTGACGATCCGAGGCCACGCGCAATGCACCACGCAGTTGCTCGACGTCGCTGACCGCTTCGGCGGCGCAGCCCAGGCCCTTGGCCACAGCAATGAAGTCCGGTGTATAGATGTCCACGCCGACCGGCTCGATGGCGCGGTTGACCATGTATTTCTTGATCTCTTCGTAGCCCTGGTTATTCCACAGCAGCACGATCACCGGTGTGCGCGCTTCAACGGCACTGGCCAGTTCCGGCAGGGTGAATTGCAGGCCACCGTCGCCGATCAGGCACACCACCGGCGGGCGGGCGCCAGCTTCGGTGCTGCCACCCAACCAGGCGCCAATCGCGGCCGGCAAGGCGTAACCGAGGGTGCCGTAACCGGTGGACGAGTTGAACCAGCGACGCGGGCGCTCCGGGTTGAACGTCAGGTTGCCGGTGTACACCGGTTGGGTCGAATCGCCGACGAACACCGCGTCAGGCAATTGCTGCAGCACGGTTTCCAGGAAACAGGTCTGGGCCAGGGTCGGCGCATCCCAGGAGGCCGCCAGCTCTTCACGCAAACGCGCGGCACGGACCTGACCCCAATCGCCCTGGCGCTGGGCCAACGATTTATCCGACAGCGCGCTCAACAAGGCTTGCGCCGCGTTGCGCGAGTCGGACACCAGCGCCAGGTGCGGCGGGTAGTTGCGCACGGTTTGATCCGGGTCGATGTCCACGCGCAGCAACTTGCCAGGAATCTCGAAACCACCGGCAAAGGTGACGTCGTAGTCGGTCTCGGCCAATTCAGTACCGATGGCCAGCACCACGTCTGCCTCGGCGACCAGCGCACGGGTGGCGACCAGGCTCTGGGTCGAACCGATCAGCAGCGGATGGCCAGACTCCAGCATGCCTTTGGCATTGATGGTCAACGCGACAGGCGCCTCCAGCAGCTCAGCCAGTTCAGTCAGCTCGGCAGCGGCATCGATGGCACCGCCACCGGCGAGAATCAGCGGACGCTTGGCGCCGGCCAACATCTCGGCCATGCGCGACACTGCGCTCGGCGAAGCACCGGCACGGTCGATGTTCACCGGGACGCTGTCGAGCAGGTCGTCGGCTTCTTCCACCAGTACATCCAGCGGAATTTCGATGTGCACCGGGCGCGGACGACCGGCCTGGAACAGCGCAAACGCACGGGCCAGAACACCCGGCAATTCCGACGCCGACATCAGGGTGTGGGAGAACGCCGCGACACCGGCGCACAGGGCGCCCTGGTTCGGCAGCTCATGCAGCTTGCCGCGACCGCCGCCCAACTGGTTGCGCGATTGCACGCTGGAGATCACCAGCATCGGGATCGAATCGGCGTAGGCCTGGCCCATCGCGGTGGTGATGTTGGTCATGCCCGGGCCGGTGATGATGAAGCACACGCCTGGTTTGCCGCTGGTACGGGCATAGCCGTCGGCCATGAAACCGGCGCCCTGTTCGTGACGCGGCGTGACATGGTTGATGCTCGAACGGGCCAGCCCGCGATACAGCTCCACGGTATGAACCCCGGGGATGCCGAACACCTGCTCCACCCCGTAACCTTCGAGTAACTTGACCAATACTTCGCCACACGTCGCCATGTCATTGCCCTTCTTGTTCGATTGAGACGCCGGGCCTGCGCAGTGTTTATGATGGATTCGCAGGTCCAGGGATGGCCTCATTGGAACGGGCGACACGTAGCCGCAACAATGGATAAAAAGTCATACTAGCCATGTCCTCACGTCATACCTTGGATCCGAATGAAACGACTGCCTCCCCTGCCGGCGCTGTACACATTTCTGATTACCGCGCAGTGCTGCAACTTCACCCGGGCCGCCGAGCAACTGCACATCACTCAGGGCGCGGTGAGCCGGCAGATTGCCGGGCTGGAAGATCACCTGGGTTATGAACTGTTCATCCGTCAGGCCCGCGGCCTCGACCTCACCGCCGAAGGACGGGAATGGCTGCCACGGGTCCGGCAGATTTTCGGCCTGATCGACGAAGCGGTGGAGCAGATCGGCGAGAAGCGCGAAACCCTGCAACTCAAGGCCCCGACCTGCGTCATGCGCTGGCTGTTGCCACGCCTGTTGCAGTGGCAGAAAGAACGCCCGGACGTGCCGGTCGAACTGACCACCACGGTCAAGCACGGTGTGGATTTTCATCGCGAACAATTCGACGCGGCCGTGATGTATGGCGCGCCCCCGGACGCTTCGCTGGTGTCGCAACGCCTGTTCGAGGAACGGCTGACACCGGTGTGTTCCAAGCCATTGCTCGAAGGCCCCGTGCCGCTGCAAAGGCCGGAGGATCTGGAACAGCACATGTTGCTGCACCCGACCCGGGATGAACGGGACTGGAAGACCTGGTTGGCCACGGCGGATGTTCGCTTGAGCAATGTGAGCAAGGGTCAGCATTTCGAAACCCTGGATTTGGCGATGTCGATGGCATCGCAGGGAACCGGTGTGGCGATCGGTGACTGGTCGCTGATTGGCGATGACCTGAATGCCGGGCGGCTGGTCATGCCCTTCGATCTGATCGTAAAAACCGGCTTGGCGTATTACCTGGTTTTCCCCGAAAAACCAGGACCTTCGGCGAAATTACGCGAGTTGATGGGGTGGTTGGTGGAACAGGCGCAGAGTCGCTGAAAGCCAGGAATCCTGGCGTGAGCCCCCCCTGTAGGAGCGACCTTGCTCGCGAGGGCGCTGAATCAGTCAACATCACTGTTGATTGATCACCCCCTATCGCGAGCAAGCTCGCTCCCACAGAAAACGTCTGTTCAGTACCCGACGGTAAACCGCTGACGAATGTGCTTCGGCGCGTCCACTTCATCGAGCATGGCGATCGCATAGTCGGCAAACGTGATCCAGCTACGCCCTTCGCTGCTCACCAGCAAATCATCCTTGCCGATCCGGAATTTGCCCGTGCGTTTGCCTTCGACAAACTCTGCCGACGGCGACAGAAAGGTCCAGTCCAGATCCTGTTCCTGACGCAGATTCTCCAGAAACTCGGCACCCGCCCCGGCCTCTGCCTTGTACTCTGCCGGGAAGCCTTTGCTGTCGATCACCCGGGTGCCATCCGGCAACAACAAAGACCCGGCACCGCCCACCACCAGCAAGCGATTGACCCCGGCCTTCTTCACCGGCCCGATGACGGCACTGGCAGGCAGCGTGGAGAAATGCGCGGCGCTGATCACCACGTCATGACCGGCGACTGCGGCTTGCAACGCCGCGCTGTCGAGGGCGTCGACATTCTGGCTGACCACACCGGCACGCGGGCCGATCTTCGAAGTATCGCGGGCGATGGCGGTGACGCTGTGACCACGACGCAGGGCTTCTTCCAACAGCTGGCTACCGGCACGACCGGTGGCCCCGATGATTGCGATTTTGCTCATGACGTTCTCCAGTTGGTTGAGGTGTATCTGTAGCGACAAAAAATGTTTATGTAGCAGTCATCACAAAAACTCATTCACCCCACTTCATCTCGCCCTTGGCGACCTTGGCGCTCAACTCCAGGGAGCTTTCGTCACCCAGGGTCGGGAAGCGCTTTTTCATCGCGGCGATCAGCGCGGCAGAATCCTTGGCCTTGGCGGTTTCTTCGTCGAAGGCCTTGATGTAATCGGCAGTGAATTGCACAGCCGCCAGGGAACGGGCGCTGTCACCGAGGTAATGACCCGGGATGATGGTTTTCGGCTTCAGGGTTTCGATCGACTGCAGCGTAGCCAACCAATCGGCGTGGGACTGCGGGGTTTGGGTATCGGCCATCCACACATGGATGTTTTCTGCCACCACCACACCACCGACCACGGCCTTGATCGATGGAATCCACACGAAGCTGCGATCCGGTTGCCGGCCCTCAAGACCGACTACCTGCAGTTTCTGCCCTTCGAGCATCAGGCTGTCGCCCTTCAGCACCTGCGGCACGATGGTTTTGGACGGAACATCCGCCCCCATTTTCGGGCCCCAGAATGCCAGTTTGCCGTCGACGGTGTGCTTGATGTGCTCAACGGTCGGCCGGGAAGCGAGCACTTTGGCTTTGGGGAAGGCAGCGGTCAGGGTGTCGAGGCCGAAGTAATAATCCGGGTCGCCGTGACTGATGTAGATGGTGGTCAGTTGCTTGCCGCTGGCGCGGATTTTTTCCACCACCTGTTCGGCCTGGGACTTGCCGAATTGGGCATCCACCAGAATGGCCTCTTTCTCCCCGCTGACCAGCACCGACGACACCGGAAAAATAGCCTTATCGCCGGGGTTGTAAACATCCAGTGTCAACGTCGATGCAGCAGCGTGAGTGGCAAAACCCAAGGCGGCGCCGGCCAGTAAAACGCGTTTGAGAGTGGTGAAACCAATCATCTGTTGCTCCGTAAATCCAATGGCTGTCGTGGTCCCTTGCAGGAGCGAGCTTGCTCCTACAGGGAACGCAGCTTAGTTGCACGGTTCAGTACAAAAAATGCGATGCTGGAACATAGTTTGTTTCTGAAATCGGGCAAATCATGGATCGTCTACAAGCAATGCGAGTGTTCGTCACGGTGGTCGACCTCGGTAGCCAGTCGGCCGCCGCCGATCATCTGGAGCTATCCCGGCCGGTGGTTTCGCGGTATCTGGCGGAGCTGGAAGACTGGGTCGGCGCGCGCTTGATGCACCGCACCACACGCAAGTTGAGCCTGACCGCCGCCGGCAGCGAAATCCTGCCCCGATGCCGGCAAATGCTCGAATTATCCAGCGACATGCAAGCCGCCGTCAGCGAACCGGACGAAGCTCCGCGCGGCCTGCTGCGGATCAGCGTCAGTACTTCATTCGGTCAGGCGCAGCTGGCTGATGCCATGGCGGCATACGTCAAGCGCTACCCCGGCGTGAGCATCGACATGCAGATGCTCGATCGCACCGTGAACCTGGTCGATGAGCGCATCGATCTGGCGATTCGCACCAGCAATGATCTGGACCCCAACCTGATCGCCCGCCGACTGACCGTCTGCCGCTCGGTGATCTGCGCCTCCCCCGCCTACCTGCGCGAGCACCCGGCCCCGCAACGGGTCGAGGACTTGAGCCAGCACAATTGCCTGACCCATTCCTACTTCGGCAAAAGCCTGTGGCATTTCGAACAGGACGGCGAAGAGGTCTCGGTGCCCGTCCAGGGCAACATAAGCGCCAATGAAGCCAGCACTCTCATGCGCGCGGCGATGGCCGGCGCCGGGGTGGCGATGCTGCCGACCTATCAGGCTGGCGTGCACATCCATAGCGGCGAGTTGGTGCGCTTGCTGCCAGGGGCCGAGCCGCGACAGATGAGCGTGTACGCGGTATACGCCTCGCGCAAACACATGCCGGCGGCATTGCGCAGCCTGCTGGATTTTCTGGTGGTGAGATTCCCCGAAGAACCGGTGTGGGATGTCGGCCTTTAAACTCCGTTCCCTGTACGAGCTGGCAACTCAGTAGCGCTGACCTATGCTCAAAGTAATACCGAAAGGTATTCGTTCAGAGGTCAGCGCCATGAACATCAAAACCAGAAGGTACCTCGCCATCTTCATCACCTGCGCGGTCACGCTCGGGCTCTATGGCGCTGCGGCCTGGCGGGTCGAGCAGTTACGCAACCTGCCCCGTGAATATGCCAGCTGCAACTTCGAGCGCTGCATTCCACACAACGCGACCCTCAACGCCCTGCGGTAAACGAAGAGGTCAGGCCTCGTTGCCCTGATCGGCCTTCAAGCGGTCGCGGAAAGCCTTGGGCGAGATCCCCACCCGGCGTCGGAACAGGCGCGTGAAGTTGGTCGGATCTGAAAACCCCAACACGTCGGACATTTCATAAATGGTCATGCTGGTGTAGGTCAGCAAGCGCTTGGCCTCCAGCAACTGGCGTTCGTGCATGATCTGCAACGCCGGCTGGCCGGCCAGTTCGCGACAGGTACCATTGAGGTGGGACACGGAAATCCCCAGTCGATGGGCCAGATCCTCGACCTTGACGTGTTGGCGATAGGTTTCTTCCACCAGTTGAATGAACCCGTTGAGATATTCCCGGGCGCGTTGTGGTCGCTGCGTGGCGTTACGACGCTGAATCACCTGGCGGCTGATCCATACCATGATCACGCTGACCAGCGAATGCATCAGCATTTCCCGCGCCGGCTGGTGCCCTGTGTATTCGGCTTGCAAGGCCGAAAACAGGCTGTTGAGGTACTCGCTGTTCTCGCCCGCCGGGTAACTCTCGGCCTGGGCCAGTGCATTTACCGACTGCCCCAGTTGCGCCTGCAGGTGGGCGATCAGCGGCGCCGCCAGGGTCACGACAAAGCCTTCGACATCTTCGGAAAAACGATAGCCATGCACCGATAACGGCGGCAGGACCAGGATTGCCGGTTCGCTCAGCTGCGTACGTTTGCCTTCGATTTCAAGCTCTGCCTGACCTTTGAACACGAAGAGCAACTGGCATAAATCGGCGTGGCGATGGGGTTTGATTTCCCATTGATGTTCGCGACTGCGTTTGGAAATGGTTTCACAGTGCAGCAAGTCCGGGGTTGGCCAATCCAGGCTTTCACCGTAGAGCTTGAACACTGGAATCGAAGGCAGGTCAGGCTTGTTCATCACTTCAATCCAGGCCTCGGAATAGATGACGGGCGATAATCGCACCGATTGGCAGAATGTACAGGTATCAGCTCAGTTTTCACCTTCAATTGACAGACCCGCAAGTGAAAAATGCAAGCACTCGATCCATAAAACTCACTCACCGACCCTGGTCGTGTGCAGCTTGCGAGTCATAAAAACAATGAAAACCCTGAAAACCCAAGTCGCCATCATTGGCGCCGGTCCTTCCGGTCTGCTGCTCGGTCAATTGCTGCACAACGCCGGCATCGACACCCTCATTCTCGAACGTCAAAGCCCGGATTATGTGCTCGGGCGAATCCGCGCCGGGGTCCTCGAACAAGGCATGGTAGAGCTGTTGCGCCAGGCCGGCGTGGGTCAGCGCATGGACGCCGAAGGATTGCCCCACGGCGGCTTCGAACTGGCCCTCGACGGACGCCGGATCCACATCGATCTGCAAGCCCTGACCGGCGGAAAAAACGTGATGATCTACGGCCAGACCGAGGTCACCCGCGACCTGATGGCCGCTCGTCAGGTCGCCGGCGCCCAGACGATTTACCAGGCAAGCCACGTCGTGCCCCACGGCATGAAAACCGATGAAGCGTTTGTCACCTTTGAAAAAGACGGCGAACAGTATCGCCTCGACTGCGATTACATCGCCGGATGCGACGGCTTCCATGGCGTGGCGCGACAGTCGATTCCCGCCGAGTGCCTGAAGGTCTTCGAACGGGTCTATCCCTTCGGCTGGCTGGGGATTCTTGCCGACACGCCTCCGGTCCACGAAGAACTGGTCTATGCCCGCCATGAGCGAGGTTTTGCCCTGTGCAGCATGCGCTCGGCGACCCGCACCCGTTATTACTTGCAGGTGCCGGCTGACGAAAGCGTCGAGAACTGGTCCGATCAGCGCTTCTGGGATGAGCTTAAATGCCGTCTGCCACAAGCTTTGGCAGACAACCTGGTGACCGGACCGTCGATCGAGAAAAGCATCGCGCCACTGCGCAGTTTCGTGGTTGAGCCGATGCAGTACGGGCGGATGTTCCTGGTCGGCGACGCGGCGCACATCGTCCCGCCCACCGGCGCCAAGGGCTTGAACCTGGCTGCCAGCGACGTCAGCACACTGTTCAATATCCTGCTGAAGGTTTACCGCGAAGGCCGTGTCGACCTGCTGGAAAAGTACTCCGAAGTCTGCCTGCGGCGAGTGTGGAAGGCTGAACGGTTTTCCTGGTGGATGACCTCGATGCTGCACCGCTTCGATGATCATGATGCCTTTAGCCAGCGCATTGCCGAGTCGGAGCTGGAGTACTTCGTTGATTCTGAGGCTGGCCGGAAAACCATTGCAGAAAATTATGTCGGCCTTCCGTATGAGGCTATCGAATAGCCTGCTACCGACTTACACTGGCGAGCATCCCCGCTCGCCTTGCCACTTGCGGGTTATCACTGCCCGCAGGTTTTCCTCGTGACCAATCTCAAACAGCCTGAAACGCCCAAACCGGCCATCCGTAGCGTATTGATCGCCCTGATGCTGGCGATTTTCCTCGGCGCCCTGGACCAAACCATCGTCGCCGTGTCGATGCCGGCCATTTCCGCGCAGTTCAAGGACGTCAGTCTGCTGGCCTGGGTGATTTCCGGGTACATGGTGGCGATGACGGTCGCGGTGCCGATCTACGGCAAACTGGGCGACTTGTATGGGCGTCGCAAGTTGATGCTGTTCGGCATGGGCTTGTTCACCCTCGCGTCGTTGTTCTGCGGCATGGCCCAGAGCATGGAGCAACTGGTGCTGGCGCGGATTTTTCAAGGCATCGGCGCCGGCGGCATGATCTCGGTCAGCCAGGCGATCATCGGTGACATCGTGCCGCCACGGGAACGCGGTCGCTATCAGGGCTATTTCAGCAGCATGTATGCGGTGGCCAGCGTGGCCGGTCCGGTGCTGGGTGGCTACATGACTGAGTACTTGTCCTGGCGCTGGGTGTTCCTGATCAACCTGCCGCTCGGCCTGGGTGCCTGGCTGGTGGCCAATCGCACCTTGGTCGGCTTGCCGATTCCACAGCGCAAGCCAGTCATCGATTACCTCGGCACCCTGCTGATGATCATCGGGCTGACGGCGTTGCTGCTGGGCATTACCCAGGTTGGTCAGGGTCATTCATGGCGCAGCGCCGAAGTGCTGGCCCTGCTCGGTTGCGCAGTGTTCGTGCTGGGCTTGTTCGTGGCCTATGAACGACGGGCACCGGAACCGTTGCTGCCCATGCATCTGTTCGCCAATCGCAATGCGGTCCTGTGCTGGTGCACGATTTTCTTTACCAGTTTCCAGGCGATTTCGTTGATCGTGCTCATGCCGCTGCGCTTTCAGAGCGTCACCGGTGCCGGCGCCGACAGCGCGGCCCTGCATCTGCTGCCGCTGGCCATGGGTTTGCCGATCGGTGCGTATTTCGCCGGCCGTCGTACGTCTGTGACCGGACGCTACAAACCGATGATCCTGACCGGCACCGTGCTGATGCCGATCTCGATTCTCGGCATGGCCTTCAGCCCACCCCAGGCGTTTTTGCTCAGCAGCCTGTGCATGTTGCTCTGCGGCATCGCCGGGGGCATGCAGTTTCCGACGTCACTGGTGGGCACACAGAACTCAGTGGAACAACGTGACATCGGCGTCGCCACCAGCACCACCAACCTGTTCCGGTCGCTGGGCGGCGCGGTGGGCGTTTCGGTGATGTCGGCGCTGCTGCTGGCATTGTTGCAGGATTCGAGTTTCGCGCACCTCGCCGGCTCGTCGCTGATCGCCGAAGGTCATTCGGGGAATGTGCTGCTGGACGGTTTGAACGCTGCGGCGGGTGATACACAAAACGCTCTGCGGGCCGAACTGCTGCTGACGTTTCGGCATTTATTGATGGTCAGCGCGGCGGTGTCGCTGCTGGGGCTGGCGGCGGCGATTGCCATGCCGAACATGCTGTTGCGCGGGCGTGAGGACAAAGTCCGGTAGTTGGAACGTGTCGCCTGCCATCGCGAGCAAGCTCGCGATGGCGTCATCGACAGACACCACATCCTCAAGGGCTGTAATACCCCACAGCCACCAGAAAATGCCCGACTTTCTTCAGGTAGGCGTGCTTGTCCTCGACCTTGCCGGTCACCGGATTTTTCCAACGATATTCGTACTCGCCGTAATCCTGCCTGGCGATCAACGCCAGAATCGGCTCGCCCACCGGTTTGCCTTCGGGGTCGTTGATCTTGCTGAAATCGGTGTTGATCAAGCGCAGGTTGGTGCCGTGGGCGACGTAACGCTGGGTATTGAGATCGACCACAAATACATACAGGTCATCCTGCAAATAACCGCCCTTGAGGGAGTTGATGGCCTTCAGGGTGCCCTTTTCGTCCTTGGCCAGATCGGCCGCGGCTTTATTCAGCAGGGCCATGGCCTGTTCCGCCGACGCCCGGGGCAAGTAGTAACCGACCGCAATGATCCGCTGACCCACGCGCTGGTAGAACACATGCTTGCGCTCGACCTTGCCGTCGGCCCAGTTCTGCCAGCGGTATTCCGCCTGTTGAATGCCATTGCCCTCTGGCACTTTCAGGGCGTCCTTGAAGGTTTTCTGCAAATCCGGCCCGAGCACATCAGAGACATCACGGCCAATCAGCGCCGAAGACGGCCCGCCACTGGCGAGCATGACGCCCTTGGTGTCGAGCACAAAGACATAGCGGTCCTTATCGACAAATTCGCCCTGTCGGCTGAACGCCGCGAAGGCCTTGTCGCCATTCTCGTGGTAATAGGCCAGGGCTTTTTCCAGCAAGGCGATGGCCGCCTGACTGTCAGCCTTTTCTGTGTCGGCGGCTTGGACCTGGCCCAGGCACAGCAAAAGCATGCTGCCCAGCCAGGCCAACTTGTGCAGAACCCCCATTGCGCATTCCTCGTTCTTGATGGTGTTTCAAGAGCGTAGACGCGTTGGGGATATGCACGAATATTCAGGATCCGCAGTGAAGGTATCGGGGCGGCTTCGCCACCCAGCGGGAGCAAGCTCCCTCGCCACAAAGTCTGCCTGCCCGCGCGATTACTGGCGGGCGCGCAATTGCTGCTGCAGGTTCTGGATCTGCGCCTGAAGGGTATTGATATTGCGAGTGACCTGGCTGCGGAACGCATCGAACTCCGCGGTGTTGGTCGAGCCTTGAACCGGCGTCGGGCGATTGTCCTGTTCGCTTTTGAGCACCACGATCTCCTGCTCCAGACGCTCGATGGCGGCGCTCGGGTTGCCTTGCTTCTTCAGTGCAGTGATGTCGGCACCGAGGCTTTTCAGCTGGGCATCGAATTTTCCCGTGTCTGCCGGGGCACTCTTCAGTGCGGCCACGTCGCTGATCAACACTTTGACCTGGGCCTGCAACTGCGTGTTGGCGGCTTGGTGCTCAGTGCTTTGCGCGGTGATTTGCGCCAGGCGCTTGTCCAGATCGGTGGTTTGCGCCGTCATCTGCGCCAGGCGCTTGTCCAGTTCCGAGGTTTGCCCGGCCACGCCTTGTTGCTGCTGGCTCTGGTCCTGCAGCCTGCTTTCCAGCTGTTTGATCTGCAACTTCAGGGCTTCGCTGTCGCTGGTGACGTTGGTCTGGCTGGCGACGACCTTGCCGGAAATGTCCTGCAAGCGCCCCGCCGCTTCCTCACTGATCCGGGCGAAGCTTTCCTGGGTAGCCACCAGTTGCTGCTCCATCAGCGATATCTGTTGAAAGCTCCACCAGGCCAGCCCCGCGAAGGCAAAGAACAGAGCCCCGACCAAGGCCCACAATGGCCCGGTACTCGGGCCTTTGGCCTGCACTACCGGCACGGGCCGTGAGTGCACGGAAGTACGCTTGGTGACCGGAAAATCATCGTCGTCGAGGCTGTCGGCGCGCAGGCTCGGTACGTCGTCGAAGTCATCGTTGGCATCGTTACGCATGGACATTGAGTCAACCTTTGTGGAACGCGGTGATAACTGGATGCGGCGAGTATAACCTTCACTGCCGCACCGATTGACCTTCACCCCCCGGCTCGGTTCAGTGCCGCGCTGCTCAGCGAATATCCTGGGCCTTCCACCAGCCGCAGAACTCATCCAGCGCTGTCCACAGACTGACCTTGGGGTCGTAATCCAGATAATGCCGGGCACGGCTGATGTCCAGGGTGAAATTTTTGTTCATGACCTGCATGCCCAGCCGCGACAGGGTCGGTTCGGGGCGCCCCGGCCACACTTTGCAGACGCCCTCATTGAGTGCGGCGACGGTGTAGGCCAGGCCGTAGGAACGGTAGCGTGTTACTTGTGGGACTTCCATTTTGCGCATGACGTAATTGACCACGTCCCACAATGGAATCGGTGTTCCGTTGCTGATGTTGTAGGCCTTGCCCAAGGCCGAACCACTGGCCAGCAAACTGCTGAGCAACGCTTCATTAAGGTTCTGCATGCTGGTGAAATCGACCTTGTTCAGGCCGTTGCCGATTATTGCCAGACGTCCCTTGCGCTGCATGTTCAGCAAGCGCGGGAAGATGCTCATGTCACCGGCACCGGTGACGAAACGCGGACGCAGGGCCAGGGTTTCGAGACCGAACTCCTGGGCACCGAAGACCTTTTGCTCGGCCAGGTATTTGGTCGCGGCGTAAGGATGCTTGAAGCGTTTGGGCACCTGTTCTTCGGTCAACCCCAGGTGATCGCGACCATCGAAATAAATCGACGGCGACGACAAATGCACCAGCCGCCGGACCCGCTGCTTCAGGCAGGCTTCGACTACGTTTTCAGTGACCTGGACGTTGCCTTGGTGAAAGTCCTGATAACGTCCCCACAAACCGACGGCACCGGCGCAATGCACCACGGCCTCGACGTCGGAACACAGGTCGCGCGCCAGTTCAGGATCACTCAAGTCGCCCTGGATGAACTCGGCGCCGCGCCGCACCAGATGCTCCACTCCTTCGGCCCGGCGACCGTTGACCCGCACATCAAGGCCCTGCTCCAGGGCGAAACGCGCAAAACGCCCGCCGATGAAACCGCTTGCGCCGGTGACCAGAATCTTCATGTATTGCTCCGAATATTTCGTTTTGCGTATTGCGAGAGGTCTTGACGCTGCCCGTCAGTCCAACGGCACCAGCCATTGTTTCGACGCGCGCACCAATTGATCGGTAAGAAGCCCCAGCAATTGACCGCCATTGCGCCAATGATGCCAGTACAGCGGCACGTCGATCGGTTTATCTGGCAAAAGCTCCAGCAACACACCGCGCTCCAGCTGTTCACGAACCTGCAATTCGGGCACCAGCCCCCAGCCGAGGCCCGCTTCGGTGAGACGGATAAAGCCTTCAGAGGACGGGCATAAATGGTGTTCGAATCCGCCATCGACGCCGAGAGACGCCAGGTATCGATGCTGCAGGAAATCATCCGGGCCAAACACCAGCGCGGGTGTTCGAGCCAACTGATCGGCGCGCACACCTTGAGGAAAATGCCGCGCAATAAACGCCGGGCTGGCCAACGCCCGGTAGCGCATCGCCCCCAGCAATACGCTACGGGCGCCCGCCACCGGCCGCTCGCTGGCACAGAGGCATGCAGCCACTTCACCGGCGCGCATGCGTTTAAGGCCCACGGTCTGGTCTTCAACCACCAGATCCATCAACAGATGTTGCTCCGCGCAAAAATCCCCCACGGCCTGCGCCCACCAAGTGGCCAGGCTATCGGCATTGAGGGCGATACGCAGGCGCTCCGGCAGGCCTTCTTCGTCCAGCGCCGGCACCAGGCTCTGCAAATCGCGCTCTAGCAAACGCACCTGCTGCACATGGTTAAGCAGACGCCGGCCGATTTCCGTCGGCGATGGCGGCGTGCCCCGCACCAGCACCGGTTGACCCACTCGCGCTTCGAGCAATTTGATGCGCTGGGAGATGGCCGATTGCGACAACCCCAGCACCTGGGCAGCGCGCTCGAACCCGGCCTGCTCGACCACGGCGGCCAGAGCCGAAAGCAATTTATAGTCGAACATCAGTTTTCCTAATGAGCGATCAGCAAGATTGGTTTTTCTTATACAGCCTGAGACCGGAGAATGACCAGCAAGAACACTTGAACAAGGAACATCCCCATGGCTGGCGAAACTTCACTGGCAACGCTGCTGCGCAGCATGAGCCCGCAACTCAATGCCGGCGAGTACGTGTTCTGCACCTTGCATGACGGTCAATTGCCGGCAGGCCTGGACATCATCGGCAGCTTTCGTGAGCAGGAAGGTCTGACCGTGATTCTCGAACGTTCCCGCGCCGAGCAGGCCGGTTTCGCTTTCGATTACGTCGCGGCCTGGATCACCCTCAATGTGCATTCAGCCCTCGAAGCCGTCGGCCTGACCGCAGCATTCGCCACGGCACTGGGCCAGGCCGGCATCAGTTGCAACGTGATCGCCGGCTATTACCACGACCATTTGTTCGTCGGCCAGGCCGATGCCGAACGCGCCATGCAAGTGCTGCGTGATCTGGCAGCCAACGCGGAGTAATCATTATGTGGCAAAGCTATGTGAACGGCCTGCTGGTGGCCTTCGGACTGATCATGGCGATCGGTACCCAGAATGCGTTTGTGCTGGCCCAAAGCCTGCGTCGGGAACACCACCTGCCGGTGGCGGCACTCTGTGTGGCCTGCGACGCATTATTGGTGGCCGCCGGGGTTTTCGGCCTGGCGACGGTACTGGCGCAAAACCCGACCTTGCTGGCCGTCGCCCGCTGGGGTGGCGCGGCGTTTCTGGTGTGGTATGGCAGCCAGGCGTTGCGTCGGGCCTGCTCGAAACAAAGCCTGCAACAGGGTGAAAACCAGACCGTGCGCTCGCTGCGGGCGGTCATGCTCAGCGCGCTGGCGGTGACCCTGCTCAACCCGCACGTCTACCTGGATACCGTGTTGCTGATCGGCTCCCTCGGCGCCCAGCAGACAGAGCCCGGCGCCTATGTGGTGGGGGCGGCTAGTGCCTCGTTGCTGTGGTTTTTCACCCTGGCGCTCGGCGCGGCATGGTTGGCGCCCTGGCTGGCTCGCCCCAGTACCTGGCGTATTCTTGACCTGTTGGTGGCCGTGATGATGTTTGCCGTAGCGCTGCAACTGATTACCGCCGGGTGATTTATTCCAAACAGCTCTGGAACCTCTATTCCACACAGTTGTTGCGTGGTTATGCCGCACCCCCGGTGCTATGATCCGAGACCTGCGCCGCAAAGAGTACAAACTCCCCGGCGCTAGTCTGGCCGCCCGTGATCGGCCTTGCGCTCACCGCACCTGACCTGATTAGGAGATCCACCATGGCTTTCGAATTGCCGCCACTGCCTTACGCACACGATGCACTGCAGCCGCACATTTCCAAGGAAACTCTGGAATACCACCACGACAAGCACCACAACACCTACGTCGTGAACCTGAACAACCTGGTGCCAGGCACCGAGTTCGAAGGCAAGACCCTGGAAGAAATCGTCAAGTCTTCCTCGGGCGGTATCTTCAACAACGCCGCTCAGGTCTGGAACCACACTTTCTACTGGAACTGCCTGGCACCAAACGCCGGCGGTCAACCAACCGGCGCTCTGGCTGAAGCCATCAACGCTGCTTTCGGTTCGTTCGACAAGTTCAAGGAAGAATTCAGCAAGACTTCCATCGGCACCTTCGGTTCCGGTTGGGGCTGGCTGGTGAAAAAGGCTGACGGTTCCCTGGCCCTGGCCAGCACCATCGGCGCCGGCAACCCGCTGACCAACGGCGACACCCCGCTGCTGACCTGCGACGTCTGGGAACACGCTTACTACATCGACTACCGCAACCTGCGTCCGAAGTACGTCGAAGCGTTCTGGAACCTGGTCAACTGGAAATTCGTAGCTGAGCAGTTCGAAGGCAAAACCTTCACCGCTTAAGCTTGATGCCCAGTCAAAAAACCCGGCTTTTTAGCCGGGTTTTTTTATGGGGCACAGGTGAGCCACGCAGCGATGGGGCCGTCTTCGCTGGCAAGCCAGCGCCTCCAGAGAAACCAGCGTTTGCACCCTTGCTCCAGCGCCACAGCCGTCTAACATCAACAAGAAGGAAAATATCTCGCCCCCCTCCCTCAAGTTGAAGGACTCGACAACCGAAACAGTACTCATCGGGCAGTAACTCCAGCAACAGCATTTCGGTCAAGCTGCAGGCAAAATTCCGCAAGGTGAATTGTCCCTTTGACTGCCATCGCGGGATTGCCAATACTCATGGCAACTTGATGCTACCCGCACGGAACAAGGAATAACCCTTTGAAGCTGGAACTCAAGAACAGCTTGTCGGTGAAGTTGCTCCGGGTCGTGCTCCTGTCGGCATTGATCGTCGGCGTGGTCTTGAGCTGCGCGCAGATCGTTTTCGATGCTTATAAAACACGCCAGGCCGTCGCAGCCGATGCCCAACGCATCCTCGACATGTTCCGCGACCCTTCGACCCAGGCCGTCTACAGCCTGGACCGGGAGATGGGCATGCAGGTTATCGAGGGACTGTTTCAGGATGATGCCGTGCGCCAGGCCTCCATCGGCCATCCCAACGAAGCCATGCTCGCGCAAAAATCACGGGAGTTGCAGCACTCCAGGAGCCGTTGGCTGACCGATCTGATCCTGGGCAAGGAGCGCACCTACACCACCCAACTGGTGGGTCGCGGCCCCTACAGCGAGTATTACGGCGACCTGAGCATCACCCTCGACACCGCCACCTACGGGCAAGGTTTCATCGTCAGTTCGGTGATCATCTTCATTTCCGGCGTGTTGCGCGCCCTGGCGATGGGCCTGGTGCTGTACCTGGTCTATCACTGGCTGCTGACCAAACCCTTGTCGCGGATTATCGAGCACCTGACCGAAATCAATCCGGACCGCCCCAGCGAACACAAGATCCCGCAGCTCAAGGGCCACGAGAAAAACGAACTGGGTATCTGGATCAATACCGCCAACCAGTTGCTGGAATCCATTGAGCGCAACACCCACTTGCGCCACGAGGCGGAAAACAGCCTGCTGCGCATGGCCCAGTACGATTTCCTCACCGGCCTGCCCAACCGCCAGCAATTGCAAACGCAACTGGACAAGATCCTCGTCGACGCCGGCAAATTACAGCGGCGGGTCGCCGTACTGTGCGTCGGTCTGGATGATTTCAAGGGCATCAACGAACAGTTCAGCTACCAGACCGGCGACCAGTTGCTGCTGGCCCTTGCCGATCGTCTGCGGGGACACAGCGGTCGCCTCGGCGCCCTGGCCCGTCTGGGCGGCGACCAGTTCGCCCTGGTCCAGGCCGATATCGAACAACCCTACGAAGCCGCGGAACTGGCGCAAAGCATCCTCGACGACCTGGAAGCGGCGTTTGCCCTTGATCATCAGGAAATCCGCCTGCGCGCCACCATCGGCATCACCCTCTTCCCCGAAGATGGCGACAGCACCGAGAAACTGCTGCAAAAGGCCGAGCAGACCATGACCCTGGCCAAGACCCGCTCGCGCAATCGCTATCAGTTCTATATCGCCAGCGTCGACACCGAGATGCGGCGCCGTCGCGAACTGGAGAAAGACTTGCGCGACGCCCTCATCCGCGGGCAGTTCTACCTCGTCTATCAACCGCAAATCAGCTATCGCGATCACCGGGTAGTGGGCGTGGAAGCGTTGATTCGCTGGCAGCATCCCGAGCACGGGCTGGTTCCACCCGACTTGTTCATTCCGCTGGCCGAACAGAACGGCACCATCATCGCCATCGGCGAGTGGGTGCTGGATCAGGCCTGCAAACAACTGCGCGACTGGCATGACCAGGGGTTCAGCGAGCTGCGCATGGCGGTGAACCTGTCCACCGTGCAACTGCACCACGCCGAGCTGCCGCGGGTGGTCAACAACCTCCTGCAAATGTACCGCCTGCCACCGCGCAGCCTGGAGCTGGAAGTCACCGAAACCGGCCTGATGGAAGACATCAGCACCGCCGCCCAGCACTTGCTCAGCCTGCGCCGTTCCGGCGCGCTGATTGCGATCGATGACTTCGGAACCGGTTATTCATCGCTGAGCTATCTGAAAAGCCTGCCCCTGGACAAGATCAAGATCGACAAGAGCTTCGTTCAGGACCTGCTCGATGACGACGACGATGCAACCATCGTTCGCGCCATCATCCAGTTAGGCAAGAGCCTGGGCATGCAGGTGATTGCCGAAGGCGTGGAAACCGCCGAACAGGAGGCTTACATCATTTCCGAAGGCTGCCACGAAGGTCAGGGTTATCACTACAGCAAACCGCTGCCGGCGCGGGAACTGGGCGCTTACTTGAAACAGGCCCAGCGCAGCAACGCCGCTATCTTGTGATCGGGTATCAAACGCGCCTCGCTCACCACGTTAGGCGCGAGCTTGCGATGGACGTCAACGATGACGCGGGCTGTCTGAAAGAATGCAATGCCTGGACGCTGATCGTGAGCAAGCTGACTCCTGCAGGGTGGAGTGTGCTCCGGTGCGAATAAGAAATATTTTCAAGAACGACCTTTACACATAATGCGAAAGATTTGCATTATGTCGCAGTTTTGCGCGCCGGGCGCGCCCTACCACCCCCCTTTCGAAGCAGGATGTTCGCCATGATTCGTATGCCTCTGGCTACCGCCAGTCTGTTGGCCATCGCAATTTCCCTCGCCGGTTGCGGTGAAGGCAAAGACAAGGAAAAAACTGCTGCCCCCGCGCCGGCTTCCAGCACTGCCGTCGCGCCGGCCGCTGTGGGCAACGTCGACGAAGCCGCGGCCAAAGCCGTTGTCGCGCATTACGCTGACATGGTTTTTGCTGTTTACAGCGATGCCGAATCCACCGCAAAAACCCTGCAGACCGCCGTCGACGCCTTCCTCGCCAAGCCGAATGCCGACACCCTGAAAGCGGCCAGGGCCGCCTGGGTTGCAGCCCGCGTTCCTTACCTGCAGAGCGAAGTGTTCCGCTTCGGCAATACCATCATCGACGACTGGGAAGGTCAGGTGAACGCCTGGCCACTGGACGAAGGCCTGATCGACTACGTCGACAAATCCTACGAGCATGCCCTGGGTAACCCCGGCGCCACCGCCAACATCATCGCCAACCCTGAAATTCAGATCGGTGAAGACAAGGTCGACGTGAAAGACATCACCCCGGAAAAACTCGCCAGCCTGAACGAGTTGGGCGGTTCCGAAGCGAACGTCGCCACCGGCTACCACGCCATCGAATTCCTGCTCTGGGGCCAGGACTTGAACGGCACCGGCCCTGGCGCCGGCAACCGTCCTGCCTCGGATTACCTGGAGGGCGCCGGTGCCACTGGCGGCCACAACGATCGTCGTCGCGCCTACCTCAAAGCCGTGACCCAACTGCTGGTCAGCGACCTTGAAGAAATGGTCGGGAACTGGAAGCCGAACGTGGCCGACAACTACCGCGCCACCCTGGAAGCGGAACCGGCTGAAACCGGCCTGCGTAAAATGCTGTTCGGCATGGGCAGCCTGTCCCTGGGCGAACTGGCGGGCGAGCGCATGAAGGTTTCCCTGGAAGCCAACTCCCCTGAAGACGAGCAGGATTGCTTCAGCGACAACACCCATAACTCGCACTTCTACGATGCCAAAGGTATCCGTAACGTTTACCTGGGCGAGTACACCCGCACCGACGGCACCAAAATGACCGGCGCCAGCCTGTCGTCCCTGGTGGCCAAGGCCGACCCCGCCGCCGACGCCGCACTGAAAGCCGACCTGGCCGCCACCGAAGCCAAGATCCAGATCATGGTTGATCACGCCAACAAGGGTGAGCACTACGATCAGTTGATCGCGGCCGGTAACACCGCTGGCAACCAGATCGTACGTGACGCCATTGCCGCCCTGGTCAAGCAGACCGGTTCGATCGAAACCGCCGCTGGCAAACTGGGCATCAAGGATCTGAACCCGGACAACGCTGATCACGAGTTCTGATCAACGCTGGCTGCAAAAAAGGCGACCTTCGGGTCGCCTTCTTGCCTGAATTTTCAGTGATGTTGATGACCCGACTTGCCCGTGATGGCCGTGACGCGGTCTCACCCGAATCCTGCCCCACATCAAGTAAACGATAATTCCTCTTATTCAAATTCCCATCCCCTGTTAGACTTTGCGCCCTTGTTTTGCTCGTCTTGCAGGATGTCTGATGCCCCCGCTGCCTCTTCGCTTGTCCGCACTGTTCCTGGCCCTGGGCCTGAGTGCCTGCGATGACGCCCCGCGTTTTACCAAGGCCGAACCCGGTGAAGCCAGCTCGGGGGGCAGCGCTACTGTACGCAAGACCGATCAGAACGCCTTTTCCCTGCCCTCCGCCAACCTGCCACCCTCGCGGCGCGTGGACTTCAGTGTCGGTAACAGTTTCTTCCGCAGCCCCTGGGTGATCGCCCCGTCGACCACCACCGCCCGTGACGGCCTCGGCCCGCTGTTCAACACCAATGCCTGCCAGGGCTGCCATATCAAGGATGGCCGCGGCCACCCGCCGGGGCCCGATGCGCCGAATGCCGTGTCGATGCTGGTACGCCTGTCGATCCCCGATGCCCCGGCCTACGCCAAAATCATCGAGCAACAGGGTGTCGTGCCGGAGCCGGTGTACGGCGGGCAGTTCCAGGACATGGCGATCCCCGGTGTCGCGCCGGAAGGCAAGGTACGTGTCGATTACACGCCCGTACCGATTCGCTTCAACGACGGCACCGAAATCGAGCTGCGCAAGCCGAGCCTGAGCATCACTCAATTGGGCTACGGCCCGATGCACCCTGACACCCGTTTCTCGGCCCGCGTCGCGCCGCCGATGATCGGCCTGGGCTTGCTGGAGGCGATTCCCGAAGAGGCCATCCTGGCCAATGCCGCTGCTCAGGCCAGGGACAACAACGGCATCGCCGGACGCCCGAACCGGGTATGGGATGACGCGCAACGCCAAACCGTCCTCGGGCGGTTTGGCTGGAAGGCCGGGCAACCGAATCTCAATCAGCAGAACGTTCATGCTTTTTCGGGGGACATGGGCCTCACGACCAGCCTGCGCCCCTTTGATGACTGCACCGATGCGCAAAGGGCCTGCAAGCAGGCGCCCAGTGGCAACGGCCCCGATGGCGAACCGGAAGTCAGCGACAACATCCTGCGCCTGGTGCTGTTCTACACCCGCAACCTTGCCGTACCGGCCCGCCGCGATGTCAGCGCACCTGACGTGCTGGCCGGCAAGAACCTGTTTTTCCAGGCCGGCTGCCAGTCTTGCCACACACCGAAATACACCACCGCCGCCAATGCCGCCGAACCTGAGCTGGCCAATCAAGTGATTCGCCCTTACAGCGACCTGCTGCTGCATGACATGGGCGAAGGTCTGGCCGACCACCGCAGTGAATTTCAGGCCGGTGGCCGCGACTGGCGCACGCCGCCGTTGTGGGGCATCGGCCTGACGCAAGCGGTCAGTGGCCACACCCAGTTCCTGCACGACGGCCGCGCCCGCAATCTGCTTGAAGCCGTGCTCTGGCATGGCGGCGAAGCCAAGGCGGCGCAGCAACAGGTTTTGACTTTCAATGCCGAGCAGCGTGCTGCGTTGCTGGCGTTTTTGAATTCCCTTTAATACGCAATCTTCCAGCGGGAGCCCGACATGTTCCGTCCCAAATTATTGTTCACCAGCCTTGCCGCGCTAGCCCTCGGCGCCTGTTCGCCACAGGACCCGCAGGCCGTCACTTCGGCGGCCATCGCCAAATCGGTGATCCTGCCGACCTACACCCGCTGGGTCGAAGCCGACCGGCAACTGGCCGTCAGCGCCCTCGCCTACTGTGAAGGCAAGGAGTCCCTGGACACCGCCCGCGCCGATTTCCTGCACGCACAAAAAGCCTGGGCCGAGCTGCAACCGCTGCTGATCGGCCCGCTGGCCGAGGGCAACCGTTCGTGGCAGGTGCAATTCTGGCCGGACAAGAAAAACCTGGTCGGCCGTCAGGTCGAGCAACTGGTCACTGCACAACCGCAGATCGACGCCGCCGCCCTGGCCCAATCCAGCGTCGTGGTGCAAGGTTTGTCGGCCTACGAATACATTCTGTTCGACAGCAAGCCGGACATGGCCAACGCCGAACAGAAGGCCAAATACTGCCCATTGCTGATCGCGATTGGCGAGCGTCAAAAACAACTGGCCGAAGAAATTCTCAAGAGCTGGAACAACACCGACGGCATGCTCGCGCAGATGAGCAAATTCCCGAACCAGCGCTATGCCGATTCCCACGAAGCCATCGCCGATCTGCTGCGTGTGCAAGTCACCGCCATCGACACCTTGAAGAAAAAGCTCGGCACGCCGATGGGCCGCCAGAGCAAAGGCGTTCCGCAACCGTTCCTGGCTGATGCCTGGCGCAGCCAGTCTTCCCTGACCGGTCTCGAAGCCAGCCTCGCTGCCGCCAAGACCGTCTGGGAAGGTGTCGATAACAAGGGTCTGCGCAGCCTGCTGCCGAGCGAGCAAAAGCCTTTGGCCGACAAGATCGACGCCGCCTACGCCGCGTCTTTGAAGCTGTTCGCCAGCACCCAGCGTTCGCTGACCGAAATGCTCGCTGACGACGCCGGTCGCCAGCAACTCAACGATCTCTATGACAGCCTCAACACCGTCCACCGCCTGCACGAAGGCGAACTGGCCAAGGCGCTGGGCATCCAACTGGGCTTCAACGCCAACGACGGTGACTGATGAGGGCGACTGCCATGCTGCGACGTCAGGCTTTGACTTTAGGTAGTTTGCTGCTCGGAGCAGTGACACTGGGCGGCTGGACGCTGTTCAAGCAAAAGGACAAAAGCCCGCTGCTGCTCTCGGCACGGGACGACACCGATGGCCAGCACTACGCCGTCGGTTATCGGCTGGACGGCACCCGGGTGTTTGCCACCCAGGTTGGCCAGCGCTGCCACGACATCATCAATCACCCGACACTGCCGATGGCGCTGTTCGTCGCCCGGCGTCCGGGCACCGAGAGCTATTTGATCGACTTGCGCGACGGCACGCTGCTGCAAACCGTGACATCGCAACCGAACCGGCACTTCTACGGTCACGCCGTGATTCACAAGAGTGGCGACTGGCTCTACGCCACCGAGAACGACACGACCGATCCCGGTCGCGGCTTGCTCGGTGTGTATAAGTTCGAAGGCGAACGGCTGGTGCATGCCGGCGAGATATCCACCCATGGTCTGGGCCCGCATCAGGTGTCGTGGATGCCCGACGGGGAAACCCTGGTGGTGGCCAACGGCGGGATTCGTACCGAGGCCGAAAGCCGCGTCGACATGAACCTCAACGCCATGGAGCCGAGCCTGGTCCTGATGCAACGGGACGGCACCCTGCTGAGCAAGGAAACCCTGGCCCAGCAAATGAACAGCGTGCGGCACCTGGCCATTGCCAGCGACGGCACCATCGTTGCCGGCCAGCAATTCATGGGGCCTGCCCACGAGTCCTCGGAGCTGCTGGCGATCAAGCGTCCGGGCCAACCGTTCGTGGCGTTCCCGGTGCCCGAGCATCAACTGCAGGCCATGGGGCATTACACCGCCAGCGTCGCGGTGCACAGTGATTTACGGCTGGTGGCCTTGACCGCGCCAAGGGGCAACCGCTTTTTCATCTGGGACCTGGACAGCGGCGAAGTACGCCTGGACGCACCTCTTCCGGATTGCGCAGGGGTTGGCGCGGTGGCCGATGGTTTTGTCGTGACCTCGGGCCAGGGTCGATGCCGGTACTACGATTGCCGCCAGACAAATCTGGTTGCAAAACCGCTGGAGCTGCCAGCGGGGCTCTGGGACAACCATCTGCATCTGATGACCTGAACATTCCCTTGCAGGAGCTGGCTTGTCGGGTCGCCCATCGCAGCGAAGGCATCAGAAAGATCGCCGCGAATCCAGCGCCCCCTTCGCCGGCAAGCCGGCTCCTACGGTTCGCCCCCCCTCTGAAACATCCATTGGAATCACCCTCTGAGTCGGGGTAAGGTTCCCGTCTGTCTCACCTGATTTTCTCCAAGGAACTGGAAATATGCTGCGTCGCCGCATGCTGATCATGTTGGGTGTTGTTCTGTTGATCGTGCTGGTCCTGGCCGGTTACAAAGCCTTCTCCATCTACACGATGATTCAAGGCTTCGCTGCGCCTAAACCACCGATCAGTGTCGCCGTGGCCACCGCCACCGAACAGCCGTGGCAGGCGCGTCTGCCGACCGTCGGCACACTCAAGGCATTACAGGGCGTGGACCTGAGTCTGGAGACCGACGGCACCGTCGTCGAGCTGCAGTTCGAGTCAGGGCAGAAGGTCAAGGCCGGCCAACCCCTGCTGCGACTCGACAGCGCGGTGGAAAGTGCCCTGCTCGAAACCGCCCAGGCCGACCTGGGGCTGGCCCAACTCGATTACGGTCGCGGTAGCCAGCTGGTAGGCAGCCAGGCCATTTCCAAAGGCGAGTTCGACCGACTCTCGGCAGTCCTGAAAAAGAGCAAAGCCACGGTCAATCAGCTCAAGGCGGCGCTGAGCAAGAAAAGCATCCTGGCACCGTTCAGCGGAACCATCGGCATACGTCAGGTCGACGTCGGCGACTATGTGGCCAGCGGCACCATGATCGCCACCCTGCAAGACCTCAGCAGCCTGTATGTCGACTTTTTCGTGCCCGAGCAGTCCGTGCCGAAAATCGCCATCGGCCAGCCGGTTGAAGTCATTGTCTCGGCTTATCCGACCCGGACCTTCCCCGGCACGATCAGTGCCATCAACCCGAAACTCGAGAACAGCACCCGCAACATGCAGGTCCGCGCGACGCTGGCCAACCCGGACGGCAAGTTGCTGCCGGGGATGTTCGCCAGTCTCCAGGTGATGCTGCCCGACCCGCAGGCGCACATTGTCGTGCCGGAAAGCGCGATTACCTACACGTTGTACGGTAACTCACTGTATGTGGTCGCCCAGAAAAAGGCCGAAGACGGCAGCGTGGAAAAGGACGACAAAGGCCAGCCGGTCCTGATCGCCGAACGGCGTTTCATCGAAACCGGCGAGCGCCGTGAGGGGCTGGTATTGATCACCAAAGGCGTGCAGAACGGCGAAAAAGTGGTTACAGCCGGCCAGATCAAACTGGACAACGGTGCGCACATCGCCATCAGCGACGACAAGACCCTAGCCGAGAAGAACAGTCAGCCGCGCGCTGACTGATCAAGGAACCCCCATGGCTTTTACCGATCCGTTCATCCGCCGCCCGGTGCTTGCCACCGTGGTCAGCCTGTTGATCGTACTGCTGGGCTTTCAGGCCTGGAGCAAGCTGCCGCTGCGCCAGTACCCGCAAATGGAAAATGCCCTGATCACCGTCACCACGGCCTATCCGGGGGCAAACGCCGAGACCATCCAGGGCTACATCACCCAACCGATGCAACAGAGCCTGGCCAGCGCCGAAGGCATCGACTACATGACGTCGGTCAGTCGCCAGAACTTCTCGGTGGTCTCGATTTACGCGCGCGTCGGCTCAAACAGCGATCGACTGTTCACCGAACTGCTGGCCAAGGCCAATGAGGTCAAGAACCGCTTGCCCCAGGACGCCGAAGATCCGGTCCTGAGCAAGCAGGCGGCTGACGCCTCGGCGTTGATGTACATCAGTTTCTTCAGCAAGGAGCTGAGCAACCCGCAGATCACCGATTATCTGTCGCGGGTCATCCAGCCGAAACTGGCAACCCTGCCGGGCATGGCCGAAGCCGAGATTCTCGGCAACCAGGTGTTCGCCATGCGCCTGTGGCTGGACCCGGTGAAGCTCGCCGGTTTCGGTCTGAGCGCCAGCGACGTGACCGATGCGGTGCGCAAATACAACTTTCTCTCTGCCGCCGGTGAAGTGAAAGGCGAGTACGTCGTCACCAGCATCAACGCCAACACCGAACTCAAGTCCGCCGAGGCTTTCGCCGCGATCCCGCTCAAGGTCGAAGGCGACAGCCGTGTGCTGCTCCGGGATGTGGCGCGGGTCGAGATGGGGGCGGAAAACTACGACACCATCAGCTCTTTCGGTGGCACGCCCTCGGTGTACATCGGCATCAAGGCGACACCCGGTGCCAACCCGCTGGACGTGATCAAGGAAGTGCGCAAGATCATGCCGGACCTGCAAGCCCAGCTACCGCCGAATCTCAAGGGCGAAATTGCCTACGACGCCACACTGTTCATTCAGGCCTCAATCAATGAGGTCATCAAAACCCTGTTCGAAGCGGTGCTGATCGTGATCGTGGTCGTGTTCCTGTTCCTCGGTGCACTGCGCTCGGTGGTGATCCCGGTGGTCACCATCCCGCTGTCGATGATCGGGGTGATGTTCTTCATGCAGATGATGGGGTACTCGATCAACCTGCTGACCCTGCTGGCAATGGTATTGGCCATCGGTCTGGTGGTGGATGACGCCATCGTGGTGGTGGAAAACATTCACCGCCACATCGAGGAAGGCAAGACGCCGCTGGACGCCGCCATCGAGGGCGCACGGGAAATCGCCATGCCGGTGGTCTCGATGACCATCACCCTGGCAGCGGTGTATGCGCCGATCGGCTTCCTGACCGGCCTCACCGGGGCGCTGTTCAAGGAGTTCGCGCTGACCCTCGCCGGCGCGGTGGTCATCTCCGGCGTCGTCGCCCTGACGCTGTCGCCGATGATGTGCGCCCTGCTGCTGCGCCACGATGAAAACCCCAGCGGCCTGGCCCATCGCCTGGACAGGATTTTTGAAAGCCTGAAGCGCCGTTACCAAAGCATGCTGCACGGCACGCTCAACACCCGCCCGGTGGTGCTGGTGTTCGCCGTGATCGTGCTGTGCCTGATTCCGGTGCTGCTCAAGTTCACCAAATCGGAACTGGCACCGGATGAAGACCAGGGCATCATTTTCATGCTGGCCAATGCCCCGCAACCGACCAACCTTGACTACCTGAGCGCCTACACCGACGAGTTCGTCACGATCTTCAAGGCGTTTCCCGAGTACTACTCTTCGTTCCAGATCAACGGCTTCAATGGCGTGCAATCCGGGGTCGGCGGCTTCCTGCTCAAGCCGTGGAACGAGCGCCACCGGACCCAGATGCAAATTCTGCCCGAGGTCCAGGCGAAACTGGCGGGCATCGCCGGGCTGCAGGTCTTCGGTTTCAACCTGCCGTCCCTCCCCGGCACTGGCGAGGGCCTGCCCTTCCAGTTCGTCATCAACACCGCCAACGATTACGAGTTGCTGCTGCAGGTGATGGACCGGGTGAAAAAGCGCGCGATGGAGTCCGGCAAGTTCGCTTTCGTCGATGTCGACCTGGCCTTCGACAAGCCAGAGGTCGTCGTGGATATCGATCGCGCCAAGGCGGCCCAGATGGGCGTGTCGATGCAGGACCTGGGCGGCACACTGGCCACCTTGCTGGGTGAAGCGGAAATCAACCGGTTCACCATCGAGGGTCGCAGCTACAAAGTCATTGCCCAGGTCGAACGAGCATTTCGCGATAACCCTGATTGGCTGAACAACTATTACGTCAAGAACAGCAAGGGTGAACTGCTGGCTCTGTCGACCCTGATCAGCGTGACTGATCGAGCGCGCCCTCGGCAATTGAACCAGTTCCAGCAACTCAACTCGGCCATTCTTTCCGGAGTGCCGCTGGTCAGCATGGGCGAAGCCATTGATGCCGTGCGCCAGATCGCCCGGGAAGAAGCCCCGGCGGGATTTGCCGTCGACTATGCCGGCGCATCGCGCCAATACGTGCAGGAAGGCAGTGCGCTGTGGGTCACCTTTGCCTTGGCATTGGCGATCATTTTCCTGGTGCTGGCCGCCCAGTTCGAAAGCTTCCGCGACCCGTTGGTGATTCTGGTCACGGTGCCGCTGTCGATCTGCGGCGCGTTGCTTCCGCTATTCCTCGGCTGGTCGAGCATGAACATCTACACCCAGGTCGGCCTGGTGACACTGATCGGTCTGATCAGCAAGCACGGGATCCTGATCGTCGAGTTCGCCAACCAGTTGCGCAAGGATAAAGGCCTGACACCCCGCGAGGCCGTAGAGGAAGCCGCAGCCATTCGTCTGCGCCCGGTGCTGATGACGACCGCCGCCATGGTTTTCGGCATGGTGCCGTTGATCATCGCCACGGGCGCGGGCGCAGTCAGCCGCTTCGATATCGGTACGGTGATCGCAACGGGGATGTCCATCGGAACGCTGTTTACGCTGTTTGTGTTGCCTTGCGTGTACACCTTGCTGGCTAAAACCGACAAGCGCTGATGCGAACGGTCGTTCCAACGCTCGGTGCGGGAACAGCAAAAAAAAGGCCTCGCACTTGCGAGGCCTTTTACCTGGGCTTCATTCTGTTCAACTTTGCGGCTTCAATCCCTGAGAGAGTCCGAACATGAACAGCAATAAATCATGGTCGGGATGGGTTGCCACGGATGCCTTGGCAACTCGCGGCAACGGACAATGGTCGTCACCGTGTACCGAGCTGAGAACTTGCATGCGGGGCTGCTCCCAGGCCGCCACCGCCAGTGAAGCGACTGCCAAGGCTCCCAGCAGAAACAAACCTCGCGCAACTTCGAGTTTCATCGCTATAAACCTTTGATAGCGCTGCCAAACGCCGTCTTGTAAAAGTAGTCGAGTTTGTTCCTGTCTGCCGTGCTGAACGACGAGTGGCGACGTACTTCAGGGGCCTGGGGTGCGATGTCCATTCCTGCTGCACTTTGCACTGCCATGCGGTCACCTCTTGCGTAAAACATAAACTCTCCACATGGAATAGAGCGGTAAAAAGTCCAGTTGTTCCTGAATCTGGAAACCGGCCTGTTCAAATTCGTTTTCTACAGTCGCGGCCGATAACACAAATCGGTTTTGGTAACCCTTCTGTCCACGGGCTTTCTCCGCGCGCTTGCGTTTCCAGGCTTTGAAATTGCCGTCCACCCATAACGAAAGGATCACGCTGTCGCGGGTCACGCGCACGAGTTCACGCAAGATGGCCAACCGATGCTCGGTTTCGCCGATGTGATGGAACAGACGCATGCAAAAAATGCTGTCAACGGCGTTATCAGGCAAGGCGATATCGAATGGGGACGTCTGCAAGGTCTGTACGCGTTTGACCACGTCGACCGGTTGCGCCTGCATGGCGATCTGCAGCAGGGCCTTGGAGTTGTCGGCACCGATGATCACGCGGTTGGTTTTTTCTGCCAGCAATGGCCAGTAGCGCCCCGCGCCGCAGGGCAAATCGAGAACCAGCCCCGGATCGCCCGCCAGCGCCAGAGCCTTGCGTGCCAATTGCTCGTCCCGCCAGTGGGACAGACGGCGCCCAAGCCCATCCGTTTGCTTGCGCAGGGTTCGTTGAGCGTGCTGGTCGTCATACTTCTCGGAGAACGCCAGCTTGATCGGGCCATCTGCCATTATCAAAGACTCCTGCTCTCGTGGTACCGACCACCATAGGTAGGGACTTGTCGGCGTCAGGTCATGCCTTTGTGAAAAAAACAGTTAAGTGAAACGCCAAATCATTTCGAAGTTTTACTGGATAACGTTTTGCTGAATAACCAGGAAGGGCCGTGAAGAGGGATCAGTTCACAGTCGAGGCCTTCAACTGCACTTCAAAACGACAGCCATTGGGTTCCATGGTCGTCAGGCTGACGCTCCAGCCCTGGTTTTCGCAAATTCGCTGGACCAAAGACAGCCCAAGCCCAAGGCCCTCACCGCGCTTTTCGGTGCCCCGGACGAAAGGTTCGAACATGGCTTCACGTTTTTCTTCGGGAATGCCGACGCCACTGTCCTCGACCAGGAACCCATTACTCGTGAGCGTCAAGCGGATGAACCCGTGCTCGGTGTAATGCAGCGCGTTTCGCAGCAGGTTGCCCATGACCGCGTGCAGGAGCGTGGCGTTGTAACCGGTGGCGGGTGGGTTACCCGGCTCGAAGATCAACTCGAGCCCCTTCTCCTCGATCGGCTCGCGCCACAGATTGAGTAGCCCATCGGCCACCTGACGAACGGATTGCTGTGGCGCCATGCTGGCGTCTTCACGCTGAGCGCGGGCCAGCATCAGGAAGGTCTGAACCAGTTCGCGCATCTCCTCACACGCGCGAGCAATGCGTTCGACCTGAGCACGGCCACGCTGATCGATCCCGGGATTTTCCAACAACAACTCGCAGGAACTGGCCAGCACCATCAAGGGCGTACGCAGTTCGTGGCTGACGTCACTGGTAAACAGCCGCTCCCGGGTCAATGCCTGCCGCAGCCGTCCAAGCGTGGCGTCGAAAGCCACCGCCAGCTCGCCCACTTCGTCGGCGGCGTAATCCGGCGCCAGAGGCGGCGCCAAACCCAACAGTTGGTCACGATGACGTACCTGACGGGCCAGGCGCACCACCGGTGCCATTACCTTGCGCGCCAGCACCCAGCCGAGGAAAACCGCCAGCGCCAGGCTGAGCACGAAGCCCACCAGCACCACGGCAAACAGGACCCGTTCGCGCTCTTCGAAGTCGCTCTGGTCCTTCAACAGCACATACCGCCGTCCGTCGACAATTTCGACTATCGCGTGGTACGACAGATTCTCGCGGAACACTTCGTGAAAACCCGCGTCCAGGTGCCGCAGATCCCTGGGCAGCTCGAAGTCGCCATGCCCGCCACTGAAATAGAACAACTGGTCCGGTTCAGGGCGATGGCGCCATTCCTCGATGTTGTCCATCAGTAACAGGCGTTGCAGGTCGCCACCCAGGCTTGCCGAAATCAGCTTTGCCTCCACCAGGTGTACGGTGGCGATAATGCCGATGGCAAAGGCGCCCGCCACCAATGCGCTCATCAACGCGAAGGCAATGATGATGCGTTGGGAAAGGCTCTGTTTAAACTCCATCACGGCCCTCGGCCAAGCGGTAACCCACGCCGTGCACCGTTTGCAGCAACGGCTTGGTGAACGGCTTGTCGATCACTTGACGCAACTGATGAACGTGGCTGCGCAGACTGTCACTGTCCGGGCAGTCATCGCCCCACAGTGCTTCTTCGAGTATTTCCCGGCGCAGCACATGGGGGCTTTTCTGCATCAGCACAGCGAGCAACTTCAGGCCCACTGGATTGAGCTTGAGCAAGCGACCCTGGCGGGTGACTTCCAGCGTATCGAGGTCGTAGCTCAAGTCGCCGACCTGCAAGGTGCGGCGACCTCCACCCTGGGTACGGCGCATGACCGCCTCAATGCGCGCGGCCAGTTCTGACAGGGCAAAGGGCTTGATCAGGTAATCATCGGCACCGGACTTGAAGCCTTGCAGCCGGTCATCCAGTTGATCGCGTGCGGTGAGCATGATCACCGGCGTATCGCGACGGGCGTCTTCGCGAAGGCGTTTGCACAAGGTGTAGCCGTCGATACCGGGCAGCATGATGTCGAGCACGATCAAGTCGTAATGTTCGGTGGCCGCCAGGTGCAGGCCCGACAAACCGTCCTGCGCGCAATCCACGGTGTAACCCTTGAGCCCCAGGTAATCAGCCAGATTGGCGAGGATATCGCGGTTGTCTTCAACCAATAAAATTCGCATCGGCATCTCCTCCGTATACAGTAACCGCCGTCTTGGCCCGCGCAGCTTAAGGCCAAGTGTTGCTCACGGCTAGGGCCGCAGGACGCAGAGTCGACTTACGCGACCAAAGCAGCCAATTTACGAGTTTTTCACCCCCGAGTCACAAGCCCGCGACCGCGCCGCAAGCTGGTCGTGATTGGACATAAGGAATAGTGCGCTGGGCCTGTTGATCGCCTCCGGTCTGAGTGCTCAACTGCTTGCCCCTCGCGCCGTTCCTGCTGCAATTGATGACGACGTCCAACCATTGCCCCTGAACCTATCCAGACAACCGGATCGACATCAAATCCGGTAATGGCTGCGATGGCGCGGTGAAGTACACTGACCAGGCTATTGGCGAGTTTCTCGATCAGGCTCGCAAAAAGCCCCGGTTCGACAATACAATCTCTATCCTCGTCGCCGACCTTACCGCCGGCAGCACATGCTGCCGCCGAGCGTCGTCGTTGGCCATTATCAGCATCTGGGCCTGTTCGACGGCAAAAACCTGGCGATTCTGAGTCCCCGTCAGAGGCTGCGGCGACACGATGAAGATTGACCGAGAGTCGCGAATCCACGGCCACTGACCCGCTGATCAACCAGGTAATCACCGATTACCAAACCGCCGGTTATGGCTACAAGCAACAGCTGCTTGACTGGAAAGCGCCCATGGAGGGCACCGATCAAGTCAGCGAACGTTAACCGAAAGGCCCCGGGCTGATGCCCCGGGGCTTTTTCAATTGTTCAGGATCCATCATGTCATCAACCGTTGTCCGCCCTGCCTCTCGCCCGCTCAATTTCTGGGTGTGCCTGGGCGTTCCCGCCATCACGGCGCTCATTCTGGTCCTGCTGGAACTGACTTCCCTGGACATGGATCTCGCCAGATTGTTCTATGACCCGGTAGCCGGTGAGTTCATCGGCAAGCACAGCTACTTCCTGGAAAACATCTTGCACGACCGCGCCAAGCAAGTGGTCATCGCGTTTTCGGTGTTCGCCATCCTCGGTTTCATTGCTTCGTTCTTTATGGTCAAACTCAAGCCGCTCAAACGGGAACTGGGTTGCCTGGTGCTGTCCCTGGGTTTGGCGACCTCTTTTGTCACCCCGATGAAAGCGGTGACGGCGGTGCAATGCCCGTGGAGTCTTGAGCAATTCGGCGGGCACGAGACCTACAGTGAATTGTTGAGCCCTCGCCCGTACACCGATAAACCGGGTCGCTGCTGGCCCGGCGGTCATGCGGCAACCGGCTTCACACTGTTTGCCCTGTTCTTCGTATTGCGCGACCGTCGGCCGCGCATGGCGCGCGCTGCGCTTGCCTTCGCCTTTGCCCTGGGCTCGGTGTTTTCCATCGGCCGGATGATGCAGGGTGCGCACTTTTTCTCGCACAACGTGTGGACGGCAGTTTTCTGCTGGCTGATCTGTTTGGGGTCGTATTACTTCATTCTTTATCGGCCAGCGATGAAGGCGCAACGCGAGGCAAAGGCGGCACCGGTCAGATCCTGATCGGACGCCATCGCGGACACACCGCGCGCCCACACTGGAGCGCGGCCTGCCCGCGGTGGTGCGACGTGATCTACCGAGTCTCCAATGTGAAGCCAATAAAAAACCCCGCCTGCTTTCGCAGGCGGGGTTTTTTCGTACGGGGTAAGGCTGGCTTACATCATGCCGCCCATGCCGCCCATCCCGCCCATGTCTGGCATGCCGCCGCCAGCTGGTGCGTCTTCCTTGATCTCGGCGATCATGGCTTCGGTGGTGATCATCAGGCTGGCAATCGACGAAGCCGCTTGCAGAGCCGAACGAGTCACTTTGGCCGGGTCCAGGATACCCATTTCGATCATGTCGCCGTATTCGCCGGTCGCGGCGTTGTAACCGAAGTTACCTGCGCCTTGCTTGACCTTGTCGACTACAACGCTTGGCTCGTCGCCGGAGTTGGCAACGATCTGACGCAGCGGCGCTTCTACAGCGCGACGCAGCAACTGGATGCCCACGTTCTGGTCATCGTTGTCGCCTTTCAGCTCGCTGATGGCTTGCAGGGCACGAACCAGTGCCACGCCGCCGCCAGGTACCACGCCTTCTTCAACGGCTGCACGGGTAGCGTGCAGGGCGTCTTCAACGCGGGCTTTCTTCTCTTTCATTTCTACTTCGGAGCCAGCGCCAACCTTGATCACTGCTACGCCGCCGGACAGCTTGGCCAGACGCTCTTGCAGTTTTTCACGGTCGTAGTCCGAGGAAGTTTCAGCAACCTGGGCGCGAATCTGGGTGATGCGCGCTTCGATGTCGCCTTGTACGCCAGCACCGTCAACGATGATGGTGTTTTCCTTGGACAGGGTGACGCGCTTGGCGTTACCCAGGTGCTCCAAGGTAGTGCTTTCCAGGCTCAGACCGATCTCTTCGGAGATCACGGTACCGCCGGTCAGAACAGCGATGTCCTGCAGCATGGCCTTGCGACGGTCGCCGAAGCCTGGAGCCTTGACGGCTGCGACTTTAACGATGCCACGCATGTTGTTCACAACCAGAGTCGCCAGGGCTTCGCCTTCAACGTCTTCGGCCACGATCAGCAGTGGACGGCCGGCTTTGGCAACGGCTTCCAGCACTGGCAGCATTTCGCGGATGTTCGAGATTTTCTTGTCGACCAGCAGGATCAGCGGACCGTCGAGTTCGGCAGTCATGGTTTCCGGCTTGTTGACGAAGTACGGGGACAGGTAGCCACGGTCGAACTGCATGCCTTCTACAACCGACAGTTCGTTTTCCAGGCCCGAGCCTTCTTCAACGGTGATCACGCCTTCTTTACCGACTTTTTCCATGGCTTCGGCAATGATGTCGCCGATGGAGCTGTCGGAGTTGGCGGAGATGGTGCCGACCTGAGCGATTGCCTTGGTGTCAGCGCATGGCTTGGACAGGCCTTTCAGTTCTTTGACGATCGCGATGGTCGCTTTGTCGATACCGCGCTTCAGGTCCATCGGGTTCATGCCGGCAGCGACGGCTTTCAGGCCTTCGTTGACGATCGATTGAGCCAGAACGGTAGCGGTGGTGGTGCCGTCGCCCGCGTCATCGTTGGCACGGGAGGCAACGTCTTTGACCAGCTGCGCGCCCATGTTTTCGAAACGGTCTTTCAGTTCGATTTCTTTGGCTACGGAAACGCCATCCTTGGTGATGGTCGGAGCGCCGAAGCTCTTCTCGATGATCACGTTACGGCCTTTCGGGCCCAGGGTCGCTTTTACTGCGTCGGCCAGGACGTTGACGCCGGTCAGCATTTTCTTGCGGGCGGAATCGCCGAATTTAACTTCTTTAGCAGCCATGATCGATATTCCTTAAATACTTTGTAGTAGCGGGAAAATGAGCGGGGAATCAGCCTTCGACAACAGCGAGGATTTCGTTCTCGCTCATTACCAGCAGGTCTTCGCCATCGACTTTCACAGTGTTGCTGCCGGAGTAAGGACCGAACACAACCTTGTCGCCCACTTTCACGGACAGTGCACGCACTTCACCGTTTTCCAGTACGCGGCCGGTGCCTACAGCGAGGATTTCGCCGCTGTTGGCTTTTTCAGCAGCCGAACCTGGCAGGACGATACCGCCAGCGGTTTTCTTTTCTTCTTCGCTGCGACGGATGACGACGCGGTCATGCAGAGGACGAAGCTTCATTGTCGATCTCTCCTAATTGTGGTTTTCATCGGCCGGTGTGGTCCCGGCGGGTTTAACAAAGTCCGGCGGTGCCGGGTGCGGTTCGTCGAGCGAACCGCGGAAGTCTGTCTGGCTTATCACCAGAAACCTTGCGGTGACCGTTACATAAGGGCGCATAAGGTTATTACAAGGGCGGCGATCGAAAAAATTTCATCTCGATGCTCCGCAAACGAACACGGCACCCGAAGGTGCCGTGTCGATATAGGGCGTTACTTGGTATCGCGGTGTTCGAATTCGCCTTCGATAACGTTGGGCTCGCGGCCCAACGGTTCGCGTGGCGCAGGGCCGCCGCGGGACTGAAGGTCATCGGCGAAGGCGCGTTGACGGATCGCTTGTTCCTCGGCGCGCTTACGCATTTTGTTGGCCACCAGCCGACGGGAGAGCGGCAGCAGCATGATCAGACCCAGCACGTCGGTGACGAAGCCGGGCAGGATCAACAGACCGCCAGCCAGGGCCAGCATCAGGCCTTCGAGCATGGTCTGGGCGGGCAGTTCGCCTCGATTCAGACTTTCACGGGCACGCAACGCAGTTGCCAGGCCGGCGATCCGCAGCACGAACACGCCGAGCATCGAGCCGAGAATGATCAGCAGCAGGGCCGGGAAAAACCCGATCGCCCCGGCCACCTTGACGAAAACGAACAGCTCCAAAACCGGGAGCAGTACAAAGAGCAACAGAAAAGGGCGCATCAAATGGTTCCTCAACGCAAGAATGCCTTGCCAGTAATCCCTAGATGACGTCGCCGTTTCGTGAATTCAAGCGTCGGCTACTTCATTTTTCGGCCAATGCTCGGCGTGAGCCAGGAAAACCAAGGCTTCGCGAACTTGTGTCGGCGTATTACACAGTGCCGGGAATGCCAGCCAGTAGAGTCCCTGGCCAATGCGCAGATGCATGCCCTCACTGTCGATGCCAACCATCTGTGCCGCTACGGTTTTCGGCAATCCGCTCAAATCGACGTAATGGGCAATGGCCTTGGCGTGATCGGCATTCATGTGTTCGACCATGCTCACTTCGGCCTTGCCGGCAAAAGGGTTGGCCAGGGTCAGTTCGTTGACCCAGTGAATGGCGCCGAAACCGCCGATGTAACGATGGCGCACGGGCTTGAGCACCCAGAAATCGAAATCATGGGCCTGATGATAGTTCTGCGATTCAGGGAAATAGCGATAGTAACGTTCAGCGGCCGCTTCGATGGCCGCCTCGTCCTCAAGCTGTTGTGCCTCAGCCAGGTAAGTCAGACGGCCGACGGCTTGTACATCTTCGGCCCCACGCTCCCCGACAAAGAGCGAGCATTTCGGGTCTTTTTGCAGGTTATGGGTGTGCTGGGCGATACGGCTGATGAGGATCAGCGGCCGGCCCTGCTCGTCCAGGCAATAAGGAACCACGGAACCGAATGGAAAACCGGGCATCGCTTTGGAGTGCGTGGAGAGCACCCCACGGTATTCCTTGAGCAGCAATTCTCGTGCATGCTTGGCAGCTTCAACGCTCAATTTATGACTCCTTATATAGAATCCGTCACAAAAGCGGACAGGCGATCGCCAATAGATCCAGATCGCCATCGGGGCAGTTCTCATGTGCAGCCAGGCCACGTCGGGCGCAGATCGAGAGGCTCTCTACAAGGAAACCACTCCAGACCTGCTACCGGGGCATGCGAATGCAACTCACTGACAAAGTAATCATTATCACTGGCGGTTGCCAGGGTTTAGGCCGCTCCATGGCCGAGTATTTCGCCGACAAGGGCGCAAAACTGGCGCTGGTGGACCTTAACCAGGACAAGCTCGACGACGCCGTGGCGGCCTGCAAGGCCAAGGGTGTCGAAGCCCGCGCCTACCTGTGCAACGTCGCCAACGAAGAACAAGTGACCCACATGGTGTCCCAGGTCGCCGAAGACTTCGGCGCGATCCATGGACTGATCAATAACGCCGGGATCCTGCGTGACGGCCTGCTGCTCAAGGTCAAGGATGGCGAAATGACCAAGATGAGCCTGGCCCAATGGCAAGCGGTCATCGACGTCAACCTGACCGGTGTGTTCCTGTGCACCCGTGAAGTCGCGGCGAAAATGGTCGAGCTGAAGAACAGCGGCGCGATCATCAATATCTCCTCGATTTCCCGTGCCGGCAACGTCGGTCAGACCAACTACTCCGCCGCCAAGGCCGGTGTTGCAGCCGCCACCGTGACCTGGGCCAAGGAACTGGCGCGCTACGGCATTCGTGTCGCCGGCATTGCGCCAGGCTTTATCGAAACCGAAATGACCCTGGGCATGAAACCGGAAGCGCTGGAGAAGATGACGTCTGGAATTCCGCTCAAGCGCATGGGCAAACCGCAAGAGATCGCCCATTCGGCGGTGTACATCTTCGAGAACGACTACTACACCGGGCGGATCCTGGAAATGGATGGCGGGTTGCGCATCTAAAGCCCACGCAAAACAACGGTAGGAGCGAGTTTGCTCGCGATGGACTGGATGGCGATGCGTTTTTCCAGAAAAAACGCGTCATCGTTTACGTCCATCGCGAGCAGGCTCGCTCCTACAGACAGCACATCAATCGTCGCTGACAGTGATGTTCGGCATCGCCGGCGTCGCAGCTTCCTGCAACACGATGCGCGCGCCGACATGGCGGGCGAGCTCCTGGTAGACCAGCGCAATCGGGCTGTCCGGCTCGGCGATCACCGTTGGCTTGCCACCGTCGGCCTGTTCACGGATAGCCATCGCCAGCGGCAATGAAGCCAGCAGTTCAACGCCGTACTGGTTGGCCAACTTCACACCACCGCCTTCACCGAACAGATGCTCGGCATGTCCGCAGTTGGAGCAGATGTGCACGGCCATGTTTTCCACCACGCCGAGCACCGGAATGTTCACTTTGCGGAACATTTCCACGCCCTTGCGCGCGTCGAGCAAGGCCAGGTCTTGCGGCGTGGTAACGATCACCGCACCGGCCACAGGGACTTTCTGCGCCAGCGTCAGCTGGATGTCACCGGTGCCTGGCGGCATGTCGATCACCAGGTAATCCAGATCGCCCCATGCGGTCTGTGTCACCAGTTGCAACAAGGCGCCGGAGACCATCGGCCCACGCCAGACCATCGGCGTGTTGTCGTCGGTCAGGAACGCCATGGACATCACTTCGACACCATGGGACTGGATCGGCACGAACCATTTCTGATCCTTGATCTGCGGCCGGGTGCCTTCGGCGATGCCGAACATGATGCCCTGGCTTGGACCGTAAATGTCCGCATCCAGAATGCCCACTTTGGCGCCTTCGCGAGCCAGCGCCAATGCCAGGTTGGCGGCGGTGGTGGATTTGCCCACGCCCCCCTTGCCGGACGCCACGGCGACCACGTTCTTGACGTTGGCCAGGCCGGGAATCTGAGCCTGGGCCTTGTGCGCGGCAATCACGCTGGTGATCTCGACACGCGCAGTCGTCACGCCGTCCAGGCCTTCGATAGCCATCTGCAACATTTGCGCCCAGCCACTTTTGAACAGGCCGGCGGCATAGCCCAGTTCGAGCTGGACGCTGACGCGGTCGCCAGCAATATCGATGCTGCGCACACATCCGGCGCTGACCGGGTCCTGGTTCAGATAAGGGTCGGTGTACTGGCGAAGAACGGCTTCCACCGCTGCGCGATTGACGGCGCTCATGGGCAACTCCGATAACAAGACTGGAAAATCAGGCGGGTATCCTACGCCGGACACGGATTTGTGGCGAGGCTGGAAAGTTGCCTGTGGCGAGGGGGCTTGCCCGCGTTGGGGCGCGAAGCGGCCCCGAATAAACCCACGCCGTGTTCAAGACTTGACTCATTCGCCTTCTCGCAGCCGTCGGGGGCAAGCCCCCTCGCCACATAAAGCGCATTTGCAACACAACTCCCCCGAGCCACGGGGTGAAAAATCTGCGCCAGCCCTTTATAGTGACCGACCTCCGTTTCATCAAGTAGCCGAGCCCCATGTCCGAGCCACGCAAGATTCTCGTCACCAGCGCCCTGCCCTATGCCAATGGTTCGATCCACCTCGGCCATATGCTGGAATATATCCAGACCGATATGTGGGTGCGCTTCCAGAAGCACCGCGGCAACCAATGCATTTATGTCTGCGCCGACGACGCCCACGGTTCGGCGATCATGCTGCGCGCGGAAAAGGAAGGCATCACCCCGGAACAACTGATCGCCAACGTCCAGGCTGAACATAGCGCCGACTTTGCCGATTTCCTGGTGGACTTCGACAACTTCCACTCCACTCACGCCGAAGAAAACCGTGAGCTGTCGAGCCAGATCTACCTGAAGCTGCGGGACGCCGGGCACATCGCTACCCGCTCGATCACCCAGTATTTCGACCCGGAAAAGAAAATGTTCCTGGCCGACCGCTTCATCAAGGGCACTTGCCCGAAATGCGGCACCGAAGACCAGTACGGCGATAACTGCGAAAAATGCGGCGCGACCTACGCACCGACCGACCTGAAAGATCCGAAGTCGGCGATTTCCGGTGCCACCCCGGTACTCAAGGATTCCCAGCATTTCTTCTTCAAGTTGCCGGACTTCCAGGAAATGCTGCAAACCTGGACCCGCAGCGGCACCCTGCAAGACGCCGTCGCCAACAAGATCGCCGAGTGGCTGGACGCGGGCCTGCAACAGTGGGACATCTCCCGCGATGCGCCGTACTTCGGTTTCGAGATCCCCGACGAGCCGGGCAAATACTTCTACGTCTGGCTGGACGCACCGATCGGCTACATGGCGAGCTTCAAGAACCTGTGCAACCGCACGCCGGAGCTGGACTTCGATGCGTTCTGGGGCAAGGACTCCACCGCCGAGCTGTATCATTTCATCGGCAAGGACATCGTCAACTTCCACGCCCTGTTCTGGCCAGCGATGCTTGAGGGTGCGGGCTACCGCAAGCCGACCGGCATCAACGTGCACGGCTACCTGACCGTCAACGGCCAGAAAATGTCCAAGTCCCGCGGCACTTTCATCAAGGCCCGGACCTATCTGGACCACCTGTCGCCGGAATACCTGCGCTACTACTACGCGGCCAAGCTGGGCCGTGGCGTAGATGACCTCGACCTGAACCTCGAAGACTTTGTGCAGAAGGTCAACTCCGACCTGGTGGGCAAAGTCGTCAACATCGCCAGCCGTTGCGCCGGCTTCATCCACAAAGGCAATGCCGGCGTGATGGTCGAGACCAACGCCGCGCCGGAACTGACCGATGCGTTCCTGGCCGCCGCGCCAGGCATCGCCGACGCCTATGAAGCCCGCGACTTCGCCCGCGCCATGCGCGAGATCATGGGCCTGGCCGACCGTGCCAACGCCTGGATCGCCGACAAGGCACCGTGGTCGCTGAACAAACAGGAAGGCAAGCAGGACGAGGTCCAGGCCATCTGCGCCACGGGCGTCAATCTGTTCCGCCAACTGGTGATCTTCCTCAAGCCGGTCCTGCCGCTGCTGGCCGCTGATGCCGAGGCGTTCCTCAACGTCGCCCCGCTGACCTGGAACGACCATGCGACCTTGCTCGGCAACCATCAGCTGAACGAGTTCAAGGCGCTGATGACCCGTATCGACCCGGTCAAAGTGCAAGCCATGACCGATGCTTCGAAAGAAGACCTGACCGCCAGTCAGACCGATACCGGCGCAGCTGTACCGGCCGGCAATGGCGAACTGGCCAAGGACCCGCTGTCACCGGAAATCGATTTCGACACCTTTGCGGCGGTCGACCTGCGCGTCGCCCTGATCGTCAAGGCCGAACACGTGGAAGGGGCCGACAAGCTGTTGCGCCTGACCCTCGACATCGGTGACGAGCAACGCAACGTATTCTCCGGCATCAAGAGTGCTTACCCGGACCCGTCCAAGCTCGATGGTCGGCTGACCATGATGATCGCCAACCTCAAGCCTCGCAAAATGAAGTTCGGGATCTCCGAGGGCATGGTGATGGCGGCGGGTCCCGGCGGTGAAGAAATCTACCTGCTGAGCCCTGACAGCGGCGCCAAGCCTGGCCAGCGGATCAAGTAAGGTCCTGCGGCCAATCGATCCCACAGTCGTGCCTGGCGCGACTGTGGGATTTTCATGTCTGGCCCACCCTCCGCCCTTGCCGGATAATGCCTAAGCTTTTTAGACCGCTTTCGTTAAAAAGCCCCGTTCTTGCCGGCACGATCATGACCGAAACGCTCCTTACGCTTGTCAGTGCAGCCTTGATCAACAACCTCGTGTTGCACTCGCCACTGGGCGTCGATCCGCTGTTGGGCAGCGAACGCCAGCAGGTCCATGCACTCGGCATCGCGACCACCTGCTTGATGCTGATCGCCGGCATACTCGGCTACGCGCTCTACCACTGGTTGCTGGTGCCGCTGGACATGGCGTCACTGCGCCTGTTTGTGTTTCTGCCATTGAGCGTGTTGTTGATCACTCCGTTGCTGAAATTGCTGGGGAGGATGCTCCCGACACTTTCCTTCGATGGTCTATGGCTGTTGCTGCTGGGCAATGCGGGCGTGCTTGGCGTAGCGATGCTCAACGTCGAGGATGACCATGGATTCTTTCACGCCACGGCCATGAGCCTGGGTGCCGGGCTGGGCTTCTGGCTGGTGCTGAGCCTGTTTCAAGACCTGCGCCAACGCACACTCAATAATGATATCCCCCTGCCCTTCCGCGGCTTGCCGATCGATCTGATCAGCGCCGGCCTGATCGCGGTGGCCTTTCTCGGATTCAGCGGACTGATCAAAACATGAGTCTGATTCAAAGCATCGACGCCCTCTTGCCACAGACTCAATGCGGCAAGTGCGGCCACCCCGGATGCAAGCCCTACGCCGAAGGCATCGCCAACGGCGAGCCCATCAACAAGTGCCCGCCGGGCGGCAGCGAAACCATCAACGCCCTGGCCGAACTGCTGCACATACCGGTGCTGGAACTGGACACCAGCCGTGGTTCGGCTCCGGCGCAGATCGCCTATATTCGCGAGGCGGAATGCATTGGTTGCACTAAATGCATCCAGGCCTGCCCGGTAGACGCCATCGTCGGCGCGGCCAAACTGATGCACACAGTCATCATCGACGAGTGCACCGGTTGCGACCTCTGCGTGGCACCCTGCCCGGTCGATTGCATTGAAATGCGTCCGTTGCCGATATCCACAGTGCTGCCGATTGTTGGAGGCCTGGCATTCAGCCTTGAAGAGCAACGCGCCCGCACCGCCAAACGCAATCGGGCACGGCGCCGTTTCGAGCAGCGCAATGCGCGGTTGCAGCGTGAAGAAGAACTGAAGGCCGCCGAACGCCAGGCCCGGGCGCAACGTGCCGCCCAACCCAGCGTAGCGACGCTCGACCCGGTGCAGGCCGCCCTTGAACGCGTGCGCGCCCAGAAGGCCGCCACTGCCGACGCAGCATTGAAGAAAGCCAAGATCGATCTGGCGATGAGCCGGGCGCAATTGAACAAATCGCTCAAGGCCTTCGGCCATCCGCCTACCTTCGAGCAGCAATCGCAACTGATCGTCCTGCAACAGCAGTTCGAGGCGGCCGAGCAAGCCTTGATGCAGCTGGAAAATACCGCTGTGCCCGCCCCGGCGCCAGCCGTTACACCAGTAAAAGATGCCGATCTGAAACGGGCCAAGATCCAGCTGGCCATGCGCCGCGCCGAACTCAAGAAAGCTCAGACCCATCAAGCGCCCACTGAACAGATCGAAACGCTGGAGCGCGCGCTCAGCGAGGCCGAGCAAGCCTTGCATGCCGCCGAGGCCCTCAGTGAACAACCCTTGCCTGACCTGGCTCGCGTGGAAAAGCGTCCGATCGACAGCCAGCTTCGGCAACTGAAGACCGAACTGGCCTACGCCAGGGCCGACGTCAGCAAACTCGAACGTCGCACCGATACTCCCGCCGAACTGATGGAAAAGGCCCGCGCTCGCCTGCAGGAAGCCGAGCGTCAGGTGAACGCCCATGTCACCCCTTGAACCGGTCGACGAGCGCCTTCAGCAGGCCATGCAGCGGGTGCTCCTGGCTACGTTGCCGGGCACGCTCGCGTTGTTCTGGCTGTATGGCTGGGGGGTCCTGATCAATCTGGTTCTGGCGGCAGTGGGCGCTCTGGCCGCTGAAGCGGCGGTGCTGAAGTTGCGCAAGCGCTCACTCAAGCCAAGCCTGAGCGACGGCAGTGCATTGGTCAGCGCAACATTGCTGGCCCTGGCTCTGCCGCCTTACTGCCCTTGGTGGTTGACGGTCAGTGCCGCCACTTCAGCCATGCTGTTCGGCAAGCACTTGTATGGCGGCGTCGGCAAGAATCCATTCAATCCGGCAATGCTTGGTTTTGCCTTGGTGCTGGTGACGTTTCCGCAACAAATGACGCACTGGCCAACCTCCCACGGCATGGACCTGATGGGTGGCCTTCAGCAGGTTTTCAGTATTGGTCAGTTGCCGGATGCCTGGGTTCAGGCCACGGCGCTGGACAGCTTGCGGATCAACAAAAGCCTGACCATGGATGAACTGTTCGCTACCAACCCTGCATTTGGCCATTTCGGTGGTCGAGGTGTGGAATGGGTGAATCTGGCGTTTCTGGCGGGCGGCGCGTTTTTGCTGCAACAGCGCGTGTTCAGTTGGCACGCGCCGGTTGGCATGCTCGCCAGCCTGTTCGTTATCAGTTTGTTGTGCTGGAACGGTTCGGGCTCCGATTCCCATGGTTCGCCTCTGTTTCACCTGCTCAGCGGCGCCAGCATGCTGGGCGCGTTTTTCATCGTTACGGAACCGGTGTCCGGCGCGAAAAGCCCCGGCGCCCGACTGCTGTTTGGCGTGGGTGTCGGGCTGCTGACATATTTGATTCGCACCTGGGGTGGTTACCCCGACGGCGTGGCGTTTGCCGTGCTGGTGATGAACCTGTGTGTACCGGCGCTGGAGCGGCTTGTCGCGTCCAGGCAGGAGCGCACAGTGCCATGAACAAAGTATCGAGTGTTGCGATCCTGGCACTGCTGGCATGCCTTGGTATTGGCGCGACGTACTTTGTGCAGCACAGCAGTGCTTCGCGTATTGCGGCCGAGCAGCGCCTGATCGACAGTCGCAACCTCCTGGACCTGCTGCCGCCTGACAGTTACGACAATCAACCGCTGGAAAAACCGCTCACGCTCGAAGACACAGCGCTGGCCAATAGCACAGTGCTGAGTGGTTACCTGGCAAGCAAATCCGGCCAACCCTGCGCGGTTTTGCTGCGTAGCCAGACCCTGGGCTACGCCGGTGCCATCGAGTTGCTGATCGCCATCGACGCCCATGGCAGGTTGGTAGGGGTCAAAACCCTGAAGCAATCGGAAACGCCGGGACTTGGCGCCCGGATCGCCGATTGGCCCAACGCCTGGCTGCAAGTGTTTTCCGGCAAGTCTCGTACGGATCCGGGCGATAACGGCTGGGCGCTGAAAAAGGATCAGGGACAATTCGATCAGATCGCGGGGGCGACCATCACTTCAAGGGCGGTGATTAACGCCACCCATGACGCACTGCGCTATTTCGATGAGCACCGGCAAGCTCTGCTTGGGGAGGCGTCCCATGATTAAGTCACCGTTTCTGCGGAACTCGCTGATGCTGGCACCACTGATTGGCGCTACCGACTCACTGGTGACCGCTGCGGGTGTGTGGCTGATGTTCATGGCGGTCACCAGTGCTTTTGGCCTGAGCATGAACGCGTTGCGGCCCCGACTGCTGTCCGCAACACACCTTTTGGCGAGCGTGCTGATTGCTGCGACATTAACCAGTTGTGCAGAACTCGGCGCACAAGCCTGGTCGCTGCAATGGCATCAACAAATGGGCGTGTATGCAGGCTTGATCGCGGTGCAATGTGTCCTGTTGGAACACTCCGGTTATTTCCAGAGTTCACTGGCCGATCGCTTGCGCATGTGCGGTGTGTTCGGTGTGCTGATGGCGGGCCTGGGCCTGCTACGCGAGCTGATTGGCTACGGGACTATCGCTCGCCATCTGCCTTGGCTCGCCGGTACGCCGCAAGCGGATTGGCAGGGCTGGGCATTGACCGCCGATGGTGGCTTGCGCTTGGCCACACTGGCCCCGGGAGGATTCATTCTGTTGGGAATGCTGGTTGCCGGTTGGCAGATCTGGCACCGTCCAGCACCTTAAACTGACCGCTTTCGAGGAAACGTACCGCCCATGAATGCCGCAAAACGTCTGGAAATTTTCCGCAGACTGCATGAAGACAACCCGGAACCAAAGACCGAACTGGCCTACTCATCACCGTTCGAGTTGCTGATCGCGGTGATTCTTTCGGCACAATCGACCGATGTCGGCGTCAACAAGGCCACGGCAAAGCTGTTCCCGGTTGCCAACACCCCGGCGGCGATTTACGCCTTGGGCGTCGAAGGGTTGTCGGAATACATCAAGACCATCGGCCTGTACAACAGCAAAGCAAAAAACGTGATCGAAACCTGTCGCTTGCTGCTGGAGCGCCACGCTGGCGAAGTGCCGCAAACTCGCGAGGAACTGGAAGCACTGCCCGGCGTGGGACGCAAAACGGCTAACGTAGTGCTCAATACCGCCTTTCGCCAACTGACCATGGCCGTGGACACCCACATCTTTCGGGTCAGTAACCGCACCGGCATCGCGCCTGGCAAGAATGTGGTGGAGGTCGAAAAGAAGCTGATGAAATTCGTGCCCAAGGAATACCTGCTCGATTCCCATCACTGGCTGATCCTTCACGGGCGCTACGTATGCCTGGCCCGCAAGCCTCGCTGTGGCAGTTGCCGCATCGAAGATTTGTGCGAATACAAGCACAAAACCTCCGACGATTGAGGCGCTATTGGATTTATTGATTTATCGATTGAAAAAATCTTTTTTACCCGCCGGGAGATTATCGATATAAGGAGCCCCAAAGGCAGTCTTAGCCTGGAGTAACTAAATGAGCACTGGCAAAGAGCAATTGGACGTAGAAGACGACTTTACCCCCGTTGAGGCCGATGACGCTGAACCTGTGGTTGAAGTGGCGAAAACCAACCTGAGCAAACGCCGTACCATCGACAATCTGCTGGAGGAGCGCCGACTGCAAAAGCAATTGGCCGATTACGATTTTGACTTATGACACCTGAAAGCCTCCCGAAACGGAGGCTTTTTACTTTGACCGTACCGCGATAAATGCCCGTTCATCGCACTTCGCCAAATACTGATGCCATCACACCAGTCCGTTACGTTGCGCCAATTCAATCAGGTCAACCAGAGAGCGCGCATTAAGTTTCAACAGCAAACGGGTCTTGTAAGTGCTGACAGTCTTGTTGCTCAAGAACATTCCATCGGCAATCTCCTTGTTAGTCTTGCCCTTGGCCAACTGTTGCAAGACCATCATTTCCCGCCCCGACAGACGATCCACCATATCGGCTTCACTCGCGTTCCCCAGACTTGCACGAACCGTGTGCAACGCCTGATTGGGAAAGTAACTGTAGCCGGATAAAACAGCTTTTATTGCACTGAGCAACTCAGTCAAATCCTGTTGTTTGCAAACATACCCGGCAGCCCCCGATTGCATGCAACGCATGGAAAAATGTCCTGGCGCCTGGGATGTCAATATCAACACTTTCATGGGCATCGTAGGCGTTGCCAATCGAGCAATGACTTCCAACCCATCCAGTTTCGGTATTCCAATATCCAGAATAACAATATCCGGCATATGTTCACGGGCAAGTTGCAATGCATCCACGCCATTGTCTGTTTCTGCAACGACTTCGTAGCCATGACGCTCCATCAGCATACGTACCGCAAGACGAATGACGGGGTGATCATCCACGATCAGCACTTTATTCATGGGCAGTCCAATTTTCGCTGTTCGAATTTTTAGAGCCCGCACAATAGCCTAGTCGTTTCACCCATGGCATGCCGCTCCCCCCAGCCACCCACACCGAGAGACATTCCCTACAAACATCGCGGATTAGTCTTACAAAAAAACCGCCTTCAAAATGCATCGGAAACAAAATTCGTGTGAAGACAATTCGATTCTCAACGGCTTTTTGTATCCACTTACGACCAAAAAAAATGATCACGACTGCGGGAAAGCGGTAGTCCAACAGATACAAATCATTCAATCACACCTAAAAAGTAACTGATATTTTCCACATCTATTTTCTTACCAGAAATATCACACACCCAGCATCCGCTTACTCTTACAGCAGGAAAATTATTATGCGCGATATATTAAAAAATACGACAACCCAGCAACCAGCCCCAATACACGCACAGAACACCACCCATTAAATTAGATAAATCGAAATTGCCAACACATGGACACCATGACAACACCCATCCAAAATCAATTTATCAACCCACCGAGAAGACCAACTTAAATGAGCAGACAACATGACAAAACTAACAAGCAAGATCACCAACCCCATGACTGTCATCGCGATATTCGCAACATTATCCGAAACATCAGCAGCCATTTCCCTGCCTTTTCTGGACAATAAGGACAGAGAAATCTACATATGGTTTCTGATCAGCTTCCCCTTTTATTTGCTGCTTCTTTTCTTCGTCACACTCAATTTCAATTATCGGTCGCTATACGCCCCATCGGATTTTGAAAAGGGAAAGCACTTCCTGAAAGCTCTGGATAATACCGAGCCTTCGGCAAACAACGATTCATCGGTATCGAGGGAAAACACCAAGCGACATAAGCCAACGGATGACCGGCGATCCACTTCGCCTTCTTCCCCCACTCAGACGCCGACTGCGGGCCCAGGCGTACAGCAGCGCATCCAACAGGCCGAGGTGCTGAATGATCTTTGCATCATTGATGCACGCTGGCTTGGCAAAAAAACTCAGTTCAGCGCTTTGCTGGAGAAAATCCAGAAGCCGCAGGAAAGACAGACACACATCATTTTGTTTCTCACCTGTGCTGAATCGGAGACGGCACTGAAAGAAAGCGCATTCAAACATTCAAGTCAGGCACGAAAACACGACAAGGCCGCATTTTATGCTGCTTACAATTTGAATTCACATGAGGTGACAGTGATTGATCAGAGCGACCAACGATAAGCAGGTCGTAACGCAGGACACGTGAAGCGGAATTAAAGAGGGAAGGTATCGACAAGTGACAGGTTAGATCGTGGTATCGCAACGCCAGGTAAAAACAAATTCCGGGCTTGTGGCCTCGTCAATGACGAGGCCACAAATCCATTACCCACTCAAAGGTCTCAGAAAAGCTTCCGGCCTTTGTTAGCGGCAATGCGCATGCGCAATGCGTTGAGCTTGATGAAGCCCGCCGCATCAGCCTGATTGTAGGCGCCGCCATCTTCCTCGAACGTGGCAATGTTGGCGTCGAACAACGACTCGTCGGACTTGCGGCCGGTGACGATCACGTTGCCCTTGTACAGCTTCAGGCGCACAACACCGTTCACGTGAGCCTGGGACGCGTCGATCATCTGCTGCAGCATCAGACGCTCAGGGCTCCACCAGTAGCCGGTGTAGATCAGGCTGGCGTACTTCGGCATCAGCTCATCCTTGAGGTGAGCCACTTCGCGGTCCAGGGTGATCGATTCGATCGCACGGTGGGCGCGCAGCATGATGGTGCCACCAGGTGTCTCGTAGCAGCCACGGGATTTCATGCCCACGTAACGGTTCTCAACGATGTCCAGACGACCGATGCCGTGTTCGCCACCGATACGGTTCAGCGTTGCCAGCACAGTGGCCGGAGTCATTTCGACGCCGTCCAGTGCGACGATGTCGCCGTTGCGGTAGGTCAGCTCCAGGTACTGCGGCTTGTCAGGTGCCTTCTCGGGGGAGACGGTCCAACGCCACATGTCTTCTTCGTGCTCGGTCCAGGTGTCTTCCAGCACGCCGCCTTCATAGGAGATATGCAGCAGGTTGGCATCCATCGAGTACGGAGATTTTTTCTTGCCGTGACGTTCGATCGGGATGGCGTGCTTCTCGGCGTAATCCATCAGCTTCTCACGGGACAGCAGGTCCCACTCACGCCAAGGGGCAATCACTTTCACGCCTGGTTTCAAGGCATAGGCACCCAGTTCGAAACGAACCTGGTCGTTGCCTTTGCCGGTGGCACCGTGGGAAATGGCGTCTGCGCCGGTTTCGTTGGCGATTTCGATCAGGCGTTTGGCGATCAACGGACGAGCGATGGAAGTACCCAGCAGGTACTCGCCTTCGTAAACGGTGTTGGCGCGGAACATCGGGAAAACGAAATCGCGCACGAATTCTTCGCGCAAGTCGTCGATGTAGATCTCTTTCACGCCCATGGCCTGTGCCTTGGCGCGTGCCGGTTCGACCTCTTCGCCCTGACCCAGGTCAGCGGTGAAGGTCACCACTTCACAGTTATAAGTATCCTGCAGCCACTTGAGGATCACCGAAGTGTCCAGGCCGCCGGAATACGCCAGAACGACCTTGTTTACGTCCGCCATGCCATCACTCCACGGGGTTCTACGGAAAGCCGGGAAGTCTACCGCTCATGCAGGATAATTTACAGAGGCGCGACAGCTTATGACGACGAAGCGACAGATTATGTCGAGAGCGCGACGATGACCGGTGAGTCAGGAAGTCGCCGATGTAGTGGGCTTCGTGGCTTGCGGGGCGACTTGTTCCGGCGCTGCGCCTCGCTCCAGGCGCACCGCAACTCGACGGTTCTTGGCCCGGTTGGCGTTATTGGTGTTAGGTGCCAACGGGTAGCGCTCACCGTGAAACCGCATGGTGACCTGGGATTCCTGAATGCCATTGGCCTTGAAGAACTCCATGACCGCCAGGGCCCGGCGCCGTGACAGCTCACGATTGGTCAGGCGATTGCCACTGTTGTCGGAGTGTCCATCGAGCTCGATGTGATTGACCGTTGGATCGGCCTTCATATACTCAAGCATCACCTGCAACTTGGCTTTCGCGGCAGCGTCCAGATCAATTCCGCCGCCGGGGAAGCCCACTTCGGATTGCTTCACCTGCTCGAAGTTTTTCGGCAATAACTTGGCCACGCACCCCTGATAGTCGGCGAACGCCTTGCTGAACTTTACCGGCAGCAGTCGCACTTCCGACACGCGGCCATCGCCCGATGAATGGCGGACCACAGGACTGCGCCCGTCCATCAGGCCGCTGATCAATCGCCCGGCCTGCGCCTGCGAACTGTTGAACAGCACGTTGCCACTGCCGATGCTCACCGTACCCAGGTTGATGTCGCCACGCCCCGGCTGCCAAGGCGCAGCCGCCGCCAGCAAGGTGGCTGAACCGCCCCCCATCACCGCGTTGTAGGCTTTCAGACGAAACGTCGCCTGCTCGCCGGCACGACGCACGAACTCACCCGAACCGAAGTCAGTGATCGGCTGGGTCAGCCTGCATTCGAACTTGTCACCTTCGACCGTCCACTCGATGCTCTCCAGTCGGGTCTGGAAAGTGAGCGCCATCGCAGGGAGGCTGGCAAACACACTGAGCAAGGCTAAATAACGCTGGCGCACGGGAGGCTCCACTGGCTTCTACAACAAAAAGACCGACACACATATGTTTACGGCATACCTGTTGGATATCGGAAGCTTCCCGCAAAACTTGATAGCGAGTGCCTGCAAGAGTCTTTTCCGGTAGCATTCCCCTCAGTTTGACCCGCCTGGAATCCCCTCATGTCCGACCGCCTGACCCTGCTGCGTCCCGACGACTGGCACATTCATCTTCGCGATGGTGCCGTGTTGACCAATACCGTTGCGGATGTTGCGCGCACCTTTGGTCGCGCCATCATCATGCCCAACCTGGTTCCGCCGGTCCGCAATGCGGCTGAGGCCGACGGCTATCGCCAGCGGATTCTCGCTGCTCGCCCGGCCGGCAGCCCGTTCGAACCGCTGATGGTCCTGTACCTGACCGACCGCACCCAACCTGAAGAAATTCGCGAGGCCAAGGCCAGCGGTTTCGTCCACGCCGCCAAGCTGTACCCGGCCGGCGCGACCACCAACTCGGACTCTGGCGTGACCAGCATCGACAAGATCTTTCCTGCACTGGAGGCCATGGCCGAAGTCGGAATGCCCCTGTTGATTCACGGTGAAGTCACCCGTGGCGATGTCGACGTGTTCGACCGCGAAAAGATCTTCATCGATGAGCACATGCGCCGTGTGGTCGAGCGTTTCCCGACCCTGAAAGTGGTGTTCGAACACATCACGACCGCGGACGCCGTGCAGTTCGTCAACTCGGCTCCGGCCAACGTGGGCGCAACCATCACCGCCCATCACCTGCTGTACAACCGCAACCACATGCTGGTGGGCGGGATTCGGCCGCACTTCTACTGCCTGCCGATCCTCAAGCGCAATACGCACCAGGAAGCCCTGCTCGACGCCGCCACCAGCGGCAGCGAGAAGTTCTTCCTCGGCACGGACTCGGCGCCCCATGCCCAGCACGCCAAAGAAGCCGCTTGTGGCTGCGCTGGCTGCTACACCGCCTATGCCGCCATCGAGTTGTATGCCGAAGCCTTCGAACAGCGCAATGCGCTGGACAAGCTGGAAGCCTTCGCCAGCCTCAACGGCCCGCGTTTCTATGGCCTGCCGGCGAACACCGATCGCATTACCCTGGTCCGCGAAGAATGGACCGCCCCAACCAGCCTGCCGTTTGGCGAGCTGACCGTTATCCCGCTGCGCGCCGGTGAAAAACTGCGCTGGCGCCTGCTGGAGGAACACGCGTGAGTGAAGAGCATTTCGACGACGAACAGGATGGTCATGGCGGCGGAGGCGGTCCACGTCATCCAATGGCTGCCAGGTTCCGTGGTTACCTGCCTGTTGTCGTCGACGTAGAAACCGGTGGCTTCAACTCGGCCACCGACGCCCTGCTGGAAATCGCCGCGACCACCATCGCCATGGATGAAAAGGGTTTTGTGTACCCGGATCACACCTACTTTTTCCGTGTCGAGCCGTTTGAAGGTGCGAACATCGAAGCAGCAGCCCTGGAATTCACCGGCATCAAGCTCGATCACCCATTGCGTATGGCCGTGAGTGAAGAAACAGCCCTGAACGACATCTTCCGTGGCGTGCGCAAGGCCCTGAAGGCCAACGGCTGCAAGCGGGCGATCCTGGTCGGGCACAACAGCAGCTTCGACCTGGGCTTCCTCAACGCTGCGGTCGCGCGCCTGGACATGAAGCGCAACCCGTTTCACCCGTTCTCCAGCTTCGATACCGCGACCCTGGCCGGTCTGGCTTACGGTCAAACCGTGCTGGCCAAGGCCTGTCAGGCAGCCGATATCGACTTCGACGGTCGCGAGGCTCACTCGGCTCGCTACGACACCGAGAAGACGGCCGAGCTGTTCTGCGGCATCGTCAATCGCTGGAAGCAAATGGGCGGCTGGGAAGATTTCGACGATTGACCTGCAGGAGCGCATAAAAATCACCCATAAAAAAACCGGCCTCTCAGAGGCCGGTTTTTTTGGGAACGTGCCTTACAGCGCAGCAGCGTGCTCGGTCAGGTAAGCCGCAACGCCTTCTGGCGAAGCGTTCATGCCCTTGTCGCCTTTTTTCCAGTTGGCAGGGCAGACTTCGCCGTGCTCTTCGTGGAATTGCAGAGCGTCAACCAGACGGATCAGCTCTTCCATGTTACGGCCCAGTGGCAGGTCGTTGACGATCTGCGAGCGAACAACGCCTTTGTCGTCGATCAGGAACGCGCCACGGAAAGCAACGCCGTCAGCGGACTGAACGTCGTAGGCCTTCATGATTTCCTGCTTGATGTCGGCAGCCATGGTGTAACCCACCTGGCCGATACCGCCGTTGTTCACCGGGGTGTTGCGCCATGCGTTGTGGGTGAAGTGCGAGTCGATCGACACAGCGACCACTTCCACGTTGCGCGCCTTGAAGTCAGCCAGGCGGTTGTCCAGAGCGATCAGCTCGGACGGGCAAACGAAGGTGAAGTCCAGTGGGTAGAAGAACACCAGGCCGTATTTGCCTTTGATGGCCGAAGACAGGGTGAAGCTGTCAACGATTTCGCCATTGCCGAGTACGGCCGGTACGGTGAAGTCAGGGGCTTGTTTGCCTACGAGTACGCTCATTGGATATCTCCTGGTGTAGAAACGTAAAAAACAAGGTTGGTGCCAGCCTGCCACCCTCAGGCGACAGCCCTGTGACACAAACCCGTTTCGAAAAGACCGGTCATCATACACTGCGTTTTTGGCCTGTCCTCAACGCTTTTTTCCCTCCGCCCTGAAAATGCGCGGCCGGATTTTGTTTCTCACGCCCAGAGATGAACCGTTCGTCAGTACCGGAAAAAGCCTTCCGAAAGCACTTTGACAATCATTCTCGTTAACATTAAGATCCATCGCATTCCAGACATAAACAAGCGACGGTCTTCACTTATGTATGTTTGCCTCTGCACTGGCGTCACCGACGGCCAAATCCGCGATGCGATCTATGAAGGATGCTGCAGCTACAAGGAAGTCCGCCAGGCCACCGGCGTTGCCAGTCAATGCGGCAAATGTGCCTGCCTCGCCAAGGAAGTGGTCCGCGAGACCCTGACAAAACTGCAAACGGCCCAGGCCGCGATTCCTTTTCCAGCAGAATTTACAGCAGCATAAATACCGCATTCCAAAAAACCGGACGCCTGTCCGGTTTTTTTATGCCTGCAAATCAATCGCTTATGCTCCAGACGCGGAACACAAACATTCTTATTCCTATTAATTTTTCATATAAGTTTCAATAACTTAGGTTTGACACTATTAAGTGCGCGGCTCAAACTCAGGCTTATTGACAGCTAATAAAGGGCAGGACCCCATCATGAAAGGCGACGTAACAGTCATCCAGCATCTCAACAAAATCCTTGGCAATGAACTGGTCGCAATCAATCAGTACTTTCTGCATGCGCGCATGTATGAGGACTGGGGCCTGAACAAACTCGGCAAGCACGAGTACCACGAATCCATCGACGAGATGAAGCACGCGGACAAGCTGATCAAGCGTATTTTATTCCTGGAAGGCCTGCCGAACGTTCAGGACCTGGGCAAGCTGCACATCGGCGAACACACCAAGGAAATGCTTGAATGCGACCTGCGCATCGAGCGCACCGGTCATGCCGACCTCAAGGTTGCCATTGCCCATTGCGAAACCGTGGGCGACTTCGGCAGCCGTGAACTGCTGGAAGATATCCTCGAGTCCGAAGAAGAACATATCGACTGGCTGGAAACCCAACTTGGCCTGATCGACAAAATCGGTATCGAGAACTACCTGCAATCGCAGATGGGCGAAGACGAGTAAGTTTCAGGCCATTAATCTCGATGCAATAAAAAGCCCCGCTCTCTTTCAAGAGGCGGGGCTTTCTTGTGCCGTCTACAGGAGCGAGCTTGCTCGCGATGGTCGTTAACGATAACGCTGGGGCCTGACACTCCGCGGCGTTCTTTAGTCCATCGCGAGCGAGCTCGCTCCTACAGGAAGCGAATCAGGCTTCGGTCTTCTGAGCAGCAGCCTTGGCGGCAGCGTCCTTGATCAGCGCCTGCAGCGAACCATCAGCGGACATTTCAGTCATGATGTCGCTACCACCAACCAGCTCGCCAGCCACCCACAGTTGCGGGAAGGTTGGCCAGTTGGCGTATTTTGGCAGGTTGGCGCGGATTTCCGGGTTCTGCAGGATGTCCACGTACGCAAACTTTTCACCACACGCCATCACGGCCTGCGCGGCTTTCGCGGAGAAGCCGCACTGCGGGGCATTTGGCGAGCCTTTCATGTAAAGCAGAATGGTGTTGTTGGCAATCTGCTCTTTAATCGTTTCGATGATATCCATGGAGCACCTCGGCTGAACTTTCCGACTCATGGGTCGGCACGGTGGCGCATTGTAACGGAAAGCCGAGCGCCCTGCTCGGTCTCTCCGTCAGATACGATCAGGCGGCCGCCACGGTCACCGGAACGCCATTCAACGCCGCATTACCCGACAACTCATCGAGCTGACACTCGTCCGTCAGGTCATTGGCGCTGGATCCCGGCTGACCACTGGCAATGGTCGTTTGCACACCCGGTCGAGCATGGCCCCAACCGTGCGGAAGGCTGACCACTCCTTTCATCATATCCAGGCTGCCAAGCACTTCAACTTCGATCGTGCCGACCCGCGAACTCACCCGAACCCGCTGCCCGTCGCTCAAGCCGCGACTGGCCAGGTCATCCGGATGCATCAGCAACTGATGACGCGGCTTGCCTTTCACCAGGCGGTGATAGTTGTGCATCCACGAGTTATTACTGCGCACATGCCGCCGACCAATCATCAACAATTCATCGGCGGCCGGCGCCTGCAGTGCCGCAAAGCGCGCCAGGTCAGCGAGGATCACTGCGGGAGCGGCCTGTACGCGCTGACTGGCGGTTTTCAGGCGTGGCGCCAGGTTGGGCTTCAGCGCCCCCAGATCGACCCCATGGGGATGATCGAACAGCGTTGCCAAAGACAGTTTGTGTTCCGAGGCATCACCATACATCCCCATGCGCAAGCCGTGATCGATCATCTGCGAAGGGGCGATGGTCGGTTTCAATTCCTTGCCGGTCTTCGCGGCGAAGGCCTTGGCCAACCCGACAAAAATCTCCCAGTCATGTAGCGCGCCTTCGGGTTTGGCCAGAATTGCGCGGTTGAAACGCGTGACGTTGCGCACGGCAAACAGGTTGAACGTGGTGTCGTAGTGGTCATTTTCCAGCGCCGAGGTAGACGGCAGGATCAGGTCGGCATAGCGCGTGGTTTCATTGATGTACAAGTCGACACTGACCATGAACTCCAGTCCGTCCAGCGCTTGCTCCAACTGCCTGCCGTTGGGCGTGGACAACACCGGATTGCCGGCCACGGTGATCAGCGCACGAACCTGCCCTTCCCCCTCGGTCAGCATCTCTTCGGCCAGCGCCGATACGGGTAGCTCGCCCGCATATTCGGGGCGCCCCGAAACGCGGCTCTGCCACAGATTGAAATGTCCGCCCGATGTGGAGGCCACCAGGTCCACCGCCGGCTCGGTGCACAACGCACCACCGACGCGATCGAGGTTACCGGTGACCAGGTTGATCAACTGCACAACCCAGTGGCACAGCGTGCCGAACGCCTGGGTCGAGACGCCCATGCGGCCATAGCAAACCGCGCTTGGCGCTGCGGCGAAGTCCCGCGCCAACAGGCGAATCTGCCCGGCGGGCACCGCGCACAACGGACTCATGGCCTCGGCAGTGAAACCTGCAACAGCCTCGCGCACCTCATCCAGGCCTTCCACCGGCAAATGACTGTCGCGGGTCAGTCCTTCGGTGAACAAGGTATTGAGCAAGCCAAACAGCAGAGCCGCATCGCCACCCGGATGCACGAACAGGTGCTGGTCGGCAATCGCCGCCGTTTCGCTGCGGCGCGGGTCGACCACCACCACTTTGCCGCCCCGGGCCTGGATCGCTTTCAAGCGTTTTTCCACATCCGGTACGGTCATGATGCTGCCGTTGGAGGCCAGCGGATTACCGCCGAGGATCAGCATGAAGTCAGTGTGATCGATGTCCGGTATCGGCAGAAGCAGACCGTGGCCATACATCAAATGACTGGTCAGGTGATGGGGCAATTGATCGACCGATGTCGCAGAAAACCGGTTGCGGGTTTTCAGCAGACCGAGGAAGTAATTGCTGTGGGTCATCAATCCATAGTTGTGCACGCTGGGGTTGCCTTGATAGACCGCCACCGCATTTTGCCCATGACGCTCCTGAATCGCCGCCAGGCGTTCAGCCACAAGGTTGAAGGCGTCCTGCCACTCGATGGGCTGCCACTCACTGCCCACCCGCAACATGGGTTGATGGAGACGGTCAGGGTCGCTCTGAATGTCCTGCAGGGCGACGGCCTTGGGGCAGATATGCCCACGACTGAACGTATCCAGCGGATCGCCCTTGATCGAGGTGATCTGCACCCTGCCTTCGAGCTCGGTGGTTTCGATGGTCAGTCCGCAGATGGCTTCACACAGGTGGCACGCACGGTGATGGAGAGTCTTGGTCATGGCCAGTCTCTGTCTTGTTCTGAGCGGGCAATGTCGGCCGCGGGAACAAAACTATGGCGCCTGCCCCGCGACCGCGCCAGCGACGTTTGTCTTGTGAATTGCTGGCCATCAGGCCGGCCGATGGCGCCTGCCTATCAGCTCGACGGCAGCCTGGGCGGCGCCTGCGACTGGATTTGTTGAAGGGTTTCGATGGGGTCGTGGGCGGCCTGCACACCGGTCAGCTCGCCGATCAGGCGCCAATGCTCATCCAGCCCGGCGCTGATGGTAACCATGCGATCGATCATGCGTCGCCCGGCTTCCCGGGTCACTTTGTCGTCACTTCGCAAGAGTTCGAAGGACATCGAGGTCATCGAGGCGGTCAGGTGAGTCAGGGAGCGGGCCGTAAGGCCGAGCAATTCCATCAACTGCTGTTCTTTCGATTCCATGCTGAAGCTTCCTGCATCACTCGTGATTTATTTATAACCCAGCACTTTGCATTAGCAAGTGTTTCAAATCGCAAGTGCCATGCGCGAGCAGCGAACAGCAGGTCAGAAACCGACCGTCAGCTTGCCGCCACCGTCTCGCCTGATTGCCAAGCTGAGCGGGGGCGGTGTACAAATGGCCAGCTGCTGTCAGGAAACAGGCTTCAAAAGCGCTACTGCGGTTATCCCGTAGCCCCTCTGAAATCCCCTAAAAACCGTAGCCCTATTGGTAAGACGCGACATTTAATTATAAGATCGCGCCTTCCCCTATTTCGTCGCCCCGTGCGGCTTACGCCGCAGGTCTCGCCCGTTGTTCCGTTAAACAAGGCTTTGAGCATCTGCGGTTTGTAGCAAAAAGGTAGTCAATGATGAGCGCAAGGCACTTTCTCTCCCTGATGGATTGCACGCCCGAAGAGCTGGTCAGCGTGATCCGTCGAGGCGTTGAGCTCAAGGACCTGCGTAACCGCGGCGTACTGTTCGAGCCCCTGAAAAACCGCGTGCTCGGGATGATTTTCGAGAAGTCCTCGACTCGCACCCGCATTTCGTTCGAAGCCGGCATGATCCAGCTCGGTGGCCAGGCGATCTTCCTGTCGCCGCGTGACACCCAACTGGGCCGTGGCGAGCCGATCAGCGACTGCGCCATCGTCATGTCGAGCATGCTCGATGCGGTGATGATCCGTACCTTTGCCCACAGCACCCTGACCGAATTCGCCGCCAACTCGCGCGTACCGGTGATCAATGGCCTGTCCGACGACTTGCACCCGTGCCAATTGCTGGCTGACATGCAGACGTTCCTCGAACACCGTGGCGCCATCCAGGGCAAGACCGTGGCCTGGATCGGCGACGGCAACAACATGTGCAACAGCTATATAGAAGCGGCAATCCAGTTCGACTTCCAATTACGCGTTGCCTGCCCGGAAGGTTACGAGCCGAACCCCGAGTTCATGGCCATGGCCGGCGACCGGGTCACCATCGTCCGCGACCCCAAGGATGCCGTTCGCGGCGCCCATCTGGTGAGCACCGACGTCTGGACCTCCATGGGCCAGGAAGAGGAAACCGCCAAGCGTCTCGAGCTGTTCGCACCATACCAGGTCAATCGCGCCCTGCTCGACCTGGCTGCCCCGGACGTTCTGTTCATGCATTGCCTGCCGGCGCATCGTGGCGAAGAGATCAGCGTCGACCTGCTCGACGACCCACGCTCAGTGGCCTGGGACCAGGCTGAAAACCGTCTTCACGCACAAAAGGCACTGCTCGAATTTCTCGTTGAGCCGGCCTATCACCACGCATGAGCCAGCCATTACTGCTCAACCTGCGCAACCTGGCTTGCGGCTATCAAGACCAGCGCGTGGTGCAGAACCTCAACCTGCATTTGAACGCCGGTGATATCGGCTGCCTGCTGGGCTCTTCCGGGTGCGGCAAGACCACCACCCTGCGTGCGATTGCCGGGTTCGAACCGGTGCACGAAGGTGACATCCAGCTGGCGGGCGAAACGATTTCCAGCGCCGGTTTCACCCTTGCCCCGGAAAAACGCCGCATCGGCATGGTGTTTCAGGACTATGCCCTGTTTCCGCATTTGAGCGTGGCCGACAACATCGCCTTCGGGATCCGCAAGCACCCGCAAAAGGATCGCGTCACCGAAGAGCTGCTTGAGCTGGTCAACCTGAAAAACCTCGGCAAGCGCTTCCCCCATGAGCTTTCCGGCGGCCAACAGCAACGCGTCGCCCTGGCCCGCGCCCTGGCGCCAGAGCCGCAATTGCTGCTGCTCGACGAACCGTTTTCCAACCTTGATGGCGAATTACGCCGCAAGCTCAGCCATGAGGTTCGTGACATCCTCAAGGCCCGAGGCACCAGCGCGATACTGGTGACCCACGACCAGGAAGAGGCGTTCGCCGTCAGCGATCACGTGGGCGTGTTCAAGGAAGGTCGACTGGAGCAGTGGGATACGCCCTTCAACCTCTATCACGAACCGCTGACGCCCTTTGTGGCCAGTTTCATCGGCCAGGGGTATTTCATCCGTGGCCAGTTGAGCAGTCCTGAGTCGGTGCAGACCGAACTGGGCGAATTGCGCGGCAACCGTGCCTACACCTGGCCGGTCGGCGGTGCGGTGGATGTGCTGTTGCGTCCGGACGATATTGTTTATGCGCCGGACAGCCCGTTGAAGGCGCGGATCGTCGGCAAGACCTTCCTTGGTGCTTCAACCTTGTATCGCTTGCAACTGGTGACCGGCGCACAACTGGAGTCGATCTTCCCGAGCCACGTCGATCATCAGGTTGGCGTAGAAGTGGGCATTCGGGTCGCGGCGGAACACCTGGTACTGTTCCAGGCATCCGGTAGCACAGCGGCACAGATTCCGGTCGTCGAATCCGGTGTCCGGCGGTACAGCACCACTCACTGAGAAACACAATCCCTGTGGGAGCAAGCAGGCTTGCTCCCACAAAGGAATCTGTTTAACCCAGCATCAGCGTTCCGCTCGCCACCAGCGTCGCATTCCCACCGATCTTCACCCGTTCCCCCTCCAATCGGCAGAACAACGCTCCGCCGCGGGCCGAACATTGATAAGCCGTCAGGCTCGACTTGCCCAACCGCGCCGACCAATAAGGAATCAGGCTGCAATGGGTCGACCCGGTCACGGGATCTTCATTGATGCCAATGGCCGGTGCGAAATAGCGCGAAACGAAATCGTGCTTGCTGCCCCGGGCGGTCACGATCGCCCCCAGCCACGGCAGCTTCGCCAGGGCAACCATGTCCGGCTTGCAGTCGAGCACCGCCTGCTCGGACTCCAGCACCACGAACAACTCATTGGACCCCAACACTTCGACAGCTTCGACACCGAGTGCACGTTCGACATCCAGGGTCACGCCGACTGCCGACGGTACGATCACCGGAAAATCCAGCCACAGGCGCTCACCCTCACGGCTCACACTGAGCGGACCGGACTTGCCGATAAAGTCCAGGCGCTCGACCGGTTCCTTATGGATCTCAAACAAGACATAAGCACTGGCCAGGGTTGCGTGACCGCACAACGGCACCTCGGTGGTCGGGGTGAACCAACGAATGTGCCAGACCTGCCCTTCGCGCACCACGAAGGCGGTCTCGGCGAGATTGTGCTCGGCGGCGATCTTTTGCATCAACTCATCGGCGAGCCAGGCGTCCAGCCGATAAACCATTGCCGGATTGCCGCCAAATGGCCGATCACTGAACGCATCGACCTGATGAAACGCTAGCTGCATAACCTTCTCCCTTTTGTCAGGTCAGCGAGCATGGAGCCGTCGAAACAAACGCACCAGTGACAGAACCGGCGTATTTCCACCATACAGCGGCGAGTGATGCCGCTCAGGCGCGACCGATATCGGCAAACTTCGCCTGGGTATGTTCGGCCAACACGGCGGGAGCCAATTCAACTTCCAGACCGCGTCGCCCAGCGCTGACAAAAATGCTCGCAAAGGGCTGAGCCGTATTATCGATAAACGTGCGCAAGCGCTTCTTCTGCCCCAACGGACTGATCCCGCCCAACAGGTAACCGGTTGAACGCTGCGCCGCCGCAGGGTCGGCCATCTCGACCTTTTTCACCCCGGCCGCGTGAGCCAGGGCCTTCAAGTCCAGGCTGCCGGCAACCGGCACTACCGCTACCAGCAACTCTCCTTTCTCACTGGCCGCCAGCAGGGTCTTGAACACCTGAGCAGGGTCGAGCCCGAGTTTTTCCGCCGCTTCCAACCCATAGGAGGCGGCCTTCGGGTCATGTTCATAACTGTGCACTCGGTGTTCGGCACGAACTTTTTTCAACAAATCCAATGCGGGTGTCATGACAGCTCCAGACTTGGCGGCAGCAAAAAATACTGCGCCGGATTCTAGGACATTGATCCACAAAAGGCTCTATCGCGGTGCCTTTTCAACAAGTGCGCATCGTCGCCCACCCGGATTTCATCCACGTATCAACGCACTCATTCACAAGACTAATAGTTCATTTGTGAGCGATGGTTCACTTTCGACCTTTGACAGCAGTGTTTCTTGTCTATATTTTTTCGTTTCTGAAACTGCACGAAACGTCCTACCGCAGCACCCAGCAGCAATCCGGGAACTGGATGGGGATCCTGACCCGGTGAAAAACGCGCTTTGACCATGATGGAAAGAAAGCGCCAAAAAATAAAAATGAGGTTTCAATGACAACCGCCTTACAACAACCGTCTCTCTCGAGCCAATGCATGGCCGAGTTTTTGGGTACTGCTCTGCTGATCTTTTTTGGTACGGGTTGCGTCGCCGCCCTCAAGGTCGCGGGCGCCAGCTTTGGTCTGTGGGAAATCAGCATCATATGGGGCATCGGCGTGAGCATGGCGATCTACCTGACTGCCGGGGTTTCCGGCGCTCATCTCAACCCTGCCGTCAGCATCGCCCTGAGCATTTTCGCCGACTTCGAAAAGCGCAAACTGCCGTTCTACATTCTGGCCCAAGTGGCGGGTGCCTTTTGTGGCGCCTTGTTGGTTTACACGCTTTACAGCAATCTGTTCTTCGATTTCGAACAAACTCACCATATGGTTCGAGGCACTGAAGCCAGCCTGGAATTGGCGTCGGTGTTCTCCACCTTCCCCAACCCGAGCCTGACCACGTCACAGGCCTTTCTGGTCGAGGTGATCATCACGGCCATTCTGATGGGCGTGATCATGTCCCTGACCGACGACAACAATGGCCTGCCGAACGGACCACTGGCGCCAATCCTGATTGGCTTGCTGATCGCAGTGATCGGCAGCTCGATGGGACCGCTGACCGGCTTCGCCATGAACCCGGCCCGTGACTTCGGCCCCAAATTGATGACGTTCTTCGCTGGCTGGGGTGACATTTCCTTCACCGGCGGGCGCGATATCCCGTACTTCCTGGTTCCGGTTTTCGCACCGATTATCGGGGCCTGCCTCGGCGCCGCAGCCTATCGCGGGGTGATTGCCCGCCATCTGCCAAGCGTCGCGCCTGCTACAAAGGACACAACACCGGCCATTGACGGCAAACCAGAAATTTCTTGATACCGTTGGCGCGTGATACTGCCCATTCAATCGCGCGCCAGACCGCATTCCCTTTTTTCGTCCAAGGCAATCGACATGACCGACACTCAGAATAAGAACTACATCATTGCCCTCGATCAGGGTACGACCAGCTCCCGCGCGATCATTTTCGACCGCGACGCCAACGTGGTCTGCACCGCACAGCGCGAATTCGCCCAGCATTACCCGCAAGCGGGCTGGGTCGAACACGACCCGATGGAAATCTTCGCCACCCAGAGCGCCGTGATGGTCGAGGCCCTGGCTCAAGCCGGCCTGCATCACGATCAGGTCGCGGCCATCGGCATTACCAACCAGCGTGAAACCACCGTGGTCTGGGACAAGAACACCGGCCGGCCGATCTACAACGCAATCGTCTGGCAGTGCCGCCGCAGTACCGAAATCTGCCAGCAGCTCAAGCGTGATGGCCACGAGCAATACATCAGCGAGACCACTGGCCTGGTCACCGACCCGTACTTCTCCGGCACCAAGCTCAAGTGGATCCTCGACCACGTCGAAGGCAGCCGTGAACGCGCGCGCAATGGCGAGCTGCTGTTCGGTACCGTCGACAGCTGGCTGATCTGGAAATTTACCGGCGGCAAGGTCCACGTCACCGACTACACCAACGCCTCGCGCACCCTGCTCTTCAATATCCACACCCTGGAGTGGGACGCGAAGATGCTGGAGCTGCTGGATATCCCGCAGGAAATGCTGCCTCAGGTGAAATCGTCGTCGGAAATCTACGGCCATACCAAAAGCGGCATCGCCATCGGCGGAATCGCCGGCGATCAGCAAGCAGCGCTGTTCGGTCAGATGTGCGTCGAGGCAGGCCAGGCCAAGAACACTTACGGCACCGGCTGCTTCCTGCTGATGAACACCGGCGACAAAGCCGTGAAGTCCAGACACGGCATGCTCACCACCATCGCCTGCGGTCCGCGCGGTGAAGTGGCCTACGCCCTGGAGGGCGCGGTGTTCAATGGCGGCTCCACCGTCCAGTGGTTGCGCGACGAGCTGAAAATCATCAACGACGCCCATGACACCGAATACTTCGCCAACAAGGTCAAGGACAGCAACGGCGTGTACCTGGTACCGGCGTTCACTGGTCTGGGCGCGCCGTACTGGGACCCGTATGCCCGTGGCGCACTGTTTGGCCTGACCCGCGGTGTACGTGTGGATCACATCATTCGTGCAGCGCTGGAGTCGATCGCCTACCAGACCCGCGACGTACTCGACGCCATGCAGCAGGACGCCGGCGAGCGACTCAAGGCACTGCGCGTGGACGGTGGCGCCGTGGCGAACAACTTCCTTATGCAATTCCAGGCCGACATCCTCGGCACGCAGGTCGAACGCCCGCAAATGCGCGAGACCACCGCGCTGGGTGCCGCTTACCTGGCGGGCCTGGCCTGCGGCTTCTGGGGCAGCCTGGAAGAGCTGCGCGGCAAGGCGGTTATCGAACGCAAGTTCGAACCGGCGCTCGACGAAGCGGCAAAGGAAAAACTCTACGCTGGCTGGCAAAAAGCCGTCAGCCGCACCCGCGATTGGGAGCCGCACGAAGGGGCTGAATAAGCCGAGCCGCTGACTGTATCTGCGAGTAACTGGTCGGGAGGCGATTCCTGCGGCATCATGGGCAAATTTTGCTCGGCAGCCCAAAGGACGCCCCATGAATCTGCCTCCCCGTCAGCAGCAAATTCTCGAACTGGTCCGCGAACGCGGCTATGTCAGCATCGAGGAAATGGCCACGCTGTTCGTTGTTACACCGCAGACCATTCGCCGCGATATCAATCAGCTGGCGGAAGCCAATTTGTTGCGCCGCTACCACGGCGGCGCAGCCTACGACTCCAGCGTTGAAAACACCGCCTACGCCATGCGCGCCGATCAGATGCGCGACGAGAAACAGCGTATCGGCGAAGCCATCGCCGCACAGATCCCCGATCACGCCTCGCTGTTCATCAACATCGGTACGACGACCGAATCGATTGCCCGGGCGCTGCTCAACCACAATCATCTGAAGATCATCACCAACAACCTGCATGTGGCTTCGATGCTCAGCGCCAAGGACGACTTCGACGTTCTGCTGACCGGGGGCAATGTGCGGCGTGACGGTGGCGTGGTCGGTCAGGCCAGCGTCGATTTCATTAACCAGTTCAAGGTCGACTTTGCCCTGGTTGGCATCAGCGGCATCGATGAAGACGGCAGCCTGCTGGATTTCGACTATCAGGAAGTGCGGGTTTCCCAGGCGATCATCGCCAACGCCAGACAGGTGATTCTGGCGGCTGACTCCAGCAAGTTCGGGCGTAACGCCATGATTCGCCTGGGGCCGATCAGCCTGATCGATTGCCTGGTGACCGATCAGCAGCCTTCCCCGGCGCTGATGCAGCTTTTAAACCAGCACAAAGTCCGACTGGAAGTCGTTTAAGCACATCTCCCGTGGCGAGGGAGCTTGCTCCCACTGGGCTGCGAAGCGGCCCTCAACCCTTCAATTGAGCTCATTCAAACCCACTGAACTCGCCGCAAAAGCGGTGGGAGCGAGCGCCCTCGCCAGCAAAGCAGTCAGATTACGCACCCAATGTTCGTAAATTTTCCTTTTATCGCCTTTCGATGAGTATTTTCAATCGAATCTGACTGGCTGTGCGCGTCTTTATGGGCTAGTATTTTCGCAAATGAACATTAATGTTCGATTTCAAATACAGAACATCAAAGAATTCCGAGGCCCGAGCCGATGCCCACTTCCACCTTGCCCACGCCCCCTCTTGCCGAGGTCTACGATATCGCCGTCATCGGTGGCGGGATCAATGGTGTGGGGATCGCAGCGGATGCCGCGGGTCGCGGCCTCTCGGTGTTCCTTTGCGAAAAGGATGATTTGGCCAGCCATACCTCGTCAGCCAGCAGCAAGCTGATCCACGGCGGTCTGCGCTATCTCGAACATTACGAATTCCGCCTGGTGCGCGAAGCACTGGCCGAGCGGGAAGTCCTGCTGGCCAAGGCTCCGCATATCGTTAAACAGATGCGCTTTGTGTTGCCGCATCGCCCGCACCTGCGGCCCGCCTGGATGATTCGCGCCGGCCTGTTCCTGTACGACCATCTTGGCAAACGGGAAAAACTCGCCGGTTCGAAAAGCCTGAAGTTCGGTCCCGACAGCGCACTGAAAAGCGAAATCACCCAAGGCTTCGAATACTCAGATTGCTGGGTCGACGATGCCCGGCTGGTGGTACTCAATGCCATGGCCGCCCGGGAACAAGGCGCCCATGTCCATACCCAGACCCGTTGCGTCAGCGCTCGTCGCGCCAAAGGCCTGTGGCACCTGCATCTGGAACGTTCCGATGGCAGCCTGTTTTCGATCCGCGCCAAGGCGCTGGTGAATGCCGCTGGCCCATGGGTCGCCAAGTTCATCCGCGACGATCTGAAGATGGAATCGCCCTACGGCATCCGCCTGATCCAGGGCAGCCACCTGATCGTGCCAAAATTGTACGAAGGCGAGCACGCGCACATTCTGCAAAACGAAGACCAGCGCATCGTATTCACCATTCCCTACCTGAACCAGTTCACCCTGATCGGCACCACCGACCGCGAATACACGGGCGATCCGGCAAAAGTGGCGATCACTGACGGTGAGACCGATTACCTGCTGAAAGTGGTCAACGCCCACTTCAAAAAGCAAATCAGCCGCGACAACATCCTGCACAGCTATTCCGGCGTGCGTCCGCTGTGCAATGACGAATCCGATAACCCTTCGGCCGTTACCCGCGATTACACCCTGGCGCTGTCCGGCAGTGGCGAAGAAGCGCCGTTGCTTTCGGTGTTCGGCGGCAAGCTGACCACCTACCGCAAGCTCGCGGAGTCGGCGCTGGCGCAACTGGCACCTTACTTCCAGCACATCAAGCCGAGCTGGACGGCCAACGCACCGCTGCCGGGCGGCGAAGACATGACCACCCCGCAAGCGCTGAGCGCGTTGATTCGCGACAAGTTCGACTGGGTCCCGACAGATATTTCGCGTCGCTGGGCCACCAGCTACGGCAGCCGCACCTGGCGCCTGCTCGAAGGCGTGGAAAAGCTGAGCGACATGGGCGAACACATCGGCGGCGGTCTCTACACCCGCGAAGTCGATTACCTGTGGCACGAAGAGTGGGCAACCACCGCGCAGGACATTCTGTGGCGTCGCAGCAAGCTCGGGTTGTTCACCACGCTGGCTGAACAAGACAAGCTCAAGGACTACTTGAACAAGGTCGAACAGAACCGCAGCAAGATCGAAGCAGCCTGATTGCACCGCTTGATACTGAAGGAGCGAGCATGCTCGCGAAGAACGCCAGGACAACGCGGAGTACCCGACAGAGCGCGTTATCGTTGACGTCCGTCGCGAGCAGGCTCGCTCCTACAAGAGGCTTTGTCTCATATATCCCGCAAGTCTGATTCATGGATGGGTTGGTCACGGTGGGTCGCCCGCTGGTACTGCGCCGGCCAGATGGCCTTGCGTCCGCCGAGGTCGTCATCGGCATGCAACGGCCAGTAAGGATCGCGCAACAGCTCACGGGCCAGGAAAATGATATCCGCCTGACAGGTGCGCAGAATGTGCTCGGCCTGAGCCGGCTCGGTGATCATTCCCACGGTGCCAGTCGCAATTTCAGCCTCCTTGCGCACTCGTTCGGCGAAGCGAGTCTGATAACCGGGGCCTGTCGGGATTTCCGCGTTGGCTGCCGTGCCTCCCGACGACACATCAATCAGGTCCACGCCCAGGGCTTTCAAGCGCCGCGCCAGCTCGACGGTTTCATCGGGATTCCAGCCATCTTCCACCCAGTCGGTGGCCGAGACCCGGACAAACAGCGGCAACTCTTCAGGCCAGACCGCCCGCACGGCTTCGGTGACTTGCAACACCAGGCGGATGCGGTTTTCGAATGAGCCACCGTACTGATCACGCCGCTGATTACTCAAGGGCGAAAGGAACTGGTGCAGCAGGTAACCATGGGCTGCATGCACTTCGACCACCTTGAAACCGGCGACCAACGCACGCTTTGCCGCATCGACAAAGGCCTGAATGATAGTGGCAATTTCACCGTCATCGAGCTGCCTGGGCTGTGTGTGCTGTGGATCGAACGCGATCGGTGAGGGCCCCACCGGGAGCCAGCCGCCGTCTTCGGGTTTGACACTGCCATGTTTGCCCAGCCACGGCCGAAAGGTGCTGGCCTTGCGCCCCGCATGAGCCAGCTGGATACCGGCAACGGCGCCTTGGGCGGCAATAAAGCGAGTGATGCGCTGCAGCGGCTCGATTTGTTCATCGTTCCACAAACCGAGGTCTTGCGCGGTGATGCGCCCGTCGGCCGTGACCGCCGTGGCTTCGGTAAAGACCAGTCCGGCCCCGCCGATGGCACGGCTGCCGAGGTGGACCAGGTGCCAGTCATTGGCCAGACCATCGGCACTGGAATACTGGCACATTGGCGATACCGCGATGCGGTTGAGCAGGGTCAGTTGACGAAGGGTATAGGGTTCAAGCAGCAGACTCATGGGGCACCTCTCGAATCAGTGGGCAGGCTCCAGGGTTCTGTTTGAAAAGTCGACGAGTGACAGGAAAAAGGTGCAGCACCCGCCCCCGCGGGCAAAAAATTCGACAAGACGTCACAAGGATTATCAAGCAGTGCTTAGAGCCTAGTCGACAACGGGGGATGAGGGAGGGTTCAAGAACTGAAAACACAGATGACCCGCACAGGGTACAGCGCACTGTGGCGAGGGAGCTTGCTCCCGCTGGGTGGCGCAGCCGTCCCAAAACAAATCACCGCGGTCGATCTGATAAACCGCATCAGCCCGCATTGGGAGTGCTGCGCCCTCCAGCGGGAGCAAGCTCCCTCGCCACAACGGCGAAAAAGACTCAGCGCGGTTCGATGTGGGCAATCATCAGTTGCACGGTCTCGTTGCCGCGGAATTCATTGACGTCGAGCTTGTAGGCCAGTTCCACCCACTTGATGGTCGGATTCGGCCAGATATCGCGATCGATACCAAAGGCAATGCCATCGAGCTTGACCGAACCACATTCGCTTCTGAGCACCACCTTGAGGTGCCGCTCGCCGACGACACGCTGCTCGACCAACTGGAACACCCCGTGAAACAGCGGCTCCGGAAAATGCTGCCCCCAGGGACCGGCATGGCGCAGCGCGCGGGCCAGTTCCAGGTGAAATTCCTCGACCGCCAGGGTGCCGTCCGACAGCAGGCGCCCGGTCAGGTCCTCTTCACGCATTTGCCTGCGCACCTCGGCGTCAAAGGCTTCGGCGAACAGCGGAAAATTCGCTTCCGGCAGGGTCAGACCAGCGGCCATGGCATGGCCGCCGTATTTGGTAATCAGGTTCGGGTGCTGCGCCGCTACCACGCTCAGGGCATCGCGAATATGGAAGCCTTGCACCGAGCGCCCCGAACCCTTGAGCAGCCCGTCTCCCGCATCGGCAAAGGCAATGGTCGGACGGAAGTAACGCTCTTTCATGCGCGACGCGAGAATGCCGATGACACCCTGGTGCCATTCGGGATCGAACAGACACAGACCGAAGGGCATGGAATCAACGGGCAAATCCTTGAGCTGCGCCAGCGCTTCACGCTGCATGCCCTGCTCGATGGATTTACGGTCCTGATTCATGCCGTCCAGTTGAGCAGCCATCTCACGGGCAAGCGTCGCATCTTCGGTCAGCAGGCATTCGATGCCCAGGCTCATGTCATCCAGGCGCCCCGCCGCGTTCAGGCGCGGGCCGACAATGAATCCCAGGTCGGTGGAGGTAATGCGCGCTGGCTCACGCTTGGCCACTTCGAGGATCGCCTTGATGCCCGGTCGCGCACGTCCGGCGCGAATCCGCTCGAGGCCCTGGTGCACCAGAATCCGGTTATTGGCATCCAGCGGTACCACGTCCGCCACGCTGCCCAGCGCCACGAGGTCGAGCAATTCGCCGATGTTCGGCTGCGGCTTGTTCTCGTACCAGCCCAGACTGCGCAAGCGCGCACGCAGGGCCATCAGCACATAGAAAATCACCCCGACACCGGCCAGCGCCTTGCTCGGGAACTCACAACCTGGCTGGTTCGGGTTGACGATGGCATCGGCCTGCGGCAATTCATCACCGGGCAAGTGGTGATCGGTGACCAGCACCTTGAGGCCAGCCTTTTTCGCCGCTGCCACACCTTCGACACTGGAAATACCGTTGTCCACGGTGATCAACAGCTGTGGCTGACGCTCCAGCGCCACGGCGACAATCTCCGGTGTCAGGCCGTAACCGTAGTCAAAACGGTTGGGCACCAGGTAGTCGACATGAGCCGCGCCCAGCAGGCGCAGACCCAGGGTGCCCACGGTACTGGCCGTCGCGCCATCGGCATCGAAATCGCCGACGATCAGAATCCGTTGCCGCTGTTCGAGCGCTGTAACCAGCAGATCCACGGCAGCATCAATGCCCTTGAGCTGCTGGAACGGAATCAGCCGCGCCAGACTTTTGTCCAGTTCGACTGCGGATTGCACGCCCCGCGCGGCGTAGAGTCGGGTCAGCAGGGGTGGAAGATCACCCAGCAATGGAAAGGGGTCGGGCAACAGGCGAGATTCGATGCGCATGGGGTGACAGGGGTTTCTCTTCAGTATGTGGGATAGAAGTGCATGACGCGGTCCAGCGGCGATTGATCAGCCGCGTTCGCCGGCCAGCCACTGCAACTGGACTTCATGCTGACCACGATCGTCAGTGACGAAAATCGTCCCTTCACTGATCATCACGTCCCACTTGATAACGCGAGGCATGTCCTTGGCCAGGGTTTCCAGTACTTCCTGAGGCACGGCGGCGATGTTGACGTTTTTCAGGTTCTTGATCGCCGGGATCACTTTGCCTTCCCAGACACGCAGGCTGCCGTAGGCCAGCAGGCTGGTGCGTTCGGTGCGACGCGAGCACCAGGTCAGGCGCTCGGCATCCGGCTGGCCGACTTCGATCCAGTGCAGGACACGGTCATCCAGGCTTTTTTCCCACAAGGCCGGTTCATCCACTTCTGAAAGACCACGGCCAAAGGACAGCTGCTCGTTGTACCAGAGGGCATAGGCCAGCAGGCGCACGGTCATACGCTCTTCGGTTTCCGAAGGGTGACGGGCGATGGTCTGCTTGACGCTCTCGTAAACGCTGCGGTCGAGGTCGGTGAGGTTCAGTTCAAACTTGTAGGTCGTGGACGGCTGGGCCATGAACGGGCTTCTTGATACGAGGAAAGTCGGCAAGTCTAACCGATGCGACAGGCAATCAACGAATAGAAGGCGATCTACCTTGAGCGCCTGACAGTCGGCTATGTTAAAAGTCTGTATTCGCTCAGTCTTTTGTCCTACAGGATTTAGTATGCCGCTCACTGACAAACCGCTCTCGGGTCTGAAAGTCATCGAATTGGGCACTTTGATTGCCGGTCCTTTTGCCTCGCGCATCTGCGCTGAATTCGGTGCCGATGTGGTCAAGATCGAGTCTCCGGACGGTGGCGATCCGCTGCGCAAGTGGCGCAAGTTGTACGAGGGGACTTCGCTGTGGTGGTTCGTTCAGGCGCGCAACAAAAAATCCCTGACGCTCAACCTCAAACATCCGGATGGCCTGGCGATTCTGAAAAAATTGCTCAGCGAAGCGGACATCCTGATCGAAAACTTCCGCCCCGGCGTGCTGGAAAAACTCGGTTTGGGCTGGGACGTCTTGCACGCGCTGAACCCGAAACTGGTGATGGTGCGACTCTCGGGCTTCGGTCAGACCGGTCCGATGAAGGATCAGCCTGGTTTTGGTGCGGTCGGTGAATCCATGGGGGGCCTGCGTTACATCACCGGGTTCGAAGACCGGCCACCGGTGCGCACCGGGATTTCCATTGGTGACTCGATCGCCGCGCTCTGGGGCGTGATTGGCGCGCTGATGGCCCTGCGTCATCGCGAGGTCAACGGTGGCCAGGGCCAAGTGGTGGATGTGGCGCTGTATGAAGCGATCTTCGCCATGATGGAAAGCATGGTCCCGGAATTCGATGTGTTCGGCTTCATTCGCGAGCGCACCGGCAACATCATGCCCGGCATCACACCCTCCTCTATCCACACCAGCGCCGATGGCAAACACGTGCAGATCGGCGCCAATGGCGATGCGATTTTCAAGCGTTTCATGCTGATCATCGGTCGCGAAGACCTGGCCAATGACCCGACCCTGGCCAGCAACGACGGACGTGACACCCGCCGCGACGAGCTCTACGGGGTGATCGATCGCTGGGTCAATTCGTTGCCGCTGGACACGGTCATCGAGCGTTTGAACCAGGCCGACGTGCCCGCCAGCCGGATCTTCAGCGCCGAAGACATGTTCAGCGACCCGCAATACCTCGCCCGGGAAATGTTCCTGCAAGCCAAACTTCCGGATGGCAAAGGCTTCAAGATGCCGGGGATTGTGCCGAAACTCTCAGAGACACCCGGTGAATGTGAATGGGTCGGGCCGCAACTGGGTGAACACAATGCTCAGGTACTCCACGATCTTGGCTATGACAAGGGACAGATCGAAAAGCTGCGTGAAGACGGGGCCATCTAAGCTGAAGCGCCTGTTTTCATCAGCAAGCCATTCCTGCCGCAATCAACGCGTACTGACCGTGTTCGCGCTGTTGGCGGGACTGGCCTCGCCCGTTTTGGCGCAACCCAGGGACACCTTGATCTGGCTCCTGCGCGATTTGCCACCCACCATGATTCTTGAAGGCCCGAAAAAAGATCAGGGTGTCATCGATCAACTGTTGCCGCTGTTGATCGCCGGCATGCCGCAGTACGAACACACTTTGATGCGGGTTAACCGCGCTCGTGGAATGCAAATGCTCCACGAAGAATCTTTTACTTGCGATCCCTCGCTGGTCTGGACCAAAGAGCGGGAGCAGTGGATTACATTCTCCATTCCGGCGTTTCTTGCGGTGAGTAATGGCCTTGCGGTCCGGCAGGAAGATCGATCGGTTCTGCAACCTTTTCTGGTCGACGGAGAAGTCGATCTGGCAGCCATGTTGGCCAGTGGCACGAAAAAAGTCGGCGTAGTGGCTGGCCGCAGTTACGGTCAATTTCTCGACACCCTGCTGCGACAGGCACCGCCCGGCGCCTTGACGCCCCATTACGGCAATGACGCCCTTGGCAGTCTGTTGCAGATGCAACGCCTGGGGCGATTACAGGTGGTTTTGGGTTACTGGCCCGAGATCCGTTATCAGGCACAACAGAAACACATCTCCGATGAGCAGCTGCAGTTCTATCCGATCAAGGGGACGGGAAAATACCTGTTCGGGTACATCGGCTGCTCCAATACACCTCAGGGCCGAGAGGCGATCAGCGAGATAAACCTGCTTTTGCGCACCTTGCCGCACGACCGACTGGATCAGCTATACGCCGATTGGCTGGACCCGGAAAGGCGCAGCGATTATCTGAGAGATGCCAAGGCGTTTTTTGAACAGCAGGCCGGGCACTGACAAATCCCGGGCAAAAGAAACCCCGAGAAGTGGGGAGACGACTCGGGGTTAAACGTGGCCTACATAAAGACCCGTAGCAGCAAGCTACAAGCACCGGAGCACAATGCTTGATCCTGCTGTTAAGAGATCTGACTGACGTTGGTGCAGGAAGGTTCCCACAAAAAACAATTCAGTTGCGGCTGGCAAGCAACTTGTCTTGCGCAGCATTGCGCAACGCCGCGATAACACAGGGCTCCAGGCGACCTTCCGCAATCAGTACATCACGATGCAAACCGTCGACCACATCGGTGAGCAGACGTTTATCGCTAAACTGGGCCTGACTGAACTCACGTTCAACCACAGTGGTGCCCATGGTATTGGTCAATGTCACCCGGCATTCACCATGAATACCCGAGGGGGTCAGCGTCACCTGGTACGGGCTCAGAGCCTCACCGAGCAAGAGACTGATACTTTCCATCTCGATCACCACTCAATAGTCCGAAAAAAGTGCCTGGGGCGTGCCTACAGTAAATGACCGCTGGCCCGAGAAGAAAGTTCTGAATACCGGATGCAACTTCGTCTGCGTCTCCGGTCGAAAGAGCATGCATGGCAAAGATGACAGAGAAAAAACAGTCGCATCACGCCTGTCGGATACGCTGACCGAGATCCGTCCAGCCCCCCAGCAAACCGCGCAGCTGGCCGTCCGCACCGTAAAACGGCACCGTCCATTGGTAGATGTCCCTGAGGCCGTTGTTGAACATCAATTGCCGCCTGCAGAATCGTGTGGAGCGCGAGCCCAGCTGGGCCATGAATTCGGTATGCAACAGTTCAGCGGTCTCTTTGGGCAGGATCTCCAATTCAATCAGCTGCCGCCCCTGAATCCGATCGATTCGGGTCGACAGACTCTCTTCGAAACTCCTGTTGCACAGGATCAAGCGCCCTTGCAGATCACGAACGAACATCGGGTCAGGCGTCGCGTCCATCAGCGCCTGCTGGAAAGCGAGCTGATCCCCAAGACGCTGCTCAGTCTCCAGTCGTTGCCGGACCACCGAGGCCAGCCGGCGGTTACAGAGCAGGAACAGCACGGCGAATACACTGACGACAAACACACCCCGGCAGCTCCACTGTGTCACCCGCTGCCAAACCGTCGGCTCTGCGGTCGTAACGACACCATTGAGCCATTTGCGGCGAATGGCGCGTAACTCGGCGGGGGGAAACGCCTCCAGTGCCTTGTTGAGAATGCTCAATAGATGCGGCTGGCCTTTGCGCACCGCCAGATGCTCAGGGTCCCACCGTCCCTCCAGAATATGCCCCAGCTGAAGCTGCCCCGAGGGAAAGAGTTGAGCGCCGATTTCGTTGTCGATGGTGGCATAGGCCTCACCGCTTTCAACCAGCGCACGGGCCTCCGCGTAGGTTTTGACGGTGCGTAGCTCAATGGTCGGGTATTCATGGCGAATTGATGCTTCCAACGCATGACGAGCCGGCAACACCAGCACCCGCTTCGCCAGATCCTCCAAAGATTGCACCTTCGGTGCCTCTGCCCGCCCGACGAATACCCAGCCCGCGCCACCATATGCATGGCTGAAGTCCAGGAACACCTTGCGTTCGTCATTGATTGCCAGCGTGGTGCTCATGTCCGCCTCACTGCTTTCCAGGCTGGCCAGCATCTGATCGGTAGAAAACGCTTCGACATGAACGAACTGCAAACCGGTCATGGCGCCGATGCGATCGAGTACATCCTTGTTCAAACCGATCCAGCGGCCATGCTCATCCTTGAACAGATACCGTGGGTACTCCAGCGAAGCGACGATGACGCGCGGATGCTCGGCAATCCATTTACGCTCTTGCTCGTCCAGCTTGAGGGCCTTCGCAGGCGCGGGAGCCGCCGAATCTGCCGCCAGCACCCACTGGGTAAAACCCAGGGTCCCGAGCAAAATCAGCCAGCGCGGGGCGGGCGTTAACTTTCTGAAAAACAACATTGCCACTTCCTTGATGATCAGCTCGCCCGTCCTTAATGGGCGACTCCAGCTGATCAGTGTGGCATGCAGAAACGAGAAAGCCCGTCATGAGACGGGCTTCAATTTGTGACAGCTTTTGCCGGTTACAAAGGCTTGCCGCGGTTGCCATGCTGACTGACAAAGGCCTGTACGGCTTTAAGGTCATTCGGCAACACCGTGCAACGTTCGTCTCGCTCAAACAAATCAGAAAGATGTGCCGGGAGTTCGAGCGCTTTTCCTACACCGGCTTTTTCCACGGCATCCGGGAATTTGACCGGGTGAGCCGTGCCCAGGATCACCATCGGAATGTCCAGGCTGCGACGGCATTCCCGCGCGGCCCTGACACCGATGGCAGTGTGCGGATCCAGCACCTCACCGGTCTGCTCGTAGACTTCGGCGATGGTCTCGCAGGTTTGTGCGTCATCCACCGCCAGCGAATCGAACAGTTTGCGTGCTTCGGTCCAGCGCTCCTGCTCGACGCTGAAGCCGCCACCTTGCTTGAAGCTGTCCATCAACCCGGCAATCGCCGCGCCATTGCGACCGTGCAGGTCGAACAGCAGACGCTCGAAGTTCGACGACACCATGATGTCCATGGACGGCGACAGGGTGGCGTGCAGGGTTTCCTTGACGTACTGATTGCCGCTCATGAAGCGGTGCAGGATGTCGTTGCGGTTGGTGGCGACGATCAATTGATTGATCGGCAGGCCCATGTTGCGCGCCAGGTAGCCTGCGAAGATGTCGCCGAAGTTGCCGGTCGGCACCGAGAACGACACCGAACGCGCCGGGCCACCCAGCTGCAGCGCAGCGTGGAAGTAGTAAACGATCTGGGCCATGATCCGCGCCCAGTTGATCGAGTTCACCGCCACCAGGCGAGTGCCCTTCAGGAAGCCCTGGTCGGCGAAGCTCGCCTTGACCATTTCCTGGCAGTCATCGAAGTTGCCTTCGATCGCAATGTTGTGGATGTTCTCGCCGAAGATGGTGGTCATCTGCCGACGCTGCACTTCCGATACACGGTTGTGCGGGTGCAGGATGAAGATATCGACGTTTTCGCAGTGTTTGCAGCCTTCGATGGCGGCCGAGCCGGTATCACCGGAGGTCGCACCAACGATCACCACGCGCTCGCCGCGTTTTTCCAGCACGTAGTCCAGAAGGCGACCGAGCAGTTGCAGGGCGAAGTCCTTGAAGGCCAGGGTCGGGCCGTGGAACAGCTCCAGCACCCATTCGTTGCCGTTCAACTGACGCAGGGGCGCAACGGCGCTGTGGGCAAACACACCGTAGGTTTCTTCGAGGATTTTTTTGAAATCGGCGTCCGGAATGCTGCCGGTGACGAATGGGCGCATGACCCGGAACGCCAGCTCGTGATACGGCAGGCCGGCCCAGGAAGCGATTTCTTCCTGGGTGAAACGTGGCAGGTTTTCCGGGACGTACAGACCGCCGTCGGTGGCCAGACCGGCCAGCAGGACGTCTTCGAAATTCAGGGCCGGTGCCTGGCCGCGGGTACTGATGTAACGCATGACTGACTCCAATGGACAGTGTTCGCAAACCCGGGCTCAACCCGTGAGCCCGGTGAACGATAACGGCTTAGTTCAGGTGCTCGACGCGGATCCGTACGACCGGACCCACAACGCCAGCCAAGGCTTCCAGGGCGGCGATCGCGTCATTGATATGCTGCTCCAGCACACGGTGGGTCAGCAGGATCATGGGCACCAGGCCGTCGTGTTCTTCAACTTCCTTCTGCATGATCGATTCGATGTTGATGCCACGCTCCGACAGGATGCTCGCCACTTGCGCCAGCACGCCCGGGTGGTCCTTGGCCTGAATGCGCAGGTAGTAGGAGCTTTCGCAGGCCTCGATCGGCAGGATCGGGTGGGCCGACAGCGAATCCGGCTGGAAGGCCAGGTGCGGTACGCGGTTTTCCGGATCGGACGTCATGGCGCGAACCACATCCACCAGGTCGGCAATGACCGACGAAGCGGTCGGTTCCATGCCGGCGCCGGCACCGTAGAACAGGGTCGAGCCAGCAGCATCACCGTTGACCATGACCGCGTTCATTACGCCGTTGACGTTGGCGATCAAACGATCGGCCGGGATCAGCGTCGGGTGGACGCGCAATTCAATACCGGCCGCAGTGCTGCGCGCCACGCCCAGGTGCTTGATGCGATAGCCCAGCGCTTCGGCGTAGTTCACGTCAGCGGTGGTCAGCTTGGTGATGCCTTCGGTGTAGGCCTTGTCGAATTGCAGCGGGATACCGAAAGCGATGGACGCCAGGATCGTCAGCTTGTGCGCCGCGTCGATGCCTTCAACGTCGAAGGTCGGATCGGCTTCGGCGTAACCCAGGGCCTGCGCCTCAACCAACACGTCTTCGAAGGTGCGACCCTTCTCGCGCATTTCGGTCAGGATGAAGTTACCGGTGCCGTTGATGATCCCGGCCACCCAGTTGATACGGTTGGCCGACAGGCCCTCGCGGATCGCCTTGATCACCGGGATGCCACCCGCCACGGCTGCTTCGAACGCAACGATCACGCCCTTCTCGCGAGCCTTGGCGAAAATTTCGTTACCGTGAACGGCGATCAACGCCTTGTTCGCGGTGACCACATGCTTGCCATTCTCGATGGCCTTGAGTACCAGCTCACGGGCAACGGTGTAGCCGCCCATCAACTCTATAACGATGTCGATCTCAGGGTTCGTGGCCACTTCGAAGACATCGTTGGTAATCGCAATACCGGTCGTTTGGAACTGAGGCTTTGGCGTGCGCATGGCAATTTGTGCCACTTCGATTCCACGCCCGGCACGACGAGCAATTTCCTCGGCGTTGCGCTGAAGTACGTTGAAGGTACCGCCACCGACGGTTCCTAACCCACAGATGCCTACTTTGACCGGTTTCACTGTGAACTCCCCATAAAACGGCCGACTCAAGGCCGGCCGTGAAAACAACCGCATGCTCGCGGCTCTCTATTGATGGCCCGGCGAATGCTGCTGCCGGACCACGATCGTCAATGGCGGACCATGACGATGCGAATTTACTTCGCGCCCAGCGCCAGTTTGGCGACTTGTGGCGCAGGCTGGTAGCCCGGAATGACCTGACCGTCGGCCAAAACGATGGCCGGTGTACCGTTCACGCCAATCGACTGGCCGAGGGCGAACTGTTTGGAAACCGGGTTATCGCACTTGGCGGCCTTGATTTCCTTGCCATCGACCATCTTGTCCATGGCCGCTTTTTTGTCTTTCGAGCACCACACGGCCTGTAGCTGTTCGTCACCTGGCGAGCCAAGGCCCTGGCGCGGAAACGCAACATAACGCACTTCGATGCCACGCTTGTTCAACTCAGGCACTTCGGCGTGCAGTTTGTGGCAGTACGGGCAAGTGGTGTCGGTGAACACGGTGATGTGCGATTTGGTTTCGCCAATGGCCGGATAAACCACGGTTTCGGCAACCGGAATCTCGTTGATCAGTTTGGAGATGCCCAGGCGCTCGGTCTTCTCGGTCAGGTTGACCGGCTTGCCGTCCTTGAGCTGGAACAGGTAACCCTGAACCACGTACTGACCGTCGGCGCTGGCATACAGCACGCGGCTGCCCTTCAATTTGACTTCGTACAGGCCCGGCAGCGGGCTGGCGGTGATGCTTTCTACGGGCACTTCGAGCTGGAGGTTTTCCAGGCTTTTACGGATGGCTTTGTCGGCCGCGTCATCGGCGACGGCAAAGGTGCTGACCAACGCAATGGCGGCGGCGGCGAAAATCTGGATCAGACGCATGAGAACTCCTGAAGGCGGACAAATGGGACGGTCAGAACGCCCGTGCCGAAACACCGGGTCATAACCGCCCATCGTGCAAACCGTCAAAGCCTACCACATAAGGCAACGGTGTCCGACTCCCGGTGATGCAAGGCTTTGGCGACTGCTTTCCGTGGGACCGAGCTTGCTCGCGATTGCAGTCAGTCAGGCGCCATTAATGTTGGATGTTCAGGCCTCATCGCGAGCAAGCTCGCTCCCACAGGACTTTCACTAGCCTCTAGGATGATGTTTGGCGTGCAGATCCTGCAACCGAGCCCGGGCAACATGGGTATAGATCTGGGTGGTCGACAAATCGCTGTGGCCCAGCAGCATCTGCACCACCCGAAGGTCGGCACCATGATTGAGCAAGTGGGTGGCGAAAGCGTGGCGCAGCGTGTGCGGCGACAGCGACTTGCCGATACCGGCGACTTTCGCCTGATGCTTGATCCGATGCCAGAATGTCTGCCGCGTCATCTGCTCTCCTCGCTGGCTGGGGAACAAGACATCGCTGGGACGCCCGCCGAGCAGCTCGCCGCGTCCGTCGCGCAGGTAGCGCTCGACCCAGACAATCGCCTCCTCGCCCATCGGCACCAGTCGCTCCTTGCTACCCTTGCCCATCACTCGCAATACGCCCTGGCGCAGATTGACCTGTTCCAGCGTCAGGCTGATCAGTTCCGTCACCCGAAGGCCGCAGGCATAAAGCACTTCAAGCATGGCGCGGTCGCGCTGCCCGATGGCTTCGCTCAAATCAGGCGCCTTCAACAGGGCTTCGACATCGGCCTCCGACAAGGACTTGGGCAGCGGCCTGCCGAGTTGCGGCATATCGATACGAAGCGTTGGGTCAACCGCGATCAGTTTTTCCCGCAGCAGATAACGATAGAAGCCACGCACGCCCGAGAGAAATCGTGCGGTTGAACGGGGCTTGTAGTTTTGCTCCACACGCCACGCCAGATGGTCGAGGATCAACTCGCGTCCGGCGTTAACCAACTCCAGCCCTTTATCCTGCAACCAGCCGTTGAACAGGGCCAGGTCGCTGCGATAGGCATCGCGGGTGTTATCGGAAAGACCTTTCTCCAACCAGAGTGCGTCGAGGAACTGGTCTATCAATGGATGTTCGATGGCAGGCATGGGCACTCAAAACACACGGCCTTGAAACGGCGCGTAAAAAATCAGGAGGACTGTAGAAACGGCCGCTAGTCTTTCATAGCCAGCCATTGCAAGGAACAGGGAGCTTGAATGAGTGAACAGCAGTTGATGCTGGCATTCTGGCCGATCCCGTTTTGTACTGATACGTCTGCACAAACATTGCGCAGGCTCTGTAGCAACCGGACAGTCGAGTGGACCCTGCCGACGTTGATTCAGTCCACGACCGAGTAGGCTCAATACCACGGCAATCCGCTCGAGCGTCGCTAAATCACAGGCAACAAAAAAGCAGCCCGTAGGCTGCTTTTTTTCTGCATCGGAAGCTGGACTTAAGCCAGTTTTTCCTTGATGCGAGCTGCTTTACCGGACAGGTCACGCAGGTAGTACAGCTTGGCTTTACGTACGTCACCGCGACGCTTGACAGCCATGCTGTCGATTTGCGGGCTGTAGGTCTGGAAAGTACGCTCTACGCCAACACCGTTGGAGATTTTACGAACGGTGAATGCACTGTTTACGCCGCGGTTACGCTTGGCGATAACAACACCTTCGAACGCTTGCAGACGCGAACGGTCGCCTTCCTTCACTTTCACCTGAACGACAATGGTGTCGCCCGGGGCAAAGGTAGGGATCTCTTTGGTCATCTGCTCTGCTTCGAGTGCAAGGATGATTTTGTTAGTCATGCTGTGCTCCTAAGGTAAATCGTCGGATCTACCATCGATACGTTGTTAACTATCGTCCCGCTCGCGGATGTATTCCTCGAGCAGCTTCTTCTCTTCTCCAGAAAGCGAGCGGCTTTCTAGAAGATCGGCGCGTCGTTCATAGGTCCGACCAAGGGACTGCTGTAAACGCCAACGCCGGATGTGCGCGTGATTGCCACTTAGCAATACGTCGGGAACACGCTGATCCGCATACACCTCAGGTCGGGTGTAGTGCGGGCAATCCAGCAAACCATCCGTAAAGGAATCTTCCTCGGCGGAGTCCGCATGCCCTAAAGCTCCAGGCAGCAGTCGTGTAACCGCATCGATCAGGACCATCGCCGGCAGCTCACCGCCAGACAGTACATAGTCGCCAATCGACCACTCTTCATCGACATGAGCATCAATAAAACGCTCGTCAATGCCTTCATAGCGGCCGGCAATCATGATCAATGCATCCAGATTCGCCAACTCGCGCACCGCCGACTGAGTCAGTTGGCGGCCTTGGGGCGACAGGTAAATCACCTTCGCGCCCTCCCCGGCGGCTGCCTTGGCTTGAACCAGAGCATCTTCCAGGGGCTTGATCTTCATCACCATGCCCGGACCACCGCCAAATGGGCGATCATCCACAGTGTGATGTCGATCCGTCGTGTAGTCTCGCGGATTCCAACAGGTGAGCTGCAAGAGCCCCTGTTTCACCGCACGACTGGTGATGCCGTACTCGCTGATGGCGGAGAACATCTCGGGAAACAAACTGATCACTTCTACGCGCAAGTTAGCCACGCTTAGAAATCCGCGTCCCAATCCACCTTCATCTCGCCTGCGGCCAGGTCGACAGCCAACACGCATTGCTCGGTATAGGGCAACAGGCGTTCGCGATCATCCAGGCTGCCAGCGCAAGGCTTGACCACCATGACATCATTCGAGCCGGTCTCGAGCAGGTGATCGATCTTCCCGAACAGTTGTCCGAGGGTGTCGATAACCTTGAGACCTTCCAGCTGGTACCAGTAGTACTCGCCGTCGGTCAGTTCAGGGAACAGGTTGCGCGGCACGCAGATCTCATAACCGGCCAGAAGACGAGCTTCCTCACGATCATCGAGACCCTTGAGCTTTGCGACCAGGAACTTGTCGTTCCCGCGTCCGCTGACCAGCTCTACCTGCTTTACATTGCCGTCACGCTTGAGCGTCCAGGTTTTGTAATCCAGCAGGTTCTTAATCGGATCAGTAAAGGAATACACCTTCACTTCGCCGCGAACGCCGTGAACCGAATAAATCTTGCCGATAACGATCAAATCATCAGCAACAGCTGGCGTCGCGTTCATATTGCTCAGGCCGCAGCCTTAGCAGATTCCTTCAACAACTGAGCAACGCGCTCAGAAGGTTGTGCACCAACGCTCAGCCAGTAGGCTACGCGCTCTTGGTTCACGGACAGACGGACTTCTTGACCACGAGCAACCGGGTTGAAGAAACCAACCTGTTCCTTGTGCGAACCGTCGCGCGGGTTGCGGCTGTCGGTTACGGTCAAGTGGTAAAACGGGCGCTTTTTGGAGCCGCCAAGGGCAAGACGGATTGTTAGCATGTGAACATCGTTCCTGTAGTCGGTGCTGCAAATCTAAATGCACAGCGGGCATGGGTGCCCGAAAGGCCGCATATTCTAAGGAATATCCGGACTTTTGCAAATGACTTTTTCCGGCGCCTGTTGGCCGCCATGCAGATTTGCCATAGAGCCGTCGTTGAAAACGGCCGATCAGCTCCCGCCTATGCGGGTTTGCTGGAGATCCCACTTCCCTGTGGGCTGCGCCAGAGCAAGCTCTCGCGCGTATTCTTTACATTTTCGGCATGCCGCCGCCGGGCAACATACCGCCCATGCCGCGCATCATTTTGGCCATTCCGCCTTTCGCGGAGAATTTCTTCATCATCTTCTGCATCTGCTTGTGCTGCTTGATCAAGCGACCGATGTCCTGCACTTGCGTGCCGGAACCCATGGCGATACGACGCTTGCGCGAACCGCTGATCAGCTCAGGGTCACGACGCTCGGCCGGGGTCATGGAGTTGATGATGGCTTCCATCTGCTTGAATTGTTTTTCTGCCGCGCTCTGGGCATTGCCCATCTGCGCCAGGTTCACACCGCCCATGTTCGGCAGTTTGTCCATGAGGCCGCCGAGGCCGCCCATGTTTTTCATCTGTTGCAGCTGATCGCGGAAGTCCTCGAGGTCGAAACCCTTGCCCTTCTTCAGCTTCTTGGCCAGTTTGTCGGCCTTGTCCTTGTCGAGGGTGGCTTCTGCCTGCTCGATCAGGCTGAGCACGTCACCCATGCCGAGGATCCGCGAAGCAATACGCTCAGGGTGGAACGGATCGAGCGCTTCGCTCTTCTCGCCCATACCGATGAACTTGATCGGCTTGCCGGTGATGGCGCGCACCGAAAGGGCCGCACCGCCACGGGCATCACCGTCAACCTTGGTCAGGATCACACCGGTCAATGGCAGCGCATCGCCGAAGGCCTTGGCCGTGTTGGCGGCATCCTGGCCGGTCATGGCGTCGACCACGAACAGCGTCTCGACCGGGTTGATCGCGGCATGCAGCGCCTTGATCTCGCCCATCATCTCTTCATCGATGTGCAGGCGGCCGGCGGTATCGACGATCACCACGTCGATGAATTTGAGTTTTGCTTCTTTAATAGCGGCTTGCGCGATCTCGACCGGCTTCTGGGTCAGGTCGGAAGGGAAGAAGGTGACGCCGACTTCGCCCGCGAGCATTTCCAGCTGTTTGATCGCCGCTGGACGGTACACGTCCGCGGACACAACCATGACCGACTTCTTCTTGCGCTCTTTAAGAAAGCGCGCAAGCTTGCCGGCGGTGGTGGTTTTACCAGCACCCTGCAAGCCGGCCATCAGGATCACGGCAGGCGGAACGGCGCTCAGGTTCAGGTCTTCGTTAGCCGCGCCCATCAGGCTTTCGAGTTCGGCCTGGACGATCTTCACGAAGGCCTGGCCCGGCGTCAGGCTGCGCGACACCTCGGTGCCGACAGCGCGTTCCTTGACCGAATTGACGAAGTCTTTGACCACCGGCAAGGCGACGTCGGCTTCAAGCAACGCCATGCGCACTTCACGCAGGGTGTCTTTGATGTTGTCCTCGGTCAGCTTGGCCTTGCCGGTGACATGGCGCAGCGTCTGCGAGAGACGGTCGGTTAAGTTTTCAAACATTGCGCGATCCTTTCAGGCCCTGTGTAGACCGGGATAGTGGCGGCCCAGACCGGACTGAACGTGTACTCGGCGAGCCTGCGGCGTGGGCAGGTCGCGGATTATAGCGAAGACTGCGTCTGGCGGACACCTCGCACTTTCGTGCCGTGTGGGTTCTATGCCAAACTCATCGGCTTTCGGGCTTGCCTAACAGGACTTATGCTCCCTTTGTCACCCAGTTTGCTAACCACCCTCGCCGCCGCCTGCTTATATGCCGCTGCGACTTTCTATCAGGGCACTCGCCTGGCCAACGGCGCCAAGGCGAACAAACGCCTGCTCGTCACGCTCGGCGTGCTGGCGGTGCTGGCCCATGGCGCCAGCCTGGTCACACATCTATTGACGCCAATCGGCCTGGGCCTGGACTTCTTCAGCGCCGCCAGCCTGATTGCGGTGGCCGTCATAGCCCTGACCCTGCTGGCCTGCTCGCGCATACCGGTGGAAAACCTGCTGGTATTGCTGTTCCCTCTGGGGGCCGCAACAGCATTGCTTGCGCAATTCGCTCCGGCCGGCACCGTACAGATCATTGATGAAGAACCGGGCATCCTCGCTCATATCCTGCTGTCGATCCTCGCCTACGGCATGTTCACCATCGCGGTGTTCCAGGCCTTGCTGCTGCTGGTTCAGGACCATCAACTCAAGCACAAGCACCCGTCGGGACTGATCAAGAACTTCCCGCCGCTGCAAACCATGGAAAGCCTGCTGTTCGGCTTCCTCTGGGCTGGCTGGACCCTGCTGTCCCTGTCGCTGATCTCGGGCTGGTTGTTCGTCGAAAACCTGTTTGCCCAGCATCTGGTACATAAAACCTTGCTGGCCTGCCTGGCCTGGATCGTCTTCAGCGTACTGCTCTGGGGTCGCAACCGCCTCGGCTGGCGCGGACACAAAGCCATTCGCTGGACCCTTGCCGGTTTCTGCCTGCTGATGCTGGCGTATTTTGGCAGCAAGCTGGTTCGTGAATACATCCTGCATATCTGACGGGCGGTATTAATGGACGACTTGCCCATAGGGCCGATGCTCGCTGTAGTGGCCCTGCTGATTTTATGGTCGGTGCTGTTTACCGCCATTGAGGCTGCTTACCAGCATGTGCTGGCCCGGCGCATCGCCACACGCTCAAGCGACAAGCCGCTGGCCAGGCTGAGCTTTCCGCTCAACAGCCTGATCCTGTGCAACACCCTGTGCCGTGCACTGGTGGTGGTCATCAGCACCTTGCTGGCCATTTTTACCTGGGCCGAAAAGGGCCCGTGGGTGGCCTGCCTGGGTGCGACCGCCATTTTGCTGGTGTTCGCCGATTACCTGCCACGTGCCCTCGCCACCCGCCATCCGGATGCGATCCTGGCCCTGGGCAACAACCTGCTGCGCATCCCGCTGAAGATCATCTACCCGGCAGCCTGGCTGCTCAACGCCACCAGCCAATTGCTGCTGCGACCGCTCGCGCGCAAGGCCAAAGTGGTGCAACAGAGCGAAGACGAGCCACCGAAAGCCCAATACGACGATCGCGAACCCGCCATCTGCCGTCCTCACTCACTGCCGGGCATCCATGCGCTGGACAACATCACGGTCAACGACATTCTGGTACCGCGCAGTGAAGTCGACGGGATCAACCTTGACGATCCCATCGAGGAAATCATCGAGCAACTGCGCCACAACAAGCGCACCCGCCTGCCGGTATTCCACAGCGATATCAATCAGGTCGAAGCCGTGCTCAACACCCGGCAAATCGGCCACTTGCTGCCCGATGCGAGCCTGACCCTGGAAGCACTGCTGGCTGCCAGTCGCGAACCTTACTTCGTGCCCGAAAGCACGCCACTGCAACTGCAACTGCTGAATTTCCACAAACAGCAACGCCGACTGGGCATGGTGGTCGACGAGTACGGCGAGGTGCTCGGCATCGTGACCCTGGAAGACATTCTCGAAGAAATCGTCGGCGAGTTCGAAAGCCAGCAAAGCCTGAACAACCCGCACATCCATCCCCAGGCCGACGGCCGCCTGGTCATCGAAGGCGCCGCCTCGATACGCGAACTCAACAAGAGCCTGGGCTGGCATCTGCCAAGCGACGGCCCGAAAACCCTGAACGGTCTGGTGACCGAGGCGCTGGAAACCATCCCCGAGAGCGCGGTATGCCTGAAGATCGGTCGTTATCGCCTGGAAATCCTCGAGACCGAGGACAATCGGGTGACGCGGGTACTGATCTGGCAGACCACCCCGATGCCGGTGGTGATCTAGAACTCGGTGCAACTTCCCCTGTGGCGAGAGAGCAAGCTCCCTCGCCACTGAAAACAACGCTGCCCCAAGCCCCTTGTTGAATCGTTAGCCACCTTCCTATAATCGAGCCGCTTACCCAAGCCGCGCCGCCCCTGTGCTTACCCTGCACACCACGGGTTACGGCCCGACCACCCGTAATATCCGCAACAAACCGACGACTGTTCCTACCTGGAATGGCGACCGCGCCCCCACCCACATCCCTGGGTATCGACCATAATAATTCGCTCCACTGGGGCACATGACTGTCAGGGATAACCGCATGACGACCAGCACGACTTACAGTGATTCCACACCCGCGCAACCGACGAACTCCGCCACCCGCGTGGCCACGGCGAGTTTCATCGGCACCGCCATCGAGTTCTACGATTTCTACGTCTATGCCACCGCAGCCGCACTGGTGATCGGCCCGGTATTCTTTCCGCAGACATCCGGCACGGCGCAGATGCTTTCGGCATTCCTCACGTTCGGCATCGCATTCCTTGCACGCCCACTGGGTTCGGCGCTGTTCGGTCACTTCGGCGACCGTATCGGCCGCAAGTCCACCCTGGTGGCCTCCCTGCTCTTGATGGGGGTGTGCACCACGCTGATCGGCGTGCTGCCGGGCTACGACAGCATTGGGGCCTGGGCGCCGATTCTGCTCTGCGTGCTGCGCTTCGGCCAAGGGCTGGGGCTGGGCGGCGAATGGGGCGGTGCCGCCTTGCTGGCCACGGAAAACGCGCCCAAAGGTAAACGTGCGTGGTTCGGCATGTTCCCGCAATTGGGCCCTTCCATCGGGTTTCTGGCGGCGAACGGCCTGTTCCTGACGCTGGCCATGGCCCTGAACGACGAACAGTTCCGCTCCTGGGGCTGGCGGATTCCGTTTCTGCTCAGCGCCGTACTGGTGATGGTCGGGCTGTATGTGCGTCTCAAGCTCCACGAAACTCCAGAGTTCGCCAGCGCCATGGCACGCCAGGAACGGGTGAGGATCCCGCTGATTGAGCTGTTCAGCCAATACTGGGCGCCGGTTTTGCTGGGCGCCGGTTCGATGGTGGTGTGCTACGCGCTGTTCTACATCTCGACCGTGTTTTCGCTGAGCTATGGTGTGGCGACACTCGGCTACAGCCGCGAAACCTTCCTCGGCCTGCTGTGCTTCGCCGTGCTGTTCATGGCCGCCGCCACGCCGCTCTCGGCCTGGGCCAGTGACCGCTTCGGGCGCAAGCCGGTGCTGATCATCGGTGGCGTGCTGGCCATTCTGTCCGGGTTCTTGATGGAACCCCTGCTGACCCAGGGCTCGACCTGGGGCGTGGCGCTGTTCCTGTGCATCGAACTGTTTCTGATGGGCGTGACGTTTGCGCCAATGGGCGCTCTGTTGCCGGAATTGTTTCCGACCCACGTGCGCTACACGGGCGCCTCGGCCGCCTACAACCTGGGCGGTATTGTCGGGGCCTCGGCGGCACCGTTTTTCGCGCAAAAACTGGTGGCGATGGGCGGTTTGAGTTATGTCGGCGGGTATGTATCCGGGGCAGCGGTGCTGAGCTTGATTGCGGTGCTGTGCCTGAAGGAAACCCGGCATAACGATTTGAATCGGGTCGCCTGACCGATCGCCATCGCGGGCAAGCCCGCTCCCACAGGATTGAAGTCGGTCACGGAATTGCACGACAAAGAACCTGTGGGAGCGTGGCTTGCCCGCGATGGCGTCCTGATTGGCAAAACATATCCCCAACCGGTCGCGAATTTTCCCCACCCGTTACCGCCCCGCTCTACGCGTAACAGTATATCCCCGCTATACTCATCGGCTTTTCCTGAATAAATGCCAATAGGGTCCCGCCGCGCATGGATAAGACCTACCAGCCGCACGCCATTGAAACCTCCTGGTACAACACCTGGGAGTCAGAGAATTACTTCGCCCCGCAAGGCGCGGGCGAGTCCTACACCATCATGATCCCGCCGCCGAACGTCACCGGCAGCCTGCACATGGGTCACGGCTTCAACAACGCGATCATGGACGCCCTGATCCGTTTCCGCCGCATGCAGGGTCGCAACACCCTGTGGCAGCCGGGCACCGACCACGCCGGTATCGCCACGCAGATGCTGGTGGAGCGTCAACTCGAAGCCAAAGGCCAGAGCCGCCACGACCTGGGGCGCGAGAAATTCCTCGAGAAAGTCTGGGAATGGAAAGATGAATCCGGCGGCAACATCAGCCGTCAGATCCGCCGCCTAGGCTCGTCCGTCGACTGGAGCCGCGAGCGATTCACCATGGACGACGGCCTGTCGGAAGCGGTGAAAGAAGCCTTCGTACGCCTGCACGAAGACGGTCTGATCTATCGCGGCAAGCGCCTGGTCAACTGGGACACCAAGCTGCACACGGCGATTTCCGACCTCGAAGTGGAAAACCACGATGAGAAAGGTTTCCTGTGGAACCTGAAATACCCGCTGGCCGATGGCGCCAAAACCGCTGAAGGCAACGACTACCTGATCGTCGCGACGACTCGTCCGGAAACCATGCTCGGCGACGCCGCCGTGGCCGTGAACCCGAACGACGAACGCTACAAAGCCCTGATCGGCAAATTTGTCGAGTTGCCGCTGGTCGGCCGCCGCATCCCGATCATCGCCGACGATTACTGCGACCCTGAATTCGGCACCGGCTGCGTGAAAATCACCCCGGCCCACGATTTCAACGACTACGAAGTCGGCAAGCGCCACAACCTGCCGCTGCTGAACATCTTCGACAAGAACGCCAACGTCCTGCCAGCCGCCCAGGTATTCAACCTCGACGGCACGCTGAACAAAAGCATCGACGGCAAGATCCCGGCCGAATACGCCGGTCTCGACCGTTTCGAAGCCCGCAAGCAGATCGTCGCCGCGTTCGAAGCCGCAGGCCTGCTGGTCAGCGTTGACGATCACGCCCTGAAAGTCCCGAAAGGCGACCGCTCCGGCACCATCATCGAGCCGTGGCTGACCGACCAGTGGTACGTGTCCACCAAGCCTTTGGCCGAGCCCGCCATTGCCGCCGTTGAAGACGGCCGCATCCAGTTCGTGCCCAAGCAGTACGAAAACATGTACTTCTCCTGGATGCGCGACATTCAGGATTGGTGCATCAGCCGCCAGCTGTGGTGGGGCCACCGGATCCCGGCCTGGTACGACGAATCGGGCAAGGTCTACGTCGGCCGCGACGAAGCCGAAGTGCGTGCCAAGCACAACCTCGGTCCGGACGTTGCACTGCAACAGGACAACGACGTTCTCGACACCTGGTTCAGTTCGGGCCTGTGGACCTTCTCGACGCTCGGCTGGCCTGAGCAAACCGAATTCCTGAAGAAATTCCACTCCACCGACGTGCTGGTGACCGGCTTCGACATCATTTTCTTCTGGGTTGCCCGGATGATCATGCTCACCATGCATTTGGTGAAGAACGAAGACGGCACGCCGCAGGTTCCGTTCAAGACGGTTTATGTGCACGGTCTGGTGCGTGATGGCCAGGGCCAGAAGATGTCCAAGTCCAAGGGCAACGTCCTTGACCCACTGGACATCATCGACGGTATCGAACTGGAAGAGCTGGTCAGCAAACGCACCTCCGGCATGATGCAGCCGAAACTGGCAAAGAAGATCGAGAAGCAGACCCGCGAAGAATTCGCCGACGGCATCGCCAGCTACGGCACCGACGCCCTGCGTTTCACCTTCTGCTCGCTGGCGTCCACCGGTCGCGACATCAAGTTCGACATGGGCCGCGTCGAAGGCTACCGCAACTTCTGCAACAAGATCTGGAACGCCGCGCGTTACGTGCTGGACAAGGGCGAAGACTGTGGCCAGAACGGCGAAGCCTACGAACTGTCCCTGGCTGACCGCTGGATCATCTCGCAACTGCAACGCACCGAAGCCGAAGTGACCCGCCAACTGGACCAGTTCCGCTTCGACCTGGCCGCCCAAGCCTTGTATGAGTTCATCTGGAACCAGTACTGCGACTGGTACCTGGAACTGTCCAAGCCTGTGCTGTGGGACGAGAATGCACCGGTCGAGCGTCAGCGCGGCACTCGCCGCACCCTGGTTCGCGTGCTGGAAGTGGCCCTGCGTCTGGCCCATCCGTTCATGCCGTTCATCACGGAAGAAATCTGGCAGCGCATTGCGCCGCTGGCCGGCATCGAAGGCAAGACGATCATGCTGCAACCTTGGCCGGTGGCCAATGAAACACGCATTGATCAGGCCGCCGAAGACGACATCGAATGGCTCAAGGGCCTGATGCTCGGCACGCGTAACATCCGTGGCGAAATGAACATCGGTCCGGGCAAACCGCTGCCGCTGTTCCTGAAGAACGTCAGCGCCGAGGACCAGCGTCGTCTCACTGAAAACGAAGCCTTGCTGAAAAAACTGGCGCGCCTCGAATCGATCACCGTTCTGGCAACGGGCGAAGAAGCGCCACTGTCGGCGACCGCGCTGGTCGGCGAGATGGAAGTGCTGGTACCGATGGCCGGCCTGATCGACAAGGGTGCGGAACTGGCGCGTCTGGACAAGGAAATCCAGCGCCTGCAAGGCGAAGTGCAACGGGTTGGCGGCAAGCTGTCCAACGCCGGCTTCGTCGACAAGGCACCGGCTGAGGTCATCGAGAAAGAACGCGCCAAGCTGGCCGAAGCCGAACAGGCTCTGGGCAAGCTGGCGGAGCAACACGCGCGGATTGCCAGTCTGTAACGGCAAGTCGCAATGAAACAGGGAGGCCCGGGTGGCCTCCCTTTTTCATACCCGCGATTTGTAGGAGCAGGCTTGCCAGCGAAACGCCCGATAGATCACCGCAGGCCTTACAGCCTCTTTCGCCGGCAAGCCGGCTCAGAAAGCCTGTACCGCGTCATGGAGGCAGATGTGGGACAATACCCGCCACTTTTAGCCATGCCCGAATCGACCACACCCATGACTGCCCCCCGCCCCCCCAAACCTGCGCGCCAAAAGCCTGAACCGACCAAGGCAGCCAAAGCCGCTGAACCACGCGAGAAGGCCAGCCTGCATCCGCGCAATCGCCACCAGGGTCGCTACGACTTCCCGGCACTGATCAAAACCACGCCGGAATTGAAGCAGTTCGTGATCACCAACCCGTATGGCAAGGAAAGCATCGACTTCGCCAGCCCGGATGCGGTGCGGGTGTTCAATCGGGCGCTGCTCAAGTCGTTCTATGGCATCGCCCATTGGGACATTCCGGCCGACTATCTGTGTCCGCCAGTGCCGGGACGTGCGGATTACGTGCACTTTCTGGCCGACCTGCTGGCCAGCGGCAATGACGGTGTGATCCCCCCGTGGCGCAGCAGTGAAGGTCCTGGATGTCGGCATGGGCGCCAACTGTGTGTATCCGCTGATCGGTCACAGCGACTATCGCTGGCAGTTCCTCGGTTCGGAGATCGACGCCACCGCCATCGCCGCCGCCAAAGCCATTATTCAGTCCAACGGTTTGAACAAGGCCATTCAGATCCGTCAGCAGAGCAACCCGAAACAGATCCTGCTGGGCCTGCTCGAAAACGCCGAGCGGTTTGACCTGACTATGTGCAACCCGCCGTTCCATGCGTCTCTGGAGGAAGCGACCCGAGGCAGCACGCGTAAATGGCGCGCGCTGGGCAAGGCCGATCCGAAGCGCAAACTGCCGGTGTTGAATTTTGGCGGTCAGGCGGCGGAGTTGTGGTGTGAGGGTGGCGAGGCACGGTTTGTCACGCAATTGATCAGCGAGAGCGCGCAGGTGGGGCAACAGGTGCTGTGGTTCAGCACACTGGTGTCGAAGGCCTCGAACCTGCCTGCGATCCAGTCCGCCCTGAAAAAGGCGGGCGCACTGGAAAGCCGAGTGGTGGAAATGTCCCAGGGTCAGAAGCAGAGTCGCTTCGTCGCCTGGACGTTCCAGACCAAGGCACAGCAACAGGCTTGGCGTCAGGCGCGCTGGGCAAAGGCTTCAACGGAATAACAGAACATCGCAGTGACTTGCCTTGGGACAAGTCGTTGCCATAAAAAAACCGTGCCCGGTTAATCCGGTGCACGGTTTTTTTTACACGTTTTACTTACTAACAGTGCGAACGCTGCCTTTGATTGCAACTCGCCAGGTGGCCCAAGCCAAACAGGCTATACATCAGCGCTTCGCTGGCCTGACGATCTCTTTGAATGCGCACCCGCGCACTTCTTTGTTATCGCAGTAGTACCGTGAGTTCCACTCTTCCCACGACCCGCCGGCATCAATACTCGCGACAGTCCCTTCCCTTTTGAACTTCATATCCACCGCGCCGCCCTTTTGCAGCCTGTAACCACAACGCTGGACTTCCCCTATGACGGTATTCCCCTCGACATCCTTGTGAGGCATGAAGATCGCCAACTCGAACTCACCCACCGGTCCCTGGCCGCCCTGAGACACGCCATACCACTCGCCGTCACCGCTGGCCGTGGGGGCTTTGTAGACACCCGAGGCCAACTCCTTGATGTCTGAAGGGCTTGGGCAGTACTCCGTGACACTTGCCCAGGCCTGACCGGACAACAGAATCGACACACACATCACCAACTGTTTAAGTTTCATAAAACGTCCCTGTAACTAACAACCAGAATTGAGTTTTTGGCTTTTACGCAAAGCCGAGCGCGACACCAGATCGATACTACCGATCCACGGCATACACTTAACTATCAGTTCTGTGGGAAATTTCGCTAGATAGACAGAGAAAACCGACTTATTCAACTCACACTAAAAAGCCGAATTGATATTTAACCGACATGTCCAAAAATTCGTTACCAGAAATGATCGCCGCTGAAATATCAGGAGACAAAACGTCATGCAGCTAAATAAACAAAGTGTTACATCGATCCACCTGGCGCAGATCTTTTTGACGGGCACAAAAAAACCGTGCCCGGACTGCTCCGGCGCACGGTTTCTTTTAACAAGTCTTACTTGTTAACAGCGTCGGTCAGGCCTTTGGCCACAACCAGCTTGATCACTTTCTTGGCAGCGATTTCGATGGCAGCGCCAGTCGAAGGGTTACGGCCAGTACGGGCAGGACGCTCAGTCACTTTCAGCTTGCCGATACCTGGCAGAGTGATTTCGCCGCCGTTTTCCAGCTGATCGGCAACGATTTGGCCCAGTTGGTCCAGAGCGTTACGCGCGGTGGTTTTTGGCGCGTCGATAGCTTCAGCGATGTCGGCGATCAGTTGGTCTTTAGTAAGAGCCATGTAGTGTTCCTTCCCTATCAAATTCATATGGATTGCAGAGTGCAGTGTCAGCCATCGAGCCCGATCTTCTGGATCTGGCACCCTCGGCCAAATAACCACTGGATCGGGATTATAGATACCGAAATCAGGGTTTGGTTCGACCTGACAAATGCTGAATGCACGCTTAACGCAGTGACTTCGCGTAAGACCGGGCAAAACTAGCACAGAGACGGGGAAATATCCGCCTCTAGCTACCCATTTGGTCAGCTTTATTGCTCTAAACCGGGAAAAAATCGCATAAGCACCGCCGGTCACCGTGGAATTGGCCTTCGCTCCGCGCCAAAACCAGCGGTTGCGGTACACTGAGCGCTTTTTCGGGGGAGCACGCCCTCCTCTCTTCAACCAGCCGAGAAGCCCATGCCGATCCGTCATTGCATCGTCCACCTGATCGACAAAAAACCCGACGGCACACCTGCAGTTCTCCACGCCCGCGAATCGGAACTGGCCGAGTCCGCCGCTATCGAGAACATGCTCGCCGACCTCAATGAAAGCTATAACGCCAAACAAGGCAAAGCCTGGGGGCTGTTTCATCCGGAGTCCGGGGCCTTTCCATTCAGCGGCTGGCTGAAGGAATACCTTGATGGCGGCAAGGACTTCACGGCGTTCAGCCGCGTGGCGGTGGAACACCTGCAAAAACTGATGGAGGAATCCAACCTCTCGGTCGGCGGCCATGTCCTGTTTGCGCACTACCAACAAGGCATGACCGACTATCTGGCCATTGCCCTGCTGCACCACAGCGAGGGCGTCGCGGTGACCGATCAACTGGACGTGACCCCGTCCCGTCACCTGGACCTTGGCCAGTTACACCTGGCGGCGCGGATCAACGTGTCCGAGTGGCAGAACAACAAGCAGTCCAAGCAGTACATTTCGTTCATCAAAGGCAAGAACGGCAAAAAGGTTTCGGAGTATTTCCGCGACTTCATCGGCTGCCAGGAAGGCGTCGACGGCCCGGGCGAAACCCGCACGCTGCTCAAGGCGTTCAGTGACTTCGTCGAGAGCGAAGACCTCCCGGAAGACTCCGCTCGCGAAAAAACCAAGACCCTGGTGGATTACGCCAGCAGCCAGGCCAAACTGGGCGAGCCCATGGGCCTGGAAGAGCTGTCGGAGCTGATCGACGAAGAACGCCCGAAAGCCTTCTACGACCACATCCGCAACAAGGATTACGGCCTGTCGCCGGAGATCCCGGCCGATAAGCGCACCCTGAACCAGTTCCGCCGCTTCACCGGTCGCGCCGAAGGCCTGTCGATCAGTTTCGAGGCGCATTTGCTGGGCTCGAAGATCGAGTATGACGAAGAGGCCGGCACGCTGATCATCAAGGGCCTGCCCACCTCGCTCACCGACCAGCTCAAGCGTCGCAACTGATGCTGGGCAATGTGTTGAAGAAATGCCTGCTGATCCTGCTGGTGGTCGTGGTCTACCAGAATTGGGGCAAGATCGAGCGCCTGATGGATCCGACCCGACTGGTGTCCGAGCAGATGCAGCTCAAAGCCAATGTCGTGATCTACAGCACGGACTGGTGCGGCTACTGCAAACAGACCCGGCGCTTTCTCGATCAAAGGAACATTCCTTACAAGGAATTCGATATCGAAAAGGATGCTGTGGCGCGCAAGGACTATGTAGCGCTGGGCGGCGGCGGGATTCCGATCATCGATGTGAACGGCACGCTGATCCGCAAATATGACCCGGATGCGATCCTGGCCGCCCTGAAATAACCGCTCAAACCGACTTACCCTTTGTGGGAGCTGGCAAGTCAGCTCCCACAGGTTATCGAGCCATCAGATAATCAGCGGTTTGCGGTTACTGCGCTTCGATCCGGAAACCAAACCGCGGGAAGTGCACATGCACCACACCGCCACGCTCGTCTTCGCGACGAAGAATCAACTCCTCGCGACCGGCAAACAACAACTCACCCGCCACCGGATCGACGCCATAGTCGGTCGCAGCAATCACCACTGGCTGGCCAGCCTTGAAACCATTCGGCTCATCGAACTGCTCATCCGGCAATGCCGCCGGGGTGGACGTTCGCGCCACTTGCAGCGCCTCTTCGGAGCTCATCTCGCTCGAAGCGCCATGGCCGAACCCCAACACACGGGCATGCCACGCGGTCACCGCAGGATAGTTATCCACAAGCGGAGACGTCACGGGCGTCGCTTTGAGAAACCATAGCGAATGCGCCAGGGCGAAGTCGGCAATCGACGGCTCGCCGAACAGGTAATCCCCCTCCTCACGCTGCAGCTGTTGCTCCAGCCGAGACATGATCGTCGGCCATTGATGCCTGGCTTGTTCCGCCGACAGGCGTGTCGCACTGCCACCGCTGAACAGCCCGGCGCGGTCGGCGATAAAGGCCTTGATCGCCTCCGGTGACAGGTTGCCAAAGCGCACCGCGATCGACTCCGGCTGAAACACCAGGCTGACCGCATGCTGGAACACCACCGAATCGGCCCAGCTGGCGAAGCTGGCGGCGATCATTTCCTGTCCTTCCGGGAAGAACGCCGGCAAGGCTTTTTCCTGCTCCAATCGACGGGCGATCAACGAAGTATCGCAATAAATATCCGCACCGATCTGCAGCACCGGGGTCTTGCGATAGCCACCGGTCAACGCGGTCAGATCAGGTTTGGGCATCACCGGTGAGATCTTCACCGAGCGCCAGGACAGCCCCTTGAAACCCAGTAGCAATCGCGCCTTTTCGGCAAATGGGGACGTCGGGTAATGATGCAGGATCAACTCGGACATGCTCGGCTCCGCCGCACGAATAGGAAGTCGCAGCTTAACGCGCAATCGGTTAGCAGCCTACAGATCTGCCTGATGGGACCTGATCAGTCAGAGTGATAAGCCTGCGGCCGCGCTGGCCACCAGGCATTCCTTGGCGCTTTTCTTGAGCTTCTTGATCAGGCGTTCCTGGCGCAACGCTTCGCTCTTGTCGCGACAGACTTCGGTGTAGACCAGCGCCATGGCCGGGCTGGACAGGAAGAAGCGTGCCCCTTTGCCGCTTTGATGCTTGGCGAAGCGACGCACGGGATCGTCGCTGATCCCGCAGTAGAGCGAACCATTGGCCGCGCGCACGAGATAGACGAACCAGGGTTTGCTCACCGCAGTGACGGTGTCGACAGGGTTTTCGCTGGGGGCGTTCACGTAACGATCAGTGCTTGAAAGGGAAACAAGCCGCGATCTTATCAGCGGCTGGCCTGGAATGCCCTCAGCCCCTTCAAGGCCTGAGCACGAACTGCATTACTCACCAACGGCGTCCAACCGAGCAGCAGGCCTTTGAAACCCAGCGCCTGACGCGACCACTTCCACAGATCGAAGCTGTCGTGATGCTCGCAAATCTTGCCGTCACGGAAGACAAAACGCGCCTGAATCTCATTGACCACAACGTTTCCGGTTTGACTGAACAGGTAGGTCGCCACCCAATGGGCAGCGCCGGTGCGCTCATCGGCGCGCACGTTATCGAAACTCAGGGAGAAATCCTTGGCCCGGGTGGTCAGCATGCGCCACATGTCGCTGGCATCACGTCCGTGCAGCTCGCCAAACGCCGGATCACTGAACACCACGTCATCGGTATAGCAGGCAGCCATGGCCTCGGCATCCAGGCGCTGGAAGGCCTGGTAGAAACGGGTGATCAATGCACTGTGGACATCGCTCATGGGCAGGCTCCCTGTTGTTGCAAAATATTTTCGAAAGATGGCCTGCACGATAGTCTGCGAATGAGCCGAACGCTATGGGCATTCGCCGCGAGAATAGCGGGACCGCTCCTGCGCTGAGCGTCTAGGGCGACATTCCGCTGTCACGGGCGTAGGAAAAAAGCTCGGCATCCGTGGAGATGCCCAAGCGGTGCATGGCCATGTTTTTTTGTTTACTGATGGTCGACACACTGCGCTGGAAGTGACTGGCAATTTCGCTGACGGTCATGCCGCAGGCCAGCATTCTCACCACTTCATGCTCTTTGGCCGACAACGGCAACTCAATCATCTGGCTGCCTGTGTCAGCCAGCAGTGTTCGCAATGACTCACTGATGTAGCGGCGCCCCACCCCCGCCGCTTTGATCGCCAGGGGCAGTTCAGTCTCCGACGCGGATTTGGCGACAATGGCCCGCACCCCCTGAGCCAGCGCCGCCCTCGCTGTCGCGACGCTGGTAAACATCGTCAGCACAATGACCGGCAATGCCGGATGGTCGCGCCGAATCGTACTCAACATTTTCAAACCATCGGCCTGCCGTCCTCCCGGCATCGAGAAATCGGTGATCAACAGATCGCACGGTGTATCCGAAAGAACGCGCATCAGGCTATCGGTACCCTCAGCCTCAGCGACGATGACGCATCGCCGGGTGGCATTGATCAATATCCGCAGCCCGATGCGGACGACGCTGTGGTCGTCAGCAATTACGACTCGCATAGTGGGAGGTCTCCTGCTTGTGATTGAAGGGCGCGGAAATTAACGCCGTTTTCTCCCTCCCACAATGCCTCGCCAGACGCCGAAAACGGGTTCAGTCAACGTATTCAAGGGCCAGTGCTTTTACCTTACAAACTTTCAGATTATTCATACATTGCACAACGCAAAAACCTACAGCAGTGGGCGACCAGCAATCGGTGCATCCGCCATCACCCAATACATCTCTACATAAACAGTGCTATCGCTTTTCGTATTTGTTGCATTCAAATCGCTGACTGCACCCGTCTAAATTGCGCCTCAATCCCTGATCCCCTTTTGCCGAAAAGAGCCCCTGCATGAACAAGACGTTAAGCGCACTCTGCACTGCATTACTCCTGACGACAGCTTCGCCCGCTTTTGCCGCCAGCACCGACTTGACCGTCACTGGCGTCATCACCCCAAGTGCGTGCACGCCGACGCTGTCCGGGGTGGCATTGTCGATCATGGCAAAATTTCCGCGAAAGACCTCCGGCCCGACAACCCCACTACTTTGCCCAAACTAGCGCTGCAAATGGCCGTGAACTGCGATGCGCCGGTTCAGTATTACTTTTCTCCGATCGACCATCGGGCCGGTACCGCCTGGGGCACGCGCAGTCAATTTGGACTGGGCCTGACCAATGCAGGCGAGAAGCTGGGCAGCTTCATGGTTGATGCGTTGAATATGAGGGCCGACGGAGTCGACGCACAACATATTGTATCGACGGACGGCGGAAAAACCTGGATCAAGGATTACTGGGATGCCGACAATCTTTGGGCAGTCGGCGCCATGGACGACACCAGTACGCCGCTCCGAGTGAAAGACCTGACCCTGGATCTTCGAATAACCACTCAAATCGCCAGAACCAGGGAACTGACCCTGACCGACGACGTGCTGATCGACGGCTCAGCGACCCTGCAACTCAAGTATCTGTAACGCCCAATCGTTCGGGCAATGGTGGATCCGCCCTGTTGCCCATTTTTCCTGAAGACCCCACGGGTACATCCCAGCTCCTTTGACCGGCTGCCTGCACGCCGACGACCGTGCGGCCAATGGCAAGGCACTGTTTGCAACACTTTTCTACACACCGGACCGTTGCTTTCGTACTTGTTGCATTCAAGGCGCCAATGCCAGCCGCTTAAATGGCACCTCAATCGGTGAGCCCCCCATTTCCGAAAATCCCTGATGCCCGTTGCATCCTTGGCCCCGTTGTCATCTGCAAGCGGCCATCCGACCGAAACCATCGGCTCCTTATCGAAACTATCAACGAGACACGTCATGACGATGTTTTTTACTTTCGCGCGCCCCTTGATTCACAGCGGTATCGGCGCGCTCGTTCTGTTACTGGCCACCCAGGCGCAAGCCGATGGCATGGTCCCGAACACCTCGGTGGTGATTGTCAACGAGGCCGATGGCGAGGCCTCCGTTTCCGTGACCAACACCGACGCCAACCTGGCGTTGCTTCACGTCACCATTGAAAACATCGAGCAGGACAACGAATCCCTGGTGTTCGTGACCCCTCCGCTGTCCCGCGTCGAGGCGTCGAAAACCCAATTGGTGCGCTTCATCCTGCAATCGGAAAAACCCTTGCTCACTCAACGCTTGAAGCGCGTGATCTTTGAAGGCATTCCCCAGGGCAGGCCTGCCGCCGAAGCCGGGCATGCCCGCGTCGGCGTGACCGTGCGCCAGAACCTGCCATTGATTCTGCACCCTAAGGGCCTGGCGCCCAATCGCACGCCGTGGACCGGCCTGCAATGGTCATTGCGGGACGGCCAACTGACCGTGCGCAACGAAACACCTTATGTGGTGCGCCTGCCGCAGGAGCTGCAATTGTTGCCATCGGGGAGCGGTGCTTTGTTGCCACGAACCTATGTGCTGCCCGGCGAGAGCATCAGTGTGCCGGCAACGGCCACAACAGCGACGCAGGTGCGCTTCCTGCCCGCCACCGTCTACGGCTTTGCGGTGCCGCACTACGACGCACCCATCGAATCCTGATACGCATCACCCTGGCGCCCCGGCGAAATGCGGGCGCTGGCGAGAGACCAATGCGACGACCCGCTGATCGTCGCCGAACGTGTGCCTGAACCGCAGCGTGTCGAGCAGCACGCTGACAAAAGACTAGTGAACCCCATGAACACCGTATCGACCTACTGTGATGGCGAAGCCATGCCCGCAATTCGGGTGGCGAACGCTCGCCTTCCGCGATCCCGCCCCTGGGCCAGTGTGGCGCTGGGGTTGGCCAATGCACTGGTGCTGACCGATGTCGGCGCCGATGTCATGGCCGACTCGCCGCTGCTGACTGCATTTGACAAGAAAACGTTGCAGCAACGCGGTATCGATCCGGCACTGGCGACCCAGCTGCTACAAGCGCCTCGCTTCACCGCGGGTCGACATCCGGTCACGCTCACGGTCAACGGTCAGCGCCGCGGGCGGGTGGATGCCGCGTTCGATCGCCACGGTGACTTGTGCTTTGACCAGGCCCTGCTCGACACAGCGAACCTGAGGCTTCCTGCCGGCACGCCGGACGATCAGCCTTGTAACGATTTCCTCGGTGCCTGGCCGCAAACCGCGATCGACCCGGACCCCGCCAGCCTGAGCCTGTCATTGATCGTGCCCACTGATTCGATCCGGCCGGCAACCCGGGACTTTACCGGCTATCAAACCGGTGGCTTCGCCGGTCTGCTCAATTACGACATCAACAGCCTGTACAGCCACCTCGGCGATCAGTCGAGCCGTTATCTGTCAGCCAATACCGAACTCGGCTTCAACGCCGGCGACTGGATCGTGCGCAGTCGCCAGGTGCAGACCCGGCAGGATGACGTGTCGCGCACCAGCCATCTGGCGGCGTACGCCCAGCGCACCTTCGCCAGTCAGCAAGCGGTGCTGCAGGCCGGGCAGATCAATCTCTATAACCCGGTGCTCGCCGGTGCGCAGATAACCGGTGTGCAAGTCATGACCGAGCAGGCCCTGCAGGTCGAAAGCCAAAACGCGGTGATTGAAGGGATTGCGCAGAGCCAGGCGCAGATCGAAGTTCGGCAGAACGGTTCGCTGATTCATTCGACAGTGGTGCCCGCCGGCCCGTTTTCGTTGAATGACGTGCGTCGGCTCAACCATCGCTCCGATGTGGAAGTCACGGTCAAAGAGGCGGACGGCAGTGAGCGCAGCTTTATCGTGCCGGCCGCCATGCTTGGCGTCGGCCTTCCCGCGCCAGGCTTTTCGCTTGCAGCGGGCCAGGTACGCAGTACAAGCGATACCCAGGATGGCCTTCCATGGATGATCAGCGGTGGCTGGAGCGGTGCGCTGGATCCTCAATTGCAGTTCAGCGCGGGCATGACAGCCGCGGCTGATTATCGTGCGACAGGTTTCAGTCTCGGCCTGTTGCCCTCGCCCGAGACGCAGATTCAGGCCAGCCTTTTGCAGGCGGACGCCGGTGGACGCGCGCCCTCCCGCGGACTGCAAGGCGACCTGAGCGCGTCCCATCGATTCGATGACCAATGGTCGATCAATGTCGGCAGCGCCTACCGGACCTTCGGCTACCGCGAACTTGAGGATGCTGTCTTCGGCATCTCGTCAGACAACGACAAATCCCGTTACCGCGATCGCCAAAGCGTCGCGCTGGCCTGGTCACACCCGGTCCTGGGCGCCTTCAGCGGCGGCATTAGTCGCTCTTCTTCATACGACGGCCAAAGCAACAGTCGCGCCCTGGCGTCATGGGGCACCAGCATCGGTGGGGTATCCGTTTCGGCAAACGCGCAATGGCAACTCAGCGGGGCGGGCCGCAGTGGTGACAGTGTTTACCTGAGTCTCAGTATTCCCCTGGGTGAAAGTCGCCGGGCGCGAACCTGGGTGCGCAGCACCGCTGGCGAATACCGCAGCGGCGTCGGCCTGAACGAACGGGTCAACGACCGATTCGGCTATCGGATCGGCGTCGAACACGACACCCGCGACAAACAGGTGCAGTCCACTGCCGGCGTCTCGTTGCTGCCGCACTCCAGCCAACTGGACCTCAGTTACACCCGTTCCGACGCCGAGCACTCGAGCTATCAGGCCGGCGCCCGCGGCGGTGCCGTACTGCATGGCGGTGGCTTGACGCTGTCGCCGTATCCAGTGCGCGACACCTTCGCCCTGCTGTCGGTCGGTGAGATGGACGCCATCAAGGTCAGCACCCCCAGCGGCCCGGTCTGGACCGACCGGCAAGGTCAGGCGGTGGTCCCGCAGGTCGCAGCCTATGGCCGCAGTGCGGTGGAAATCGATACCCGTTCGCTACCGCGCAATATCGATATCAACAACGGCATGGCCGTGATATCGGCCGGTCGTGGTGCGGTCGAGCGCATCGAGTTCGGGGTATCGATGACCCGCCGCGCCTTGCTCAAGGTCACCACAAGCCAGGGCGCACCACTGCCCCGAGGCGCGACGGTGAATACCGAGGACGGCGAGTTCGTGACGCTGGTTCAGGACGCCGGCCAAGTGTTTTTGCCCAATGTGCTCGACTCACGGCCGCTGTGGATAACCGCGCCGGGGCTTGAGCGCTGCCGACTCGATTTCGAGCTGCCGGCCAAAGCCGACTCCGAGGCGTACTACGAAACCGCCGCTGCCCAGTGCCGAGCCCTCTGAGGATAATTGATGAACCTGTCCCGTTACCTGCTGCCTGTCCTCGCCCCTCTGACGCTGGGCGCCCTCTCATCCCACGCCTGGGCGCTGCCGCAAGACTGTCAGCTCAGCCTCAGCCAGCCCGTGCTCGACTACGGCTTGATGAACCGTGCGATACGCATCGATACGACTCCGGTACGCACCTTGGGTGAACGTCGCCTGGGCCTCAACCTGAGTTGTTCGCAGCCCACCGACATGAGCGTGTTCTACCGCGCCATGGCCGCGACCGCCGAACGCTATGACTTCGCGGAGCACGGCAGCTATGAAATGCGTATTCGCGACGGCGTACTTGATGGGCAATCGGTCGATTTGGGACTGATTTCCAAGGTCGGCCAGTCACCTGTGGAAACCGCATCGACCCTGACCTGGCGCCCGGAACACGGCATCGCGCCAGTGCGCGCCGGCACAGCGGTTCAGGGTCGGAGCTTCTCCGCGCAGATCGAGGTGACCGCCTGGGCTCAGGAGCAAGCGATGCGAGTGCGTGAAGCCGTCACCTGGGAAACCACAGGTGTATTCGACGCGGTCGCGGCAGGCCGCTCCCGGGAAGCCATCCTGCGCGCCCGCTTCGCGCCGGGAGCTTGCAAACCGATGCTGTCCAACGGCGGCCTGGTCGACTTTGGCAGGTTGTCCAAGAGCGATCTGAATGCCGACCAGGGCACTCGACTGCCGCCCAAGTCCCTGACGCTGCGGGTCGGTTGTGATGCACCGACCCACTTTGCCCTGGTGATGCACGACAACCGCGCAGGCTCGGCGACGGTCAACAGTGAGATTTATTTCGGCCTGGCATTCGATAACCGCGGCAACAAGATCGGCCTGTATTCGCTGAACGTCGATCCGGCCGATGCCAGCGCCGACAGCTTTGCGCGCCTGTACCGAACCGACTCCACCACCACAGGCGCCGCCTGGAGTACAGCCAGTTCAAGCCCGATACCCGTCGGCCAGAAAAGCTACCTGGGCTTTACCGACATCGCCGGCAGCACCGCAGGCCCGGTCGCGATTCAGAACCTGACAACCGGCGTCACCGTCGAGGCCGTCATTGCGCCCACCTCAAGCCTGGACCTGAGCTCCGCCGTCCAGCTCGATGGCTCGGGAACGATCGAGATTATTTACCTGTAACACCCAACCCACCTTGTTGACCCCAGGGCGCAATCGAACGCCCTGGGCCATTCAAGGAAACAACCACCCACAAAAGGAAAAGAAATGAAAAAGTATTTCGTGGCCCTGTCGACTGCCGCTCTGGTCAGCGTCGCACCCTATGCCCTCGCGTCGTCAACCGACCTGACGGTCACCGGCGTCATCACCCCGTCTGCCTGCACACCGAGCCTGTCCAAGGGCGGTGTCGTGGATAACGGCAAGATCTCGGCGAAGGATCTCGACCCCGTGCGCGATACGTTGATCGGCACCTATCCGCTGCAATTGGCGGTGTCATGCGATGGGCCGACTCAGTTTGCATTGAAGCCCATCGATCGCCAGGCCGGCACGGCCTCTATGGCAACCTGGTTCGGCCTGGGCCTGACCGACGCTGGCGAGAAACTGGGCTGGGTTCGCGTCGATGTCAAAAATGCCCTGGCAGACGGCGTGGCGGCACACGCCATCGACTCCGAAGACGAGGGTAAAACCTGGAAGGCAGCCTGGGTAACAAGCCCCGGATACCTCCTGTCAGTCGGTTCCACCACCGACCTGAGCACCCCGCTGTTTGTGAAAGACCTCACCATGGATTTCGAGGTCAACACCAACATCGCCCGCGCCGACAGCCTGACCCTGACCGACGAGGTGCTCATGGACGGTGCGGTGACATTTGAAATGACTTACATCTAAGCCCCGGCGCTGAACCACCCGCAGCGTCTGGGCGAGTGGTTCGGCTCACGTCTCCATCCTCTGTGCCTTTGCAACGGGGAATGGAAAGCAAACACCGAAAAGAAGCATTAACCAACATGAAAAACTATTTCGCTGCACTTTCCGCCACCGCACTGATCAGCGTCGCGCCCTTTGCCGTCGCGGCGTCCAGTACCGATCTGACCGTCACGGGCGTCATCACGCCACAGGCTTGCACACCGAGCCTGTCCAATGGCGGCATCATTGATAACGGCAAGATCTCCGCGAAAGATCTCAACCTGGACACCAACACCCGGGTGGGGGCCCATCCGATGCAATTGAGCGTGACCTGCAGCGCTCCGATGGCGGTAGCCCTGTATGGCATCGACAACCAGGCCAGCTCGACGTTGGCCGACAACTACTTCGGCCTGGGGTTTACCGCCAGGGGTGAAAAGATCGGAATCTTCCGGGCCGACATCAAAAGCGCCATGGCAGACGGCTCAACCTTAACGCCGATCCGCGCATATGATATCTCCGGGACCCGTCCAGACTGGGTTCGCATCGAGGTTCTGGGCAAGGATCAGTACACATCGGCAGGTACCAGCGCACCGGGCGGCAGGTACATCCCGAGCCCCGTAGAAAACCTCACGATGGATCTTGAGGTCGTGACTTACATCGCTCCAGCCAACAGCCTGACCTTGACTGACGAAATCAAAATGGACGGTTCCGCGACATTTGAATTGACCTACCTGTAAGCCCCTGACGCTGAATCACTCCAGGCGTCAAAGGGAGTGATTCAGTGCCCGATCAGATTTTTTCGCTGACGACCTGCACGTACAGCGCACGACCGGCCCCAAGGCCAGCGATGATCGCGCCCAGGCCAATCACCCCGAAGATCCAGCCCACCGCAGACCAGCCGCCGGTCCAGTCATGCACGATGCCCACCGCGAACGGCCCCATGGAGGCCAGGGTGTAGCCAAATCCCTGAGCCATGCTCGACAGGTTCGCCGCCACATGGGAATCCCGCGAGCGCAGCACGATCAGGGTCAAGGCCAGGCTGAACGTGGCGCCCTGCCCTAGCCCCAGCACGATCGCCCAGCCCCACAAGCCATCGAGCGGCGCATACAGGCAGCCGAACAAGCCGCCAAGGGTCAAGGCCATGACGATCACGATGGCCATGCGTTGATCCTGGCCGCGCGTGGCCAGCCAGGGCGCGGCCAGCGAGCTGACCAATTGCACAATCACTGAACCCGACAGCACCAGGCCGGCCTGGGTCGGCGTCAGGCCACGGCTGATCAGGATCGACGGCAACCAGCCGAACACGATGTAGGCCAGGGACGATTGCAAGCCCATGTACAAGGTCACTTGCCAGGCCAGTGGGTCACGCAGCAATCCGCGAACGCGGTAGGCAACGTTGTGCGCGCCGTGTTTCTGGCCGACTTGTGGCAACCAGAACAGCGCGGCAACCAGCGCCGGGATCACCCAGAAACCGAGGCCCAGTGCCCAGCTCCTGTCGAAATGCTCGCTCAGCGGCACGGTGGAACCTGCGGCCATGGCAGCGCCCAGGCACAGGGCCATGGTGTAGACGCCGGTCATGGTCCCGGCCTGTTTGGCGAAGTCACGCTTGACGATGCCCGGCAACAGCACGCCGATCACACCGATGCTGGCACCCGCCAGCACGCTGCCGGCGAACAGGCCGATCTCGCCAAAGGAACTGCGCAGAACGATCCCGCCGGCCAGGGTCAGGAGAATGCCCAGCACCACCCGCTCGGCGCCAAAACGTCGCGCCAGCAGCGGCGCCAGCGGCGCGAACAGCCCCAGACAGAGGACCGGCAAGGTCGTCAGCAAGCCCGCCTGGGACGCCGACAGTCCCAGGGATTTCGAGACTTCGCTGAGCATCGGCGCCATGCTCGACAATGCCGGGCGCAGGTTCAGCGCGACCAGAATCAGGCCCAGCAGCAATAGCCATGGCCGGCGCAAGACCGGATGGGTTTGCTGGACTTGTTCATCATCGGCTTCGGCGTCGATCAGCAGCTCTTCCAGCTCAGCCGTGCGTTTGGGTTGAGCGGTGCTGCCTGAATCGCTGGTCATGGTGTTCTCGCTTTCAAGGTTCATTGATCAACTGCCTCGACAAGGCTTTGGCCCGCTCCGGGTCGCGTTGCTCGACCGCATCGAGCAGCGCGATGTGCAGGTCGAACACTTCCTGTCGGCGCGGGACGATGTTCAGGGTCTGACGCAACTGCGCGCCGACCACGCTGGAGAAGTAGCGATACAGCTCGCTGAGGGTCGGGTTGTGTGCGGCGTCCACCAGACGGCGGTGGAACACCAGATCGCAGGCGATGTACGTATCGAGATCGCCGTGATAGTGACTGCCGCTGGCCGCCAGCGCCTCACGCAAGGCCAGCAGGTCTTCATCGGTACGACGCAAGGCCGCCAGGCCGATGGCCTCGACTTCGAGGATGTGCCGGGTTTCCCGGGCCTGCTCAAGGGAGCAACGGGACAGCGCCTTCAGCGTGTCCAGCGGGTCGACCACCGCCCGCAGGTAACTGCCGTCACCCTGACGGATTTCAATCAGGCCGGAAAACGCCAGCACCCGCATGGCTTCACGCACGGTGTTGCGGCTGATGCCCAGCTCGGCGGACAACTCCGGCTCGGTAGGCAAGCGCTGGCCCACCACCCAGACCCCCTCATTGATGCGCAGGCGCAATTGATCCAGGGCCTGATCGACCAGGGATCGTTTAACTAATGGAGAAATTTCAGACATTGGATTCGCCCTGTCATCCAATCATAGGATGAATTTTCTGACATGTTAGTCAGCTTGTTTCAGAACGGCAACCACCTATAGGAACGAGCTTGCTCGCGATGGACGTCAACGTTAACGATAAACGCCTGACGTCCCGCGGCGCGCTCTCGGTCATCGCGTGCAGGCTCGCTCCTACAGGGTCGCGGTTTTCTTTGGGTAAAAAAAACCCGGAACATGTCCGGGTTCATTTCACTGGCGAGCGTCGATCAATGCAGGATCTGGCTCAGGAACAGCTTGGTGCGGTCGTTCTGCGGGTTGTCGAAGAAGTCGTTCGGCGCAGCCTGTTCGACGATTTCACCCTTGTCCATGAAGATCACGCGGTTGGCCACGGTACGGGCGAAGCCCATTTCGTGGGTGACGCAGAGCATGGTCATGCCGTCTTCGGCCAGGCCGATCATGGTGTCCAGCACCTCTTTCACCATCTCGGGGTCGAGTGCCGAAGTCGGTTCGTCGAACAACATGATTTTCGGTTTCATGCACAGCGCACGGGCAATCGCCACACGCTGCTGCTGACCGCCGGACAGTTGCCCCGGGAATTTATGCGCCTGCTCCGGAATGCGTACGCGCTCCAGGTAGTGCATGGCGATTTCCTCGGCCTTGCGCTTGGGCATCTTGCGCACCCACATCGGCGCCAGGGTGCAGTTCTGCAAAATGGTCAGGTGCGGGAACAGGTTGAAGTGCTGGAACACCATGCCGACTTCACGACGGATCGCTTCGATCTGCTTGAGGTCGTTGGTCAACTCCACACCATCGACCACGATGCGGCCTTGCTGGTGCTCTTCCAGACGGTTGAGGCAGCGGATGGTGGTGGACTTGCCGGAACCCGACGGGCCGCACAGCACGATACGCTCGCCCTGTTTGACGTTGAGGTTGATGTCCTTGAGTACGTGAAACTGGCCGTACCACTTGTTCACGCCCTGCATCTGAATAATGCCTTCAGGGCTCACAGGCTGTTTGATTGCTTCGCTCATAAAAGAACTCCTAACGCTTGTGGCCAGTGTCGAGCTTACGTTCCAAATGCATGGAGTAGCGGGACATACCAAAACAGAAAATCCAGAACACCAGGGCGGCGAACACATAGCCTTCGGTGGCCATGCCCAGCCATTTCGGGTCGGCGGCGGCTTGTTTGACGCTGTTGAGCAAGTCGAACAGGCCGATGATGATCACCAGGCTGGTGTCCTTGAACAGCGCAATGAAGGTGTTGACGATGCCGGGGATCACCAGCTTCAGGGCTTGCGGCAGAATCACCAGGCCCATGCTGCGCCAGTAACCCAGGCCCATCGCCGCGGCGGCTTCGTACTGCCCCTTGGGAATCGCTTGCAGACCGCCACGCACCACTTCAGCCACGTAGGCCGACTGGAACAGGATCACGCCGATCAGGGCCCGCAGCAGCTTGTCGAAGTTCATGCCTTCGGGCAGGAACAACGGCAGCATCACCGAGGACATGAAGAGCACCGTGATCAACGGCACGCCGCGCCAGAACTCAATGAAGGTCACGCAGACCACACGAATCGCCGGCATGTTCGAACGACGACCCAGGGCCAGGATAATCCCCAGCGGCAATGCACCGGCGATACCGACGGTGGCGATCACCAGGGTCAGCATCAAGCCGCCCCATTGGCTGGTCGCCACGTTGGTCAGGCCGAAGAGGCCGCCATGCAACAGGAAGTAGGCAATGATCGGGTACAGCACCAGGAAGCTCAGGCCATACACCGCTTTATGGTGAAAGCGCGAGATGAACAGCGGTGCCACTCCGATGACCGCCAGCCACACGGTCAGGTCCACGCGCCAGCGCAGTTCCGGCGGGTAGTAGCCGTACATGAACTGGCCGAAGCGCTGCTGGATGAACACCCAGCAGGCGCCGGATTTGGTGCAGTCGGCGCGGGTGGTACCGACCCAGTTGGCGTCGAGGATCGCCCAATGCAGGATCGGCGGCACCACCAGGTAGATCAGGTAGAACGCAAACAGGGTCAGCAGGGTGTTGAGCCAGCTGGAGAACATGTTCGCGCGCATCCACGCCACCACACCGATGCTGCTGCTCGGAGGTGGCATGTCGGGTTTGAAGGTATGAGTACTCATGCGCTTTTCCTTACCGCTCGATGAGCGCAATGCGCTTGTTGTACCAGTTCATCAGCAGGGAAATGCTGATACTGATCGCCAGGTACACGCTCATGGTGATCGCAATCACTTCGATCGCCTGCCCGGTCTGGTTCAGCACCGTACCGGCAAACAGCGAGACCATTTCCGGGTAACCGATACCGGCCGCCAGCGAGGAGTTCTTCGCCAGGTTCAGGTATTGGCTGGTGAGCGGCGGAATGATCACGCGCAGGGCCTGCGGGATGATCACCTTGCGCAGGGTCGGACCGTTGCGCAGGCCGAGCGAGTGCGCCGCTTCGGTCTGGCCGTGGCTGACCGATTTGATGCCCGAGCGCACGATCTCGGCGATGAACGCCGCGGTGTACACCGTCAGGGCCAGGGTCAAGGCCAGCAGTTCCGGGATCAGCACCCAGCCACCGACGAAGTTGAAGCCTTGCAGCTTCGGCATTTCCCAATGCAGCGGTGCGCCGAAGATCAGCGCGCACAGCGCCGGAATCACCAGGAACAACGCCAGACCGGTCCAGAATTTGTGGAACGGTACGCCGGTTTCTTCGAAGCGTTTGTTGGCCCAGCGGCTCATCAGCACGATGGCGACGATAGCCACGATCACACTGACCACGAACGGCCAGAAACCGTCCGCCAGCTTCGCGGCCGGCATGTTCAGGCCACGGGCGCTGACGAAAAAGGTGTCGCCGAAGTTATGGCTGTTGCGCGGTCCCGGCATGGTCAGGAACACCGCGAAATACCAGAACAGGATCTGCAGCAGCGGCGGAATGTTACGGAAAACTTCCACGTAGACCGTCGCCAGCTTGGCGATGATCCAGTTCTTCGACAGCCGTGCCACACCGACGATGAATCCGAGGATCGTCGCCAGGATCACGCCGATGAAGGTCACCAGCAAGGTATTGAGCAGGCCGATGACAAAGACTCGGGCATAACTGTCCGATTCCGTGTAGTCGATCAGGTGTTGAGCGATGCCGAAACCGGCACTGCGCTCCAGAAAGCTGAAGCCCGAGGTAATGCCCCGGTGCTGAAGGTTGGTCTGCGTGTTATCGAACAGATACCAGCCCATCGAGACCACCGCGACAATGGTGATGATCTGGAATAGCCACGCACGCACTTTCGGATCGCTGAGACTGAGCCTCTGCTTCGGTGCGCCGATTGAATTTTGCATGAAGTGCCCCGCAAATAATGGAACAGAACATCACCCGGTGGTTGGCCCACCGGGTGATAGAACCATCAGCGCACTGGTGGTGCGTATTGAATGCCGCCAGCGTTCCACAAGGCGTTCAGCCCGCGGTCGATTTCCAGCGGAGTGCTCTTGCCGAGGTTTCTCTCGAACACTTCGCCGTAGTTACCGACTTGCTTGACGATCTGGACGACCCAGTCTTTTTTCACTTTCAGGTCTTTGCCGTATTCACCGTCGGTACCCAGCAGACGGGCAACGTCCGGGTTCTTGGTGGATTTGGCTTCAGCTTCGACGTTCTTCGAAGTGATACCTGCTTCTTCAGCGTTGAGCATGGCGTAGCCAGTCCAGCGCACGATGGCCAGCCACTCGTCGTCGCCGTTACGCACGACCGGGCCCAGTGGCTCCTTGGAAATGGTTTCCGGCAGAACCACGTAGTCCTTCGGCGAAGCCAGCTTGCTGCGCTGGGCGAACAGCTGGGACTTGTCGGAAGTCAGCACGTCGCAACGACCGGATTCCAGCGACTTGGCGCTTTCGTCGGAGGTGTCGAAAGTGATCGGGGTGTACTTCAGGTTGTTGCCGCGGAAGTAGTCGGAGACGTTGAGCTCGGTGGTGGTACCGGCCTGGATGCAGATCGTTGCGCCGTCCAGCTCCTTGGCACTCTTGACGCCCAGCTTGTTGTTTACCAGGAAGCCGATGCCGTCGTAGTAAGTGATGAAGCCCGGGAATTTCAGACCCATGCCCGCGTCACGGGAGCTGGTCATGGTGGTGTTGCGCGACAGGATGTCGATTTCGCCGGACTGCAACGCAGTGAAGCGTTCCTTGGCGTTCAACTGACTGAACTTGACCTTGGTCGCATCGCCGAAGACCGCAGCGGCCACGGCACGGCAGTAGTCGGCATCGATACCGACGATCTTGCCGGTGGAGTCTGGAACCGAGAAGCCAGGCAAGCCGTCACTGACGCCGCACTGTACGAAACCTTTCTTCTGCACTGCATCCAGGGTCGCGCCCGCCTGAGCGAACCCACTGACGCCGAGTACTGCCGCTGCAGTCACGACTGCCAGGGTGGATTTCAACATCTTCATTCAAACCTCCAGTTTTGCTCTTGTTGTGTCGGAGCGTGAGTCCAATCGCACCCTTTTGAGGCGTTGTTGACCCGTGTTGGCTTTTTTTAGGGTCAACCGACGTAGGACCGTAGCTATGAGTCTAGTAGGAGAAAATCCACATCATGGACAACTCACTTCTCACCAATCGGCCGAACGGGCTGTAGCCCTTTCACGTTCGCGAAGCCCGTAGCGGCCACTGGCGAACATCCATCACCGGATTTTTTGCTATCCCACGGTCAGCAGTACACTGATAGTGTTACCGCCAAGCGTGAGATGGGTTGCACCGCTTCCCCATAGCAAACCCCGTACCACACCGCTTGCAAAATCGTTTCAGGCACAGGTCAAGAGCAAAACTTGCAGCCTTGCGACATCTTATTAACAGATCAACCAGACGCGCACTCAGACCTCGCACTTAATGAGAGCGCATGCACAACATTGGAGCAGCCATGACCGAGCCCTTGATTCTAGAACCCGTCAAGCCCGCAGACGCCTGCGTCATCTGGATGCACGGCCTTGGCGCCGATCGCTACGACTTCCTGCCCGTCGCCGAAGCGCTGCAGGAAACCTTGCTGACCACCCGCTTCGTCCTGCCCCAGGCGCCCACCTGTGCTGTCACTATCAATGGTGGCTACGAGATGCCGAGCTGGTACGACATATTGGCCATGAGCCCGGCGCGAGCAATCAATCGCGAGCAGCTGGAAGCGTCGGCACAGCGGGTCATGGATCTGATCGAAGCACAGCGAGCCGCCGGAATAGACGCCTCGCGGATTTATCTGGCAGGTTTTTCCCAGGGTGGCGCCGTGGTTCTACACACCGCGTTCCTCAAATGGCAGGGCGCACTGGGGGGTGTCCTTGCCCTCTCTACTTATGCACCGACTTTCAGCGAAACCCTGGAACTGTCCGCCAGCCAGCAACGCATCCCGGTGCTGTCGCTGCACGGTCAGTACGATGATGTCGTGCAAAACTCGATGGGCCGAACCGCCTACGAGCATTTGAAGCAGCGTGGTGTCACCGTGACATGGCAGGAATACCCAATGGGTCACGAAGTGTTACCCGAGGAAATCCGCGACATAGGCGTCTGGCTCACCGAGCGTCTGCGCTAAACACTGCGTTTAAAAACACCCTTTGATCCATCCCACTACGCCGCGCCCGATTCTTGCATTACACTGGCCGGCGTATATTCCTTAACCAATTGATGAGATGACCGTGCTCAAAGCACTCAAGAAAATGTTCGGTAAAAGCGAGACTGAGCAACTCGCGCCAGTCCCCAGCGCTCCGTCTCACACACCCAGCCACCGCGCCGACGGTCATCAGCCTGGTCGGGCCGCCACCGCCGCGGCACCGAAACACGAGCCCAAGCCCGCAGCGGCCGAGCAGCCTGCGGTGACCACTGTCACCGAACAACCGCGCAGCGAAACGCCAAAACCCGCCAAACCGCGCCGCGAACCGAAACCAAAAGCCCCGGTGATCCCGTGGAAACTCGAAGATTTCGTCGTCGAGCCACAGGAAGGCAAAACCCGCTTCCACGATTTCAAACTCGCCCCGGAACTGATGCACGCCATCCAGGACCTGGGCTTCCCGTATTGCACGCCGATCCAGGCCCAGGTGCTGGGCTTCACCCTCGCGGGCAAAGACGCCATCGGCCGCGCCCAGACCGGCACGGGCAAGACCGCCGCGTTCCTGATCTCGATCATCACCCAGCTGCTGCAAACCCCGCCGCCGAAAGAGCGCTACATGGGTGAGCCACGGGCACTGATCATTGCGCCAACCCGTGAACTGGTGGTGCAGATCGCCAAGGACGCCGCCGACCTGACCAAGTACACCGGCCTCAATGTCATGACCTTCGTTGGCGGCATGGACTTCGACAAGCAACTCAAGCACCTCGAATCCCGCCACTGCGACATCCTGGTTGCCACGCCGGGCCGCCTGCTGGACTTCAACCAGCGCGGCGACGTGCACCTGGACATGGTCGAAGTCATGGTGCTGGACGAAGCCGACCGCATGCTCGACATGGGCTTCATCCCGCAAGTGCGCCAGATCATTCGCCAGACCCCGCCCAAGAGCGAGCGTCAGACATTGCTGTTCTCCGCGACCTTCACCGAAGACGTGATGAACCTCGCCAAGCAATGGACCACCGACCCGGCCATCGTCGAAATCGAAATCACCAACGTGGCCAACGAAAACGTCGAGCAGCACATCTACGCGGTGGCCGCTGCCGACAAATACAAACTGCTCTACAACCTGGTTAACGATAACGGCTGGGAGCGAGTGATCGTGTTCGCCAACCGCAAGGATGAAGTGCGACGCATCGAAGAACGCCTGGTGCGTGATGGCATCAATGCGGCGCAGTTGTCCGGCGACGTGCCGCAGCACAAGCGCATCAAGACCCTGGAAGGTTTCCGCGAAGGCAAGATCCGGGTGCTGGTGGCCACTGACGTGGCCGGACGCGGCATCCACATCGACGGCATCAGCCACGTGATCAACTTCACCCTGCCGGAGGTTCCGGACGACTACGTGCACCGCATCGGCCGTACCGGTCGCGCTGGCGCAGACGGCGTGTCCATCAGCTTTGCCGGTGAAGACGACTCCTACCAGCTACCGTCCATCGAAGAGAAGCTGGGTCGCAAGATCAGCTGTGAAACACCACCGACGCATCTGCTGCGTGCGGTTGAGCGCAAGCGCCCGTAACGGACGACTTGCAGAAAAAGGCGCAGCCGGCAACGGACTGCGCTTTTTTTTGCCCGGCTTTTTTTCAACGGGCGCTTGATCACGATATTTAAATGTCCATAATAGACAAATTAGTTTATTTCACTGCCCGGAGCCACCATGACCCACAGCCCCCACGTGATCACCCAACCGCAGGCCCGTGAATGGCTGGCCCAGGTCGACGTACCGCAAATCATGCGCAAGCTGTTCCGCGACCTCGCCGCCGGCCAGGCCGTGCAACCTGCGCAGCAACTGGTGGAGTTTCCCCAGGGCGCCGGCGACTTCATCAACTACCTGGGCGTGCTGGCCGAAGAAGGCGTGTACGGGGTCAAGACGTCGCCGTACATCGTGCGCGAACAAGGCCCGCTGGTGACCGCCTGGACCTTGCTGATGTCGATGAAAACCGGCCAGCCACTGATGCTGTGCGACGCCGGTGAACTGACCATCGCACGGACGGCCGCGACCACCGCCGTCGCCATCGATGCCCTCGCGCCGCCACAAGCCACGCGCCTGGCGATCATCGGCGGCGGCAAAGTCGCCCAGGCGCACGTGCACTACGTCAAAGGCCTGCGCGACTGGCAGTCCATCAGCCTGTACGCCCCGGGCCTCAACGAGGCCAGCCCGCAGGATCTGGCGCAGATCACAAGCCTCGACCCACGCCTGACCATCGTCGACAGCCGTGAAGCCGCCATTGCCGATGCCGACGTGATCATGCTGTGCACCTCGTCCGCCGGCCCGGTGATCGACCCGTCCCGCCTGAGCAAAGCGGCGCTGATCACCTCCATCAGCACCAACGCCCCGCGCGCCCACGAAGTACCGCCACAGAGCCTCAATGACATGCAGGTGTTCTGCGACTACCGTCTGACCACCCCCGGCTCGGCGGGTGAGATGCTGATCGCCGGCGAGCAACACGGCTGGGATAAAAATGCGCTGGTCGGCGACCTGGCCGATCTGCTGAGCGGCAAGGTGCAGCGCCCCGACTACGATCGTCATGTGTACTTCCGCTCCATCGGCCTGGGCCTGGAAGACATCGCGCTGGCCAATGCCATCTACCGCCTGCTGCCCTGACAACACATAACCCCTTGTAGGAGCGAGCTTGCTCGCGAAGGTGGATCAGGCACCACTGAGTCGTCTGACAGACCATCGCAAGCAGGCTCGCTCCCACATAGAGCATTCAAATCATTGGCATTTACGCCCCATCAGGAGACGTTCATGAGCCACGCAGACTTCATCATCATCGGCGGCGGGATTGCCGGCGCTTCCACCGGCTTCTGGCTGTCCCGGCACGGGCGCGTGGTCGTGCTCGAACGCGAATCCCATCCGGCCTATCACTCCACCGGTCGCTCGGCCGCGCTGTACACCGCCGCTTATGGCACGCCGCAGGTTCGCGCATTGACCCAGGCCAGCCGCGAGTTTTTCGACACCCCACCCGCCGGCTTCTGCGAGCATCCGCTACTGACCCCGCGCGGCGAGATGACCGTGGACTTCACCGGCGATCCGGCCGAGCTGAACAATCAATACCTGAGCGCCAAGGCCACGGTGCCCGAGATGCAATTGCTCAGCGCCGAGGAGGCCTGCGCCCGCCTGCCGATCCTGCGCCAGGAAAAAGTCCACGGTGCTATCTTCGACCCGACCGCCAGCGACATCGACACCGACGCGCTGCATCAGGGCTATCTGCGCGGTATCCGCCGCAACACAGGCCAAGTCCACACAGACTGCGAAGTACTGGGCCTGAGCCGCGATGCCGCAGGCGTATGGCACGTACAGACCCAAACTGAAACCTTCAGCGCACCGATCATCATCAACGCCGCCGGCGCCTGGGCGGACAAGATCGGCGAACTGGCCGGCGCCAAACCGCTGGGCCTGCAACCCAAGCGGCGCGCGGCGTTCATCTTTGCCGGTCCCGAAGGCGTGGACATTCATCACTGGCCGATGCTGGTCAGCCTCGACGAATCCTTCTACATGAAACCCGATGCCGGGATGTTCCTCGGCTCGCCGGCCAACGCCGACCCGGTAGAACCCCATGACGTGCAGCCTGAAGAGCTGGACATCGCCATGGGCATTTACCAGATCGAAGAGGCCACGACCCTGACCATCCGCCGTCCGACCCGTACCTGGGCCGGTCTGCGTAGCTTCGTCAGTGACGGCGATCTGTTATCCGGTTTCGACCCGCAGGTGCCAGGCCTGTTCTGGGTGGCGGCACAGGGCGGCTATGGCATCCAGACTTCGCCCGCCATGGGCCAGGCCAGCGCCGCCCTGGTGCGCGGCGAGGCCCTGCCCGAGCAACTCACGCGCTTCGGCTTGAACGCCGACATGCTCTCCCCTGCCCGCCTGGGTTGATTTTCGTCCTCAGGTGACGCGCCGACACGATTGCGGCACACTTTCAGAGCCCCGTTTTTCGGGGCGCTGAAGCTGCCCGGAGCCCCACGTATGAACGCCCCCGAAAAAGACCCGGCCCTGAACGACGCGTCCCTGGATAACTTCCGGGCGATTGCCGACGCCATCGCCACGCTGTTCTTTCCCCTAGCCGAAGTGGTGCTGCACGACTTGCGCACGCAAAAGGTCGATTACATCGCCAACAACCTGTCGAAACGGGAGATCGGCGACGACTCGGCGCTTGAAGACATGCTCAGCGACGATGTCAGCGAACGAAATATCGGGCCGTATGAAAAGCTCAATTGGGATGGTCAGAAAATTCGCAGCTTGAGCACCGTCCTGCGCGACCGCGAAGGTCATCCGCTGGCGGTCCTGTGCATCAACCTGAATATTTCGCTGTTTGAAAATGCCAAGGCGGCGCTGGACCTGTTTCTGTCGCCGAACAAGCTGATTCCGCAACCGGACTCACTGTTTCGCGACGACTGGCAGGAGCGCATCAATACCTTCCTGCATAACTGGCTGCGCGAGCGGCAACTGAGCCTGAACCTGCTGACCCGCGACCACAAACGCGAGCTGGTGCTGGCGCTGCACGCCGAAGGGGCCTTCAAAGGCAAAAGCGCTTCGAACTACGTGGCCAATGTGCTGAACATGGGACGGGCGACGGTGTACAAGCATTTGAAGGAATTGAAGGGCTAGAGATCTGCATCGGCAGTTCCGGCCTCATCGCTGGCAAGCCAGCTCCCACAGGTTCTGCGGTGATCACATCGTTGTGCACGGCGCAGACAATGTGGGAGCGGGCTTGCCAGCGATAGCGGACTATCAGTCGCCGTAAATATCCGACTTGAAGTACTTCTCGGAAATCTTCTGATACTCGCCATTGGCGCGAATGCCGTCGATGGCGGTGTTCAGTTCGCTGACCAACTCGGCATTACCCTTGCGCACGGCAATCCCGGCGCCCTCGCCGACGTATTTCGGGTCCTTCAACTCAGGCCCGACAAACGCGTAGCCTTTACCGCGCGGCATCGACAGGAAGTCATTGAGCGGAATGGTGTCGGCAAAAATGGCGTCGAGGCGACCGGCCGCCAGGTCCATGTAGATTTCTTCGTTGTTGCCGTAACGCTTGACGATGATGCCTTTGGGCTCAAACACCTCGGTGGCATAACGGTCCGTGGTGGTGGCGCGCTGCACGCCGACCGTCTTGCCTTTGAGGCTGGCGTACTGGTCATCCACCACTGCACCTTCCTTCATCACCAGGCGCGATGACGTGAAGTAGTACTTGTGGGTGAAATCCACCGACTTCTTGCGGTCGTCATTGATGGTCATGGACGACAGCGCCATGTCGATTTTCTTCACTTTCAGGGAAGGAATCAGACCGTCGAACTCGCCTTCAACCCACACACACTTGACCTTCATCTGTGCGCACAAGGCATTGCCGATGTCGTAGTCGAAGCCGACGATTTCGCCTTGATCGGTTTTGGAAGCGAACGGCGGGTAAGCGGCCTCGATACCGATGCGCAAGGTTTTCTCGGCGGCAAAAAGGCTACTGCACGCCAACAGGCTCAGGGCCAGACCGGTGATGAGGGGAAACTTCTTCATGTTCGTTCTCTCGCGGGTTGTTGTTGGTTTGGCAAGACAGAAGAAAGAGCTGAAACAGGGAAAGCCTTTTTTGTACTTATAATTCCATATTGGACTTTTACGTATTATCCGTCAATCAGACAAATGCAGTCCGTATCGGCCGGTGGTCGGGTGGCGAGGCGAGAACATTTTTGGTGGTGCAGATGACGCCATCGCGAGCAGGCTCGCTCCCACAGGGGGTCTGCGTACGACACAGATCAACTGTGGGAGCGAGCCTGCTCGCGATGGCTTGCTCGAGGAAGTCGCAGGAATTAATGCTTCCAGCGATCCGCCGCCGCATGATCACTGTCACGCCCTTCCACCCATCGCGGGCCGTCGCTGGTGTTTTCTTTCTTCCAGAACGGTGCGCGGGTTTTCAGGTAGTCCATGACAAAGGCGCAGGCGTCGAACGCCGCCTGGCGGTGCGCACTGGCGGCGCCGACAAAGACGATGGGCTCGCCCGGTTCCAGGGCGCCAATGCGATGCAGCACTTCCAGCTTGAGCAGCGGCCAGCGCTGCCCGGCTTCGCTGGCAATCTTGCCGAGGGCTTTTTCGGTCATGCCCGGATAGTGCTCGAGGAACATCCCGGCCACGTCGAGCCCGTCATTGAAGTCGCGCACGTAGCCGACAAAACTCACCACCGCGCCGACGCCGACATTGGCATCGTGCATGGCGTTGACTTCGGCTCCCGGATCGAACGCCGTGGACTGCACGCGAATCGCCATGGCTCAGCCCCCGGTCACGGTCGGAAAAAACGCCACTTCATCGCCCTCGCTCACCGGCTCGTCGAGCTGGCAGAGGTCTTCGTTGCGCGCGCACATCAGGTTTTGCTCGGTTAGCACTTCGGCGCCATCGCGCTGAGCCAGCAGCGCCCGCACATCGTCTACAGTGGCGAAATCGCCCTGGACCTTCAGCGCATCCACGCCAATCGCTTCGCGATAACGGGCAAAAAATTTCACCGTGATATTCATGGCTGATCCGCCTGGAAATGCCCGCTCTTGCCGCCGACCTTTTCCAGCAGGCGCACGCTTTCGATGGTCATGCCGCGATCGACGGCCTTGCACATGTCGTAGATGGTCAGCGCTGCCACACTGGCGGCGGTCAGGGCTTCCATCTCGACGCCGGTCTGCCCGGACAGTTTGCAGCGAGCGACGATACGCACGCTGTCCTCGCCCTCGGCACTGAGCTCGACTTTCACGCCGGTCAGCATCAGCGGGTGGCACAGGGGAATCAAGTCGCTGGTTTTCTTCGCCGCTTGAATGCCGGCAATGCGCGCCACGGCGAAGACATCACCCTTGGGGTGACCGCCGCTGACGATCATCTGCAGGGTTTCGGGCAGCATGCGCACCAGCGCTTGGGCCGTCGCCTCACGGAACGTCACGGCTTTTTCGGTGACGTCGACCATGTTGGCGCGACCTTGGGAATCGAGATGAGTCAGCACGGGGTTACTCCTGATCAGGAGCGTCGATTGTAAACCTGCGGGTCAGAATTCCGCACGCACGATTATCGGCCCACACAGCCCCCTGTAGGAGCGAGCCTGCTCGCGATGGACGCCAACGATAACGCGTACTGCCTGAATGATCGCGTTGTCCCTGCGTTTTTCGCGAGCAGGCTCGCTCCTACAGGGAGATTGTGTCGGGCATAAAAAACCGGGCGGTTTTTGAGGCCGCCCGGTTTTGGCTGAAAGGTTACAGATGCGATTCGGCGTATTCGGCCAGGATCGAACGTGGCACCCCTTGCAGGGTGATGTGCACCCCGTTCGGGAAATCCTTGAAGCGTTCTGTCAGGTAGGTCAGCCCGGAGCTGGTCGCGGACAGGTATGGGGTGTCGATCTGTGCCAGGTTACCCAGGCACACCACTTTGGAGCCGGCACCGGCACGGGTGATGATGGTCTTCATCTGGTGCGGTGTGAGGTTCTGGCACTCGTCGATCAGGATCAGGCTCTGCTGGAAGCTGCGCCCCCGGATGTAGTTGAGGGATTTGAACTGCAACGGCACTTTGCTGAGGATGTAATCGACGCTGCCATGGGTGCTTTCGTCATCCATGTGCAAGGCTTCGAGGTTGTCGGTGATCGCGCCCAGCCAAGGCTCCATTTTTTCCGCTTCGGTACCGGGCAGGAAGCCGATCTCCTGGTCCAGGCCCTGCACGCTGCGGGTGGCAATGATCCGGCGGTAACGCTTGCTGACCATGGTCTGCTCGATCGCCGCTGCCAGCGCCAGGATGGTTTTACCCGAGCCGGCCGCACCGGACAGGTTGACCAGATGGATATCCGGATCCAGCAAGGCGTAGAGCGCCAGGCTCTGATAGATGTCCCGTGGCTTCAGACCCCAGGCTTCCTGATGCAACAGTGGTTCCTGATGCAGGTCCAGAATCAGCAGCTTGTCTTCTTCGATCTCCTTGATCCAGCCGACAAAGCCCTGCTCATCGATGATGAACTCATTGATATGCACGGCCGGCAGGTTGTCGATCAGTTGCACCTGGTGCCAGGTGCGGCCATGGTCCTGACGGGTTTCGACCTTGCTCACACGGTCCCAGAAGGAGCCGGTCATGTTGTGATAACCGTTTGGCAGCAGCGATACGTCGTCGACCAGTTGGTCGGTGCTGTAGTCCTCGGCCGCGATCCCGCAAGCGCGGGCCTTGAGGCGCATGTTGATGTCTTTGGTGACCAGCACCACGGGCAGTTTCGGATCGCGCGCGTGCAGGTCGATCAGTTGGTTGATGATGATGTTGTCGTTCAGGTGCTCGGGCAGAATGATGTTCGGCTCGGCACGCTTGCTCATCAGAATTGACAGCAAGCCCTTCGGACCGCTCTTGCCCCGCTGGATCGGCACGCCCTGCTCGACGTCCTCGGGAGAGGCATCGCCCAGGGTCTTGTCGATCAGGCGAATGGCCTGGCGACATTCGGCAGCAACGCTGTGATGCCCGCTCTTGAGCTTGTCGAGCTCTTCAAGCACGGTCATCGGGATGGCAACGTGGTGTTCTTCGAAATTGAGGAGCGCGTTTGGATCGTGAATCAATACATTGGTATCGAGTACATAAAGGATTGGCTGGTTGGAAGAAGAGCTACGTCCGTGATCATCCATACTCGGTCACCTTTGTGGGAGCCAGTCGACGCAATACCTTGGCGGTGCTGCGCCTCGAAGTGGCCGCCGAATCTCACCTGCGGAGATCCAAGTGACTGCAAACAAACGGGTCTTGGAAGACGCCACCTGTGTTGCAGGTTTCGGCGGTCTGTCTTCGTAATACTCCAAAACACATGACAGAAAAAAGCACTTTGACGCTTTTTTGAAGTTTATTTTTCAGAATGACCAATAGCACTTGGCGGACTGCCATCACCCGTTTAAAGTCGGAAGTCCGCCTGCATCGAAATCCCTCCCAAAATCGCCCTTCGCCCAATGTTTACGGGCATTTCCCGTTTCCAGCGAAGCCGCGTCGGCTTTGTCATTGGAAACCGCTCTGGCAGTCCTCCCAACCGATCCCGCTCTGCGCCGTTTGCGTAATCAGCCAGGGAAGCGCCGTTTTCACCCCATCCTGTTTCACATTGAAATTGATCACCCCATGGCGCCACAGCAGCATCAGGGTCAGCACCCGCTGCGCGCTCTGGGTGGCCTTGAGCTTGCCGGCGCCGTCCTGGGCATCGATGTCCCACAACGCCACCCGCACCCCCTGAGACTTGAAGAAGCCTTCGGCATCGGAACGGCGCTGACCGTCGGGCGGACGAAACAACGGCACGTAGTTCTCCGGCAGCTTGTTTTTGACCAGTTCGACGCTGCGCCGTATCGAATCCTGCCAGTCCTGCCAATGGCTGTGGGAGCGGAACTCCCAGCCCTGGACGCCGACGCACTGCATGGAGTAGGTCGACTGCAGGCTCGCCACCGAACGCTCCGCCAGACGCGCCTGAATATCCTTGCCCAGCACGAAGAACGTACCGCTCAAGTTCGACTTGCGCAGGTACTCGGTGACCCAGGTCGTGTTGTCCGGCATGGCGTTGGCGCCGCTGTCGAAGGTCAGCAGAAACAGCCGGTCGTGCATCTCGTCGCCATTGCGCTCAAAGTCGCCAAAACGATCGACTTCGCTGCTGGTTTGCGGAAACAGCGCGGCCTTGCGCAATTGCTCGTCCAGGTACTGGGCATGGAACAGGCGACTCGGTTCGGCCCACTTGATGTAGTAGCTGTCCTCACCGATCTGAAACTTGGCGGCTTGTTCGCGCAGGGTAGGCAGGTCCTCGACCAGAAAACAGAAAGACGCATCCTGGTCGCAGCTTTGCTGGGCGTAGTTGTAGTTGCTCAACAGGCGCTGCCACAGGCGCTGGCGCACGTGATTGACCGACGCCATGTTGACCGTACGCAAGCCCAGGCGCTGCGCGAGCGCCGGTTCGTCCAGGGCTTCGCTGGTCAGCAGCACATGGGCAAACATCAGGATTTCAGCGCGTGAGGCGACGTCGAACAGCGTCGGATTGCCGAGTTGCTCAGGCCAGGTGCTGCGATCAAGGGTCGCCACTTCACCCGGCGCCGCCAAGACCCCGAAGCTCAGGAGCCAGGCCGAAAACAGAAAAACAAAGCGCAATGAGATGTCTCCATAACAAAACCCGCGCGGCACTATAGCTGATCCCGTCCCAACACCCGCAGCCAAGCCGAACTCATTGTGGCGAGGGTGCCCATCCTGGCAAACCACCGATCACCTATGACCTTGATAGCTGGAGTCAACCAGGACAACCCCCTAGAATCGCCACCACGATTAAAGGAGACGACTTCATGCTGATGGTGATTTCACCCGCCAAGACCCTCGATTACGAAACACCGCCGGCGACCCAGCGCTTTACCCAACCGCAATACCTGGACCATTCCCAGGAGCTGATCCAGCAATTGCGCGAGCTGACACCGGCGCAAATCAGCGAGCTGATGCACGTCTCCGACAAGATCGGCGGGCTCAACGCCGCGCGTTTCGGCAGCTGGACGCCCGCGTTCACCCCTGAAAACGCCAAACAGGCCTTGCTGGCGTTCAAGGGCGACGTTTATACCGGCCTCAATGCACAAACCTTCAGCGAAGCCGATTTCGATTACGCCCAACAACATCTGCGCATGCTCTCCGGCCTGTACGGCTTGCTGCGCCCGCTGGACCTGATGCAACCGTACCGCCTGGAAATGGGCACCAAACTGGCCAATGCCCGGGGCAAGGATCTGTATGCCTTCTGGGGCACGCGGATCAGCGAATGGTTGAACGAAGCCCTGGCCGACCAGGGTGATGACGTGCTGCTGAATCTGGCCTCGAACGAGTATTTCTCGGCGGTCAAACGCAATGCCCTGAACGCGCGCATCATCAATACCGAGTTCAAGGACCTGAAGAACGGCCAGTACAAAATCATCAGCTTCTACGCGAAAAAGGCGCGCGGCATGATGAGTCGCTTCGTGATTGAAGAACGCATCAACGACCCGGCCGCCCTCAAACAGTTCGACGTGCAAGGCTATCGTTACAGCGCCGAGCAGTCGAAACCGGACAACCTGGTGTTCCTGCGCGATCACGCTCCAGACTGAAGCACCGCTTGGCGCATGACGCTCAAATTCGTCATGCGCCCCCATAGATCACCCCACTTCCCTCGCTTTTTCGCCATTTTTATGGCGCCAAAAATACATCATTCAGATTTATAACTTTAGTTTCACTCGACTTTTACGATTTTTTTCAGTAGTGGCACTGAAAATTTTTATCGGTAGTGGCAAAAAACTATCCCCTCCAATAAATCGCCTATATATAAAGGGCGAAACGGCAAGTGCTATCAATATGAAAGCAGTGCCATCTTTCTCAATATTTCAAGAAATTACAGAATTCGTGATCAGCGGATCGGAACTATGTCCGAATGCACCGCTCATACCACCGGTAACGATTCTCACAGTGCTTGTACGAGATAACTTACGCAGAGCAGAGATCCATGTAGCAAAGTTGTCACATCAACTTGTGCTGAATAATCCCTGATTTGGGCAACACACAACGGACAGGAGATAACGGTTTATGACTATCCCCTACAAGGCCATGGCAGCGCCCCTATAAGCGTGCTCGATGGAGCACCCAACCGCTTGATTTACAGGCTTCCAGCCTGGCTTTGAGCGCGCAAGACGATTGCACGGTCATCCTCTGACAACAGGGGGTCGGCTGCATAACAGGGCACGTCACAATAATAAGGCCTGGTTACGCACACCTTGAGTGCACTTATTTAGACACTCGTAACTTATATGCCAGAACGCGGCATTGTTGCGCCTGCAAGCCGCACTTGCGAGTGCACTATGACCGCTGAAACACCATTAACTACGGCCATCTAATGGCCTGATGAATACAGGCTTGATAATAGAGAGGTAATTGCGATGCGCATCAGCATATTTGGTTTGGGTTACGTCGGCGCAGTGTGTGCCGGTTGCCTGTCTGCACGGGGCCATGACGTTGTCGGCGTCGATGTTGCCAAAGACAAGATCGATATGATCAATGCCGGCAAATCGCCGATCGTTGAACCGGGCCTGGGCGAACTTCTGGCACAAGGTATCCAGACGGGCCGTCTGCGCGGCACGACCAATTTCGCCGAGGCGATTCGCGACACCGACCTGTCAATGATCTGCGTCGGCACGCCGAGCAAGAAAAACGGCGATCTGGAACTGAACTACATCGAGGCCGTGTGCCGCGAAATCGGTTTTGTCCTGCGTGACAAGAGCACCCGCCACACCATCGTCGTACGCAGCACCGTGCTGCCTGGCACCGTGGCCAACGTGGTCATCCCGATCCTCGAAGACTGCTCGGGCAAGAAAGCCGGTGTCGATTTCGGTGTCGCCGTGAACCCTGAGTTCCTGCGCGAAAGCACCGCCATCGCCGACTACGACCAGCCACCAATGACCGTCATCGGTGAGTTCGACAAGGCCTCGGGTGACGTTCTGCAATCGCTGTACGAAGAGCTCGATGCACCGATCATCCGCAAGGACATCGCCGTCGCCGAGATGATCAAGTACACCTGCAACGTCTGGCATGCCACCAAAGTGACCTTCGCCAACGAGATCGGCAACATCGCCAAGGCAGTCGGCGTCGACGGTCGCGAAGTGATGGACGTGGTCTGCCAGGACAAGACCCTGAACCTGTCCCAGTACTACATGCGCCCAGGCTTCGCTTTCGGCGGTTCCTGCCTGCCGAAAGACGTTCGCGCCCTGACCTACCGCGCCGGCTCCCTCGATGTGGAAGCCCCGCTGCTCAACTCGCTGATGCGCAGTAACGAGTCCCAGGTGCAGAACGCCTTCGACATCGTATCCAGCCACGACAAACGCAAAGTCGCGCTGCTGGGCCTGAGCTTCAAGGCCGGTACCGACGACCTGCGCGAGAGCCCGCTGGTTGACCTGGCGGAAATGCTGATCGGCAAGGGCTACGACCTGAGCATCTACGACAGCAACGTCGAATACGCCCGTGTTCATGGCGCGAACAAGGACTACATCGAGTCGAAGATCCCACACGTCTCGTCCTTGCTCAATTCCGACTTCGACGACGTGATCAACAACTCCGACGTGATCATCCTCGGTAACCGTGACGAGAAATTCCGCGCTCTGGCGCAGGACGTCCCGCACGGCAAGCAGGTGATCGACCTGGTCGGCTTCATGTCCAAGGCCACCAGCGTCAGCGGCCGCACCGAAGGCATCTGCTGGTAAGCCCCCTGTAGGAGCGAGCTTGGCGACCATCGCGACGGTGCGACGATTCGACAAGCTCGCTCCTACAGGTTTGTACGCCTGCGTTAACCCGAAATCTCTAGACGGATGCAGATTATGCACAGGCTAAAGCACGGCCTACTCCAGGCCGCCGGTTGGCTGTTTTATCTAAGCTTATTGATGGGCATCGCCCTGGCGTTGCCTGTATCCACGTTCGACTCCGAGTCGAAGGACTTCATTTTCCTGATCGGTATCGTCGGCATCTGGCGCTACTCGATGGGGGCCACGCATTTTCTGCGCGGCATGCTGTTTCTCTACGTGGTCTATCCGCACCTGCGGCGCAAAGTGCGCAAGCTCGGTAAAGCGGCAGACCCGTCCCATGTCTTTCTGATGGTCACCAGTTTCCGCATCGACGCCCTGACCACCGCGCAGGTCTACAGCTCAGTGATCCGCGAAGCCATCGACTGCGGCCTGCCGACCACCGTGGTCTGCTCCATCGTGGAAATGTCCGATGAGCTGCTGGTGAAAAGCCTGTGGAACCGGATGAATCCACCGGCCCGGGTCAAGCTCGACTTCGTGCGCATTCCCGGCACCGGCAAGCGTGACGGCCTGGCATACGGCTTCCGCGCCATCTCCCGTCACCTGCCGGATGACCGTGCGGTGGTAGCCGTGATCGATGGCGACACCGTGCTCGCGGAGGGTGTGGTGCTCAAGACCGTGCCGTGGTTCCAGCTGTTCGGCAACGTCGGCGGCCTGACCACCAACGAGTTCTGCGAAGTGCGTGGCGGCTACATCATGAGCGAATGGCACAAGCTGCGCTTCGCCCAGCGTCACATCAACATGTGCTCGATGGCCCTGTCCAAGCGCGTGTTGACCATGACCGGGCGCATGTCGGTATTCCGCGCCAGCGTCGTGACAAACCCGGACTTCATCGCCGACGTGGAAAGCGACTCGCTGCAACACTGGCGCCTGGGTCGTTTCAAGTTCCTCACCGGTGACGACAAGTCGAGCTGGTTCAGCCTCATGCGCCTGGGCTACGACACCTTCTACGTGCCCGACGCCGCGATCCACACCGTTGAACACCCGCCGGAAAAGAGCTTCATCAAGGCCAGTCGCAAACTGATGTTCCGCTGGTACGGCAACAACCTGCGGCAGAATTCCCGCGCCCTGGGCCTGGGGATCAAGCGCCTCGGCCTGTTCACCTCGGTGGTCCTGTTCGACCAGCGCGTGTCGATGTGGACCTCGTTGCTCGGCCTGACCGTCGCCATGATCGCCAGCTTCAAATACGGCACCGCGTTCATCCTGGTTTACCTGCTGTGGATCGGTATCACTCGCCTGATCCTGACCCTGCTGCTGTCCTGCTCCGGTCACCGGATCGGGCCGGCCTACCCGGCGATTCTCTATTACAACCAGATCGTCGGTGCGCTGGTGAAGATCTACGTGTTCTTCCGCCTCGACCAACAGTCCTGGACTCGCCAGCCCACTTCTCTGACCCGTGATCTCGCCAGCTTTCAACGTTGGTTCAACACCTGGTCGTCTCGGACCATGACCTTCTCTGCCGGCAGCATTTTCGTCGCCGTGCTGCTGTTGATGGTCTGACCGAACTCGCCTGAATTAACAAGGAAACCGCCCCTATGAATACCGCCGTCAACGCCAACGTAGTGCATGAATCCGAAGCCCAGCGCCAACACGCCCGAGTGAAAATTCCGGCCAAGCTGCGCTTCTTCGGTCCCGACCGCACGCCGGTCGAAGCGCGAGTGCTCGACCTCTCCGCCGGTGGCCTGGCCTTCAACGCCGGCCAGCTGCCGCTCAAGGCCGGCGATGTGTACAAGGCCCGCCTGCAATTCGTGATCGACAACCTCGGCCTGGCCATGGACGTCGAGTTGCAGGTTCGCTCCTTCGATCGCCAGACCGGTCGTGCCGGTTGCCAGTTCCAGAATCTGGAACAACAAGATATCTCGACCCTGCGCCACCTGATCACCTCGCACCTGGCCGGCGACATCGTCAGCATCGGCGAAGTGCTGGCGACGCTGCAGCGTGACAACTTCACCAAGGCACGCAAGATCAAGGACGGCGGCCACGGCATGTCCGCGTTCGGGCGCATGAAAGCCGTGACCTTCAGCCTGGGGATTTTCGTGGTTGGCCTGGCCGCGTTCGGGTTCATTTTCAAGTCGGTGTATGGCATGTACTTCGTCAGCCACGCTCAGGCCGGTCTGGTCAGCGTGCCCGGCGTGAGCATCACCATGCCCCGCGACGGTACCGTACAGAGCCTGCTGAAACCCGATGGCGTGGCCGCCAAAGGCGCACCGCTGGCAACCTTCAGCACCAGCATGCTCGACGTGCTCAAGGGCCATCTGGAAGACGATCAACTGACACCGGCCAAGGTCGAAGAGCTGTTCGGCAAGCAAATGACCGGCACCCTGACTTCGCCGTGCGATTGCACCCTGGCCCAGCAAATGGTCGCCAACGGTCAGTACGCCAGCAAAGGCGACGTGATCTTCCAACTGGTGCCACGCAACAGCGAAGCCAACGTTGAAGCGCGCTTCTCCTATCGCCAGTTCAGCGACGTGCTGCCAGGCACTGCGGTGCGCTTCCAGATCGCCGGCGAAGACAAATCCCGCACTGGCAAGATCGTCAGCAGCACCAGCCTGAAAAGCGCCGACCTGTCGTCTGACATTCGCGTCCTGATCCAGCCGGACGAAGCCCTGGACACCACCCTCGCCGGCCGCCCGGTGGAAGTGAGCAGCGACCGTGGCCCGAACCTGAACTGGCTGATCGACAAAGCCATGGCCGCTGGTCTTTAAGCGGAGGACATGCCTGTGACGATCATCAGTCTTCTGAGAACACCGAGATCCCTGTGGGAGCTGGCTTGCCAGCGATTGGATCAATGCGGTGTTTCTGACGAACCGCGTCAAGCGAATCGCTGGCAAGCCAGCTCCCACAGTGGCTTGGTGGTGTGTTCGCTGGCATTGGCAGTCAGCCTCGCCGGCTGTGCCGGCCTGCCCGACCAGCGCCTGGCCAACGAAGCCCTCAAGCGTGGCGACACCACCACCGCGGCGCAAAACTACCGCGCGCTGGCGGACCTGGGCTACAGCGAGGCGCAAGTCGGGCTGGCTGACATTCAGGTCGACAGCCGCGACCCCGATCAGATCAAACAGGCCGAGGCGACCTATCGCGCCGCCGCCGATGTATCGCCACGGGCACAGGCGCGCCTCGGTCGCCTGCTGGTGGCCAAACCCGGCTCCACCGAAGCCGAGCATCACGAAGCCGAAAGCCTGCTGAAAAAAGCCGCCGCCAATGGCGAAGGCAACACGTTGATCCCGTTGGCCATGCTGTACCTGCAATACCCGCACAGCTTCCCCAACGTGAATGCCCAGCAGCAAATCAGCCAATGGCGCGCCGAAGGCAAACCGGAAGCGGGTCTGGCGCAGGTGCTGCTCTACCGCACCCAGGGCACTTACGACCAGCACCTGGACGAAGTGGCAACGATCTGCAAAGCCGCGTTGAACACCACCGACATCTGCTACGTCGAGCTGGCCACGGTCTATCAGAAACAGGCCAAGCCTGAGCAGCAAGCCGAACTGATCAAGCAGCTGCAAGCCGCCCACGCTCGCGGCGCGGTTTCGGCGCAACGGGTTGACAGTGTGGCCCGTGTGCTCGCTGATTCGACCCTTGGCACGCCTGACGAAAAAACCGCGCAGTCGCTGCTCGAACCCATTGCTCCAGGCTACCCGGCGTCGTGGGTCACCCTCGCGCAGTTGCTCTACGACTTCCCCGAACTGGGCGATGTCGACCAGATGATGAAGTACCTGGACAACGGTCGCGCCGCCGACCAGCCACGCGCTGAACTGCTGCTGGGCAAGCTCTACTACGAAGGCAAGATGGTCCCGGCTGACGCCAAGGTCGCCGAAGAACACTTCCAGAAAGCCGTCGGCCGCGAAGTCGCCGCCGATTATTACCTCGGCCAGATCTATCGCCGGGGCTACCTGGGCAAGGTTTATCCACAGAAGGCCCTCGATCACCTGCTGACTGCGGCGCGCAACGGTCAGAACAGCGCCGACTTCGCCATCGCCCAATTGTTTTCCCAGGGCAAGGGCACCAAGCCTGACCCGCTCAATGCCTATGTCTTCAGCCAATTGGCCAAGGTCCAGAACACCCCGCAAGCCACCGAGCTTGCGCAAACACTCGAAGCCCAACTGCCGCCCGCGCAGCTTGCCGAGGCCCAACGACTGTTGAAACAGGAACAGGCGACTCGTGGTGCCTTGAGCCAGAACACGCTGCAACTGCACGCCCTGCAAGAAGAGGACGGCGAGGAATCCCTATGAAGCTCAATCCATTCATGAAGGCCGGCATTGGCCTGACATTCGCGCTGATCTGGTCCTGCCCGACACTGGCGGCGATCACCGAAACCAAGAACTTCGGCCTCGAAGTGAAAATCACCGGCCAGTCCGAAGACGACCGCGACCTCGGCACCCGGCCCGGCGGCGACGTCAACGGTGTCGGTCTCGACCTGCGTCCCTGGGTCTATGGCGAAAGCGGCGCGTGGAGCGCCTACGCCATGGGTCAGGCCGTGACGGCCACGGACATCATCGAAACCGACACCCTGCAACAGTCCGAAGGCACCGAGAACACCAGCAACAATGATCGCCAGACCAAGAAGAACTACCTGGCGATGCGCGAGTTCTGGGTCGGCTACAGCGGCTTCACGCCCTACCCCGGCGAGATCCTCAAATTCGGTCGCCAGCGCCTGCACAACGACGACGGACAATGGCGCGACACCAACATCGAAGCCCTGAACTGGACCTTCGACACCACCCTGTTGCGCGCCAATGCCGGTGTCGCCGAACGCTTCAGCGAGTACCGCACGGACTTGAAAGAGCTGGCGCCCAAGGACAAGGATCGCCTGCACGCTTACGCCGAGGCCGAGTACCAGTGGACACCGGGTCAGTGGGTCGGCATTCGCGGTCATCACACCCACGACGACGGTAAGCTCGACTATCCGCAACCGGGTGTGCCCAGCGACTCGCTGGACAAAAAACAGAACGGCGACATCAGCTGGATCGGCCTCCAGGCCAACAGTGATGCCTATAACTGGCGCAACACCAACACGGTCAATTACTGGGGCAGCGTCACCGGCATGAGCGGCGACCGCGATACGGTCAACCCGCTGAACGCCGATGGCACTGTGCCCGCGCAACCCAAGCAAAGCGGCGATGTCAACGGCTGGGCCACCGACCTGGGCGTGCGCCTGCGCCTCGATCCGCAATGGCAAGTCGGTGCGGCCTACGCCCGGGCCAGCGCCGATTACGAACAGAACGGTCTGGAAAGCAACCGTTCGAACTACACCGGCACACGCTCGCGGGTCCACCGTTTCGGCGAAGCCTTCCGTGGCGAAATGAACAACCTGCAAACCGCCACGCTGTTTGGTTCATGGATGCTCAACGATGAGTACGACGCCAGCCTGATCTACCACAAGTTCTGGCGTGTCGACGGCAACAAGCCGGTCGGCAGCAACGGCATCGATGCGGTGCAGAACACCACCGACGACGTCACCGGCGCCGTGCTCTCCAGCACCTCGCTGCCGCTGAACGATGGCGAGAAAGACATGGGTCAGGAAATGGACCTGGTGGTCACCAAGTACTTCAAACAGGGTCTGTTGCCAGCGGCATTGAGCCAGAAGATCGACGAGCCTTCGGCCCTGGTGCGCTTCCGTGGCGGCGTGTTCAAGCCCGGCGATGCCTACGGCAGCCAGGTTGATTCGTACATGCACCGCGCGTTCATCGACGTGATCTGGCGCTTCTGATGCACACCGCGAAGGGAGTCCCCGACATGAACAATGCCAAGAAAGGTTCGTTGACCTTGCTGGCTGGCGCGATGCTGCTGGCCAGTGCGGCTGCCTTCGCCAATGTGGAGCCGGCCAAAGTCGAACCGGCGGCCCCTCAACCAGGCAAGCCGGCCACCCTGGCCAAGGAACTGCAACAGGCCAAGACCTACACCGTCAGCAGCGCACCGACCGCGCCGCTGGAACTGGCCACGCCGAAATTGCCGGACATCTCCGGCTACACCGCCGAAGCCATCGCCGCGAAAATCGTGCGCAGCAAGGCCGGCAAGATCAGCGTGCGCCGGATGATGCAGGAAGACGCCCTGAAGGACTTCATCGGCGGCGACAACAAAATGGCCGAATGGGTGGTGCGTCAGCACGGCATCCCCCAGGCGATCTTCGTCGACGACGGCTACATGAACCTCAAGGACGTGGCGAAAAAGCTGCCCAAGTACGTCATCGAAACCGCGCCGGGTGTGTTCCTCGCCCGGTTGCCGATCGTGGTCGGTCGTCACGGCATCCTGGAAATCGACAAGCAGACCCAGGAGCTGCGCCTGTCGCAAGAAGCCGGTTCGTTCCTGGTCAACGACGGCCAGTTGTTCGTGCGTGATACCAAAATCACCGGCTGGCGCGAAAAGGACAACGGTCCGGCGACGTTCACTTCGCCGAAGGAATTCCGGCCGTTCCTGCTGTCCTGGGGCGGCACCGAGACCTACATCGCCAACAGCAAGATCGCCAGTTTCGGTTACGCCAACAGTAAGTCCTACGGCGTGAGTATTTCCCAATACACGCCGAACATGGCCAAGGTGCTCAAGCGTCCCGAGCCGACCGGCTGGATCGTCGGTTCCGAGTTCTCGGACATGTGGTACGGCTTCTACTGCTACGAAACCCGCGACTTCGTGGTCAAGGGCAACACCTACAAAGACAACATCGTCTACGGCATTGACCCGCACGACCGTTCCCACGGCCTGATCATTGCCGACAACAGGGTGCACGGGACCAGGAAGAAGCACGGGATCATTATTTCCCGTGAGGTCAACGACAGCTTCATCTTCAACAACCGCAGCTACGACAACCACCTCTCGGGCCTGGTGATCGACCGTAACAGCGTGAACAACCTGATCGCCCACAACGAGATCTACCAGAACCACACCGACGGCATCACCCTCTACGAGAGTGCCGACAACCTGTTGTGGGGCAACAAGGTGATCAGCAACCGGCGCCACGGCATCCGCATTCGTAACAGCGTGAACATCCGCCTCTACGAAAACGTCGCCATGGCCAACGGCCTGACCGGCGTCTACGGCCACATCAAGGACCTGACCAACACCGACCGCGACATCAAGCTCGATCCGTTCGACGCCCAGGTGTCGCTGATCGTGGTCGGCGGTGAACTGGCGGGCAATGGCAGCGGGCCGCTGTCCATCGACTCGCCGCTGAGCGTCGAGCTGTACCGCGTGTCCATGCTCGCACCGACCAAATCCAGCGGCATCAGCTTCTCGGGGATTCTCGGCGAGCGCCAGGATGAAATTCTCGACCTGCTGGTGCGCCAGCAGAAAGCCGTGCTGATCGACCCTGTCGAACGCCAGACCGAAATGCAGGACTGAGGATAATTTTATGCACCCACACTTGATCAAATTACTCAGCCTGTCGGGCCTGACACTCGGGATTCTGGCGGCCGCCAGCGGTGCCCGTGCCGACGAACCCAAGGCGCCCACTTACACCGCCGAACCGTGCTGCAACCTGTGCCCGGCCGCCCATGACGCGAAGAACTACACCACGCGCTATCAGCAGAACTTCACCACGCTGGTACAGGCTCAGGGCGACTGGTTGTTCCGGACCCAGGAAGACCTGCGCACCGAATTCGACACCACGCCCGCCGGCTACAAACGCATGAAGCAACTGCACGATGCGTTCAAGAGCAAAGGCGTGGAACTGGTGGTGGTCTACCAGCCGACCCGTGGCCTGGTGAACCGCAACAAATTGAACCCGGCGGAAAAAGCCAGCTTCGATTTCGACAAGGCACTGAGAAACTACAAGACCATGCTCGGCCGTTTCGCCGCCATGGGCTACGTGGTGCCGGACCTGTCGCCACTGACCAACGAATCGTTGCCCGACACCCTGCCCGCCCACGACTTCTACTTCCGCGGCGACCAGCACTGGACGCCTTACGGTGCCCAGCGCACGGCGAAAATCGTCGCCGAGAAAATCAAGCAAATGCCCGAGTTCGCCGGCATTCCCAAGCGTGAGTTCGAGACCCATAAGTCGGGTCGCATGGGCAAGACCGGAACATTGCACAACATGGCCGGTCAACTCTGTGGCACCAGTTACGCGATCCAGTACATGGATCAATTCACCACCGAACCCAAAGGCGAAGCGGGCGATGGCGATCTGTTCGGCGATTCCGGCAATCCGCAAATCACCCTGGTCGGCACCAGTCACAGTGGCAAGAACTACAACTTCGCCGGTTTCCTCGAAGAGGCCATCGGCGCCGACATTCTCAACGTGGCGTTCCCCGGCGGCGGCCTGGAAGGCTCGATGCTGCAGTACCTGGGCAGCGAAGAGTTCCAGAAGAACCCGCCGAAAATTCTCATCTGGGAATTCTCGCCGCTGTATCGCCTCGACCAGGAAACCATCTACCGCCAGATGATGGCGCTGCTGGACAACGGTTGCGAAGGCAAGGAAGCACAGATGTCCGGCAGCACCACCCTGAAGCCGGGCAAGAACGAACTGATGGTCAACAGCAAAAACCTGAACCTGCAAAACAGCAGTCATCAGGTCGACATCCGCTTCGCCGACACGTCGGTGAAAACCCTGCAAGCCACCCTCTGGTACATGAACGGGCGCCACGAGGACATCAAGATCGACAAACCGGAAACCTCCGAGACCGACGGGCGTTTCGCCTTTGAGTTGCGCACGGACGAAGACTGGGCCTCGCAGAACTTGCTGGCCGTCGAAGTCCAGGGCCCTGAAGCGGGTGCCGCGCCACAGAAAGTCGAAGCGAAAATCTGCAAACGCAACGTATTCCCGAGCGCTGAGCAACGTACCGCTCAGGCCGGGCAATGAGGTCTGCCATGCGAAATCCGATACTGAAAAATCTGTTGGCACCCACGCTTTTGAGCCTGGCGGTGTTCGCCGGCGCAACCCAGGCGGCCGCGCCATTGCGCCCGCCACAGGGTTACTTCGCGCCGATCGAAAAACTCAAGACCGGCGACAAGGGCGAGGGCTGCGAAGCGACGCCGACGCCTTATACCGGCGCCCTGCAATTTCGCAGCAAGTACGAAGGTTCGGACAAGGCCCGCGCCACGCTGAACGTGCAATCGGAAAAAGCTTTCCGCGACAGCACCGCCGACATCACCAAACTGGAACGCGGTACCAGCAAACGGGTCATGCAGTTCATGCGTGACGGTCGTCCGGAACAGCTGGAATGCACACTCAGTTGGCTGACGGCCTGGGGCAAGGCCGATGCGTTGATGTCCAAGGACTTCAACCATACCGGCAAGTCGATGCGCAAATGGGCGCTGGGCAGCATGGCGTCCGCGTACATTCGCCTGAAGTTTTCCGACTCCCATCCGCTGGCCAACCATCAGCAGGAGTCGCAGCTGATCGAAGCCTGGTTCAGCAGGATGGCCGATCAGGTGGTCAGCGACTGGGACAACCTGCCGCTGGACCAAACCAATAACCACTCGTACTGGGCCGCCTGGTCGGTGATGGCCACCTCCATCGCCACCAACCGCCGCGACCTGTTCGATTGGGCGGTCAAGGAATACAAGGTCGGCGCCAACCAGGTCGACGCCGACGGCTTCCTGCCCAACGAACTCAAGCGCCAGCAACGCGCACTGGCCTATCACAACTACGCCCTGCCACCGCTGGCGATGATCGCCAGTTTCGCCCAGGTCAACGGTGTGGACTTGCGCCAGGAAAACAACGGCGCGCTCAAACGCCTGGCTGATCGCGTCCTCGCCGGAGTGAAAGACCCCGACGCGTTCGAGAAAAAGAACGGCAAGGAACAGGACATGACCGACTTGAAAGAGGACATGAAATTCGCCTGGCTCGAACCGTTCTGCACCCTCTACACCTGCACGCCCGATGTGCTGGAGAAAAAGCACGGCATGCAGCCGTTCAAGACCTTCCGCCTCGGCGGCGACCTGACCAGGGTCTATGACCCGGCCAACGAGAAGGGCAAAGGCTCTTAGGCCAACCCAAAACCCTGTGGGAGCGGGCTTGCCCGCGATAGCGGTGGGTCAGTCGACATCAATGTTGAATGTCAGATTGCAATCGCGGGCAAGCCCGCTCCCACAGGGTCGGTGTCGAGTTTGAGTTTTTGTGTGTTAGGCCCCCCGGTTTTTGGTGGGGGGGTTTGGGGGGGCTGCGGCCCTTGACTGTGGTTAAACAAGGAGAGATCGGGATGGTTTTTTCGTCCAACGTGTTCCTGTTTTTGTTCTTGCCGATCTTTCTCGGCTTGTACTACCTGAGCGGGCAACGCTATCGCAACTTACTGCTGCTGATCGCCAGCTACGTGTTCTACGCCTGGTGGCGGGTGGACTTCCTCGCGCTGTTCGCCGCGGTCACGCTGTGGAACTACTGGATCGGCCTGAGAGTCGGTGCCGCCGGCGTGCGGACCCAACCGGCGCAGCGCTGGCTGCTGCTCGGCGTGGCCGTCGACCTGTGCATCCTCGGCTACTTCAAGTACGCCAACTTCGGCGTCGACAGCATCAACGCGATGATGACGTCGGTGGGCCTGGAGCCGTTCATCCTGACCCACGTGCTCTTGCCGATCGGGATCTCGTTCTACATCTTCGAGTCCATCAGCTACATCATCGACGTCTACCGTGGCGACACCCCGGCGACCCGCAACCTGATCGACTTCGCGGCCTTCGTGGCGATCTTCCCGCACCTGATCGCCGGCCCGGTGTTGCGTTTCCGTGACCTGGCCGACCAGTTCAACAACCGCACCCACACCCTCGACAAGTTCTCCGAGGGCTGCACGCGGTTCATGCAGGGATTCATCAAGAAGGTCTTCATCGCCGACACCCTCGCGGTGGTGGCCGACCATTGCTTCGCCCTGCAAAACCCGACCACGGGTGATGCCTGGCTCGGCGCGCTGGCCTACACCGCGCAACTGTATTTCGACTTCTCCGGCTACAGCGACATGGCCATCGGCCTGGGCTTGATGATGGGTTTCCGCTTCATGGAAAACTTCAAGCAGCCTTACGTCAGCCAGTCGATCACCGAGTTCTGGCGGCGCTGGCACATCAGCCTGTCGACCTGGCTGCGCGACTACCTGTACATCACCCTGGGCGGCAACCGCAAAGGCACGTTGATGACCTATCGCAACCTGTTCCTGACCATGCTGCTCGGTGGTCTGTGGCACGGCGCGAACATCACCTACATCGTCTGGGGCGCGTGGCACGGCACGTGGCTGGCGATTGAAAAAGCCATCGGCCTCAACACTTCGCCACGCCGCTTCAACCCGATCCGCTGGGCGCTTACTTTCCTGCTGGTGGTGATGGGCTGGGTGATCTTCCGTGCGGAAAACCTGCACGTCGCCGGCCGCATGTACGGCGCGATGTTCAGCTTCGGCGACTGGTCGCTGTCGGAACTCAACCAGGCCAGCCTCACCGGCCTGCAAGTGGCAACGCTGATCGTGGCCTATGTGACCCTGGCGTTCTTCGGCCTGCGCGACTTCTACACCAACCAGCCACCGGTCAAGACCAGGCCTGCGGTGAACGTCGACAGCGACGGCCCGGCCGCCGCCGAACCGGGCCTGATCAAGGCCGCGCCTGGGGATAACCCGGCGAGCATCCATCAGCCTGGCTACACCGTCGGCGTCGACGCCCAGGTGCAACCAGCCTACTGGACCGCTGACTGGTCGCGTTATGTGATGCGCGCGCTGGTGCTGCTGCTGTTCATCGCCTCGATTCTCAAACTCTCGGCACAAAGCTTCTCGCCGTTCCTTTATTTCCAGTTCTGAGGGATCTGACCATGACCCGCTCATTACGCATCTTCTACATCGCCCTGTTCCTGGTGACCCTGTTGGCCCTGGGCCTGTGGTCCACGCGCAGCTTCTTCGGTTTCAGCACCAACGCCGACGCCACGGTGCTGAACGGTCGCTGGACCAAAGCGGTAGAGACGCACTACGACGACGAGTTTCCGATCAAGCGCCTGGGCACCAACCTCTGGGCGGCGCTGGACTTCAAGCTGTTCAACGAAGGTCGTCCGGGCGTTGTGCTCGGTCGCGACCAGTGGCTGTACAGCGATGAAGAGTTCCACCCGATCGTCAACGAAGAGCTGAACCTGCAAGGCAACTACGCGCTGGTCGAAGGCGTGCGCCAGACATTGAAAGCCAAAGGCGTGCAACTGGTGATGGCGGTGGTGCCGGCCAAGGTGCGGCTGTACCCGGAACACCTCGGCGAGGTGAAACCGGCGAGCATCCACGCCAATCTCTACCAGGACTTCCACCAGCGCCTGGCGGCCGACCGGATTCCTGCGCCTGATCTGCTCGGCCCGCTGCTGAAAGCCAAACAGAACGGTCAGCAAGTGTTCCTGCGCACTGACACCCACTGGACGCCGGAAGGCGCGGAAATCGCGGCCAACCGCCTGGCCAAGACCATTGCCGACAAGTTCCCGCTGAGCGGCGAGCCGCAGGACTTCGTCACCCAGCCGGCGGAGAAAGTCACGCACAAGGGCGACCTGCGTCTGTTCCTGCCACTGGACCCACTGTTCGAGAACCTGATGCCGGCGCAAGAGGCTTTGCAGAAACGCAACACCGTGGCGGCCGGCGACCAGCCAGCCGGTGACGACGCCCTGTTCGCCAACACCGAAGTACCCGTGGCGCTGATCGGCACCAGCTACAGCGCCAACCCCAACTGGAACTTCGTCGGCGCGCTGAAACAAGCGCTGCACAGCGACGTGGTCAATTACGCCGAAGACGGCCACGGCCCGATCCTGCCAATGCTCAGCTACCTGAAAAGCGATGCTTTCAAGAACAGCCCGCCACAAGTGCTGATCTGGGAGTTTCCGGAACGATATCTGCCTGTGAACAACGAAATCGGCGACGCCGACCCGCAGTGGGTCGCAGAGCTTAAACAAGCCGGCGCGCGCCAACAAAACGTAGCAATCAACACTAAATCCGAGACGCCCGACCGGGCGCAAAACTGAAAGAGAGAGGTACTTCCATGACTTTCACGACTACTCCTCGTCGTCTCGCCAAGACCTTCGCACTCGTTGCTGGTATGAGTGTGCTTTCGATGCAGGCCTTCGCCGGTGGCGACGCGGCGCTGTATGGCCCGACCGCACCGAAAGGCTCGACCTTCGTGCGGATCTACAACGCCAGCAACGCTGAAGTCAGCGCCACCGTCGGCAGCACCAACCTGAGCGATGTCGCGCCCCTGTCCAGCAGTGACTTCAGCTTCATGCCGGGCGGTGACTACAGCGCCAAGGTCGGCAGCCAGAGCCTGCCGGTGAATCTGGCCGGCGATCACTATTACACCCTGGTCAACAACGCCAGTGGCGCACCGCAGTTGATCGAGGAACCACCGTTCAAGAACAAACAGAAATCCCTGGTACGGGTGCAGAACCTCAGCGACAAGGCACTGACCCTGAAAACCGCCGACGGCAAGACCGACGTGGTGCCGAACGTGGCCGCCAAGGGCCGTGGCGAACGTGAAATCAACCCGGTGAAAGTCAGCCTGGCGCTATACGATGGGGACAAGAAAGTCGGCGACGTAAAACCGGTCGCCCTGGAACGCGGTGAGGCCGCGGTGCTGTACGTCACCGGCAGTGGCAGCAGCCTGTCGCCGGTCTGGGTGAAACGCCCGGTTTCGACGCGCTAATTCATTTTTCCGGCTGACCAGGAACCCTGCAGGAGCGAGCCTGCTCGCAATGAACTCAAGGACAACGCATTCATCCAGACAGCACGCGTTTTCGTTGACGTCCATCGCGAGCAAGGCTCGCTCCTAAAAGGGACCGAGGTGTCAGCCGGGACACGGAACAAGAACAAGAGTGAAACGACACAGCGTTCGTAGCTCTAACCAAACGATTTTCAAGGAGTAACAACATGATTCCGGTGATCTTGTCAGGTGGTAGTGGCTCACGTCTTTGGCCGCTTTCCCGTAAGCAATTCCCGAAACAGTTCCTGGCCCTGACCGGCGAGCACACGCTGTTCCAGCAAACCCTGGAGCGCCTGGTGTTCGAAGGCATGGACACGCCGATCGTGGTCTGCAACAAGGACCACCGTTTTATCGTCAACGAGCAACTGACCGCCCGCAAACTGGAAACCCAGCGCATCCTGATGGAGCCGTTCGGTCGCAACACTGCGCCGGCCGTGGCCCTGACCGCGATGATGCTGGTCAATGAGGGGCGCGACGAGCTGATGCTGGTGCTGCCGGCCGACCACGTACTGGAAGACCAGAAAGCCCTGCAACGCGCCCTGGCGCTGGCCACGGTCGCCGCCGAAAACGGCGAGATGGTGCTGTTCGGTGTACCGGCCACCAAACCGGAAACCGGCTATGGCTACATCAAGTCGACCAACGATTCGCTGTTGCCCGAAGGCGTCAGCCGCGTCTCGCACTTCGTCGAAAAACCCGACGTGAAACGCGCCACCGAGTTCGTCCAGTCCGGCGGTTATTTCTGGAACAGCGGCATGTTCCTGTTCCGCGCCAGCCGTTTCCTCGAAGAGCTGAAAAAGCACGATCCGGACATCTACGACACCTGCCTGCTGACCCTGGAGCGCAGCGCGCAGGATGCCGATACCGTGAGCATCGACGAAGCGACTTTCGCCTGCTGCCCGGACAATTCCATCGACTACTCGGTGATGGAAAAAACCCGGCGCGCCTGCGTCGTGCCGCTGACCGCCGGCTGGAGCGATGTCGGCTGCTGGTCGTCGCTGTGGGAAGTGAACGAAAAAGACGCCAATGGCAACGTCACCAAAGGCGACGTGGTCATCCAGGACAGCCGTAACTGCATGATCCACGGCAACGGCAAACTGGTGTCGGTGATCGGCCTGGAAAACATCGTGGTCGTCGAAACCAAGGACGCCATGATGATCGCCCACAAGGACAAGGTCCAAGGCGTGAAACAAATGGTCAACACCCTCAACGAACAGGGTCGCAGCGAAACCCAGAACCACTGCGAGGTCTATCGTCCGTGGGGCTCCTACGACTCGGTGGACATGGGCGGGCGCTTCCAGGTCAAGCACATCTCGGTCAAGCCGGGCGCGTGCCTGTCGCTGCAAATGCACCACCACCGCGCCGAGCACTGGATCGTGGTCAGCGGCACGGCTGAAGTGACCTGCGACGAAAACGTGTTCCTGCTCACCGAGAACCAGTCGACCTACATTCCGATTGCCTCGGTTCACCGTTTGCGCAACCCGGGCAAGATTCCGCTGGAGATCATCGAAGTGCAATCGGGCAGTTATCTGGGCGAAGACGACATCGAGCGGTACGACGATATCTACGGTCGCTCCACCCCGATCGAACGTGGCGTGTCGGTGAAAACCATCGCGCAGTGATTGACCTGTAAAAAAACAAGCCCCCGTCCAGCTTGCTGCGTTCCCTATCCGCAGCGGGTTGGACGGGGGCTTTTTTTGCCTGGATTGTATGTTGTCCCGGCTGGCCTCATCGCGGGCAAGCCCGCTCCCACAGGGTTTTCAGTTGGTCACACATTTTGCGTTCAACACCCAACCATTGTGGGAGCGGGCTTGCCCGCGATGAGGCCAGTCAATCCACCGCCGAAATCCCGCCCATCGCCAACCTCACCTACGCTTAGGTAGGATGCTCCTCTCTGCTTCCGAGGTTTGCGCGTCATGTTCATCGGTGTCCTGCTGGTCATCACCTGGCTGATCCTGCTACTGCGCTATCCGGCCAAAGCCCTGCCCGTTTCCATGGCCGCCGCCGTGGGCCTGGGCATCGTCGCCACGTGGGTGATCTGGATGGACCACCGCGAACTCAAGCAACTGGAACGTCTTGAATTGCGCATCAGCTACGCGCCGAAACACTGCCCTGCCGACCGGCCGCTGCAATTGACCCTGAAAAACGGCAACGACGTACCGCTGACCGAACTGCGCTGGCGTGTCGCTGCCTACGCGCCGGGCGACACGGTCAATCTCGCTGACAACCAGTACACCGCCCCGCGCTATCGTGGCCCCGGCGAATTGCAGGCCGGTGGCAACTGGGAAGACTGTCTGCCGCTGCCACCATTGCGCCCAGGCTACCGCCCGGAAACCCTGGAGTTTCGCGCCGAGCGTTTGCAGGGTAGTTTCTCCGACTGAGCCCTCCCCCCTTTTTTTGCACAAGGACCGCGCCATGCCCGTTGCGTTGATTACCGGATGTTCAAGCGGCATCGGCCGCGCCCTGGCTGATGTATTCAAAGCCGCCGGCTACACAGTCTGGGCCAGCGCCCGCAAACCCGAAGACGTGGCAGCCCTGACCGCCGCCGGCTTCAGCGCCATGCAACTGGACGTCAACGATGGCCAGGCGCTTGAACAGTTGAGCGAGCGCATCAACCAGCAGCATGGTGGCCTCGACGTGCTGATCAACAACGCTGGTTACGGCGCCATGGGGCCCCTGCTCGATGGCGGCGTACCCGCGATGCAACGTCAGTTCGAAACCAATGTGTTCGCCATTGTCGGCGTGACCCGCGCACTGTTCCCGGTGTTGCGCCGGGCCCGAGGTCTGGTGGTGAACATCGGCAGCGTCTCCGGTGTGCTGGTGACGCCCTTCGCCGGCGCCTACTGCGCGTCGAAAGCGGCGGTGCATGCCTTGAGCGATGCCTTGCGCATGGAACTGGCGCCATTTGGCGTGCGGGTCATGGAGGTTCAGCCGGGGGCCATCGCGTCGAGTTTTGCCAAGAACGCCGGCCATGAGGCCGAACAATTGATCAGCGAGCAGTCGCCGTGGTTTCCGTTGCGCGAAGGTATCCGCGCCCGGGCCAGGGCCTCTCAGGACAAACCGACACCCGCCAGCGAATTCGCCGCTGGCGTGCTCAAGGCTGTGCAGCAAGGCAAGCCGCCACGGCTGTTACGCCTGGGCAACGGCAGCCGGGCATTGCCGTTGATGGCCGGACTGTTGCCCAAGGGCCTGCTGGAGTCAGGCTTGATGAAGCGGTTCGGATTGCGCGGGCAGCTCTGAGACCGGGTTATCGTTCTTCGCGGCCAGGCAGATTTTGAGGAAACACCATGACCGACTACACCGAATACTTCGACGAAGTGATCCAGGCCCACGTTGCCATCGAACAATGGCTGGCCGAAGAACGCGATGTGCGCGAACTCGAACAGTTGCTGACACGTTTTTCGCCGCAATTTTCCATGGTTTCACCATTAGGCCGCGTGCTGGATTTTGCCGCGCTGAACGAGTTGTTCCTGATGGCGGGCGGCAAGAAGCTGGGGTTTCGTATCGAACTCAGCGAATTGCGCGGCATTGCGCTGCATGACGGTGGCGCCACCGTCAGTTACCGCGAGCAGCAGACCGATGCGACGGGGCTGCATTCGGATCGGCGCTCGACCGTGGTGTTCGAGAAACAGGCGGACGGCAAGGTGCTGTGGCGACATTTGCACGAGACGTTTAGCCAAGTCTGAAATTGTTGTGGCGAGGGAGCTTGCTCCCTCGCCACAATGTCATGCTTGTCCAGGAGCTACTCACCAGCCGCAGGCTTCACCACCACCGTACACGTAATCCCCGCCGCCAACAGCACGCCTTCCGGCACTTCGTCGATGTGAATCCGCACCGGCACCCGTTGTGCCAGGCGCACCCAGTTGAACGTCGGGTTCACGTCGGCGATCAACTCACGGCTTTCCGGGTTGTCGCGGTCGTAGATACCGCGCGAGATGCTTTCCACATGGCCCTTGAGCACTTCGCCACTCATCAGCTGCATGTCGGCCTGATCGCCCACGCGCACATGGGGCAGTTTGGTTTCTTCGAAAAAGCCGTAGACCCAGAAGGAATTCATGTCGACCACGGCCATTTTCGCTTCACCAATGCGCGCGTAGTCGCCGCGATGCACATTGAGGTTGGTCACGTAACCGTCAACGGCGGCGCGGACTTCGGTGCGCTTGAGGTTCAGTTCGGCGGCTTCCAGTTGCGCCTGGGCCTGCTGGTAGTCGGCCAGGGCCGAGTCGGCGAGGTTACTGGCGTCATCGCGGTTTTCTTTGGAGATCACCAGGTTGTCCATGTCGGCACGGCGATGGGCGTTGACCTTGCGCATCTCCCACGTGGCCTTGCGCGACGCCACCAGCGACTGCGCCTGCTTGACCGCCAGGCGATAGTGCTCGGGGTCGATCTGCATCAGCAGGTCCCCCTTCTTCACCAACTGGTTGTCACGCACCGGCACGTCCACCACTTCGCCGGTGACATCGGCAGCGACGTTGATGATGTCGGCGCGTACCCGCCCGTCGCGGGTCCATGGTGTCTCCATGTAATGCACCCAGAGGGTCCGGCCGATCCATATCGCCAGGGCCAGTACCAGCAGGGTTGCGAGCAGGCTGAATAGCTTTTTCATCAGGGTGTTCTCAACGGTAGACAGTCAGCGCCAGGGCGCCGAACAGACAGGTAAACAGACTCAGGCGCAGCAGCGCCGGGTGCCAGAAGAAGCGGTACAGGTCGAACCCGGACAGGAAGCGGTCCAGCGCCCAGGCCAACGCCGCCGCGATCAAAAACATCAGAGTCATGGTCGGCATGTACACGCCGTGGAAGGCGATTTCACGAGGCATGTTCAAGTCCTTGGGGCTTGGCAGTGGCGATGGCATGGGTGTAGCCGGCGAGCGGTGATTGCGGGTCCAACAGCGAAGTGCGGATGAAGTGCAGGTAGCTCTTGACCCGGCGCAGCGCCGAGGTATCGAAGTGCGGAGCGAAGGGTTCGTCGGTGGCTTGCACGCGGCTGATGGCATGGTCGACCGCGATCAATGCACGCTCCAGATTGCTCTGGCCGGGTTGCAGAAACAGCCGCACCAGCGCTCGGCCCATCACGCGGATCGACTGGCGCCACGGCTGGGATTCGGCATAAGCGGGATGCACCGGCAGGATCGCCTGCTCCTTGCGCAGCTCAATGATCGCGTGCCCCACTTCCAGCACCACGAACATCCAGCGCAGCAGGTTTCGCTGGACCTGCGGCTGCCCCGCCGCGAAGCCATAGGCCTGATGCACCAGGTCACGGGTGCGGCTTTCAAAACTCGACGCCAGGCCCTTGAGTTTGCCACTGATGGCGTACACCACCTGACCACGCAGATCCTGCTCCAGTCGCCGCCACAGCCAACGGCTGTTGGGCGGCAGAATGATCGCCCCCGCCGCCGCGCACACCAGCATGCCCAGCACCATGGCGATGTAGTCGTTGATGAAGCTGTACGGGTTGTAGACCGTGAGATTGTCCGGCACCGAACCGGTGCTGAAGAAGATCAGCAGCCCCAGCCCGACCCCGGCGTACTGCGGCCGCGAGGCGAGGAACGAACCCAGCACGATCACCGGTGCGAGCATCACACAGAGCAACGGGAAACCATCGATCCACGGGAAAATGAAGAACATCTCGACGAAGCCGATCAGTGCCCCGAGGAAGGTGCCGCAAGCCATTTGGAACGACATGCGCTTGGGGTTCGGAGTGGCGGCGGAGAGGCCGACGGTGGCGGCGGCGATCAACGTCATGGTCGCCCCGCTCGGCCACGCCGTGGCGACCCAATAGCTGCCCAGCACCACCAGGATGAACGCGGCGCGAATGCCCGAGGCCGCTGACACCAGCCAACTGGTCTGCGGCGTGAACGGCTCGTCCCAGCGCTCCCGTTCGTGGCTGTGATCGGCCAGTGATGCGTGGGTCTGTGCGTAACTGTGCAGGTCATCGACAAAGCGATAGAGCAGCTCGTACGCCGTGTGGAAATCCAGTTGCTCGGCGTCGCTCGGATGACTCTCCTGGAAAATCGCCCGCAGGCTGCGCACCCGCGCCGGCAAGCCTTCCTTGTAAGCGCTCAGGGCTGTCACCAGACGCGCCGCATCGGCGTTGGTCAGGGCGCGACCGCTAAAGCCGTCGAGCAACTCGGCGAGGTCCTGCAACCCCGGTTTGATTGCGGCCACCACTTGATCCGCGGCACTGCTGCGCAGGCGTTCCAGCAACTGGTGCAAGGCGTTGAAGCGGGTGGTGATGCTCATGAACTCGCTGTTCAAGCGACTGAGCCGACCGTTGCGCCGACGCATGTGCGGGTCTTCGAACACGGTGACGCTGCGCAGCCCCTCCAGGCCCACGGCCTCGGCGATGAAGCGCACGTTACCGGCCTCGAATGCCTCGCGCTGGCTGCGCCCGCGCAACCCGTCGGTAACGAACAAGGCGAACACACCGAAACGCTGATACAAGGCGTTGCGCATGGCGGCACTGGCCGATTGCGGCAGGATCGCGGCGCTGACCAGGGTCGAGCAGAGAATCCCCAGGGAGATTTCCAGCACTCGCCAGACCGCCGCCATGAACGCACCTTCCGGATGCGCCAGCGCGGGCAAGCCGACCATCGCCGCGGTGTAACCGGCCAGTACGAAACCGTAGGCGCGGAAGTTGCGGCAACGGGCCGCCCCGGCCGTGCAGATACCGACCCAGATTGCCAGCGAACCGAGGAACAACTCGGTGTTCTGCGCGAACAGGGCGATCAACGCGACCATCACCGACGACCCGGCCAGGGTGCCGAGGAACCGATAAAAACTCTTGGCGAATACATGACCGCTCTGCGGCTGCATGACGATGAACACCGTGATCATCGCGGTGCGTGGCTGCGGCAGCTCCAGGCGCATAGCCAGCCACAGGGTCAGGAATGCGGCGATCAACACCTTGAAAATGTACACCCAGGTCACGCCGTCGCTGCGTGCCCAGTCAAAGAACCCCCGGCGCCATTCCAGGGAGTACAGCCAGCGCAGAGGTGCGGGCAAGGAAGTCATGGAGTCCTGCTCACTTGGGAAAGTCTGGAAACAATTGACGCCCTGTGGCGAGCGAGCTTGCTCGCGCCGGGCTGCGAAGCAGCCCCAAAACGCTGGCAGTCATTGCTGATGTTGTGAGTGCTGCGCACTCAAGCGGGAGCAAGCTCCCTCGCCACAAAGATGGCCTGGCCTGATGCATCCGGGTCACCTCAGCAGTCTCGGGGTTTTCGGCGCGGCTGTCTGACTGTCCTTGGGCACATCGTTACCGGCCCCCAACCCGCCGCCGAGTGCTGTCACCAGTTCGGCATGGGCGCTCAATCGCGCCGCCTGCACCTGCTGCTGCACTTGCTGCTGTTTGAACAACAGGGTCTGGGCATTGAGCACGTTGAGGTAATCGGTGAGCCCGCGCTGATAGGCGATCATCGCGATGTCATAGGTTTTCTGCGCGGTCGCCACCGATTCGGCAGCGAAGGCTTGCTGCTTGTCCATGGACTCGCGGCGGATCAACTGGTCGGAGATGTTCTTCAGGGCATTGACCAGGGTCTGGTTGTACCTGGCCACCGCCATGTCATAACCGGCCGACGCTTCACCCAGCTCCGCGCGCAGTCGCCCGCCGTCAAAGATCGGCAAGGAAATCGCCGGGCCGACGCTGTAGTTGAGTTTCTTGCCGGTCAAAAACTCCAGCGCGCCACCGCCAGTCGCCATGTAACCGAGGCTGCCGACCAGATCGACGTTGGGATAGAAACCGGCATGGGCAACGTCGATACCACGGGCCTGTGCCGCGACTTGCCAGCGACTGGCGACCACGTCCGGGCGCTGACCGAGCAACTGCGCCGGCAACGCCGACGGCAATTTCAAGGCGGCGCCCAACGACAGGGTCGGGCGCTGCAACCGCGCGCCCTCGCCCGGCCCCTTGCCGGCAAGGGCGGCCAGTTGATTGCGGCTCAGGGCGATCTCTTCGTCCAGCGCGTCGATCTGACGATGGGTTTCCGGCAGCGGCGTTTCGGCCTGGCTGACTTCGAAATGGGTGCCGATCCCGCCGTTCAAGCGCTTTTGCGCCAGTTCGAGGATCTGCTGTTGCTGCTTCAAGGTGGCATCGACGATATCCCGCTGTGCGTAATGCAGCGAGAGTTCGATGTAGACGCGCACGATGTTGTTCTGCAGTTCGAGCTGGGCCTGGCGCGCTTCGGCGACGGTCATGTGGGCCATGTCCACGGCGCGCTCGGTGGCATTGCTTTCACGACCCCAGAGGTCGAGGGCGTAGCTGAAGCCCAGTGCCGCGTTGTTGTCCCAAGTGGTGGTGTTGGCCAGCTCACCCGGGCCATAGAACTGATCGGTCGGCCAGTTGTGGCGCTTGAGGGTCGACTCGCCATTGATCTGCAGCGATTCGGCAGATTCTGCTACCCCAGCCAGGGATTTTGCCTGACGCACCCGGGCGGCGGCCATGGCCATGGTCGGGCTGCCTTGCACGGCGAGGTCGATCCAGCGGTCCAGTTGCGGGTCGCCATAAGCCTGCCACCACTGGGCGGTCGGCCAATGTGCATCCTGAGCGGCGCTTTGGATGGCTTCATCGGTGACCAGTGCATTGGCCTCCAGTGCCTTGCCCTGCGGGGCAATACCTCCGGTTCCGATGCAGCCGCTGATTGCCAGGGTTAAAGCCAAAACACTGAGCGGTTGAAGCGCTCTGCTGATGCGACGCGGCACTGCTGCGATATCCTGAGGTGGGGGATTATTTGCGGGATGCGCAATTCTAGGGGGCGGCCGGAATGGCGATAAGCCGGGATTCCTGTGAATCTTTGTTACCGTAAACGCGATAATCCCTTGGTCGGGGTCTCAGTCTCTGAAACTTCGTGTCACAATTTGCCATCGAACCCGAGAGCACCCCATGGACACATTGCAAAACATGCGCGCCTTCAGTTACGTGGCCGAGGCTGGCAGCTTCACCGCCGCGGCCGTACAGCTGGACACCACCACGGCCAACGTCTCGCGCGCGGTCTCCAACCTGGAAGCCCACCTGCAAACCCGTCTGCTCAACCGCACGACCCGCCGCATCGCCCTGACCGAAGCCGGCAAGCGCTACCTGCTGCGCTGCGAACAGATCCTGGCGTACGTCGAAGAAGCCGAAGCCGAGGCCAGCGACGCTCATGCGCGCCCGGCCGGACAGCTGAAGGTGCACACCATGACCGGCATCGGTCAGCACTTCGTGATCGACGCCATCGCCGGCTACCGCAAGACACACCCGGACGTGACCTTCGACCTGACCATGGCCAACCGCGTGCCAGACCTGCTCGACGAGGGTTACGACGTCTCCATCGTGCTGGCCAGCGAACTGCCGGACTCGGGGTTCGTCTCCCAACGCCTGGGAATTACTTACAGCATCGTTTGTGCCTCCCCGGCCTACGTCAAAGCCAACGGTTGCGCGCAAAAACCCAGCGACCTGCTCAACCACGCCTGCCTGCGCCTGGTCAGCCCGGTGATCCCCCTGGAAAAATGGGCCTTCGACGGCCCGGACGGCCAGGAAATGGTCACCATCAGCAGCTCGCCCTTTCTGGTGAACTCCGCCGACGCCATGAAAAGCGCGATCACCAGCGGCATGGGCGTCGGCGTGCTGCCGCTGTACGCCGCGATCGACGGCCTGCGCAACGGCACCCTGGTACGCGTGATGCCCAAATACCGCTCCCAGGAACTGAACCTGTACGCCATCTACCCGTCGCGGCAATACCTGGATGCGAAGATCAAGACCTGGGTCGAGTATTTGCGTGGATCGCTGCCGGAGTTGTTGGCCGCGCATCAGGCGGAACTGGCGGCTTATGAATTGAGCGGAAGCCTGGCCGGGGCGCGAATGGCGAACTGAGCCTGCCAGGGACACACAATGCTCCCACCGGGCAATGGGCTGCGTAACCCTATTCCGCGTTCGACCAACACTACTTGCAGGAGCGAGCTTGCTCCGGGCGGCGTTCCGACGATGGACGTCAACGATGACGCGGGCTGTCTGAATGCCCGCGTTGCCCGGACGTTTATCGCGAGCAGGCTCGCTCCTACAGAAAAGCAAGTTGGCGTACACCCATCCGCTCTTTACCACTCATCAGGCCGAGCGTTAGCTCGCCTGCAGCTCTTGATCTTGATTCACCCGCCCCTTCGGGAGGCTGAGTGGAGGTGTTCATCCGGGGAGTGGCGCGCAGCGCCGTTCGACGCAGTCGAACACGCTGCATGTAGGTCGTCGCGAAGCAGACCGGAGGGCAGTGTCCCCGGATGGATACCGCAGCGAAGGAACGCCGAGCCTTAGCGAGGGGCCGGACGCTCGGGGCGAGCCTTTTTGGGTACTTTTTTGGCGTTTGAAAAAAGTGCCTCGCCGTAAGGGCGAAACCGCCAGCCGCCCTCACCGCAGCAACGGATATGTACCCAACCACCCCAAAACCTGGTCGGCCCAAAGGCCGCCAAGGTCAAACCAAACTGACAGCGCCGTCAGTTAGCAGTCACCTTCCTGACCGCCAAACAGGTTTATAAAGGAAGCAATCAACCTACCGACTACCCAGCCCTGGCGCCCCACTCGCATGCGAATCCAGCAAAAACCCGCCCTGCTCGTCGCCCTCCTGATCGTCCTGGCAGCGCTGGGCCTGTGGTATGCCATGCAACCCGCCAAAACCAGACTCACCGCCCCCACCGCCATCCCCGTACGCGTGGTCAGCGTCGTCCAAAAAGACGTCCCCCGCTACGCCAGCGGTATCGGCTCGGTCCTGTCCCTGCACAGCGTGGTGGTCCGCCCGCAAATCGACGGCATCCTCACCAAATTGCTGGTCAAGGAAGGTCAACTGGTGAACAAGGGCGACCTGCTGGCCACCATTGACGACCGCTCGATCCGCGCCAGCCTTGATCAGGCCAAGGCGCAACTGGGTGAAAGCCAGGCGCAACTGCAAGTGGCGCTGGTCAACCTCAAGCGCTACAAACTGCTGAGCGTCGACGATGGCGTCTCGAAACAGACCTACGACCAGCAACAAGCGCTGGTCAACCAGCTCAAGGCCACCGCCCAGGGCAACCAGGCCTCGATTGATGCGGCACAGGTGCAACTGTCCTACACACAGATTCGCTCCCCGGTCACCGGCCGCGTCGGTATTCGTACGGTGGACGAAGGCAATTTCCTGCGCATGGCCGACGCCCAAGGGCTGTTCACCGTGACCCAGATCGATCCGATCGCCGTGGAGTTCTCCCTGCCGCAGCAAATGCTGCCGACCCTGCAAGGCTTGATCGGCGATCCGGAGCACGCCCAGGTGAAGGCCTATATCGGCGCCGACACCGATGGCGAAACCGGCAACCTGCTGGGTGAAGGCCATCTGACCCTGATCGACAACCAGATCAACGCCAACACCGGGACCATTCGCGCCAAGGCTGAATTCAGCAACCCCGCGCAGAAGCTCTGGCCGGGCCTGCTGGTGACGGTAAAAATTCAGACAGCGCTGGATAAAGATGCTCTGGTGGTTCCGCCCACCGTCGTACAGCGTGGCCTTGACCAGCATTTCGTTTACCGGGTGAACGGCGACAAGGTCGAAACCGTTAACGTACAGATGATTTCCCAAGGCAGCGGCCAGGACATCATCCAAGGGGTCAAACCGGGCGATCTGCTGGTCAGCGACGGCCAGTCGCGGCTCAAACCCGGTTCGACCGTGCAGGTCCTGACCGACCCGCCGCAAGTGGTCCAAGCGGAGTCGAAACCATGAAGGGCCACGGTTCGGTTTCGGCCTGGTGCATCGATCATCCGGTCGCGACCATCCTGCTGACGTTTGCCCTGGTCATGCTCGGCGTGATCGCCTTCCCTCGGCTGCCGATCGCGCCGCTGCCGGAAGCGGAGTTCCCGACCATCCAGGTGGCGGCGCAATTGCCGGGCGCCAGTCCGGAAACCATGGCGTCGTCAGTGGCCACGCCGCTTGAAGTGCAGTTCAGCGCCATCCCCGGCGTAACCCAGATGACCTCGAGCAGCGCCCTGGGCTCGACCATCCTGACCCTGCAATTCACCCTCAATAAAAGCATCGATACCGCCGCTCAAGAGGTCCAGGCCGCGATCAACACCGCCGCCGGCAAACTGCCCAAGGACATGCCGACCCTGCCGACCTGGCGCAAGGTCAACCCCGCCGACAGCCCGGTTCTGATCCTCAGCGTCAATTCGACCCAGATGCCCGGCACTGAACTCAGCGACCTGGTGGAAACCCTGCTCTCGCGTCAGATCAGCCAGATCGATGGCGTAGGCCAAATCAACATCACCGGTCAGCAACGCCCGGCGATTCGCGTCCAGGCGTCTGCCGACAAGCTCGCCGCCATCGGCCTGACGCTGGCCGATATCCGCCTGGCGATCCAGAAAACCAGCCTCAACCTGGCCAAAGGGGCCCTGTACGGCGAGTCGAGTATTTCGACGCTGTCCACCAACGACCAATTGTTCCACCCCGAGGAATACAGCCAGCTCATCGTTTCCTACAAGGACGGTGCCCCGGTTCACTTGAAGGATGTAGCCAAAGTCGTCAACGGTTCGGAAGATGCTTACGTCCAGGCCTGGGCCGGTGACCGGCCTGGGGTGAACCTGGTCATATCCCGGCAGCCGGGTGCCAATATCGTCGAGACCGTGGACCGCATCCAGGCCGCATTGCCCACCCTCGAAGCCATGCTGCCGGCGTCGGTACAGGTCAAAGTGCTGGTCGACCGCACCCAGACCATTCGCGCCTCGCTGCATGAAGTGGAAGTCACCCTGCTGATCGCCATCCTGCTGGTGGTCGCGGTGATGGCGCTGTTCCTGCGCCAATGGTCGGCAACGATGATTGTGTCGGCGGTGCTCGGGGTTTCGCTGACGGCCAGTTTTGCCCTGATGTACATCATGGGCTTCAGCCTGAACAACCTGACGCTGGTAGCAATCGTGGTCGCCGTGGGGTTTGTGGTCGACGATGCGATTGTGGTGGTGGAGAACATTCACCGACACCTCGAAGCCGGCGATGGCATGCGCGAAGCGGCGATCAAAGGCGCCGGCGAGATCGGTTTCACCGTGGTTTCGATCAGTTTCTCGCTGGTGGCGGCGTTCATTCCGCTGCTGTTCATGGGCGGCGTGGTCGGACGGTTGTTCAAGGAGTTCGCGTTGACCGCCACCTCGACCATCATGATTTCGGTGGTGGTGTCACTGACATTGGCCCCGACCCTGGCGGCGCTGTTCATGCGTGCTCCCGTGCATCATGCCCACAGCAAACTGACCTTCGGCGAACGCTTGCTGGCCCTCTATGAAAAAGGCCTGCGCCACGCCCTGGCGCATCAGAAGTTGATGATCGGGGTGTTCGGCCTGTCCCTCGGACTGGCGATTGCCGGGTACATCTTTATCCCCAAAGGTTTCTTCCCGGTGCAGGACACCGGATTCGTCCTCGGCACCACCGAGGCGGCTGCGGATATTTCCTACAGCGACATGGTGAAAAAGCACCTGGCGATGGCTGAAATCGTCGCGGCGGACCCGGCGGTCGAAGCCTTTTCCCACTCGGTCGGGGTGTCGGGCAGCAACCAGACCATCGCCAACGGCCGCTTCTGGATTTCCCTGAAAAAACGCAGTGATCGTAACGTTTCGGCCAGTCAGTTCATCGACCGGATTCGCCCGCAACTGATGAAAGTACCGGGCATCGTGCTGTACCTGCGCGCCGGCCAGGACATCAACCTCAGCTCCGGCCCGAGCCGCGCCCAGTACCAATACGTACTCAAGAGCAATGACGGCGCGGTGCTGAGCACCTGGACCCAGCGCCTTACGGAAAAACTGCGCAGCAACCCGGCATTTCGCGATGTGTCCAATGACCTGCAACTGGGTGGCAGCATCACCCACATCACGATCGACCGCAGCGCGGCGGCACGTTTCGGCCTGACCGCCAGCGATGTCGACGAAGCGCTGTACGACGCCTTTGGCCAGCGGCAGATCAACGAATTCCAGACCCAGATCAACCAGTACAACGTGATCCTGGAACTGGACACCCAGCAACGCGGCAAGGCGGAAAGCCTCAACTATTTCTACCTGCGCTCCCCGCTGAGCGGCGAGATGGTGCCGTTGTCGGCGTTGGCGAAATTCGATGCGCCGACCATCGGCCCGCTGTCCATCGCCCATGACGGGATGTTCCCGGCGGCCAACCTGTCGTTCAACCTGGCACCCGGTGTGGCGTTGGGCGATGCGGTGATCATGCTCAACCAGGCCAAGCTCGACATCGGCATGCCGGCAGCCATCAGTGGCAATTTCCAGGGCGCGGCCCAGGCCTTCCAGAGTTCGCTGGCCAGCCAGCCGTGGCTGATCCTGGCGGCGCTGGTGGCGGTGTACATCATTCTCGGTGTGCTCTATGAAAGCTTCGTGCATCCACTGACGATCATCTCGACCCTGCCCTCGGCGGGCCTGGGCGCGGTGATCATGCTGTGGATTTGCGGTCAGGACTTTTCGATCATGGCGCTGATCGGACTGGTGCTGCTGATCGGTATCGTGAAGAAGAACGGCATCCTGATGATCGACTTCGCCCTCGAAGCGCAGCGCAAAGGTGGCTTGTCACCGGAAGAAGCGATCTTCCAGGCCTGCCTCACGCGGTTCCGGCCGATCATCATGACCACCCTCGCCGCCCTGCTCGGCGCCCTGCCGCTGATGCTCGGCTACGGCACCGGCGCCGAGTTGCGCCAACCCCTGGGGATCGCGGTCGTTGGCGGTTTGCTGGTTAGCCAGGCGCTGACGCTGTTCACCACTCCGGTCATATACTTGTGGCTTGAGCGGTTATTTCATAAGCCCAAACCTACGCCCGTACCGGCGCTGGCAACCACAGACTGAGGCGGGGTCATGCGCGTTCTGATTATCGAAGACGAGGAAAAAACCGCGGATTATCTGCACCGCGGCCTGACGGAACAGGGTTACACCGTGGACCTGGCGCGCGATGGTGTGGAAGGCTTGCACCTGGCGCTGGAAAGCGACTACGCGGTGATCGTCCTCGACGTGATGTTGCCGGGTCTCGACGGCTTCGGCGTACTGCGCGCCCTTCGTGCGCGCAAGCAAACCCCGGTGATCATGCTCACTGCCCGTGAGCGTGTCGAAGACCGGATCAAGGGCCTGCGCGACGGTGCCGATGATTACCTCGGCAAGCCGTTTTCCTTCCTTGAGCTGGTGGCGCGTCTGCAAGCGTTGACCCGGCGCAGCGGCGGCCATGAACCGGTGCAAGTGAGCATCGCCGACCTGTGGATAGATTTGATCAGCCGCAAGGCCACCCGCGCCGGCACGCGCCTGGACCTGACCGCCAAGGAGTTCTCGTTGCTCAGCGTACTGGCCCGCCGGCAAGGTGAAATCCTCTCGAAAACGGCCATTGCCGAGATGGTCTGGGACATCAATTTCGACAGCGACGCCAACGTCGTCGAAGTCGCGATCAAACGCTTGCGGGCCAAGCTCGACGGGCCGTTCGAAGAGAAACTGCTGCACACCATTCGCGGCATGGGTTATGTGCTGGAGAGCCGTGGTGTCCAGTAACTCGATCGCCCTGCGCCTGAGCGGCATGTTCACGCTGGTGGCGTTATTGGTGTTCCTCCTGATCGGCTGGGCGCTGTATCAGCAGGTGGATAAAGGCTTGGGACTGTTGCCTGAAGCCGAACTGGATGCGCGCTACAGCGTGCTCGAATCCACCGTCGGCCGCTACGGCACGCCTGAGCATTGGGTGAAGATCAACAACAAGCTCAAGCTGCTCGGCGAAGAGGACAAGCGCATCAGCTTCTGGATCACCAGCGGCGATCCCCAGTACGAATACGGCAACCTCACCCCGCAGATCCGCGCCTTCGCCCAAGGGCCGCTGGGCATGCGCGACCTGCAACTGCCGGATCAGCGTTATCCACTGAAAGTACTGGTCAGTGAATTCCCGGCCAAGGATCAGCGCCCGCCGCTGCGCTTCATGATCGGCATCGACACCGAGACCTTTTTCCAGACTCAACACCACTTGCTGATTGCCCTGATCAGCCTGGCGATTATCGGGGTGCTGCTGGCGTCGGCGCTGGGTTATTGGGTGGCGCGCATTGGCCTCAAACCCTTGATCAAGCTGTCTCAGGAAGCCCAGCGTCTGGCTCCGCCCTTGCGCTCGGGGCGTCTGCAAATGTCGTCGTTGCCACCGGAGTTGAATCAGTTCGTCAACTCGTTCAACTCCACGCTGGAACGGGTCGAGCAGGCCTACTCGCGCCTTGAGTCGTTCAATGCCGATGTCGCCCACGAACTGCGCTCGCCCCTGACCAACCTGATCGGCCAGACCCAGGTCGCCCTGACCCGCGGACGTTCGGCCGAGCATTATTTCGAGGTGCTGCAATCGAATCTTGAAGAGCTGGAACGACTGCGTTCGATCATCAACGACATGCTGTTCCTCGCCAGCGCCGACCAGGGCAGCAAGGCGACCAAACTGACCTCTACCTCGTTGGCTGACGAAGTGGCGACGACCCTCGAATACCTGGATTTCATTCTCGAGGATGCCCAGGTTCAGGTGCAGGTCAGCGGCGATGCTCAGGTGCGCATCGAGATCGCGCATCTGCGCCGGGCGTTGATCAACCTGCTGAGTAACGCCGTACAACACACCGAACCCGGGCAGGTCATTCAGGTACGGATCGAGGCCGAAGAGCATCAGGTCAGCATTGGCGTGGCCAACCCCGGTTCGCCCATTGCCAGCGAGCACTTGCCGCGTTTGTTCGAGCGCTTCTACCGCGTCGATGCTTCGCGCAGCAACAGCGGTAACAACCATGGGTTGGGATTGGCGATCGTCAAGGCGATTGCGCTGATGCATGGCGGCGACGTGTTCGTGCGCAGCGACCATGGGATGAATACCTTCGGGATTCACCTGCCTGTCTGACGCACCCGCCAGCACTGCCGCTCGCTGCAATCTTTGCTTTTTCCGCAATAGTCCTTTCTTGAATCAGGTCTGTTTCCCGGCGCCCAACATCCTTATCTTTGCCCGCACCAAACAGCACTTGCCAAGCAAGAAGGTTTTAAAGATGTCCAACAGTATGGGTATTGCCAGCGCTTTCGTTTTGTCCTCTTTGTTCGTGTCTCCATTCGCCATGGCTGAAGAGTCGCACGCATTCGTCGCACAGAATTCCGCACGCGGCGCCGCGTTTGAAGAACGTCAGAGCGAGATGACCGCGAAAGCCCAGGAAGCCCAGTCCCCTCAGGCATCGAGCACCCAAAACGAGCAGCAGGCCCTGAAAGACAGCTGATTGCCACGCATCACTCCTGTTTCCCTCGACGCTTTTCATCGGCTCTTCCCTTTGAAAAGTTGTCTTCAAAGCCGCTGCTATCAGCGGCTTTTTTTATTGCATTGGCTGCAACGATGACTGCCCTCCCCTTGTGGGAGCGAGCCTGCTCACGAGGGTCGTGAACAAAAACGCGTAAAACCGGATTTACTGCGGCGTTGCTGGATTTTTCGCGAGCAGGCTCGCTCCTGCAGGTGTCGGCATTTTTTCTGGCTGCCTGGGTTATGGGGCTACGCTTACTCAGTCATTCCAGCAGATATCAGCCTCATGACTGAACGCCGCCCCCCACATCATTCAGGCAGTGCCGGACGGCCTGAGCTACTGGTAATCCTTGGCAGCAGCCTGACGGTCATCGCGATTCTCGGCATCGTGACCTTCCTGCTGATCCGCGAACGCGCCAATGCCCAACAGTCAGCAGCACGTGGCGCGACCACTGTCGCGCAATTGATCGACGCCGACGTATTGCGCACGGTTGAACTCTACGACCTGACCTTGCAGGGTCTGATCGCCGCCGCGCAACGAGACGATCTCAAACAGGTTTCGGCGCAGATCCGTCACCTGGTGCTCTTCGACCGCTCCACCACCGCACGCTACAAGGGCGACATTCTGTTGCTCGACAAGCACGGCGACGTGCTCGCCGACTCTTCGCTGATCGACCCCAAGCCGGGTAACTTCGCCGATCGCGATTACTTCCTCGCCCATGCCTACAACCGGGACACCGGCATGTTCATCAGCCAGCCGTACAAGCCTCGTTGCGACTGCGCGTACAGCGATGAATGGCAAATCAGCTTCAGCCGGCGCATTTCCTCGTCCACGGGTGAGTTTATGGGGGTCGCGGTGGCGTCGATGCGCCTGGCTTACTTCGATCAGTTGTTCAGCAGCCTGGACATCGGCACCGATAACACACTGGCCATCATTAATGACGACGGCGTTCTTTTGGCACAGAAGCCGTACCTGGAGGACAACTCCATCGGCAAAAGCTTCGCCGGTCGTCCCAATGTCGTGCGGATGCTGCGTGAAGGCAGTGGCAGTTTCGACGGTGTGTCAAGCGTCGACAACGAGCAACGCCTGTACACCTTCAGTCGGGTCGGCAACCTGCCTTTGACCGTGATTGTCGCTCTGTCCAGCGATCAGGTGTTCGCCACCTGGAGGCGCACGGCCATCGTTATCAGCGGTGCCACTGGCGTCCTGTGCATCGGTTTGCTGTGGCTGACCTGGTTACTCTGCCGCGAATTGCGCCTGCGTCAGTTCGCCGAGCAGGAGTTGGCGCAACTGGCCGCCACCGATGCCTTGACCGGCGTGGCCAATCGCCGGACGCTCGACCAGACCCTGCGCCATGAATGGTTTCGCGCCCAGCGCTCCGGCAAGCCCATGTCGGTACTGATGATCGATGCCGATCACTTCAAGTCCTTCAACGACCGCCATGGACACCAGGGCGGTGACGAGGCCTTGCGTTCGCTGGCCGCCGTCATAAGCGCCAATGTGCATCGCCCGACCGACCTGGTGGCCCGTTATGGCGGCGAGGAGTTTTCGGTGATCCTGGCCGAAACCGACAACGAAGGCGCGCGGCAGATCGCCGAGCGCATTCGAGCGCAGGTCGAACAGTTGCCCCTGGTGGGCGATGACGATGCGCCAATGACGGTGAGCATTGGCATCAGCACCTGGACAACGGCGAGCGACAACAGCCTGGAACTGCTGTTGTTTGCGGCCGACAAGGCGCTGTACCAGGCCAAGGAAGGGGGGCGCAATCGTGTGGTGGTTGCCTGAGTCTTCGTCGTGCCGACTGGCCGCATCGCGGGCAAGCCCGCACACAGGATTTGTGAACGAAGAAAATCCCTGTGGGAGCGGGCTTGCCCGCGATGAGGCCCGCTCAGACACCAACGCAATTCGAGGCATAAAAAAAGGCTACCCGAAGGTAGCCTCTAAAAACTAGAGAGGTTTTTTTCTTACACGGCCGCTACAGGGCGCATGTAAGAGATCGGTGCAGTGCTGGCGTCTTCGAAAGTCACGACTTCCCAAGCATCTGTCTGCTCAATCAACTTGCGCAGCAGCTGGTTGTTCAATGCATGTCCGGACTTGAAGCCCTTGAACTCACCAATCAGGCTATTGCCCAGCAGGTAGAGGTCACCAATTGCATCGAGGATCTTGTGCTTCACGAATTCGTCTTCATAGCGAAGGCCGTCTTCGTTCAGTACTCCATCCGCGTCGACCACAATAGCGTTTTCAACGCTGCCGCCGAGTGCGAGGTTGTGCTTGCGCAGGTACTCGATGTCACTCATGAAACCAAAGGTACGGGCGCGGCTGACTTCTTTTACGAACGAAGTGCTGGAAAAATCCACGCTTGCACTTTGTGTGCGGTCACGGAAAACCGGGTGATCAAAATCGATCTCGAAGCTCACCTTGAAGCCTTCGAAAGGGACGAAAGTGGCGCGCTTGTCGCCGTCTTCCACTGTCACTTCCCGCAGGATACGGATGAACTTTTTGGCGGCGTCCTGTTCTTCCAGGCCTGCCGATTGAATCAGAAATACGAAGGGTCCAGCGCTACCATCCATGATTGGAACTTCGGACGCGGAGAGCTCGACGTAGGCGTTATCGATGCCCAGGCCAGCCATGGCCGAGAGCAAGTGCTCCACCGTATCCACTTTGGTGTCACCGTTGACCAACGTGGTCGACATTGTGGTTTCACCAACGTTTTCCGCGCGGGCCGGGATCTGCACCGCAGGGTCCAGGTCGGCACGAACAAACACGATGCCGGTGTCGACAGGCGCAGGCTTGAGGGTCAGATAGACCTTCTCACCAGAGTGCAGACCTACACCTGTGGCACGGATAATATTTTTCAGTGTGCGTTGTTTAATCATGGCTTGGGCCGCTTCAGCGCAAATTGCGAACTGGTATCAACAAAGGCTGGCGATGATAGCAGACCACGCCTTTGCTGAACACCAATCACCTTCATAGCCCTGATACATTTCATCAATCGGCCTGACGACGCAGGAATGCCGGGATATCCAGGTAATCCAGATCATCTTGCGGATTCATCTTCGCGGCAGTCGCAGCACCGGCCTGAGCCTGGTTGCGCATGACGGTCGGACGGTCCAGGTCACGGTAGTTCACCGCTGGAGCTTCCTGACGAGCAGGGGCTTGTTGTTGCGGCTGCGAAGCCATTGAGGTGTGAACGGTATTGTCGATGACCTTCACAGGCTTCTCGATTTTTGCGCCCAGACCGGTGGCAACCACAGTCACGTGCAACTCGTCGCGCATGTCCGGATCGATAACGGTACCGACCTTGACCATTGCGTGCTCGGAAGCGAAGGCTTCGATGATGCTACCCACGTCGGAGTACTCACCCAGGGACAGGTCAGGACCGGCCGTGATGTTCACCAGGATGCCGCGTGCACCTTGCAGGTTCACGTCTTCGAGCAACGGGTTGCGAATGGCGGCTTCAGTCGCTTCACGCGCACGGTTCGGACCGCTGGCGCAGCCAGTGCCCATCATCGCCATGCCCATTTCGCTCATCACGGTACGTACGTCGGCGAAGTCGACGTTGATCATGCCAGGACGCTTGATGATGTCGGAGATACCGCGAACGGCACCGGCCAGTACATCGTCAGCCTTGGCGAAAGCCGACAGCAGGCTGGCGTCTTTACCGAGGATGGTCAGCAGCTTCTCGTTGGGAATGGTGATCAACGAGTCGACGCTTTCGGAAAGCAGACGGATGCCTTCGTCGGCGATCTGCATGCGCTTGCGACCTTCGAACGGGAACGGACGGGTCACCACCGCAACGGTGAGGATCCCCATTTCCTTGGCCACTTCAGCAATGATCGGCGCAGCACCGGTACCGGTACCACCGCCCATGCCAGTGGTGATGAACACCATGTTGGTGCCCTGCAGGACTTCGGCAATGCGCTCACGATCTTCGAGAGCGGCCTGACGACCTACTTCAGGGTTGGCGCCAGCGCCCAGACCTTTGGTCACGCCGGTACCCAGTTGAAGGATGGTCCGCGCGCCGATGCTTTTCAGCGCCTGGGCATCAGTGTTGGCGCAGATGAACTCAACGCCTTCAATGTTGCTCTTGACCATGTGATTCACGGCGTTGCCGCCGCCACCGCCAACACCGATAACTTTAATAACCGGGCTTGCGGGGATGTTGTCTACGAGTTCGAACATTTTCCCTCTCCTTTACGTTCTCTAGTTTTTCGCCTACTGCCTGTATCTACAACGGTGTAACGGTGCTGCGGTAAATCTTAGAAATTGCCCTGGACCCAGCTCTTGATGCGATCGAGCAAGGCGCCTTTCGGCTCTTCGTTGCTGTAGCTGTCGCGGCTGCCGATGCCCGAGAACGAAATGCCGTCGGATTGCTTCTGCAGGCCGTACATCAACAGGCCAACGCCGGTGGAATAGATCGGGTTGCGGACCACGTCATCGAGGCCTTTCACGCCATGCGGCACGCCCAGGCGCACCGGCATGTGGAAGATTTCCTCGGCCAGTTCGGTGGCGCCTTCCATTTTCGACGTACCACCGGTCAGCACGATGCCGGCCGGAATCAGGTCTTCGTAGCCACTGCGGCGCAGTTCGGCCTGGATCAGCGTGAACAGTTCGTCGTAACGCGGCTCGACCACTTCGGCCAGGGCCTGACGGGACAGCTCGCGAGGTGGACGGTCGCCAACGCTTGGCACCTTGATGGTTTCACCGGCGCCAGCCAGTTTGGCCAGGGCGCAGGCGTAGCGGATCTTGATTTCTTCGGCGTACTGGGTCGGGGTGCGCAACGCCATGGCGATGTCGTTGGTCACCTGATCGCCGGCAATCGGGATCACCGCGGTGTGCCGGATTGCGCCTTCGGTAAAGATGGCGATGTCGGTGGTGCCGCCGCCGATGTCGACCAGGCATACGCCCAGTTCTTTCTCGTCGTCGGTCAGTACCGAGTAGGCCGAAGCCAGTTGCTCGAGAATGATGTCGTCGATTTCCAGACCGCAGCGGCGAACGCACTTTTCAATGTTCTGTGCGGCGTTGACGGCGCAGGTGACCACATGAACCTTGGCCTCCAGACGTACGCCGGACATGCCCAATGGCTCGCGGACGCCTTCCTGGTTATCAATCACGTAATCCTGCGGCAGGGTGTGCAGCACGCGCTGATCAGCCGGGATCGCCACGGCCTGGGCAGCGTCGAGTACGCGCTCGAGGTCGGCAGAGCTCACTTCGCGATCACGAATCGCCACGATGCCGTGGGAGTTCAGGCTGCGGATATGATTACCCGCCACACCGACGAATGCCGAGTGAATGCGGCAACCCGCCATCAGTTGTGCTTCTTCGATCGCGCGCTGGATCGACTGCACGGTGGACTCGATGTTCACCACCACGCCTTTCTTCAGGCCACGGGACGGATGGGTACCGATCCCGACGATTTCCAGCGTGCCGTCGTCAGAAACCTCGCCCACCAGCGCCACCACCTTGGAGGTGCCGATATCGAGACCGACGATCATTTTGCCGCTTTGCACGTTTGCCATGGGTCCTGCCTCTTCTTAATTCTTCGCGACAGCGGGTTGGGCTGTCGTGGGCGCTACAGGTTCCCGCCAGCCAACAGCGAGGCCGTTGGCGTAGCGCAGATCGATGCGCGCAATGTTCGTAATCTGTTCTTTGAGCGTCTTGTCATAGATGGCAATGAAGCGGCGCATCTTTTCCACCAGGTTGCCGCGTCCCAGCAGCAGCTCGATCCCGGGGCCCGCACTGCCGGGGCCGGTGGTCAGGAACCAGCTGCCACGTTCACGCAGCTCCAGGCGTGCAATCGAAAAACCCAGCGGCCTGAGCATCTGGCTCAACACCTGGTATTGCTGCATCACTTGCTGTTGAGCCCGTTGTGGGCCAAACAGCTGAGGCAAGTGTTCGTAGTTCGCCAGTTCACGCGGGGTGAACGCCTGACCCTGGTTGTTCAACAGCGACTCGTCGCCCCAGCGGGCTACCGGCAGTTGTTCCTCCAGGCGGATCACCACTTGATCCGGCCACACCCGACGCACTTCGGCGTGGGCAATCCATGGCATTTGTTCCAGCTCGGTGCGCATGCTCGCCAGGTCGATGGTGAAGAAGCTCGACGCCACGTACGGGGCGATCCGCTGCTGCACCGCTTGCTGGCTGATGTAGCTCAAGTCGCCCTGCACGTTGATCTTGGTGATCGGCCGGTCGGCGTACGGCAACAAACGCTGCGCGCCTTCGTAAGTCCCGAACCCCAATGCGACCAGCAGCACCGGCCAGAACAAGGCTTTGAGAAAACCAAAATTGGCTTTCGGCAGGCGCACGGACATCGGCTCTTTGGCCACCATTCGGCTGGCACCCCGCGGCACCGGCTTGCGGCCGGGAGCGGGTGGCTGATGTCTTAGCTGTGCGCCTTGCATGGTCTTAACCTCGCGTCGACTCTGGGTTGCCGGCCGTGTTGCCGACAACGCTCTCAGCCAGGATGGCCAGAACCAGTTGCTGGAAATCCAGACCGGCGGCACGGGCCGCCATCGGAACCAGACTGTGATCGGTCATGCCCGGTGCCGTGTTGACCTCCAGGAACCAGAACTGCCCTTCGGCGTCCTGCATCACGTCCGCCCTGCCCCAACCGGCGATCCCCAGCGCCTCACAGGCTTTCGCCGTGAGGTCCATGAGTTCCTTTTCCTTGGCGCTGTCCAGCCCGCACGGAATGCGGTACTGGGTATCGTTGGCGATGTACTTGGCGTCGTAGTCGTAGAAACTGTGCGTCGTGCCCAGGGCAATCGGTGGCAACACCTGGTCACGCAGGGTGGCGATGGTGAACTCCGGACCTTGAATCCATTGCTCGACCAACACTTGCGAATCGTAGGTACTGGCCGCTTTCCAGGCGTCAATCAATTCGGACGCGGAAGTCACTTTGGCCATCCCGATACTTGAACCTTCATGGGCCGGTTTGACGATCAAAGGGAAGCCCAGTTCCGTCGCTGCCGAAATACAATCGGCCTCGCTGCTCAGTACCGCGTGACGCGGCGTCGGAATGCCCAGGCTGTGCCAGACCTGCTTGGTGCGCAGCTTGTCCATGGCCAGTGCCGAAGCGAGAATGCCACTGCCGGTGTACGGAATGCCCAGGCATTCGAGCAGGCCTTGCATGCTGCCGTCCTCACCGCCACGACCGTGGAGGATGATGAAGGCGCGGTCGATTTTTTCGCTCATCAGCCGCTGCAGAAGGTCATCGCCCACGTCAAGCCCGAACGCGTCCACACCCGCACTTTGCAGCGCATCGAGAACCGCGTTGCCCGACTTCAGGGATACTTCGCGCTCGGCACTCTTGCCACCGAACAGTACGGCGACCCGGCCGAAGTCTTTCGGCGCAACAGTGGAGACGAGGTTGGCGTACGCAGCAGTCATTTCAACTTCCCCTCGACCGACGCCGCAACGGCGCCAGCGAACAACTCACTCTTCAACAGTTTTGGTGCAAGGCCACCGATATCACCGGCCCCCTGGCACAGCAGGATGTCGCCGGCGCGCAGCAGCGGCTTGACGATAGGCGCGAGGTCAACGCCGCGATCGATGTAGATCGGATCAAGCTGTCCGCGCTGGCGGATGCTGTTGCATAGCTTGCGGCTGTCGGCGCCCGGGATCGGCTCTTCGCCGGCCGGATAGACTTCCATCAGCAGCAGCACGTTGGCGTCGGCCAGTACATTGACGAAATCGTCGTACAGGTCGCGCGTGCGGCTGTAGCGGTGCGGCTGGTAAACCATCACCAGGCGACGCTCCGGCCAGCCACCGCGTACCGCCTTGATGACTGCCGCGACTTCGGTCGGGTGGTGACCGTAATCGTCCACCAGCATCACATTGCCGCCCTCTACCGGCAGTTCGCCGTAGACCTGGAAGCGTCGACCAACGCCCTGGAACCCGGACAGGCCCTGGACGATGGCTTCATCGCTGACGCCTTCGTCAGTCGCGATGCAGATGGTGGCCAGTGCATTCAGCACGTTGTGGTTACCCGGCATGTTGACCGAGACGTCCAGCGGCTCGCGATCGGGACGCAGCACGGTAAAGAAGGTCTGCATGCCTTGCTGGCGCACATTGATCGCGCGCACGTCGCAGTCATCGCCAAAGCCGTAGGTGACGGCCGGACGTTTGACCAGCGGCAGGATTTCACGCACCACCGGATCGTCCAGGCACACCACCGCCAAACCATAGAACGGCAGGTTGTGAAGGAACTCGACGAAGGTTTTCTTCAGTTTGTTGAAATCACCGTCGTAGGTCGCCATGTGGTCGGCGTCGATGTTGGTAACCACGGCCACCAGCGGCTGCAAGTGCAGGAAGCTCGCGTCACTCTCGTCGGCTTCGGCAATCAGGTAACGACTGGTACCGAGCTGGGCATTGGTGCCCGCGGCATTCAGACGACCGCCGATCACGAACGTCGGGTCCAGGCCACCGGCCGCGAACACCGAAGCAATCAGGCTGGTGGTGGTGGTCTTGCCGTGGGTACCGGCGACGGCGATGCCGTGGCGATAGCGCATCAGCTCGGCCAGCATTTCCGCCCGAGGCACCACCGGAATCCGGCGCTCCAGCGCGGTGGCGACTTCCGGGTTGGACGTGTTCACCGCGCTCGACACCACCAACACATCGGCGGCAGCCGCGTTTTCGGCGCGATGGCCGATGAAAATATGCGCGCCAAACGATTCCAGGCGCTCAGTGACTGGGGATGCTTTCAGGTCGGAACCGGACACTTCATAGCCCAGGTTCAATAACACTTCGGCGATCCCGCACATGCCCACGCCGCCGATCCCGACGAAGTGGATTCGACGGATGCGGCGCATTTCCGGTTGTGGCATGGCTTTCTGATTCTCAACCATGGGCCACCTCCAGGCAGGTATCGACCACGCTACGGGTGGCATCGGGTTTGGCCAGGCGGCGGGCCGCGGTAGCCATATCGTTGAGTCGTTGTGGTTGCATCAGGACCTCTGTCAGGCGCGCGGCAAGATCCGCTGCGCCGGTCGTTCTTTGCGGCATCAGGAAGGCAGCACCTTCCCGGGCCAAATATTCGGCGTTGCGGGTCTGGTGATCGTCGATCGCGTGGGGCAAGGGCACCAGCATCGAGGGCAGTCCGGCGGCGGCCAGTTCACTGATGGTCAGCGCACCTGCGCGACATACCACCAGGTCGGCCCAGCCATAGGCTTGGGCCATGTCTTTGATAAAGGGCTGCACTTGCGCCTCGACGCCAGCCGCGCGATAGCGCTCTGCAGTCACTTCATCGTGGTTTTTGCCGGCCTGATGGAACACTTCCGGACGCAAGTCGACGGCGACTTGCGACAAGGCTTCAGGCAGCAACTTGTTCAACGGCTCTGCGCCCAGGCTTCCGCCCAGGATCAGCAAACGCGCCTTGCGACCGGCCAGGGCCGGTCGCGGTGTTTCGAGGAACAGCTCGGTGCGCACCGGGTTACCAGTGGTCCGACGGCTGCCCGACAGGGTAAAGGTGTCAGGGAAGGCTTCACAGACCCGGGCGGCCAACGGCATCAGCAACCGATTGGCGGTACCGGCAACGGCGTTCTGCTCGTGAACGATCACCGGCACGCCGGCCAGTTTGGCTGCAACACCACCAGGACCGGTCACATAACCGCCAAAACCGACGACACAGACGGGTCGCAACCGACGAATGATCGCCCGCGCCTGCCATACCGACTTGAGCAACATGAACGGCGCCTTGAGCAGCGACAGCTTGCCCTTGCCACGCAGACCGCTGGCATTGATCCGATGCAGCTCAATGCCGGCCGCCGGGACCAGATCGTTTTCAATGCCACGCGGCGTGCCAAGCCAGTGCACGGTGTAACCGCGAGACTGGAATTCACGCGCACAGGCCAGCGCCGGGAACACGTGGCCACCGGTGCCGCCGGCCATGATCAAGACATTAGCGCCCATGGTTCGGCTCCTCGGCGAAGTCGCTCTCGTGGAACTCCATCTCCTCGCTGCCCAGGTGGGTTCGACTCTCCCACTCGATGCGCAGCAACAAGCCGAGACAGGCACAGCAAATCACCAACGAACTGCCGCCATAACTGAGGAACGGCAGCGTCAGGCCTTTGGTCGGCAGCAGGCCGACGTTCACGCCGATGTTGATCAGGAACTGACCGATCCACAGGAACGACAGACCATAGGCCACGTAAGCAGCAAAAAACTGTTTGGCCTTTTCGGCCCACAAGCCGATGTACATGCCGCGAATACAGACGAATACGAACAGTGCCACGGTGCACAACGAACCCACGGCACCCAGTTCTTCGGCCAGGACCGAGAACACGAAGTCAGTGTGGGCTTCCGGCAGGTAGAACTGTTTCTGCACGCTGTTGCCCAGGCCGACGCCCAACCATTCACCACGACCAAAAGCGATCAATGCCTGGGACAACTGATAACCGGCACCGAACTGGTCGGCCCACGGGTCGGCAAAGTTGGTCAGACGCGCCATCCGATACGGCTGCATCTTGATCAACAGCACCACCGCCCCCACGGCCAGCACGACCATCAGGGAAAAACGGAACAGCCCGACACCGCCGAGGAATAGCATCGCCGCCGCAGCACCCATCATCACGACGGTGGCACCGAAGTCCGGCTCCATCAGCAACAGTCCCGCCATCGGCAGCAGCACGATGAACGGCTTGAAGAAACCCATCCAGCTTTCGCGCACTTCTTTCTGGCGACGCACCAGGTAACCGGCGAGGTAGATCACCACAAACACCTTGGCGATCTCGGAAGGCTGAACGTTGAAGAAGCTGAAGCCGATCCAGCGCATAGAACCGTTCACTTCGCGACCGATGCCCGGGACGATCACCATCACCAGCAAACCGAACGCCCCCAGCAGCATCAGCCAGCCCAGGCGCTGCCAGGTCGCGATCGGAATCATCATGGTGATGACGCAGGCGCCAAGACCCAGCACGACGTAGATCAGGTGACGAATCATGTAATACAGGGCACTGCCCGATTGCGCCGCCGCGACTTCGGTCGACGCCGAGGCAATCATGATCAACCCCAGACCGAGCAAGCCCAGGCAGCCGGCGAGCATCGGAAAATCGAGGTCGATGCCACGCCCGGTGATGATCGGCGATGGATAAGGCTTGATGATGTTTCTCATGCTCATGCCAGTTCCTCCACGGCGCGGACGAACTGGTGACCACGGTCTTCGTAGTTCTTGAACATGTCAAAACTGGCGCAGGCCGGAGACAGCAGCACGGCATCGCCCGGTTGGGCGACAGCACGGCATTGCTCGACCGCTTCGATCAGCGAGCTGACTCGAATCAGTGGCACGGCGTCGCCGATGGCCTGGCCGATCTTGTCGGAGTCGCGGCCCATGAGGATCACGGCGCGGCAATTGGACGCCACTGGATTATGCAGGTCCTTGAACTCGGCACCCTTGCCATCGCCACCGGCGATCAGCACAAGTTTACCGTCGATGTCCGCGCCCAGACCTTCAATCGCGGCCAGTGCAGCGCCGACGTTGGTGGCCTTGGAATCGTTGTAATAACTCACGCCGTCGAGATCGCGGACCCACTGGCAGCGATGCTCAAGGCCGGCGAAAGTGCGCAGGCTCGACAGCATGGCGTCGAATGGCAGGCCGACGGCGTGACCCAGCGCCAAGGCCGCCAAGGCGTTGGACTGGTTATGGGCGCCGCGAATTTTCAGCTCGCGCACCGGCATCAGGTTCTGGAATTCGAAAGCCAGGTACTTCTCGCCGTCTTCCTCACGGATACCGAAGGCCTTGAAATCGGGTTTGCTCAGACCGAAGGTCCAGCACGGCTGCCCCTCGCCCATCAGGGGACGGCTCAAGGCGTCCTGACGGTTGACCACGAACTGTTTGGCACCACGAAAAATCCGGTGTTTGGCCAGGTGATACGCCGGCAGACCGCTGTAGCGATCCATGTGGTCTTCGCTGACGTTGAGCACGGTCGCCACTTCAGCGCCGAGGTGATCGGTGGTTTCCAGCTGGAAGCTCGACAGCTCCATCACGTACAGCTCGATGTCATCGCTGAGCAGGTCCAGCGCCGGTGTGCCGAGGTTGCCGCCGACGGCGACACGCTTGCCGGCCGCTGCGGCCATCTCGCCGACCAGGGTGGTCACGGTGCTTTTCGCGTTGGAGCCACTGATGGCGACGATGGGCGCCTTCGCGTTACGCGCGAACAGCTCGATGTCGCCGGACAGTTTTACGCCACGGGCAGCGGCGGCCTGCAGGGCCGGAGTCGCCAGCGCCAGGCCGGGGCTCACGTAAAGTTCGTCGGCACGACACAGGAATTCCACGTCCAGCTCGCCACAACGCACTTCCACGTGCGGATAGTCACGCTTGAGCGTGGCCAGTTCCGGTGGATTTTCCCGCGTATCGGCCACTGCAAAGGCCACGCCCCGATTCGCCAGGAAGCGAACCAGGGACATGCCGCTCTTGCCGAGGCCGACAACGATGCGGAAGTGGTCAGAAGCGATCAGAGACACTCGTTCTACCTCAGCTTCAGGGTGGCAAGGCCGATCAGCACGAGAATCACGGTGATGATCCAGAAACGGACGATCACGCGCGGCTCGGGCCAGCCCTTGAGTTCAAAGTGGTGGTGAATCGGCGCCATGCGGAATACGCGGCGACCGGTCAGTTTAAAAGAGGCAACCTGAATGACGACTGACAGGGTCTCCATCACGAACACGCCGCCCATGATGAACAGGACGATCTCCTGACGGACGATCACGGCGATGGTGCCCAGGGCCGCGCCCAGCGCCAGAGCACCAACGTCGCCCATGAAGACCTGGGCCGGATAGGTGTTGAACCAGAGGAAACCCAGGCCCGCACCGATCAACGCGCCGCAGAACACGATCAACTCGCCCGCGCCCGGTACGTAGGGAATCAGCAGGTATTCGGCGAACTTCACGTTACCCGACAGGTAGCAGAAGATGCCCAGGCCACCGCCCACCATCACCGTCGGCATGATCGCCAGGCCGTCGAGGCCATCGGTCAGGTTGACCGCGTTACTCGAACCGACGATCACGAAGTAGGTCAGCACGATGAAACCAGCCCCCAGCGGAATGCTGTAGTCCTTGAGCATCGGCAGGATCAGGGTGGTTTCCACCGGAGTGGCGGCAGTCATATAAAGGAAGATTGCTGCGCCCAGGCCGAATACCGACTGCCAGAAATACTTCCAGCGGCTAGGGAGGCCGCGGGAGTTTTTCTCGATCACCTTGCGGTAGTCGTCGACCCAGCCAATGGCTCCGAACAGCAACGTCACCAGCAACACAACCCAGACATAACGGTTGGTCAGGTCAGCCCACAGCAGGGTGCTGACGGCGATGGACGAAAGAATCAGTGCACCGCCCATGGTCGGGGTGCCGGATTTTGACAGGTGCGATTGTGGACCATCGTTGCGAACGGACTGACCGATCTGACGGTTCTGCAGGGTGCGGATCATCCACGGGCCATAGCACAGCGACAAAACCAACGCGGTCAGTACACCGAGAATCCCGCGCAGGGTCAGGTACTGAAAGACCGCGAAGCCTTTGTAGAACTGTTGCAGATACTCCGCTAGCAGCAGCAGCATTAATGTTTCTCCAGACTGGTCCCGCACAAAGCGGCAACGATGTTTTCCATCGCGGCGCTGCGCGAACCCTTGATCAAAAAGGTGGTGTTTGTGTCTTGCTCGGCACCCAGGGCGTTGATCAATTCAGCCTGCGTGCTGAAGTGATAGGCCTGTGGGCCGAAGGCGTTGACGGCGTGGACCATCATCGGCCCGACGGCGTATAGCGCAGAAACCTTGCCTCGGGCGTATTCGCCCACATCGCGGTGCCCCTGCTCCGCCCATTCGCCCAGCTCGCCGATATCTCCGAGCACCAGAACGGTGCGACCGGAAAAGCCGGCCAGTATATCAACCGCCGCGCACATGGAGGTGGGGTTCGCGTTGTAAGTGTCATCAATTACGCGCATGCCATTGCTGGCCAGTTGCGCGACAGTCCGTCCCTTGACCGGCTGTACCGCGCCAAGACCCGTCGCAATGCCGAACAGCGACACGCCCAAGGCATGGGCGGCAGCCGCGGCGGCCATGGCATTGGCGACGTTATGGGTGCCAAGCAGGTTCAGCTGGACGCGTTCCACGCCTTCAGGGCTGTGCAAATTGAACGCTGGGCAGCCGCGAGCATCACGACCAAGGTCACTCGCATGGAAATCCGCGTTGACATTGCTCAGGGCAAACGTCAGCACTTTGCGACCAGCGGCGCGAGCCTTCCAGATGTCGAAAGCCTTGTCGTCCAGATTGAGAACGGCGACGCCATCGGCATCCAGCCCTTCAATAATCTCACCCTTGGCCTCGACGATTTTTTCCGGCCCGCCGAACTCACCCACGTGGGCGGTCCCGGCATTGTTGAGAATGGCCACGTGCGGCTTGGTCATGCCGACGGTGTAAGCAATTTCGCCCAGGCGCGAAGCACCCAGTTCGATCACGGCAGCGCTGTGTTCCGGCGCCAGTTCGAGCAAGGTCAGCGGCACGCCGAGGTCGTTGTTCAGATTGCCACGGGTTGCCAGCACCGAACCGCGTGTGCGCAGGATGCTCGCGAGCATTTCCTTGACCGTGGTCTTGCCGCTGGAACCGGTGATGGCTGCGACGGGATGTGTGAAGGCCGCACGGTTCAACGCACCCAGTTGACCCAACGCCCGACGGGTATCTGCGACCACCAATTGCGGCAGCGCGCTGTCGGCGACTTCGTGCTCGACCAGCGCTGCCACGGCGCCTTTGCCGGCGACATCATTCAGGTAGTCATGACCATCGAAGCGCGGACCTGTCAGCGCAATAAACAGTTGCCCGGGCTTGATCGCGCGACTGTCAATGCTGACGCCGTCGAAGCTGGCATCGGCGCCGACCAGACGAGCATTCAGCGCGCCAGTCAGTTCACTCAGTTTCAAGGCCTTAAGCATGGGCCACCTCCCACGCGGTCAAGGCATGATCGGCCTCGACCAGATCAGAGAAGGCGTGACGCTCGCCGTTGATTTCCTGATAGTCCTCATGACCTTTACCGGCCAGCACGATCACGTCATCTGCCGAGGCGCTGGCGATCAGTTGGGCAATGGCCTGGCCACGGCCGGCAACGAACGTCACGTTATCGACAGCCGTGAAACCGGCGCGGATGTCGTCGAAAATCAGCGCCGGGTCTTCCGTGCGCGGGTTGTCATCGGTCACCAGCACGCCGTCGGCCAGGCGCTCGACCACTTCAGCCATCAACGGACGCTTGCCGCGATCACGGTCGCCGCCACAGCCAAACAGGCACAGCAACCGGCCCTTGGCATGCGGACGCAGGGCCAGCAATACTTTTTCCAATGCGTCCGGGGTATGGGCGTAATCGACCACGACCAATGGCTGCGAGCCTCCACCCAGACGCTGCATGCGCCCGGCCGGGCCTTCCAGCTTTGGCAGCACCTTGAGGATTTCGTCCAGCGCATAATCCAGCCCGAGCAAAGCGCCCACCGCTGCCAGCACGTTGCTCAGGTTGAAGCGACCGAGCAGGGCGCTGCGCAAATGATGCTCGCCTTGCGGCGTGACCAACGTGGCGCGCACGCCTTCGTCGTCGAACTGCGCTTCGCGGCAATACAAATAAGCACTGGAGTCTTCGAGGCTGTAGGTAATCAACCGCGACTCGCGTTTATCGGCGGCCAGTTGCCGGCCGAATTCGTCATCGAGGTTGACCACCCGGCATTTCAGGTCATTCCACGCAAACAGCTTGGCCTTCGCTTCGCCGTAGGCCTGCATGGTGCCGTGGTAATCCAGGTGATCTCGGGACAGATTGGTCATCACTGCCACATCGAACGCCAATGCCGTCACACGGCCCTGATCCAGACCATGGGAAGAAACTTCCATCGCCACGGCTTTGGCCCCGGCCTTTTTCAGGTCCGCCAGAGTGGCTTGTACGGCGATAGGATTCGGCGTGGTATGCAGGCCGCTTTCCAGCGCACCGTAGAAACCGGTGCCGAGGGTGCCAACCAGGCCGCAGTGCTGACCGAGCAGGTCCAGCGCCTGGGCAACCAGCTGAGTCACGCTGGTCTTGCCATTGGTGCCGGTCACGCCGATCAGGTTCAGATGATGACTCGGCTCGCCATAAAATCGTCCGGCGATGTCCGAAAGTTGCGCCGCCAGGCCTTTGACCGGAATCAATGGCACTTCAGTGATCGGCAGCACGGTGGCGCCTTCCACTTCGTAAGCCACGGCGGCAGCGCCACGCGCCAGAGCGTCGGCGATGTGCGTACGACCATCGAATTTGCCGCCCGGTACCGCGAGGAACAGATCGCCCGCGCGTACGTTGCGACTGTCCAGCGCCAATTCACGAATCAGCAGATCGTGGCCAGCGTGAGGGAAAATCTTGTTCAGGCTAAGAGACATCAGCCGCGCCCTCCATTGGCTTTCAGTGGAACGACCGGCGTTGCGTTCGCTTGTTGAGTAGGTGGCAGGTTGTCCGGGGTGATGTTCATCAGGCGCAAGGTGCCGGACATGACGCGACTGAATACCGGTGCCGATACCAAACCACCGAAGTAGCCGGCCTTGGTCGGTTCATCGATCACCACCACAATGGCGTAACGCGGATCGCTCATCGGGCCGAAGCCGGCGAACAGCGAGCGATAGGAGTTCTCGGCGTAGCCTTTGGTACCGACCGACGTTTTACGCGCAGTACCCGACTTGCCGCCCACGTGATACGCCGGCACCTGCGCACGGAACACGCCGCGCGGGGCCTCGATCACTTGCTGCAGCATGCCCTGCATGGTTTTCGCCACGGCTTCAGGCAGCACTTGGGTGGTTTGCGGCGCCTTGTCGGTCTTGATCAGGGTCAGCGGCGCGAGGCGGCCGTTGTTGGCCAGGGCCGAGAAGGCGTGAACCAGCTGGATCGCCGTTACCGAAATACCGTAGCCGTAGGACAGCGTGGCGGTCTCGGCCTTGCGCCATTCGCGGTAGTTCGGCAGGTTGCCGACGCGCTCGCCCGGGAAACCCAGGCCGGTGTCCTGGCCGAGACCGACTTTCTGCGCCAGCCGGAAAATCGTCTCGCCGCCGATATCGAACGCGACCTTACTCATGCCGACGTTACTGGAGTTGATCAGAATGCCGGTCATATCCAGCACCGGACCTTCGGTCTTGGAGACGTCCTTGATGGTGTATTTACCAATCTGCAAAGTGCCCGGGTAAACCTCGACGGTATCGCTCGGTTTCCAGCGCCCGGTTTCAATGGCCGCGCTCATGGAAATCGCCTTCATGGTCGAACCCGGTTCGAACACGTCGATCATCGCGCGGTTACGCATCATCGCCGGTTGCAGGTTGCGGCGGTTGTTCGGGTTATAGGTCGGCTGGTTGACCATGGCGAGAATCTCGCCGGTCTTCACATCCATGATCACCAGGCTGCCGGCTTTCGCGCCATTCTCGATGATAGCGTTGCGCAATTCACGGTTCGCCAGGTATTGCAGACGCAGGTCAATGGACAACGCCAAGGGCTTTCCGGCCTTGGCGTTTTTGGTGACCTGGACATCCTTGATCAACCTGCCGCGCCGATCCTTGATGACCTGGCGCTTGCCGGGAACGCCGGCCAGCCATTCGTCATAGGCCAGCTCGACACCTTCCCGACCGTGGTCATCGATATCGGTAAAACCGACCATATGCGCGGTCACTTCACCGGCCGGATAGAAGCGACGAAACTCTTCGATACCGTAAACACCCGGCACCTTCAGATCGAGCACAGCCTGGCCTTGCTCAGGCGTCAGCCCGCGCACCAGATAGATGAATTCTTTATTGGCTTGAGCCTCAAGGCGCTCGGCCAGGGCTTTCGGGTCCTGACCCAGGGCCGCGGCCAGTGCAGGCCACTTCTCTTTGGCCAGCTGCATTTCCTTGGCGTTGGCCCACAGGGTGGTCACCGGCGTGCTGACGGCCAGAGGCTCGCCGTTACGGTCGGTAATCAAACCACGGTGAGCTGGAATCGGGATATGACGAACGCTGCGCGCGTCTCCCTGACCCTTGAGGAAGTCACGGTCGACGACTTGCAGATCGATAATGCGCCAGCAAATCGCCGCCACCATGATACCGAGCAAACCCAGGACCACGCGGAACCGCCATGGGAAGAGTGCACCTTCGAGTTTCATCATGGCGCCACCATCTGCACTTCGGCGGCACCGGGAATGTGCATCTTCAGTTGTTCGGTCGCCAGCACTTCGATTCGGCTGTGCGCGGTCCAGGTGCTCTGCTCAAGAATCAACCGTCCCCACTCGGCCTGGGCCTTGTCCCGCACGCTCAACTCGTTGTAGAGCGAGTTGAGCAGTTGACGATTCCAGTGCGCGCTATAGGACACGCCGATCGCCGACACGAGCACGGCGATAAACAGCAGCAGCATGAAGAAGCTTCCGCCGGGCAGTGGCTTGGCGAATAGCTTGCTCACCGCAGCTTCTCCGCCACGCGCATGACAGCGCTACGGGAGCGTGGGTTGGCTTTGAGTTCGGCGTCGGAGGCCGTCTGCGCTTTGCCATGGACTTTGATTTTCGGTTCGAAAGCGACATGCCGAACCGGCAGGTTGCGCGGCAGGTTGTCGGCTTCGCCTTTCACCAGTTTGCGCATGAACAGTTTGACGATGCGATCTTCCAGCGAGTGGAAGCTGATTACGACCAGACGACCGCCCACTTCCAGGCAGTCCAGAGCGGCTTCGAGGCCAGCTTCCAGATCGCCCAATTCGTTGTTGACGTGAATACGCAAGCCCTGGAAAGCACGGGTTGCCGGGTTTTTGCCCTTTTCCCACGCCGGGTTGGCGACCTTGAGGACTTCAGCCAGGTCGGCCGTTCGCTCGAACGGTTTGATATCGCGACGCTCGGCCACGGCACGGGCCATGCGACCGGAGAAACGCTCTTCGCCGTATTCCTTGAACACACGGGCAATTTCTTCCACCGGCGCGGTATTGACGAATTCGGCGGCGCTGATCCCGCGAGAGGGATCCATGCGCATGTCCAGAGGACCGTCATTGAGGAAACTGAAGCCACGCTCCGGGTCGTCCAGTTGCGGCGAAGACACACCCAGGTCGAGCAATACGCCGCTGACCTTACCGTGCAGGCCACGATCGGCAACCTCCGAACCAAGCTCGGCAAAGCTGCGCTGCACAACGACAAAGCGGCCGTCTTCGGCCGCTAGCGTCTGCCCGGTGGCAATCGCTTGAGGATCTTTATCGAACCCGAGCAACCGGCCATCGGGACCGAGCTGGCTGAGGATCAACCGACTGTGCCCGCCGCGCCCGAACGTACCGTCCAGATAGCAGCCATCAGGACGTACGGCGAGAGCCTCGACGGCTTCGTCAAGCAGTACGGTGATGTGGTTAAAGCCGCTATCAATAGTCACAGGATCAAATCACGCAGTTCATCAGGCATGGCGCCCGGTTGTTGAATAGCAGCCAGGTCCGCGGCAGAAACCGCGTTCCAGGCATCCTCGTCCCACAATTGGAACTTGTTCAGTTGGCCTACCAACATCGCGCGCTTATCCAACTTGGCATATTCACGAAGACGCGGCGGAACCAGAAAACGACCACTGCCATCGAGCTCGAGGTCGACGGCATTACCAATCAGTAAACGTTGCAGGCGGCGGTTCTCTTCGCGAAGCGAAGGCAGTGCGCGCAGTTTGGTTTCAATAATTTCCCACTCGTCGAGGGGGTAAACACACAAGCACGGATCAACGGCATCAATTGTGACAATTAACTGACCGGAACTACGCGAAACGAGCTCGTCACGGTACCGGCTCGGCATGGCGAGACGGCCCTTTGCATCGAGACTGATAGCGTTGGCTCCGCGAAACACGTCAGCGTTTCTCCAAATATTAGCTTTTTGCGCTCAAAAAACCCACTTCATGCCACTTTCCGCCACTTGCGCACACTATAGGAATGCGCCCACCACACCGTCAAGGCGCGCATTAAAGGAAAACCCTTACAGAACTGAGATTTAGGAGCATAAAAGGAGGGAGAACAAGAATCCGGCAGATGAAACTGCCCGATAACTTGAATCAGCACAGAAGGCTGCGTTCAGAAGTTAAAGTAATTTATTAAGAGTAAGATTTTTTCGGTATTACGAAAGTGCTTCTGCCGACGATTCTGAAAGGAGGGAAAAACGATGCTGCTTCGAGTTTCGGCGATCATCACCAGCGCAGGCTAATTGATATCACCTAACTCCGGATCCCGACGACACTCTATGACAAGAATGCCATCACCCGCACCCTGCTAAATGATTTAAGCAGAGGATAGAAAAAAGGTGGAGAGTCGATCTGTAAGCCGGGTTCTGTCTTGAACAGTCATTCGTCTACGATGGCCATCACTGGACATCTTTAGCAACCTACCCGGTCCCAGCGCGGGCCACGCCTTGGGACCCTATTTGGTCTTGCTCCAAGTGGGGTTTACCTAGCCACGAACTGTTGCCAGACGTGCGGTGCGCTCTTACCGCACCTTTTCACCCTTACCGGCGCCGAAGCGCTTAGGCGGTTATTTTCTGTGGCACTTTCCGTAGGCTCACGCCTCCCAGGCATTACCTGGCACTTCGCCCTATGGAGCCCGGACTTTCCTCCCCCCCCTAATTTTCATAGAGGGCAGCGACTGTCCGATCGACTCTCCGCCGCGAAGGTTAACGGCAGAGCGCCGGAAGAACAAGCGCTAAAAGCCTTTAGCCACCCCATTGCGTCGGGTTTTACTCGCCCTTTTGTTTATCCAGCGCGACCTGGTACAGCACATTCTTGCGCTCGCCGGTAATTTGCGCCGCCAATGCCGCAGCACGCTTGAGCGGCATTTCTTCGAGCAACAGATTGAGGATGCGCATCGCCTCGCTGCTGACAGCATCCTCGCTTTCCGGAGCCGTCCATCCCGCCACCAGCACGACGCATTCGCCGCGCTGCTGATTGCTGTCCGACTCGACGAACTCACGCAGCTCGGCCAATGGCAAGCCTTTGAGTGTTTCAAAGGTCTTTGTCAGTTCCCGCGCCAACAATGCCGGACGCTCACCGCCAAATACCAGCTCCATGTCCTGCAGGCATTCAAGGATACGGTGCGGCGCTTCGTAAAAAATCAGCGTGCGCGGCTCCTCTTTAATGAGTTCAAGGCGTGCGCGCCGCCCCACGGCCTTGGCCGGCAGAAACCCCTCGAAAATGAAACGATCCGATGGCAACCCCGCCGCCGACAGTGCCGCGATCAACGCACAGGCGCCTGGCACCGGCACTACATTAATGCCTGCCGCACGGGCTTGACGCACCAGGTGATAGCCTGGATCGGAAATCAGCGGTGTCCCCGCATCGGAAATCAGCGCCACATCGTCACCGGCCAGCAGCCGGGTAATAAAGCGGCTGCCTTCATCCCGCTCGTTGTGCTCATGGCAAGCGGCCAGCGGCGTCGGGATACCGAAGTGCTGCATCAAGCGCTGGGAATGCCGGGTGTCTTCGGCGGCGATCAGCGCGACCTCGCGCAAGATCTTCAGCGCTCGCGCACTGATGTCGTCCAGGTTGCCGATGGGCGTCGCCACCACATAAAGCGAGCCAGCAGCGGAATTCAAAGCACCTGGAGCAGTCAAAGCGCACACCTCACAATCGATAAAGCCGACATTGTAACGCGTAGCGACGCTCGCTTTTTCAGCCTTTTGTGCCTTGCCGCAACATTTCTACGAGCTAAATTGATCGATTCACGCCAGTAACATCGCGCCCCGGCCAGTGCTTGGGTACAATTCCACGCTAATTTGATCGAGTATCAGGAACGCTTACATGATCGCTTGCCTGCGGCTGTTTACTGCCCTCTGCCTCGCTGCCTTGCTGGCGGCTTGCGCCAGCTCGCCCTCCTCCAGCCTTGGCGAACTTCCTCGGACCCCGGATGCCAGTATCGAGCAATTGCTTGAAAAGGCAGCCCAAAGCAAAAATCCGGAAGACGCCGCCCTGCTTCGCCTGAGCGCGGCGGACATGGCCTATCGTCAGGGCAATGCCGGCCAGTCCGCGCAGATCCTGCAACAGGTTCCGGTCGAACAACTCAAGCCGGGACAACAGATCTTCGCCAACACCCTGGCGGCTGAGCTGGCCATGGCCCGTAACCAGCCCAAGGCGGCGCTGACCGCCTTGAGCCACCCAAGCCTGCAACGCCTGAGTGAAATGCCCGCCGAACAGCAGGTACGCACTGGCACCGTTCACGCCCGGGCCCTTGAAGCCGATGGCCAGACGCTCGCCGCAGCACGGGAACGCGTTTTTATCGCACCGATGCTGACCGGTGACGCAGCCCGCAAAAACCACGAAGCCATCTGGGCACTGATCGCTTCGTTGCCCACCGATCAATTGCAACCGACCACCACCGACGACCTCGGCGGCTGGATGGCACTGGCACTGGCCGTAAAATCGGCCGGCACCCTGGAACAACAACAGGCCGCAATCGACAACTGGCGCGCCCAGAACCCGAAACACCCGGCCGCTATCCAGCTGCCTCTGCCATTGACCAATCTCAAGGAGCTGGCCAGTCAGCCCCTTGGCAAAATCGCCCTGCTGCTGCCACAGGACGGTCCATTGGCTTCGGTCGGAAAGGCATTGCGCGAAGGTTTCATGGCTGCCCATTACCAGGCCCAACAAGCCGGGCAGAAGCCGCCAGCCATCGAGTTCTATGACAGCTCGCACCTGACCTCCCTTGACGAGTTCTATCGCAAGGCCCAGGCCGACGGCGTGCAACTGGTCGTCGGTCCGCTGGAAAAGCCGCTGGTCAAACAGCTCAGCACTCGCCCACAACTGCCGATCACCACACTGGCGCTGAACTACAGCGAAGGTGAACAAGGTCCTGCCCAACTGTTCCAGTTTGGTCTTGCAGCGGAAGACGAGGCACGCGAAGTATCGCGCCGCGCTCGCGCCGATGGCCTGCATCGTGCTGCCATCATGGTGCCGAAAGGTGAATGGGGCGATCGCGTACTCAAGGCTTTCAGCCAGGACTGGCAAGCTAACGGAGGCAGCATCGTCGTCACCGAACGCGTCGACCAGCCGGTGCAACTGGCCCAGCAAATTGCCGACATGTTCCAGCTGCGTCAGAGCGAAGGTCGCGCCAAGAGCCTGCAAAGCACCATTGGCTCCCAGGTCAGCGCCCAGCCTTCCCGGCGCCAGGACATCGAGTTCATCTTCCTGGCTGCCACGCCACAACAGGCCCAACAAATCAAACCGACCCTGAACTTCCAGTACGCGGGTGATGTTCCGGTTTACGCCACTTCCCACGTTTTCAGCGCCAGTGGCGATGTGAACCAGTACAACGACATGAACGGCATCCGTTTCTGCGAAACCCCATGGCTGCTGGATGCCAATGATCCACTGCGCCGCCAGGTCACCGCACAATGGCCACAAGCGGCCGGAAGCCTGGGGCGCCTTTACGCCATGGGCGTCGATGCCTATCGCCTGGCTCCACGTCTGGGGCAACTCAAGGCCTTGCCGGAGAGCCGTGTCGAAGGTCAATCGGGCAGCCTGGGCATCACTCAGAACCAGCGCGTCGTAAGACAGTTGCCATGGGCCCAGTTCGTCAATGGCCAGATTCAACGTCTGCCGGACACCCCGCGCTGATGCCTGACAGGTCACGCCAGCAAAGCGGTAAAGATGCCGAGCGCCATGCGCTCGAGCATCTCCAACAACAAGGTCTGCGCCTGCTGGCGCAGAACTGGTTGTGTAAACGCGGCGAGCTTGATCTGGTCATGCTTGATGGCGATACAGTAGTATTCGTTGAAGTTCGCTACAGAAAAAACACTCAATGGGGTGGCGCGCTCGATAGCATCGATGAGCGCAAACGGCAGAAACTGATTTTTGCCGCGCAGTATTTTCTTCAGTGCGAGTCGCGCTGGGCCAATTCCCCTTGCCGTTTCGACGTGGTTGCCATCGACAGTAAACTCGATCAGTTGAACTGGTTGCAGAATGCCTTCGACAGCTGATCGCTTAAGCTCCGAACCGGACACCCGACAACACTTTTGCTCTTTGCTTTGCGGGCTGCACATTCACGTGCCGGACAGCCGCGCTCATTAAGGTCACACAGATGGACATGCAATCCCGAATTCGCCAGCTTTTTCAGGCCAGTATCGACACCAAGCAACAGGCGATGGACGTACTTGCACCGCACATCGAGCAAGCCAGCCAGGTGATGGTCAACGCCCTGCTCAACGAAGGCAAAATGCTCTCCTGCGGCAATGGCGGCTCTGCTGGCGATGCCCAGCACTTCTCGTCCGAGCTGCTGAACCGCTTCGAGCGTGAGCGACCAAGCCTGCCAGCCATTGCGCTGACCACTGACAGCTCGACGATCACCTCAATCGCCAACGATTACAGCTACAACGAAATATTCTCCAAGCAGATCCGCGCCCTTGGTCAGCCGGGCGACGTGCTGCTGGCGATTTCCACCAGCGGCAACTCGGCAAACATTATTCAAGCGATCCAGGCCGCACATGATCGCGAAATGATTGTCGTAGCATTGACGGGTCGCGATGGCGGCGGCATGGCATCGCTGCTGCTACCCGAGGACGTGGAGATTCGCGTTCCGGCCAATGTCACCGCACGTATCCAGGAAGTCCACCTGCTGGCGATCCATTGCCTATGCGATCTGATCGACAGCCAACTGTTCGGGAGTGAAGAATGACCCCTAATCGCCTCGGCCTACTGGCCCTGACCCTGTGCCTCGGCATCAGCGGCTGCACCTCGGTGGTAAGTGCCAGCCGTGAAGCACCGATTGAAGATGACCGCGGCACCCGCACCTTCGGCAGCAAGATCGATGACTCCCTGATCGACACCAAGGTCGGTGTGAACATCGCCAAGGCCGATCCGGCCCTGGACAACGATTCCCATATCGTCGTCACCAGCTTCAACGGCGTGGTACTGCTTGCCGGACAAACCCCGCGCGCAGACCTCAAGGCCAAGGCCGAACAGGCCGCCGCCGCTGTTCAACGGGTGAAGACAGTCCACAACGAACTGCAGATTCTGCCACCCTCCGGCTTCCTTGCCCGCCAGAACGACACCTGGCTGACTTCCAAGATCAAGACTCAGATGCTTACTGACCCGAACATCCCCGGCTCACGTATCAAGGTCGTCACGGAAAATGGCATCGTCTACCTGCTGGGCCTGCTGACCAAACAGGAAGCCGCTCAGGCAACCAATCTGGTGCAAGGCGTTTCTGGTGTGCAGAAGATTGTGAAGCTGTTCGAGTACATCGATTAAGACCTGTGAGCCAGCCTGCTCGCGAAAAACGCCGGTGAATACGTTCATTCAGACAGCCCGCGTTATCGTTCACACCCATCGCGAGCAGGCTCGCTCCTACATCGTTTGAAGGCGGTGAAATAAAAAAAGGGTGATCCTTGCGGATCACCCTTTTTTTATTTCACTACCTTCAAACTTGGTCGGCCGCTAGGACGCGGCGGCTCGCTGTCGGGTGGCGGGAGGTCGTCATCCGGCTCGATCTCATCCTCGTCTTCCATAGGCGATTCCAGATCAAACACCATGCCCTGGCCGTTCTCCCGGGCGTAAATACCCAGGATCGATGCGATAGGCACGTATAGCGTGTGTGGCACGCCACCGAAGCGCCCCTCGAAACTGACCGCTTCGTTATCCATGTGCAAATGGCGCACGGCCTGCGGCGATACATTCAGGACAATTTGTCCATCACTGGCAAAACCCTGCGGCACCTGCACCGACGGATACTCGGAGTTGACCAGCATGTGCGGGGTGCAATCGTTATCCACAATCCACTCGTAGAGCGCGCGGACCAGATAAGGTCGACTGGAGTTCATAGCGGCTCCTTAAGCCTTAGCGCATATCGCGTTCGACACCAGACAGACTTGCCTGGAAAGCCTCACGCGCAAACTGGCGCTCCATGTAATCAAGCAGCGGCTTGGCTGGCCGCGGCAGTTCTATACCCAGAATCGGCAATCGCCAGAGTATTGGCAATAGGCAGCAATCCACCAGGCTTTGCTCCTCACTGAGGAAAAACGGCTTGTCGGCGAACAACGGCGACACGCCTGTCAGACTTTCGCGCAGCTCTTTACGCGCTACGGCTCGAGCTGCCTCTTTGGTCCGCGAATCCAGGATCAGATCCACCAGACCGCACCAGTCACGCTGAATACGATGAATCAACAAACGACTGTTGGCACGCGCCACCGGATAAACTGGCAGTAGTGGCGGGTGCGGGTAACGCTCATCCAGATATTCCATCACCACCGTTGATTCCCACAACGCCAGGTCACGATCGACCAGGGTGGGCAAGCTGCCATAAGGGTTCACTTCGATCAGTTTAGGCGGCTGACGGCCAGCTTCCACATAAATGATCTCGGCGCTTACACCCTTCTCTGCCAGTACGATTCGCACTCGGTGGGAATAGTGGTCGGCGGGGTCGGAGTAACAGGCCAACCGATTGGTCACGCCCATGGCGGTCCTCCTCGCTTGTAGAAATTATCGGAAGCGGAAAAACGAGCGCGCCCATAGGGCGTCTCCCGTAACGCCTGGATGACCAGGCTCGTTACACCTTCAGAGACGCCCTTGGGCGCGCGCGATTAACAGCAATTGCTTAAAGCTTTATCAGTGCACATCTTTCCAGTATTCGCGCTTGAGCAGGTATGCGAACACGAAGAAGAAAGCCAGGTACAGCAATACATACGTACCGATGCGCTGATGTTGCAGCTTAACCGGGTTAGCCGAGTAAGCCAGGAAGGTTACCAGATTCTTGACCTTCTCATCGAACTGCTCTTCGGTCAAAGCACCCGTTTTCGGCAGGATGGTCAGCTGATCGCACGCTTCATGTGTCAGCGGCGTACCGGTCAGCGGATCAAATTGCTTCTTGCCGTCTTCAACGATTTGAACCTGTTTGCAACCGACAACCTGACGGCCTTGCAGGCCGACCAGGACGTTAGGCATGCCGACATTCGGGAAGACCTTGTTGTTCACACCCCAAGGGCGCGCCGGATCTTCGTAGAACGACTTCAGGTAACCATAAAGCCAGTCAGTACCACGAACGCGTGCAACCAGCGTCAGATCGGGCGGCGCCGCACCGAACCAGGTCTTGGCGTCAGCAGGCTGCATGCCGATGCTCATGTGGTCGCCGATCTTGGCGCCTGTGAACACCAGCTTCTCGAGCATCAGCTCATGAGGTATGCCCAGGTCATCAGCGACACGCTCATAGCGCTGGAACTTGGCGCTGTGGCAACCCATGCAATAGTTGGCGAACGTACGCGCGCCGTCCTGCATGGCCGCTTTGTCGGAAACGTCGATATCGACTTTTTCCAGCTCTGGACCACCGTGTTCGGCCGCGAAGGACAGTACCGGCATAGCCGCAAGAATAAGTACAGCAAATAGCTTTTTCATCAGCCAGTCACCCTTTCCGGAACCGGTTTGGTCTTCTCGAGCCTGGTGTAGAACGGCATCAGAATGAAGTAGGCGAAGTACAGGATGGTACATACCTGCGACAGCAGCGTGCGCTCAGGGGTCGGAGCCAGAACGCCCAGCACACCCAGGATCACGAACGCGATGCAGAACACCCAGAGCCAGATTTTGCTCAGCCAGCCCTTGTAGCGCATCGACTTGACCGGACTACGGTCCAGCCACGGCAGGACGAACAGCACGGCGATGGCCGCACCCATTGCGATAACGCCGAAGAGCTTGTCCGGAACGGCGCGCAAGATGGCGTAGAACGGTGTGAAGTACCAGACCGGAGCGATGTGCTCGGGAGTCTTGAAGGCGTTTGCCACTTCAAAGTTCGGCTTCTCGAGGAAGTAGCCACCCATTTCCGGGAAGAAGAACACGATCGAACAGAAGATAAACAGGAACACCACCACGCCGACGATATCTTTCACGGTGTAGTACGGGTGGAAGGCAATACCGTCCAGCGGCACGCCGTTTTCGTCCTTGTGCTTCTTGATGTCCACGCCGTCCGGGTTGTTCGAACCGACTTCGTGCAATGCCAGAACGTGCAGCACCACCAGGCCGAGAATCACGATTGGCAAGGCAACCACGTGCAGGGCGAAGAAGCGGTTCAGGGTAATGCCGGAAATCAGGTAGTCACCGCGGATCCACTGGGTCAGGTCGTTACCGATGACCGGGATCGCACCGAACAGCGAGATGATCACCTGGGCACCCCAGTAGGACATCTGACCCCACGGCAGCAGGTAGCCCATGAAAGCCTCAGCCATCAGCGCCAGGTAAATCAGCATGCCGAAGACCCACACCAGCTCACGCGGTTTCTGATACGAACCGTAGAGCAAGCCACGGAACATGTGCAGATAGACCACGATAAAGAACGCCGAAGCACCGGTGGAGTGCAGCAGACGCAGGATCGAGCCGTACTCGACGTCGCGCATGATGTATTCGACGGAAGCAAACGCTTCTTCCGCCGACGGGGTGTAGCTCATGGTCAGCCAGACACCGGTAACGATCTGGTTGACCAGAACGAGCAGCGCCAGGGAACCAAAGAAGTAGAAGAAGTTGAAGTTCTTCGGGGCGTAGTACTTGCTGAGATGGTCTTCCCACATTTTGGTCGCGGGAAAGCGCGCATCAACCCAATCCATGAACTTGCTCATCACGCTTTCTCCGTATCGACGCCAACGACAATGATGTCATCGGTCTCATAGGAATGCGGGGGAACTGGCAGGTTCAAAGGCGCAGGTTGCGACTTGTAGACGCGGCCAGCCAGGTCGTAGTGGGAGCCGTGGCATGGGCAGAAATAGCCACCTACCCAATCTTTGCCAAGATCTGCGGGAGCGACTTCCGGACGGAAAGTCGGCGAGCAACCGAGGTGCGTGCAGATACCGATCAGCAGCAGAACCTCAGGTTTGATCGAACGGGTTTCCGGATCAACATAGGTTGGTTGAGTCGAGTTCTTGGAGGTAGGGTCAGACAACTGGCCCTCGATCTTCTTCAGATTCCCCAGGATTTCCTGCGTACGGCGGACGATGAACACCGGCTGGCCGCGCCACTCAGCAATCATCTGCTGGCCTGGCTCGATTTTGCTGACATTCACTTTCACCGGTGCACCTGCGGCTTTCGCCTTGGCACTGGGAAACCATGACCCCACGAACGGGACCGCAGCCCCCACCGCTCCTGCAGCACCCACCACGGATGTGGCTGCTACCAAGAAGCGACGCCGGCCTGCATTCACGCCGTCATTGCTCATTCAGTCCTCTCCCATCAGCTTTGTGGCCTGTTAAATCAGGCATCTACTAAGTAAATCTATGTACTTATAAAAATTTTGCCGAATGGTAATGAAAACCCCCAATTCTGACAAGGTAATTACCTGAGGGCACCACTCCCAAGCCTTGTAGTATAGGGGCTCTACGCGTGTGGCAAGTTGTCACAGCGCAATTCTTTGATAAATCGCACACATAAAAAAACGCCCAGCTCCGTGAGGAAACTGGGCGTTCTTTTTTGAACGTGGAAGCGAATTAACGCTTCGAGTACTGCGGACGCTTACGCGCTTTACGCAGACCAACTTTCTTACGTTCAACTTCACGTGCATCGCGGGTTACGAAGCCGGCTTTACGCAGAGCGCTGCGCAGAGTCTCGTCGTAATCCATCAGAGCGCGAGTGATGCCGTGGCGGATTGCGCCAGCTTGACCACTTACACCACCACCGATCACGGTGACGTAGATGTCGAACTTCTCGACAGTCTCAGTCAATTCCAGCGGCTGACGAACTACCATGCGGGCAGTTTCACGGCCGAAGAAATTATCCAGCGAACGGTTGTTGATGGAGATGTTACCAGTACCCGGACGCAGGAAAACGCGTGCGGTTGCGGTCTTGCGACGGCCAGTGCCGTAATTTTGAGTCGCCGACATAATGAACTATTCCGTTAAATCTTCAGTTCTTGGGGCTGCTGAGCAGTATGAGGGTGTGCAGCGCCCGCATAGACTTTCAGCTTACGGTACATGTCGCGACCCAGCGGGTTCTTAGGCAGCATGCCTTTGACCGCGGTCTCGATCACGCGCTCAGGGGCCTTGGCGATCAGCTTTTCAAAGTTGATCGACTTGATACCGCCCGGGAAACCGGAGTGGGAGTAGTACATTTTGTCAGTGGTTTTAGCACCGGTAACACGGATCTGCTCAGCGTTGATTACGACGATGTAGTCGCCGGTGTCAACGTGAGGAGTGTACTCAGGCTTGTGCTTGCCACGCAGACGGCTCGCGATTTCGGTGGCCAGACGACCCAGGGTCTGACCAGCAGCGTCGACGACAAACCAGTCGCGCTTTACTGTTTCCGGTTTAGCAGTAAAAGTTTTCATTCTTTATAGCCTCAGGGGCCGCCCTGTAAATTAGACGGCGGATCTTACTGAATAGTGCGTACTTTGACAAGTCAAAGGCAGCCGGATACAGACGCTTTCGGGGGCTCGGGTCGGCGCGTCCGTTCAACGGCAAGATTCTTCGGCGGCGGGGCATCACTTCCACTGCAGAAAGAGGTGCGCAATTATGCAGATTGCGAAAAATAATTCAACCTGCTTTTATGATTGTTTTGCCCAAGGAGCACCCGATGGACTATCGCCAGCTAGGCCGGACCAATCTAAACGTGAGTGCCATCTGCCTCGGAACCATGACCTGGGGCGAGCAAAACAGCGAAGCTGAAGCCTTCGCACAGATTGAACGGGCCAAGAGTGCCGGGATCAACTTCATCGACACCGCCGAGATGTACCCGGTGCCGCCCAAGGCCGAAACCTACGCCACCACCGAACGCTACATCGGCAATTATTTCAAAAGCCGCGGCGACCGTGCCGACTGGATCCTGGCCAGCAAGATCGCCGGTCCGGGCAATACCATCGACTACATCCGCGACAAGAACCTGCGGCACAATCGACAGCACATCACTGAAGCCGTGGACGCCAGCCTCAAGCGCCTGCAGACCGATTACATCGACCTGTACCAGTTGCACTGGCCGGAGCGCAGCACCAATTTCTTCGGTCAACTGGGGTACAAGCACAAGATCGAAGCCAATCTGACGCCCCTGGAAGACACCCTCGAAGCACTGGACGAGCAGGTCAAGGCCGGCAAGATCCGCCACATCGGCCTGTCCAACGAAACACCCTGGGGCACCATGCGCTTCCTCGCCCTGGCCGAAGCCCGTGGCTGGCCGCGCGCGGTATCGATCCAGAACCCCTACAACCTGCTCAATCGCAGTTTCGAGGTCGGCCTGGCGGAAATCGCCATTCGTGAACAGTGCGGCCTGCTCGCTTATTCACCGCTGGCGTTCGGGTTCCTGTCGGGCAAATACGAAGGGGGCGCGCGTCCACCAAAAGGTCGCCTGAGCCTATACAGCCGCTTCAGCCGCTACTTCAACCCACAGTCGGAAGCTGCCTGCAGCCGTTATGTGGCGCTGGCTCGCGAACACGGCCTGGACCCGGCGCAAATGGCCCTGGCGTTCGTGACGCAACAGCCGTTCGTGACCAGCAACATCATTGGCGCGACCACCCTGGAGCAACTGGAGAGCAACATTGCCAGCTTCGATCTGAAGCTGTCAGAGGAAGTGCTGGAAGGGATCGAAGCGATCCATAAGGATCACCCGAATCCTGCGCCTTGATTGACCTTTAGATCTCATCGCGGGCGATGCCACACTCCCACAGGAATCCTGGAGCCTGTGGGAGTGTGGCTGCCCGCGATGGCGTCTGGCCTGCCAACTCAGATCAAAGCGACCGGGCAATAATCTCCTTCATGATTTCATTGGTCCCGGCATAGATCCGCTGCACCCGCGCATCCGCCCACGCCCGGGCGATCGGGTATTCCCACATAAAGCCGTAACCACCATGCAACTGCACGCACTCGTCGAGGACCTTGCATTGCAGGTCGGTGCCCCAGTATTTGGCCATCGCGGCTGTTGGCACATCGAGCTTGCCTTGCAGATGCAATTCCAGGCAGCGATCCACAAAGACACGACCAATCTGAATTTCTGTCGCCATTTCCGCCAGTTTGAAGCGGGTATTCTGGAAGTCCGCAATCGCCTTGCCAAACGCCTTGCGTTCGCGGGTGTACTCCAGCGTCCATTGCAATGCAGCCTCGGCGGAAGCCAAGCCGCCGATGGCCACGGTGAGGCGCTCCTGGGGCAATTCCTGCATCAGGTAAGCAAAACCCATCCCGGCCTGGCCCAGCAGATTTTCCTTGGGCACCCGAACGTCCTGGAAAAATAGTTCGGACGTGTCCTGGGCTTTCATGCCGACCTTCTCCAGGCGCTTGCCCTTTTCAAAGCCTGGCGTATTGGCTTCCACCAAAAACAGGCTGGTGCCCTTCGCGCCGGCCTTGGGATCGGTCTTGGCAACGACAATCACCAAGTCAGCGAGAAAGCCATTGGTGATAAAAGTCTTCGAGCCGTTGATCACGTACTCGTCGCCATCCAGCACCGCAGTGGTCTTGACGCCCTGGAGGTCGGATCCGGCCCCTGGTTCGGTCATGGCGATGGCCGTAACCAGCTCCCCGGAGACCAGTTTCGGCAAGTATTTGTGCTTCAGCATCTCACTGCCGTAATGCAGGATGTACGGCGCCACGATGTCCGAATGCAGGGAAAAACCGATGCCGGTCAACCCCAGGCGCCCAACCTCCTCGATCACCACCGCACTGTAGAGAAAGTCTGCGCCCAACCCGCCGTACTCCTCCGGCAGATGCGAGCACAACATTCCCGCCTCCCCTGCTTTGTTCCAGAGTTGGCGGTCGATGTAGCCCTGCTTTTCCCATTGTCCGTGGAACGGCACCGCCTCTTTTTCAAGGAAGGTTCGTACACTGTCGCGAAAAAGTTCGTGCTCGGAACTGAACAGGGTTCTGGGAATCATGCGGCACCTTTCTGGGTATTTAGCAGGAATCAACCTTCAGAGACTAAGCCTCACTTCCGATACAGAACACTGGACACATCCGACAAAAAATAAGACGATCCAGCCGTCTGGTGACCACTTTCCCCTATAAAAATAAAGTTGAATTATGTCTAACCAAGCCTCCACGCCCCTGCGGCGCGTCAGCATCCTGGCCATCGACCGGGTTTTCGCTTCCACCCTCATGCAAGCCAAGGATTTCTTCCACCTCGCCAGCCTGCGCTACGGCAAACAGCTCGGCCACGGCCTGACTCCCGCGTTCGAAACACGCCTGGTCAGCCCCGACGGCCAGTCGGTCAACACATTCAGCGATGTGAAGATCCCGGTAGACGGTGGTCTGGAAAATGCCGACATCATTGTCATCCCCGCCTTCTGGGACGATTTCGATACCCTGAGCAAACGTTATCCACAGGTACTGCCCTGGCTGCGCCAGCAACACGCCCGCGGCGCGGTGCTTTGCGGCGAGGCCACCGGAGTGTTCTGGCTGGCCGAGGCCGGACTGCTCAATGGCAAGGAAGCAACCACCTACTGGCGCTTCTTCAACGCCTTCGCCGAACGCTTTCCACAGGTCCAGCTCAACCAGGACAAACACCTGACCGACGCCGACAACCTGTACTGCGCCGGCGGCACCACATCGGCGTGCGATCTCTATATCTATCTGATCGAGCGTTTCTGCGGCGCCAATGTCTCCCAGGCCGTGGCACGGGACATTCTTTATGAAGTCCAGCGCAGCTACTCACCGGGCCGCATCGGCTTCGGCGGGCAGAAGCTGCATCAAGACGTGATCATCCTGCAGATCCAGCATTGGCTCGAAGAACACTTTGCCGACAAGTTCCGCTTCGAAGACGTCGCCCGCGAACACGGCATGAGCATCCGCAACTTCATGCGCCGCTTCCAGACCGCCACCGGCGACAAGCCCCTGCACTACCTGCAACGCCTGCGCATCGAAACCGCCAAGGGCCTGCTGTCCGGCAGCCGCAAGAGCATCAAGACCATCAGCTATGAAGTCGGCTACGACGATGCGAGCTTTTTCGCCCGCCTGTTCCGCCAGCACACGGAGCTGTCGCCGAACCAGTATCGGCAGCAGTTTCAGCAGGCGGCTTAGGTCCAGGCTTCAACATAAATCCAATGTGGACGCGAGCTCGCTCCCACGGGGTTTGTGGCGAGTCTGAAGGCATAAAAAAGGGCCTGCATGTGCAGGCCCTTTTTGTTTTCCGAACCGTCCTACGGCTTGTGCGCGCGGGCCAGGAATTCGTGGGATTGCATTTCCAGCAGACGGCTGAGGGTACGCTGAAACTCAAAGTTCAGGCGACCGCCGGTGTAGAGATCCTTGAGCTCGACTTCGGCAGAAATGATCAGTTTCACGTTACGGTCGTAGAACTCGTCGACCATATTGATGAACCGTCGAGCGATGTCGTCGGTGGTGACGCTCATCTGTTCGACACCGCTAAGCAACACGGCGTGGAAGATCTTGCCCAGTTCGATGTAGTCGTTCTGGCTGCGCGGGCCGTCGCACAGTTCGCGGAAGTCGAACCAGGCCACGTCATCGCAGGTGCGCAGGGCACGGATCTCGCGGTTTTCGATCATCAGCACGTCGTTCTCGATCGCTGCCGTGCACTCTGGCGTCAGCGCACGGAAGCTTTTGCGCAGACTTTCGTGGGACGCTTCGTCGAGCGGAAAGTGGAAGAGCTCCGCTTGTTCGAGGTGACGCAGACGGTAATCGACACCGCTGTCGACGTTGACGATCTCGGTGTTCTGCTTGATCAGCGCAATGGCCGGCAGGAAACGCGCGCGCTGCAGGCCGTCCTTGTACAGACCGTCCGGCACGATGTTCGAGGTCGCGACCAGGGTCACGCCGTTCTTGAACAGTTCTTCCATCAAGGTGCCAAGGATCATGGCGTCAGTGATGTCGGAAACGAAGAACTCATCGAAGCAGATCACTCGGGCTTCGGTGGAAAAACGCTTGGCGATGATTGTGAGCGGGTTTTTCTCGCCGCCCAGGGTTTTCATCTCTTCGTGCACGCGCTTCATGAAGCGGTGGAAGTGAGTGCGGGACTTTTCCTTGAACGGCAGCGCTTCGAAGAAGGTGTCGACCAGGTAAGTCTTGCCGCGACCCACGCCGCCCCAGAAGTACAGGCCCTTGACCGGGGTCTGATCCTTCTTGCCAAACAGTTTGCCCAGCAGGCCCGGTTTGTTCTGCTCGGCCGCGACCAGATCGTCGTACAGGCGCTGCAAATGACGCACAGCCGTTTCCTGCGCAGCGTCATGGAAGAATTCCGGGCGTTTCAGATCAGCTTGATATCGTTCTAGGGGCGTCATAATTCGTTAGCAAGGCAACAAAAACGGGCCGTCACTGTAGCGATGGCCCGTGGGAATGGCAATCAGCCCTTGGTCGGGCCGTGCCGCTGATTATTCCTGAACAGGCGTCAGAGCGATCCGCAATGCTTCGATTGCAGCATCGCGCGCAGCGCTGTCAGCGAAGGCTGGGCTCTGGGCGACACACTCGCCTTCCAGCCAGACGCCGAAGCTCAGGTCTTCATTGCGCACGTCCAGTGGCTGGCCCGATTGCAGCTGCTTGGTCACCTGGCCAGCGGTTTTACCGTCAGCGAAATTGCGCGAGAGCAGCAACTGTTCGCCATCGGCCGCCAGCAGACGGAAGCGGAAACTGCCGTCGTCTTCGCGGAAGCTGACAAAGCGCGCGGCTTTCGCCGCTTTTTTCTTGGTGCTCGCCGCCACCTGGGTCTGGGCGACGAAAGAGCGCAGGCCAACCGCTTCACGCAGCTCATTGAGGAAAGGTGTCGCCACCGCACGGGCTTTTTTCGCGCCGTGTTGCAGGATGTCTTCCAGGTCTGCCGGGCGCTCGATCAATTGGTGATAGCGCTCGCGTGACTCGCCCAACTCATTGTCCAGCAACTGGAACAGGCGATTCTTCGCCTCGCCCCAACCCAGGCCCTGCAGCAGTTCGCTGCGGAACTCGTCGGATTGCGCCGGCGTGGCAAACGCCTGGAACAGGGTGAACAAGTGCGAATTGTCCGGATCTTTCGCTTCGCCCGGCGCACGGGAGTCGGTGACGATCCGCGAAATCGCGTCCTTCATCTCTTTGGCGCTGCTGAACAATGGAATGGTGTTGTCGTAGCTTTTCGACATCTTGCGACCGTCGAGGCCTGGCAGCGTGGCAACGCTTTCCTCGATCAATGCCTCGGGCATGGTGAAGAACTCTTTGCCCTGGCCGAACAGGTGGTTGAAGCGCTGACCGATATCCCGGGCCATTTCCACGTGTTGGATCTGGTCGCGACCGACCGGCACCTTATGCGCGTTGAACATCAGGATGTCCGCCGCCATCAGCACCGGGTAGCTGTACAGGCCCATGGTGATACCGGCGTCCGGGTCTTCGCCGGTCTCGATGTTCTTGTCCACCGAGGCCTTGTAAGCGTGGGCACGGTTGAGCAGGCCCTTGGCGGCGACGCAGGTCAGCAGCCAGGTCAGTTCAGGGATTTCCGGGATGTCGGACTGGCGATAGAAGGTCACGCGGTCCACATCCAGGCCACCGGCCAGCCAGGTCGCGGCGATTTCCAGACGCGAGCGCTGGATGCGCAGCGGGTCATCGCATTTGATCAGGGCGTGATAGTCCGCCAGGAAGTAGAACGAATCGGCATTGCTGTCACGGCTGGCAAGGATCGCCGGGCGAATGGCGCCGGCGTAGTTGCCCAGGTGCGGCGTGCCGGTGGTGGTGATGCCGGTGAGGATACGGGTACGAGTCGTCATGGGTAATCGCTTGTCAGACTGCAATCAATTCGAAAGACGCGGCAGGATCAGATCCTTGAGATCGGTCAGCTTGCCATGAAAAAAGTGTCCGCATTCTGCCACTTTCAGCAGCTCATGGGGACGTTCGAGCTTGTCGGACCATTGGTAAACGAGCTGCGGATCGATGACTTCGTCGGTTTCCGGCTGAATAAGGGTCAGTTCGCCCTGTTGCGGCAACGAGTGCTGATCGCCCAGGCGCATGACCGCCGGCGCAACCATGAACACGTGTTTGAGCCGCTCACCCTGCGCTTCCAGGCGTCCGCCCAGACTTGCCGCAACAAAACCGCCGAAGGAGAATCCGAACAGGTTCAGCGGCAAATCCGGGTGTTTGGCCCGAAACCACGTGGCCACGGCCTGGGCATCATCGACCTCACCGGTGCCCATGTCGTGCGAGCCTTCGCTGGCACCGACGCCACGGTAGTTGAAACGCAGGGTAATCAAACCGGCATCGCGCGCGGTGCGCTGCAGGGTCGAGACCACTTTGTTGAGCATGGTGCCGCCCTGCACCGGGTTCGGATGGCAGATCAGCGCCAGGCCTCGCGGCTGCTCGTTGTCCAGGTAAAGTGCTTCCAGTTGACCGACCGGGCCATCAATCACTACAGGGGTTTCACGCATCAGCAAGGAAGGAACTCCGTGACCTCGAATCGGGTCGACTCGTCTAGCAGATTGTCTGCAACTGTCTATTGCGAGCGAATCGCGGTATACAGCGCAGGTTCGAGCCGTTAACGTAAAGCAAAGCCGTTTATAGAGGAAGGACTCGTGGAACACTCGCTCTTAGTTTGGTTGTTGCCGACTCTTGCCCTGGTTGTGGGTGTCGCCATTGGATTCCTGATCGCTCGCCTGGCGCCGAATGCCGCGCCTAGCAGCACGCAACGTCAGCTGGACGATATTCAGGAACGTTTCGACAATTATCAGAATGAGGTGGTGACCCACTTCAACAGCACTGCAACACTGGTCAAGAAACTGACTCAGAGCTATCAGGAAGTGCAGGATCATCTCGCCGAGGGTGCCAATCGCCTGGCCCTGGACGAGCAGACCCGCCAACGCTTGCTGGCCTCCCTGCACGCCGACGCGGTGCAGGCTCCACGGGAACGCCTGACGCCGCCGCGCAATCAGGAACCTCCACGCGACTACGCGCCTAAAGCCCCGAACGCACCGGGCATGCTCGACGAGCATTACGGCCTGAAGAAGTAATCAGGTCTCAGACGTGAAAAAGCCCTCGGACGAGCGATTGTCCGGGGGCTTTTTTTGTTTTTGAACTCGTCTTTGCCTGGTCTGCCCCATCGCGAGCAGGCTCGCTCTCACAAAAGGGCCGCATTTGAACTGTGTGTAAGCCTGCTCGCGATGGGGCCGGAATCAATGACAAAAAAAACCGCCCGATCTGTTTAGGATCGGGCGGCTCTTTCACGCCTGGGGTTCAATCAGACGATCAAGGGTATTGCTGAACCGTGCCCGGTTGCTGCTGACTGCCATACTGCTGACCCGGAATCGCCTTGAGGTTGACCTCGACACGACGGTTCTGTGCACGGCCGTTGACGTCACCGTTGTTGGCGATCGGGTTATCCGGACCAGCGCCACGGGCGCTCAGGTTGGCACCGCTGACGCCTTGCGAAGTCAGGTAGGTCGCCACACTCTGCGCGCGACGCTGGGACAGGTCCATATTGTGCTGGCGGCTGCCGGTGCTGTCGGTGTAGCCGACAATTTCGATCTGGTTCTGGTTGAACTCTTTCAGCGAGCCGGCCAGGTTGTTCAGCGGCTGGTAGAAGCTCGGAGCGATGTTCGCCGAATCAGTGGCGAACGTGATATTGCCCGGCATGATCAGCTTGATCTGATCGCCTTGACGCTGCACTTCAACACCTGTGTTGGCCATGCTGGCCCGCAGTTTTTTCTCCTGCTGGTCCGCGTAGTAGCCATAACCCGCAGCGGAAGCACCGCCCAGAGCTGCGCCAATCAATGCCCCTTTGCCACGGTTATCGTGGTTGATGGCAGCACCCGCCACAGCACCGGCCAGAGCGCCGAGACCACCGTATTTAGCGGTTTTGCTCATGCCCGTGGAGCCGCTATCCGCCTGGCCCTGGTCGTTGTACGGGTTGGGCGATGCACAACCAGACAACAGCGCCACGGCAGTAGCAACAATAATCAAAGGACGCGTGGTGAACATGTAGAGCTCCTACTTTTTTACATTCTGTGGTGCAACGAACTTAAGCATCGAACCATTGCGGGCGTTGGATCGTCTCGCCGGACAAAAATTCCGCCCGTTACAATTCAAGCCCGAACAAAAGGATTTTCGCGCATTTCATCGCCGAGTCGGGTGTCGGGACCGTGGCCGGCGACTACGGTGGCTTCCTCGTCGAGTGTGTACAGACGCTGTTTGATCGAGCGCACGATGGTTGCCTGATCGCCGCCCCACAAATCCGTGCGCCCTACTCCGCGACGAAACAGGGTGTCGCCGGCGATCAGCAGCTTCGCCTCGGAAAACCAGAAGCTCATGGAACCCGGCGTGTGACCGGGCGTGTGCAACGCCACACCGCAACCGCAGGCCAACTCTTCATCGTCGGCCAGCCAGCGGTCGGGCGACGGCACCGGCGTGTAGGGCACGCCGAACATCTGGCACTGCATCTCCAGGTTGTCCCAGAGGAACTGATCCTCTTTGTGCAGGTGCAAGGTGGCGCCCGTTTTCTCCTTCAACTGACCGGAAGCCAGGAAGTGATCGAGATGAGCGTGGGTGTGGATGATGCTGACCACTTTCAGGCCCAGTGCATCGAGCCGAGCCAGGATCAGCTCATGGTTGCCACCCGGATCGACGACAATGGCCTTTTTCGTTACCGGATCGCCGATGATCGTGCAGTTGCACTGCAAAGGGCCGACGGGGAAGGTTTCGCGGATGAGGGTGGTTGGCTGGGACATCGGGGAGGCTCAATCAACAGGGATGGGTAATGGTCGCACAAATCGGTGCCCGGCAATTTACCGCCCTGCGTAACTTTAGTTTCACCCTTAACCCAACACCCCCAACTCCTTCGCCCTCGCCACTGCCTGCGTACGCCGTTCCACCCCGAGCTTGCTGTTGATGTGGCTGGCGTGGGTTTTGACCGTGTGCAGGGAAATAAACAGCTGATCGCTGATTTCCTGATTCGAACAGCCTTGGGCGATCAGTCGCAGGACTGCCAGTTCCCGAGTACTGAGTTGCTCTGCCGCAGCAGTGGATTCCAGCGCCGGGCGGATCACCGGCGTCGGAAGTTTCTCGGCCAGGTCTTGGGAAACAGTGGAAGGTGCGCTGAGTTGAAGCTGCGCGCGCAGCCAGTCCGGATGCTCGGCCAACAACCTGTCGAACGGTTGCAGTACGCCACCGGCGGCGGCCTCCAGCGCCTGACCCAAGGCCTTGCGTGCCTCGGGCTCGCGCCCGGTGCTCAGCAGCAGCGAGGTTTTTTGCGCCAGCGCCATCGCACTGAGCATTTGCCGACCGCTTTGCTGCCCCTGTTCGAGCAGCACATTCAAACGCCCCTCAGCCAGCATCGGCTGGGCCTGGATGACGTCCAGCAACGCTTGTTGCAGCTCGATATGCAGCGGCAGTTGCGGATGGAACTCCGGGGGCGCGGCAGGGTGTTCGCCGTTATAGGTCTGACTCAATCGCGCCAGCCAGGCTTCGGCCAGATCTGTGCGGCCCTGGGCCAGCCAGAGTTCACATTTGACCTGCGTGATCATCGCCAGATAGTAAATGGGCGGCACGTCCCAGATGTGCATCAGACGTTCGGCCTCGGCGAGCTCGGCAAAGGCTTTGGCGAATTCGCCACTGCTGCCTTCCAGCCGCGCGATCACGCAGTGGCCGATCAACACGCTGATGTCGCGGCAGGCACGCGCCTCGTTCAAACCGACCTGCAATCGCCCTCTCGCCGCCTGTGGTTGCAGGCGCAGCGCCAGCAGAAACCCTTCGTACAAGGTCAGTCGGGCGCGAACCGCATAAAGGCGTTGCGCGGATAGCCCTTGCAGACGCTGCAGGCCTTGCCGGACTTCCTCCAGCGAACGAAGGATTTCTCCGCGCGCCTGCAGCACTCGGGCGCGGTCGTAGTGAGCCAGCGCTTCGAACAACGGGTTGCCAACCCGCTGCGCCAATTCCAGGGAATCCCGATTCAGCTCGCGCGCGCGCCACAAGTCGCCATCGGCGATGGCCAGGTTGGACAGGGTCGAGAGGCACATCAAACGCTGTCCGTAGCGTTTGCACGGAAGGCTTTCCAGCGCCTCGCTGCAATAGAGCAGCGTGAGCTCGCGGTTGCCGCGCCCGCGAGCGATGATCCCGCTCAGCGCCAACCACTGCGCCAGCATGGATTTCTGTGCAGTGGCCGACGGGGCCGGCAGGAAGCGGCTCAAATGGCTCGACAGTTCCTCGGCCGCATCCAGTTGACAGGCCAGCCCCAACGCCCAGCTGTAAAGCACGATCAGGCGCGGCGTGCTGATCAGCAGGCTGTCGGGCAAGTCCATTTTCCAGCGCAGCAACATGCCGACGTTCTGCTCGGCCAGCAATTGCTCTTCGGAAAGGTTTTGTACCAGGTTCGCCGCCACGTCCAGATGTCCGGCGCGCAAGGCCTGCTCCACCGCTTCGTCGAGCAAGCCCTGGGCATTGAACCAGCGACAGGCACGCAGGTGCAGGCTCGCGGCCGGCACCACTGTCTGTGCGGTAGGCCGCGTGCGCAGCAGATCGGAAAACAAATGGTGATAACGATACCAATGGCCGTGTTCGTCCAGCGGCACCAGGAAAACCTGGTGTGCAGCCAGAAAACGCAGGATCTCGGCGCTGTCATGAGCGTCGCGAATGGCGTCGCACAGCTCACTGCAAAAACGTTCCTGAGGCGCCGTGTCGTACAGGAATGACTGAACCTCGGCGGGCAGGCAATCGATGACTTCTTCCAATAGGTAATCGCGAATCAGCCCCTCCCCGCCATGCAACGCCTGGGGCAATGCGCCATGACTGCCTGCCTCCGAGGCCGCCAGCAACCAGAAGCGCAAGCCGGCAACCCAACCTTCGCTGCGCTGGATCAGGCTTTCCAGCGCCTCACCGCGCAAAGTACTGCTGTGACGGTCAAGCAGGGTCAAGGCTTCATCGTGGGTCAGGCGCAAGTCTTGTTCATGCAATTCGAGCAGTTGCCGCGACAAGCGCAGCCGCGCCAGATGCCAGTCAGGGCGCTGGCGACTGGTGACCATCACCAGCAAGCCATCGGGCAAATGGTTGAGGAAAAACTGCAAGCAGCGATCAAGCACCGGCCCCTGGGCCAGATGATAGTCATCGAGCACGAGTAACAGCGGCGTCGCTGTCGAAAGGTGTACGGCCAGCTCATCGAGCAAGCCATCCAGCCATTCTTCGAATGCAAACGGCTGATGTCGCTGACGCATCTTCAGCAGCCCGAGGGACTGCCTGCCCAGCTGCGGAAAATAGTCTTGAAGGCCTTCGAGCAAGCGCTCGAGGAATCGACCCGGGTCACTGTCGCGCGGACTCAATCCGAGCCAAAGGCTTTGCCAATGGGCCGGCAGCGACTGACAGAACTCCACCGCCAACGAACTTTTACCGAACCCCGCCGGTGCACTGACCAGTAACAGCCTGCCATTTAGCCCTGCACTCAGACGCTCGCATAGACGAGGCCGCAGCACATGGCCGTCGGGCAATGGCGGACGGAAAAAACGCCCGGCCAGCGTGGCGACGGCAACGCTTGCAGGACCTGGTGGTGGGGACAGATCAGTCATGGCCGGCTCTTGTTTGAATTACGGATGGCGGCGTTGCAGATGTCCGCAGACTAGCGGTAAACGATGAGGTAATGAAGGTAATTGCTACAAATGGCTACAAAAAGTCTACGAATAAAAAAACGCCCCGAACCAGTCGGGGCGTTTCCAGAGGATGCGGCCTCTTTTTTATGCCTTAGCGAACACCATCCTGACGCAATGCCGCCGGGGTGAAGTCGCTGGTGGTGGCCTGGAAGCCGAAGTTATACGCCGACTTCTCTTCGTTCTTCATGCCCAGCGCCAGGTAACGGCCCGATTGCAGGTCGTACAAGGCTTCCAGCGCATACCACGGCACTTGCTTGTCGTAGTAGTTCTCGGCATGGGCTTCGGCAACGCGCCACAGTTGGTTACGACCGTCGTAGTGGTCGATGACCGCTGCTTGCCAGGTGTCTTCGTCGATGTAGAAGTCACGCTTGGCGTAAATATGGCGCTGACCTTCCTTCAAGGTGGCAACCACATGCCAGACGCGACGCAGCTCGTAACGCGCCAGGTCCTGATTGATGTGACCGGCCTTGATGATGTCGGCGTACTTCAGGTTCGGATCGTCGAGTTTGTAGGCGTCGGAGGCGATGTACATCTCTTTCTTGCCTTCGAGCTTCCAGTCGTAACGATCCGGCGCACCGTTGTACATGTCCAGGTTGTCGGAAGTACGCAGGCCGTCGGCTGCAGTACCCGGCCCGTCATAGGACACTTGCGGTGCACGACGCACACGGCGCTGACCGGCGTTGTAGACCCACGCCGAACGCGGTTCCTTAACCTGGTCGAGGGTTTCATGCACCAACAGCACACCACCGGCCAGACGTGCCGGAGCGGTCACTTTCTGCTTGAAGTAGAACAGGATGTTGCCCGGGTTTTTCGGGTCGTAGTCCTTCATTTTGTCTCGGAATACGAACTGGTCTTCAAAGTACACCAGGCTGAACGAGCCGTTCGGCTGTGGCGTAGCCTGGGTGACCAGACGGGTTACGCTGCCACCGCGATAGCGAGTGATGTGGTTCCAGATGACTTCAACGCCGCTTTTCGGAATCGGGAACGGCACTGCGGTTTCGAAGTTTTCCAGGCCGTTGCCTCCGGACACCAGGTTGGTGTTGGTGGCGTTGCGTTTGATGGCGGCGAACACGTCATCCGGCACGGTAGCACCACGATGGGACGGGTAAACCGGCATCTTGAAGGTTTCCGGGTAGCGCTTGAACATTGCGTACTGGCCCGGGGAGAGCTTGTCCTTGTACTGCTCGACGTTCTGCGCCGTGATGGTGAACAGCGGTTTTTCGCTGGCGTACGGATTGGACAGGAAACCTTTGCTGTCGACGGTACCGGCGTTCTTCGGCAGGGGTTTCCAGGCCGGGATCGAGCCGTCGGCGTTACCCGCCATTTCAGCACCCATCGGGGTCAGGCTCTTGCCCAGCTTATCCGCCTCGGCTGCCGGGACGGCTGCCATGACACTGGTCGCCAGCAGCGAAAGCCCCAAAACACCGGCGCGGAACAGACTCTTTGTTATTTTCATATGTGCGTTCGTCCTGAAAATACAGTGCTTAGAAGTTCACGCCGAGGCTGAGCGCAACGAAGTCGCGGTCATCCACGGTGGTGTACTTGCCGTCGAAGAAGTTGGTGTAGGCCAGACTCGCGGTGTAGGTGTTCTGGTACTCGGCATCGACACCCAGGCTGACCGCCTTGCGGCCTTCCTCGAAGTTGCCGCCAGGGCCCGGGGAGTAACCGCTCACGTCATGGGACCAAGCGATGTTCGGCTTGAGGTTCACCCCGGCGAATACGTCGTTGTATTCCCAGATGGCACGGCCGCGGTAGCCCCACGAGTTCGCGGTGGTGAAGCCATCGTTTTCGCAGTAACGGCTGACGTTGTTTTGTGGGCCGCCTGCCAGGGTAGACGTGTTCAACGCCACGCATTGGCCATTCGGCAGCGGGCCAGGGCCATAGCTCGGATCACGGCCGTAACGTGCTTTGGAAGTGCTCTCCAGACCACCAACGTGGGTGAGACCGATTTCGCCAACCAGGGTCAGTCGCTCAGCGCCCATCACTTGGTCGAAGAAGTGAGTGAACGTCGTCTGAATCTGGCTCACTTCTTTGCGGCGATAGCCTTGTTGATCCTGCCCAGGTGTCCCTTGGAGTAAGGACACGCTAGGGTTGAGCGGTGTCAGGCCGGAATAGAGGATGTCGGTGGTGTTGAGCTGAACCGGAGCATTCGGCCGGTAGCTGAATTCGCCACTCCAGGCAGTGCCTGTAGGTAACGTGGTGGAAAAGCTCAAGCCATACAGGCGAATGTCTTCAGGATATTCGACGTAGTAGCTGGAGTTACCCGCAACCTGCAGCGGCAGCAAGGTCGGAGCCAGGTTACGCGCCACGGAGAGTGGTACGCCCGATCCCACCAACTTGCCCACCAGGCCTGCCGCACTGTAGGCGCTGGCCGGTGCACCCTGCCCGCTGAAAATCGGGTTACGGCTGTGGTAGTTCATGAAATAGGCGCCGAATTCGGTGTCCAGCGGGTCGAACATGTACTTGAAAGACACACCGAACTGACCGCTGTCACGAGCATCACGATCCGCACCACGACGAACGATCACGCCTTCATCCGGGTTGCCCCAGGTCACGCCGTTTGCCGCCAGGGTGTTGATACTGGCATTACGCAACGAAGCCGGAAGGCCCGCCGCCGCCAGCGCTCCGTTCAGGCCTTGTTGAGTACGCAGAACCGCCAGGTTGTTGTCGCAGCCATTGGCGATCACGTCCGGTTGCGAGAAGAAGGTCCCGCAGTTGTCGACAACGGTCTGATCCCACTCCAGCTGATAGAACGCTTCGGTCGACAGATTCTCGGTGATGCTCTGGGACACGTAGAACATGTTGACCGGGATCAGGCCTTCCTTGATCTCGGCACCCGGACGACGGAATGCGGACACGTCGATCGGGTTGATGGAGTTGATGCCGCCGCCGATGAAAGTACTTTCACCCCAGCTCACCACCTGCTTGCCCAAGCGCACGGAACCTGGCTCATCGGCAATGGAATAGTTGTGATAAACGAAGGCGTCGAGGATCTCTCCGCCAGCGGATTTGGCGCCTTCCTTGCGGCCATCGTCGCTGATGTCCTTGAATGGACGACTCTCGTCCTTCAATTCAAAGTCGTACCAGTATTTGCCACGGACGAAGACACCGGTATCGCCGTATTTCAGTTCCAGGTCATGGATGCCTTTGAAGATCTTCGAGAAGGTTTCCCCGCTCTTGAAGTTCAGGTGACCGTCATCGGAAGTCTGGGACAGGCCACGGCCACCGTTGTTGACGCCGATGAGATTCTTGTTCGGCTGCTCGGTAGACCAACTGGCACCAATGGACAGGGACGAGTCGAACTGACCTTCGATTTCACCAACGTTGAAACTGACGCCGAATGCTGGCCCGGCGAGCGTAGAGGCAAGACTGACGGCCAGAGGCAGTTTCGCCCGGCGCCAGAACTGGTTTACTGATGTCATCGACGCTACTCCATGTGCATTTTATTGTTATGGCAGTGAGCACTTCTAAAAACGTTGAGGATGACGGGGAGCCAAGGCATCCCAAAGTCATTCCAAAATTGCATCGCCCCGGTTTGTGCGTTTGCTCCGTTCTTAAAAATCCTTGAGCGGACTATAGCCAGCAGGTAGTACAGCTTGATCCCTCTAAAGTGTGATTTGCAGCTGCCAGCCACTCTGGAACAGTCCTTTTGCCAGGCCGACGCCCGTCGGCACGGCAAGGATGGCTGAAATATCTGATTTGACAAGCCAAGCGCTTGCTTGGTGGGGCTGGCGTGCCCTTTTGGGCACGCCAGAAGACGCTTAAAGCGTGGAAAGGAAGGTACTGTTGTTAGCTTGCCATTCGGTGATATCGACGCGAATTCGCTTCTTGTCGAGCTTGCCGACGCTGGTCTTGGGAATTTCAGTAACAAGGGCGATCTGACTCGGGATCGCCCACTTGCTCAGGTGCCCCAATTCCACGAACGGCTTGAGGTGCTCCTTGAGTTCCCGGGCATCGATCACATGGCCTTCGCGGACCACCAGCAAGGCAAACGGGCGCTCGCCCCACTGTGGATCGGCGATGCCGACCACTGCTACTTCGCGTACCGCCGCATGGCGACTGATCAGGTCTTCGAGGTCGAGGGAGGACACCCACTCGCCGCCGGTCTTGATCACGTCCTTGATCCGGTCACGAATGTCGATCACACCCATGCTGTCCAGGGTCGCCACGTCACCGGTGTGCAACCAGCCGCCGGCCCAGAGCTCAGCGCCCTTCTGCGGCTCGTTGAAATAACCCTCGGTCAGCCAGGGCGCACGCAACACCAATTCGCCTTGGGTCTCGCCATCGGCGGGCAGGAAATTGCCCTCAGCGTCGACGATCGCCGCCTCCACCAGCGGCCCAGGCACGCCAGCCTTGATCCGATAAGTCGTGCGCTCGTCTTCGGTGCCGGCCATCAATTCGTCGTTGAGGTGTGCGCACGAGACCAGCGGCCCGGTTTCCGACATGCCGTAAGCGGCGGTCAACTGAATGCCTTTGGCCTTCGCTGCTTCGTACAGGGAACGATTGAGTGCACTGCCGCCGATGACGATTTTCCAGCCACCAAAATCGGTGTTTTGCGCCCCCTTGGCATTGAGGACCATCTGCAGAATGGTCGGCACGCAGTGCGAGAACGAGACCTTTTCCTTGCGCCACAGCTCCACCAGGTACTCCGGGTCATAGCGACCGGGATAAACCTGCTTGAGCCCCAGCATCGTCGCCACATAAGGCAGACCCCAGGCGTGCACATGGAACATCGGCGTGATCGGCATGTACACGTCATTGGTGCCCAACAGGCGCACGCTGTCGATCGCGCCCATGATGGTCGACACGCCCATGGTGTGCAGCACCAGTTGTCGATGGGTGAAATACACGCCTTTGGGATTGCCGGTGGTGCCGGTGGTGTAGAAGGTGGTGGCGACCGAGTTTTCGTCGAAATCCTGGAAGTCGTACCGCGGGCTCGCGGCCGCCAGGAGCTGCTCGTACTCGCCGACCAGGTTCGGCAGGTCGGCGGTCTTTTCCGGCAAGTCGGTCAGCAACAGGGTTTTCTCGACCGTGGTCAGGTGCCCGGCAATCGCGTTATACAGCCCCACGAACTCGCTGTTGACCAGCACAAAGCGGTCCACGGCGTGATTCATGGTGTAGAGGATCTGTTCCGGCGACAGGCGCACATTAATGGTGTGGATCACCGCGCCGATCATTGGAATGGCAAACATGCATTCCAGATAACGATGGCTGTCCCAATCCATCACCGCCACGGTGTCCCCGGGCTTGACCCCGGCCTCTGTCAGCACATTGGCCAACCGCGCGACCCGTTCGATCAGGGTCGGATAGCTGTAGCGCAACTGGTCGCGGTAAACGATCTCGCGGGTTTTCTCATAACGCGCACCGGACATCAGCAACCGTTTGATCAGCAGCGGATACTGGTAAGCGCCTTCGGCTGGGGGGATAACGCGAGTCTGCAACATAAGAATCCCTTTTCTGACTGCACGGTCGTGGCTGAAAGTAAGCACTTTAGTGCCCTTGATCGCCAGTCAAATCAGCCAAAGGAATGATTTGCAGAGCCGCACAAATGCTAGCGTTGCGCCAGCATTTGTCGGTATGCACAGCGCTCAGGCCGTTTGTCCTGCCAAAGCCTCCGAGGGCGTGCGCGGGAAGACCAGGGCCGCGACGAAGGTCAATGCCGCAATCGCCGCCAAAATCAAATAGAGCCCGACCAATCCCTGGAGCGGTTCGACGTAAGAGATCAGAGGGATGGCGGTGGCGCTGGCACCGAAAGACAGGCAGTAACGCAACGCAAAGACCCGTGATTGCCATTGAGGCGCAACGAAATTGGCAACCATCGCATCGTTGACCGTGACTTGGCCGAACACCACGAACATGAACGCTGCCCCCAACGCAATCACGCCCCAGCCTTCGCCATAGGCGAGTGCGAAGAGCAGCGGCGCCTGGCACATCGTCAGCACCACGAACGGCCACTTGAGACTGACGCGATGCAATACCCGGCCAATGCTCAACTGAGCCACGGCGCCAAAGGCGTAAGCCAGGCTGACCACGACACCCAAGGTTTGCGGCGAAGCGAACAACTCGTGCAACCGCTCCTGGAACAGTTTCGGATAAGTCATCGTCGTCGCGTTGAACACCACGCCGCCGGTCGCCGTGGCCAATGCCAGCACGCCGAACACCAACGCCATGGAGATTCGCTGGCCGCCCGCACCTTTGAGCAGCGTGTGGGGACGCTTGGGGACGGGCTCCTCACGCACCTGCAAGGCGAACCCGACACCCAGTACCATCGCCACCACACCCGGCAGAATGAACGCCGCACGCCAGCCGAAATGCGCCACCAGCAGCCCGGTGATCAGCGCTGAAAACGCCACGCCCAGGTTGCCCCACATGCCATTCATGCCGATCTCCCGGCCACGGTTTTGTGCGTAGGCCACCAGCATCGCGGTGCCCACCGGATGGTAGATCGCTGCAAAAATACCGATCAGCGTCAGACCCAGCACCAACATCGGCGCGCTGTGACTCAAGCCGGTAAAAATCGCTGAAGCGCCAATGCCGAAGAAAAAAACCAGCATCATTCGCCGTCGGCTCCAGTGATCCCCCAGCCAGCCGGCCGGCAAGGAACAAGCGCCAAAGGCGATGAATCCGCCCAGGGACAAGCCGATCAGCGCCGCGAAATCGAGGGCAAACGCTTGCGTCATGCCGAGCACCGCGGCGGGAAATATGAGCATGAACATGTGGTCGATCACATGGGCGGCATTGATGTAGCGGATTACGTTTCTGGACTGGTTCATCGCGGCACGCTTTACGTTGGAGTGAGCGACCTATGCTAAGTTGGCGAAAAAGCGCATTCCTGACAACAAAGTCATCGGATCTGACATGTTAATCAGCCATTTCCAGCACGGGCCGGTCAGTGCCTATCCGCGAGATTACGTGGATGGCGCACACCAGGAACTTCATCAACATCGCGAAGCGCAGTTACTGTATGCCGTGTGCGGGATGATGCGAGTGGTGACGGCGCAGGGTGCGTGGATCATTCCACCGACCCGCGCCGTGTGGATTCCGCCAAGGGTGGAACATGAGATTTTCATGTCCGGGGAGGTGCGCATGCGCTCGCTCTTCATCGACGCCGAACTGTCGCCGGCGAACCTGCAGCAGTGCTGTGTCCTGGCGGTCACGCCGCTGCTGCGCGAGCTGATCGTGCGGGCAGTGCAAGGCCCGCAGCACGCTGAAAATCCTCTGATTCAGCAACTGATGCTGCAAGAGCTGGCCAGCCTGGAAAACCTTGCGCTGCACATACCCATGCCCGAGGATCGGCGCTTGCAGAGCATCTGTCTGGCACTGCTGCAAAAACCTGATCACCTCAACACGCTGGAGGACTGGGCGCAGCAGGTCGGCGCCAGTTCACGCACTCTGGCACGACTGTTTCAGCAACAGCTCAAGATGACTTTCAATGACTGGCGCCAGCAACTGCGCTTGATGGAAGCCCTGCCCCGCCTGCTCGCCGGGGAAAGCGTGCAGAGCGTGGCGCAGGACCTGGGTTACGGCAGCGCCCGCGCGTTCAGCGCGATGTTCCGTCGTTTGCTGGGAGAAAATCCCCGGCAATACCTGAACACCCTGAACAAGCTGAGCGAACTCGGCGCCACGCAGGATCAGTGCATCTCGGTAAATGCGAGCTTCACACCGATTGCGATCAGTACCGCGCCCATGGTGCGATCGAACCAGTGACCCATGCGGGCGAAACCGGCGCGCACACGCTGCTGGCTGAACAGCATCGCCACCAGGCAGAACCAGGTCGCCGTCGCGGCGGCCAGGTAAATCCCGTAGCCGGCTTGTACCATCAGCGGCGTGTGAGGATTGATTACCACGGTGAACAGCGACAGGAAAAACAGCGTGGCTTTCGGGTTGAGACCATTGGTCACGAAACCTGAAGTAAAGGCGCCACGGGCCGTGCGCTCACCGGCTTCCTTGTGCAGATCATCCGCCACCGGTTTGGCTGGCTGCGCCCGCAAAGCCTTGAAACCGATGTACAACAGATAAGCGGCGGCGGCCCATTTCAGGGCATTGAACAGCATGATCGACTGGGACACGATCAGACCGATGCCCAGCAGCGAATAGCCGACGTGCAGGAAAATCGCGGTGCCGACGCCAAGCGCCGTCCAGGTGCCGGCGCGACGACCGTGGGTCACACTCTCACGCACCACCACGGCAAAGTCCGGGCCGGGACTGGCCACGGCCAGCAGGTGAATAAGGGCGACGGTCAAGAACTCTGTCCAGTACATGGGGGCTCCTTTTGGACAAGCGTAACTGATTGTTTCATCTGGTAGGCTCGGCAGATTACGCCTTCAGTTCAATGCACAAAAGGTACAGTTGATGACGAACATTCGCCGCGCCGTTTTCCTCGATCACCCGTCCCTGGATCTGGGCGATCTCGATCTCAATCCGTTACGCGATTGTTTCAGTGACTTGCAACTGTACGCCCAGACCCTCCCTGATCAGGTGATCGACCACCTAAAGGGCGCCACAGCGGCCATCACCAACAAAATCATGATCGACGCCGCCGCCATGGCCGCCAGCCCCGAGCTGAAGTTGATCCTCATCACCGCCACCGGCACCAACAATGTCGACCTCGCTGCGGCCCGTGCCCGCGGGATTACCGTGTGCAATTGCCAGGGCTACGGCACGCCGTCCGTGGCCCAACACACCCTCATGTTGCTGCTCAACCTGGCCACGCGCCTGGCGGACTATCAGAAAGCTGTCGGCGAAGGTCGCTGGCAACAGGCCAAACAGTTCTGCCTGCTGGACTACCCGATTGTCGAACTGGAGGGCAAAACCCTCGGTTTGCTCGGTCACGGCGAACTCGGCGGCGCGGTGGCGCGACTGGCCGAGGCCTTTGGCATGCGCGTGCTGTTGGGGCAGATTCCGGGGCGCCCTGCCCGGCCGGATCGCTTGCCATTGGAAGAACTGTTGCCGCAAATCGACGCATTGACCCTGCACTGCCCACTCAATGAACACACGCGCCATTTCATCGGCGCCCGCGAACTGGCCTTGATGAAACCCGGCGCATTCGTGGTCAACACCGCCCGTGGCGGTCTGATCGACGAGCAAGCGCTGGCCGATGCGCTGCGTAACGGCCACCTGGGTGGCGCCGCCACCGACGTACTGAGCGTCGAGCCGCCGACCCATGGCAATCCACTGCTGGCCCACGACATCCCGCGGCTGATCGTTACCCCGCACAACGCCTGGGGCAGTCGCGAAGCGCGGCAACGAATCGTGGGTCAAGTCACGGAAAACGCTCTGGCGTACTTCAGCGGTAAGGCGCTGCGGGTCGTCAGTTGATAAACTGCGGCACTTTTTTTCACAGGAGCAGTTATGGATCCGCGCAGTGAAGTACTGCTTCGTCAGGCTGAGTTATTCCAGGGTTCGGTGTTGCTGGCCGGTTTGCCCGCCGACGACTTGCTCGGTCGCCTGCCGGCCGCCCATGGCTGGTGCTGGCACGCCGGCGACCAGGCGGCCCTGGATGCGCGTTTTGCCGAGCGCAGCCATTTTGGCGTGAATGTCCCGCAGCGCGAGTTTGACAGCGCGGTGGTGTTTCTGCCCAAGTCCAAGGACCTGACCGATTACATCCTCAACGCCGTGGCTTCGCGCCTGGAAGGTCGTGAGGTGTTTCTGGTCGGCGAGAAAAAAAGCGGTATCGAGGGGGCGGCCAAGCAACTGAATCCGTTCGGCAAGCCGCGCAAACTCGACAGCGCGCGGCATTGTCAGCTCTGGCAAGTCACCGTGGCCAATGCACCGGCGGCCAAGCCGCTGGAAAGCCTGGTCCAGGCATACGAATTGCCGCTGGCGGAAGGCCCGCTCAAGGTCATCAGTCTGCCGGGCGTGTTCAGCCATGGTCGCCTGGATCGCGGCAGCGCGCTGTTGCTCGAGCACCTGGATAAACTGCCCAGCGGTCATTTGCTGGATTTCGGTTGCGGCGCGGGCGTGCTGGGGGCTGCGGTAAAGCGTCGTTATCCGCACAACCAGGTCACTTTGCTGGACGTGGACGCGTTCGCCGCCGCCAGCAGTCGCTTGACCCTGGCTGCCAATGGTCTGGAAGCAGACGTCATTACCGGTGACGGCATCGACGCCGCCCCCATGGGTCTGAGTGCGATTCTGAGCAATCCACCGTTCCATGTCGGCGTTCATACCGATTACTTCGCCACCGAAAACCTGCTGCGAAAAGCAGCCAAACATCTGAAAAACGGTGGCGAACTGCGCCTGGTGGCGAACAGCTTCCTGAAGTATCAACCACTGATCGAAGAGCATCTGGGTGTGTGCGCGATCAAGGCCGAAGGACAGGGTTTCCGAATCTACCGGGCCAAACGCGGATAAGAAATTTCTGCTTGCCGAATGGATTTTGCCTAGGCAGAATCCGCTCCGTCCTAGGGGAGTAGTCTCCCACGAGCGCCACGCTCGTCCGGCATGCGTCAACATACTTGGTCCTCAGACCATGGCGTATGCGACCCAAGCGTCCACATCAGATGGATCGCCGGGGTTTGACAAGACCTATGACACGAACACCTTACCCGGGGCGGGAAGGCTGTACGTGTCATAGCCGTGTCGACCCGCCCCTTAGGAAAACCCCTGATGCTGGATTCACTACTCGTACCTACCGCAATCGTTGCCTTGGCCGAAATCGGCGACAAGACGCAACTGCTCGCGCTCATTCTTGCCGCTCGCTTCCGCAAACCCTGGCCAATCATCGCCGGGATCATCGCCGCGACCCTGGCCAACCACGCAGCAGCCGGCGCGGTAGGCGCCTGGGTGGGGAGTTTCTTCTCGGATACGCTGCTGCACTGGATCCTCGCGGCGAGCTTCACCGCCACCGCACTGTGGACCCTGGTGCCGGACAAGATGGATGACGACGAAGCCAGCACCGCCCGCAAGTTCGGGCCGTTCCTGACAACGCTGATTGCTTTCTTCCTGGCCGAAATCGGCGACAAGACTCAGATCGCGACGGTGATGCTCGCCGCGCAATATCCGGAGCTGTGGCTGGTGATCATCGGCACCACGCTGGGCATGTTGATTGCCAACGTGCCGGTGGTGCTGGCGGGTAACTTTGCCGCAGACAAATTGCCGCTGACGCTGATCCGTCGACTCGCCGCCTCGGCCTTTTTCATCCTCGCCATTGTGGCGGTGTACAAGGCGATGCAGAGCAGCGGCTGGGTTTGACGCGTTAGAAGGGACTGTGGCGAGGGAGCTTGCTCCCTCGCCACAAAAGTTGAAAACGTGCAGCTTTTGCTGAATCCAATCAGGACTTCTTGGCCCGCTCGTAAAGCGGCATGACCTTCGGGATGGCCGCCTGCAAGGACGCAATACGACTCGACGACGCCGGGTGGGTGCTCATGAACTCCGGTGGAGCACCTTCCGAAGCCTTGCTCATCTTGTTCCACAGGGTGATCGCGGCATTCGGGTTGTAACCGGCCCGCGCAGCCAGCTCAAGGCCAATCAAGTCCGCCTCGTTTTCATTGGCGCGGCTGTTGGGCAAGGTCATGCCGTAGTTGGCCACAGTATCGGCCAGCGCCAGGCTGTCCTGACTCAATCCGAGCAAGGCACCGGCGCCCTGCTTGGCCATTTCGATGCCATAGGCCTTGGACATCGCTTCGCGACCGTGCTCGCGCAGGGCATGGGCGATTTCATGGCCGAGGATGGCGGCGATTTCGTCGTCGGTCAGCTTCAAGCTGTCCATCAGACCCGTGTAGAAAATGATCTTGCCACCTGGCCCGCAGTTGGCGTTGAGCTCATCGCTCTTGATCAGATTGACTTCCCACTTCCACTGGGCCGAATCCGGACGAAACACCGGAGCCTGGGCAATCAGCCGATTGGAGATCGTTTGAATGCGCTTGGCATCGTTACTGGTCTTGTCCAGCACACCCTGGGTGCTCGCCTCGCCTACCGTCTTTTGATAAGACTGGGCGTACATCTGATTGACCTCATCGGTGGACAACATGCTGAACATGTATTGCTTGCGCTCAACACCCACAGCTCCACCGTTGGTCGTGTTGACCGACTGACACCCGGCAAGCAGCAGACTCGCGCTCAGCCCACACAACACCAATGTCTTGTTCATCAAAAAACTCCGTGAAAACATGCCCGTATCCTATGCGCGCAAATGTATCGACGCCAGATACAACAGATGTAAGACGCCGATTTCGTGCAAAGCGCTCCCCCTTGCAGGAAAAAATTCACAAACCGACACATGCCACGGCCTTTCAGGGTTCGCCCTGATTCATTTACGACCTCGACCACGCCAAAACAGTCATTTCAGCAACGGCTTCTAATGCCCGCTCGACCTCCTGCCGATACACCACCGCAGTCGTCTTCTCGCGTGCGGAGCCCCCATGAAATTCAAGTCAATCCAGTTTTCCGTGGCAGCCCTTGCCGGTGCCATTGTTCTAAGTGTCGTGGCAGCGCTGGTCGTTTACGCACTGTTCTCCGGGGCACGGACGCAAGACATGGTCCAGCAGCGGACCCAGGCGCAATTCGAACAGGTGATCGAACAACGCCTGACGTCCCTTGCGCAGACCCAGGTCAGCCAGATTCAACGCGAACTCGAAGCGCCGCTGCTTATTGCCGGCGGACTGGTGCGAGTCAACGCCTTGATCGGCACGCCCGGAGCCGATGGACAGCCGGCACTGAGCCTCAGCCGCGAGCAGCTGATCAGCCTGATCAAGGAAAACGTCAGCAAAAACCCGAAGATTCTCGGCACCTACATTGGCTGGGAACCCAACGCCCTCGACCATAATGATGCGGCCTACGTCGGCACCAAAGTGGTCGGCATCGACGCCGCCAACGGGCGCTTCCTGCCCTGGTGGTTCCGCAATGAGGACGGTAGCCTCGGCCTGGACAAACTGGTGGACGTCGACGACCAGAAAACCCTGTCCACCGGTGTGCGCGCCAGCGAGTACTACCTGTGTTCGAAAGAAACCAAAAAATCCTGCGTGATCGATCCGGCGCCCTACAAGGTCGGCGACAAAATCGTCATGCTCGCTTCCTTTATCGAACCGATCATGCTCAACGGCGCCTTCCAGGGCATCGTCGGCGCCGACCTCTCGGTGAACTTCATCCAGGAAATGCTCCTGGGCGCCAACCAGAAGCTCTACAGCGGTGCCGGTGAAATGGCCCTGATCGGCGGCAACGGCCGAATCGTTGCCTACACCAAGGACCCGAGCAAGTTCGGCGAAAAGGTCAGCGACATTCTCGACAGCAAGCAGATTGCCAACATGGCCAATCTCAAGCGAGGCGAAGTGACCTATACCGTCGACAAGGCCCAGGGCCGGATCGAGTTGTACCTGCCCTTCGGCATTGGCCAGACCGATGCCCGCTGGACCCTGATGCTGCAATTGCCGTTGGACGCGGTGATGGCCGACCTGCAAAAACTGCAGGCTGACCTCAACACCCAACGCAAATCCGACACCTTCGGCATGGCCATGGTTGGCTTGCTGATTGCCGGTATCGGCTTGCTGGTGATCTGGCTGGTGGGCCACGGCATTGCCCGCCCACTGAAGCAAATGGTCGCCATGCTCGACGATATTGCCCAGGGCGAAGGCGACCTGACCCGCCGCTTGACCAGCGACCGTGCTGACGAACTGGGCTCGATCGCCAAAGGCTTCAACACCTTCCTGGCCAAGTTGCAGGCGATGATCACTCAGGTGGTGGCCTCGGTGCAGAGCGTCAGCGATTCGTCGGAACACACCGCCGACATCGCCATTCGCACCAACACCGGGGTGCACAAGCAGATGGCCGAGATCGATCAAGTCGCCACCGCGGTGCACGAAATGACCGCCACCGCCCAGGACGTGGCACGCAACGCGACCCAGGCTGCACAGGCCGCCAGTCATGCGGATCAGGCTGCCAGTCAGGGTATGCAAATCGTCCGCGACACCTCGACCTCCATTGGCGCGCTTGCACTGGAAATCGGCCGCGCGGTCGGCGTCGTGCAGACCCTGGCCAAGGACAGTGAAAACATCAACGCGATCCTCACGGCCATTCGCGGCATTGCCGAACAAACCAACCTGCTGGCCTTGAACGCCGCCATTGAAGCGGCACGGGCCGGTGAACAGGGCCGAGGATTTGCGGTGGTGGCTGACGAAGTGCGCAATCTGGCGCAGAAGACCCAGAAAGCCACGGAAGAAATCCAGGCCATGATTCAACAGCTGCAGCAAGGCACTCGGGACGTGGTGCGGGTCATGGAAGACAGCCAGAACCGCACCGACGAAAGCGTGCAACACGCGGCGAAAGCGGCAGAGGCCTTGGAAACCATTACAAAAGCGGTGTCGGTGATCAACGACATGAACACCCAGATCGCCAGCGCCGCCGAGGAGCAAAGCGCGGTGGCCGACGATATCAACCGTAACGTGATCAACATCGGCCAGGTGGCCAATGAAGTGGCCGGCGGCGCGGATGAATCGAGCGCGGCCAGTGCGGACCTGACCAAACTGGCCGAACAACAGCGGCGGTTGATCAATCAGTTCAGGGTTTGATTCGAGGCAGCCCATCGCTGGCAAGCCAGCGATGGGGCCGGTCCAGTCGCCAAAGAACTCAACCCGGCGTCAAACACTCCGGCCCATTGAGCTTCGGATCATTGACCATGTTCGCCAGCACCCGTTCGCGCAATGCCGCGGGTTCGCTGGCCAGCAACGCCTGCAAGGCATGTAGCGGCGTTTCCGGATCGAGCCAGAGGTCCTGCCCCGCCGCATCGAGAATCAGCGGTCGGCGCTGACTGGCGGCGGGCTGGGTAATCACGGCCGTACTCAACCACACCTGTTCCTGCACCGGATACGCCTCCCAGATGGCCGCGAAAAACAACGACGAGCCCTCCCCCGGCGTCAACCAGTACGGGCGCTTGCGCGTGGTGCCACGCCATTCATAGAAACCGTTGGCCGGCAACAGGCAGCGGCGTTCGCGCAGGGCCTGGCGAAACATCGGCTGTTCAGCAACGGTTTCGGCGCGGGCATGGGCCGGGGTGCGCGACAGATCGGTCAGCCAGGGCGGCGTCAGCCCCCAACGGGCACGGGCCAGTTCACGCTGGCCATCCGCGCCCGCACGCAGCATCAACACTGAATCATTGGGGGAAATGTTCCACTGCGCCTGCTGATCGGCGGGAAAACCGGGCAGGGCCGCGAAGGCGGGATTCCAGCGAAACAGGGCATAACGTCCACACATGGGGCAGCACGACTCTTGATCAAACGAACGCCAGCCTAACAGACCAGCGTGCCGGGAAAGCTTTCCGGTTCATCGCCGGACAGCGGCAGCGCGGCATTGTACGCGGTGATCAGCTCCCGGGCGTATTGCGCCTGATCGTTCTCCACCGCCAACCCCAGCAGGCCGAAGATTGGCAGCTCGCCGCTGCCACCCACCAGATCGCGACCGACCAGATGCGCTTCGATGCCTTCGCTGGCCAGCATGCTTTGCAGCAACTCGCCTTCCATCAGGTTTTCCGGTTCATAGATGCGCTGCATAAAGGGCTCTCACTCGTCTTCTGCATGCACGTCGAGCATCCATTCCTGACCATCGGTTTGCAGTGTGAACACAATCGGCCGACAACACACCGGACAGTCCTCGATGTACTCCTGATCGCCGCCAGACAAGTCCAGAACCGCTTCGCAATCTTCACCACAATACGGACATTGATAATGCTCGGTTTCCAGCATCGCGGTCTCCCAGGTGACTTGTGCGTATAATCGCCGGTCTATTTGCAGGGCCATTTTTGTCTGACTACTTTTTCAGACCGTGTCCCGCCGGTTTTCGATCAAAACCTTTACTTACCCTAGCCGTTTCTAACAAGAGAGCATGATGGGCGAATTCGATGCCATCCGACCTTACGACGACAGCGAAGTCCCGGCAGTACTGGCACGGCTGCTCGGCGACAAGGCGTTTCTAGATATCCTCACCCACTTCCGCTTCCCGCGTTTTGCTGGCGCTTTAGGCTGGGCGCTCAAACCTCTTATAGCTCATCGGCTGCGTCGTGAGTTCGCCGGTGTCAATTCGGTCGCCTCCTTGCAGGACAAAGTCGAGGTGTATGTCGACCACACCATCGAGCGGGCCACGGACGGCGTGACGTACACCGGCGTCGAGCAGTTCAAGTCCGGCAGCGCCTATGTGTTCATTGCCAACCACCGCGACATCGTGATGGACCCGGCCTTCGTCAACTACGCCGTGTACCACGCCGGCCTGCCGACCCCACGCATCGCCATTGGCGACAACCTGCTGCAAAAGCCCTTCGTCAGCGACCTGATGCGTCTGAACAAGAGCTTCATCGTGCACCGTTCGATCACCGGTCGCCGCGAGAAGATGGCGGCCTACCAGTTGCTCTCGGCGTACATCAATCATTCGATCCGCAACGATTGCGCCTCGATCTGGATCGCCCAGGCCGAGGGCCGGGCCAAGGACGGCGACGACCGTACCGAGTCGGCGATCCTCAAGATGTTCCACATGAGCCGCAAGGACGAGCCGTTCGGCGAAGTCATCCGCTCGCTGAACCTCACACCAGTGTCGATTAGCTACGAATACGACCCATGCGACCTGGCCAAGGCCCGCGAGCTTTATATCCGCGCCACCACCGGCAGCTACACCAAGGCGCCGGGGGAGGACGACGTCAGCATCGCCAAAGGCATTACCGGTTACAAAGGCCGGGTCCATGTGAACTTTGCCGCGCCGATCACTGAACTGTTCGAGGACACCAAGCAACTGGCTGTCGAAATGGACAAGCAAATCCTCGGCGGCTACCGCCTGTTCCCGGTGCACTACCTGGCCTATGCGCAATGGAAGGACGCCGACCCGCAATTGCATGTGCCGAGCGCCGCCGAGATATTCCCGGCCGCCGAACTGGCCAAGGCCCAGGAGCAATGGCAACAGCGCCTGGACGCTTGCCCCGAAGAGCATCGCCCGTTCCTGGTGCTGCAATATGCGACGCCGGTACGCAATCAGTACCGCGTGAAGGCCGGGTTGCCGCTGTAAGGCCATTCGCAGAGACGACAACGGCGCCTTTGGGGCGCCGTTTTTGTTTTCTGATTACTACCGGGTTACATCAGGTTCAGACTCGAGTGCTGATCCACGACACCAGCAACGCCAACCCCAGGCAGGCAAAACCGAAGGCGTAGAAAAACCGGTTCATGCGCAGCGTCGCACCATCGAGCAATAGCATGGGCTCATCGACGCGACGGCTCTGGCTCTGCGCTTGCAGGCTGGCGATCGCGCGCAGCTCACGGCGACGGGCTGCGTGCAGCAGCCATCCGCCAGGGCACGCAAAGAGCAAGGCCAGCAGATTGATCAATTTGGCGGGATGGGTGGTAAACAGCGTCATCAAATGCAACGACATGACAAACCTCTGGCAAAACCGGTGTGACGGACGCCGAACCGGCGACTGCGGCGCGGATTCTACCGAAAGCCTCTGCGCCTGCCCTGCCTTTCCGACAAATAACAAGCATTCGACCAATGGTTGTCCTGCGTCATGGGGCCGTCATCTGAATACGTCAGTCTGTCGCCCCTCGAAACCGACAGGGACTGCGTCATGTTGCACGCCGAAAACCAGGATCGCCTCTACCTCATCAATCACAGCGACGAACAACAAACCCTCGTCGGCAGCCTCGCCTTCAACGTTCAGGACCGCCATTGGCTGGTGTACTGCGCGCTCGGCGGCCATCAACACGCGGACTTGCCCGAAGCGGATTTGCTGACGGGTGTGAGTGTGCTGGAGTTTTACTCGCAAGCGGCCTGAGAACTGTTTCCTTTGTAGGAGCGAGCCTGCTCGCGATGGGCTTGAGGATGCCGCGGGGTATCAGATTTCCCGCGTAATCGTTGACGACCATCGCGACGGTGCGACGATTCGACAGGCTCGCTCCTACAGGGCTCGCATTACTCGCCGAGAATCTGCCCGACGGTCGGGTCCTTGAACAGTCGGGTCAAGGCATCGCTCAACACGTCGCTGACCAGCTTGGTGTTGGTTTCCTGGTTCGGCGCCATGCCGAAACGCTGGTCCAGGGATGAACCATAACGACCGCTGTAGCGACGGTTGGCATTCTGCACATCGGAGCGGAACGTCGCGCCAATGGTCGCCTCGGTCACATACATGCCTTCTTTGGGCGACTGATACTTCAGTTCGGTCAGGGTCACGGTCAGTTGTGGCGCATTCATCGCATTGGCTGTCGGGGTGAAGCCCAGCAGGCGCACGGCGGCTTCAGCCTGAGCCTGCAACTTCGGCAGGATCTGCTGGCCCTGCACGGTAATCGCGCTGGTTTCCGGGTACAGGCCACCACGGGTGCCCAGGGTCGGCGACGGACGGCCGTCCACCACACGCACCACCACCGGCTGACCATGGCCTACCGGCGCCAGTTGCGCCGTGAGCTTGGGTTCCGGACTCAGTTGTTGCGGACTGTGGGCGCAGCCGACCAGCGTGAGGCTGGTCACAGTAATCAAACCGAACAACAGGCGTTGCAACATGCTCTTCTCTCCAGAATCAGGCACAAACAGGCCGGCAGTATAGCGGTGCGCCACTGCGGCTAACTAGGGTCAGGCAACGATTACTGAAATCTCTGACAAACCCTTCAGAGCGCGGTTCCTGTCACGCATCCTTCACCCGCCATTCACCTGCGCGTCATGACGAACTGTCACCTTGATCGGTAGCCGTCCATAAGGTAATTGACCATGCGCGTTCTCGTTTCACTGTTCGCACCACGCCCGCGCCACCGCAGCTTCGCCCTGCTCGACAGCCAGGGCCATTGCCAGGCATTCAAGCAATGCAGCCTCCAGCCCATGGGCGATGGCTGGGTCGAAATCGAAGAAATCCGCCTTTGCTGGCTGCACCAACCGCTGCCCGCTGGTGCCCGCATCGACCAGCCTCAATCCCGTTCACGGGTGCAATAACTGCTAACCACCTGACCAGACGCCTAATAAAAGTCATTAAACACGACCAATTCCCTGCGTTTCTTCGCTACAATCTCCCCCCGATTATAAGGACGTCTCCTGATCGGGCCTCGCAGCATCGTCAATGCCCTGGTATTGACACCCCGCACCGCCCACAGAGAGCCGCCCACACAGATCGAGTGAAGCTGGCGCGCTTGCTGTTCCTTTGGCAGCCCCCCTCTTTTCGCGAATCTGCAGAGCTGTCATTACGCTCGGTTACTGAGCTGTTTGCCCGTTTTGCCTGCCGTGTATTCCCTGGCGGCACATCATCCGGGCACGGTGCCAGGCTGGGACAGCCCTTTTTGAGGTTCACGTCTTCAAAAGAGCGTGAAAAAAACGGGTTTTCACAACTTCACAAGAGTGTGGCGAGCAAATGAATAGTTTTGCGTCTGAACATGCACCATTAGCGTCTACAACAGCCCAACGACACAGGACCGAGTATTCCTCGAACACCGGAGCCTGAAGCCTGTCCGCTACGGATTTGGTTGCACAAACGGATGTATCGACCATAAGTCGAATTGCCAGCCGCACGTTGAAATGAGTTCATGGGACTCTGACTAGACCCGGCAGGTAGCGTCCGTCGAAGTTGCGAAAAATTGCGAAGATTCGGACATGGCGATCCTGCCATGGGTACCTGGGGCCACATAGACATGCCCCGTCACTCCTGGCAGCCATGCCGTCAATTTGGTGCTGCAGATTTTGGAGACGCGTTAAATGGCGCATAACGAAGCAGTCGACGTAGTACTGGTTGGGGCCGGCATCATGAGTGCCACCCTTGCGGTGCTGCTCAAAGAGCTCGACCCCGCGATCAAGCTGGAAGTCGTCGAGCTGATGGATTCCGGAGCCGCGGAGAGTTCCAACCCGTGGAACAACGCCGGTACCGGTCACGCTGGTCTGTGCGAGTTGAACTACACGCCGCAGGCTGCCGATGGCACCGTCGACATCAAGAAGGCCGTGCACATCAACACCCAGTTCGAGGTGTCGAAGCAATTCTGGTCGTACCTGACCAAAAAAGGCACGTTCGGCTCGTGCAAATCGTTCATCAGCCCGGTTCCGCACCTGAGTTTCGTGCAGGGTGAAAGTGGCGTTTCCTTCCTCAAGGAGCGCTTCAAGGTGCTGAGCAAGCACCACGCCTTCGCCGACATGGAGTACACCGAAGACAAGGCTAAAATGGCAGAGTGGATGCCATTGATGATGCCTGGGCGCGACCCTGGCGAAACCCTCGCCGCCACCCGAGTGATCAATGGTACCGACGTCAACTTCGGCGCCTTGACCAACCAGTTGCTCAAGCACCTGACCAGCGCACCCGATGCCCAGGTCAAGTACTGCAAGCGTGTGACCGGCCTGAAGCGCAATAACGGCGGCTGGACCGTCAGCATCAAGGACGTCAACAGCGGCAATTCCCGTGATGTCGATGCCAGGTTCGTGTTCCTCGGTGCCGGCGGCGCGGCGTTGCCACTGCTGCAAGCTTCGGGCATCGAAGAAAGCAAAGGCTTCGGCGGCTTCCCGATCAGTGGCCAATGGCTGCGTTGCGACAACCCGGAAGTGGTCAAGCATCACCAGGCCAAGGTCTATAGCCAGGCTGCCGTGGGTTCGCCACCGATGTCCGTGCCGCACCTGGACACCCGTGTCGTCGATGGCAAGAAGTCTCTGCTGTTCGGACCTTACGCCGGCTTCACCACCAAGTTCCTCAAGCACGGTTCCTTCATGGACCTGCCGATGTCGGTTCGCGCCGGCAACATCGGCCCGATGCTCGCCGTGGCGAAGAACAACATGGACCTGACCAAATACCTGGTCAGCGAAGTGATGCAATCGATGGAACAGCGTCTGGATTCCCTGCGTCGCTTCTACCCTGAAGCAAAAGCCGAAGACTGGCGCCTGGAAGTGGCCGGCCAACGGGTGCAGATCATCAAGAAAGACCCGAAAAAAGGCGGCGTTCTGCAGTTCGGTACCGAACTGGTCGCAGCCAAGGACGGCTCCCTGGCCGCCCTGCTCGGCGCTTCGCCGGGTGCCTCGGTGACCGTTTCGATCATGCTCGAGCTGATCGAAAAATGCTTCCCGGGCAAAGCCAAAGGCGAATGGGCTGCCAAACTGGCAGAAATCTTCCCGGCCCGTGAAAAAGTCCTGGAAACCGACGCTGCGCTGTATCGCAAGATCAACACGCAGAACAACGTCGCGCTGGAACTGGTTCAGGCAAGCAGCGAAACCGAAAGCTACGCTTGATTGAACCCCATAAAAAAACGCCCCGTTCTCATTGAGAGCGGGGCGTTTTTTTATGCCTTTGAAAAGCGGTCAGCCGCGAGCTTTCTCGATCAGCTCGATGTAGTCCGATGCGTTGCGCTGATCCTTGATCAGGGCGACAAAATCATTGCCGTGCTCATCCTTGCCATTCAGGTCCAGGCCGGCTTCGGCGAAGAACTTCAGAAAACGCTCGAAATCATCGATACGCAGACCACGGTAGGCTTTCACCAGTTTGTGCAACGAAGGCGAAGTGGCGTCGACCGGTTCGAAATCGAGGAACAACTTGATCTGCTCATCGCCGATCTCGTCACCAATCACTTGTTTCTTATCTTTACGCATTGCCGACTCCAGCTCGCAGACATTTCACGGGGCAGGCAGTTTACCCCTGCGCGGGCCTGGCACTCAACGCGGACGAACACTACCGGTGTGCAGGTCGGCCCAGATATGGCCGTTGGCGTAACTGAGGAACTGGCAATACACCGTGTCATTGCGCAGCAAGTCCATCACCACCCGGTACTGAGCCAGCGGGTAATAGAGCGTCAGGGTTTTACTCTTGTCGTCGTAGACCGGTTTTTTCAGGCTTTTGCTTTCGCCATCGAAGTAGACCAGCACCTGATTGATCGTGGCGCCCTTGTTCAAGGACTTGCCCTTGAGGCGGATCGACAGCTGTGAGGTGACCGGAATCGGTTGCTGGTTGGACTGGCGTTGAGCACCAAGCACCACTGAATAGTCCGTGACCTGCATCAATTGCTGCTGCTCAGGATCGGCGTCGCGCAGCGACAGGTCGTCCGGTGGCAAGAATTGCGCGTGCATCGGCGCCGGGGCGGCGGCCAGGGGAAGGCTGAGGGTCAGCAACAGGGCGGCGCAGCAACGGATCGAACGGCTCATGACAGGCTCCGGAATCGGGGCTGAGCACTCTAGCATGAGCTAACAGGACTGGATGGCTGGACTCATCTCTTGTTGGAACGGGCCTGCTCGCGATGGTGTGTCAGACAACATCTATGTAACTGACACTCCATCGCGAGCAGGCTCGCTCCTACAGATCATGGTTCAGTCGAACTGCGCACGCATCCAGGCGTGATACTCCGCGACACCCGGCTCGCCTTCACGCGGCGCCCAGTGGGCCAGCTCACCTTCACCGACCGGGCGGTAAGGGCCGGCCTTGCATTCGAACATCAGGCTGTCGGGCTCCAGCACTACCAGACCGTGGAACACACCTGTTGGCAGGTCCACGCCGACGCAATCTCCACCGGCTTGCAAGACCGACCTGCTCAGCACTGCGCCAGATTCGTCAAAGATCAACAAGCCCAGTTTCCCTTTGAGCACCAGCAAGGTTTCAGCCTTGTTTTCCCCCAGGTGCCGGTGAGGCGGAATATAGGTGGCGGGCTGCAAGCCCACCGCCATGCGGTGGCAAGCCTCTTCCATCTGGTGAAAATTATGATGTTGGCGCCCGCGAGGATTGGCCGCGGCTTTCTCGGCCAGCTCAGCGAACAGCGTTTGATCAAGAAAGCTCGTCTTGGTCATGGTCTTACATACCCTTAACGGCAAAAATCCCGTTGGCGTTGCGCCAGTAGCCTTTGTAGTCCATGCCGTAGCCGAAGATGTAACGGTCGATGCACGGCAAACCGACGAAATCGGCCTTGAGGTCCGGACGCGCCTTGCGGTCATGGTCCTTGTCGATCAGCACGGCAGTGTGCACTTTACGCGCGCCAGCGTGTTTGCAGAAGTCGATGATCGCGCCCAGGGTGTGGCCTTCGTCGAGGATGTCATCAATGATCAGCACGTCACGGTCGATGAACGACACTTCCGGCTTGGCCTTCCAGAACAGCTCGCCGCCGCTGGTTTCGTTGCGATAGCGGGTGGCGTGCAGGTAGGACGCTTCCAGCGGGAACTGCAGATGGGTCAGCAGTTTGCCGGCGAAAATCAGCCCGCCGTTCATCACACAGAACACCACCGGATTGCTGTCGGCCAGTTGCTCATTGATGTGCGCACCGACGCGGGCGATGGCCGCCTCGACTTCAGCTTCGGTGTACAGGCAGTCAGCCTCTCGCATGACTTGACGGATATGCTCGAGATCAGCGGACATGGCGCTCTCCTGGGGTGGTAACGGGGGGGACGAAGTGAGGAAAAGCGGGCAAAGGTACGCATCCCGCACGGCCAGATCAAGCCTTTGTGGACTAACGTACTGTATGTCTATAGGACAACACCCTCGGATAGATTAATCTAGGCCGGTTTTTTTGCCCGCCGCCGGAGCCTTTCCCATGCCCATCCTCGAGATCCGCCATCCGCTGATCCGTCATAAACTTGGCCTGATGCGCCGCGCAGACATCAGCACCAAGAATTTCCGTGAGCTCGCTCAGGAAGTCGGCGCACTGCTGACCTATGAAGCCACCAAAGACCTGCCGCTTGAAACCTACGATATCGAAGGTTGGTGCGGCACCGTGTCGGTCGAGAAAATCGCCGGCAAGAAAATCACTGTAGTACCGATCCTGCGCGCCGGCATCGGCATGCTCGAAGGCGTGCTGAGCCTGATTCCGGGCGCCAAAGTCAGCGCCGTGGGCGTGGCTCGCAACGAGGAGACCCTCGAAGCCCACACCTACCTGGAGAAACTCGTACCCGAAATCGACGAACGGCTCGCGATGATCATCGACCCGATGCTCGCCACTGGCGGCTCGATGGTCGCCACCATCGACCTGCTGAAAAAGGCTGGCTGCAAGGACATCCGCGCCATGGTGCTGGTTGCCGCGCCGGAAGGCATCGCGGCGGTCGAGAAAGCTCACCCTGACGTGACCATCTATACCGCTTCCATCGATCAGAAATTGAACGAGCACGGTTACATCATTCCGGGCCTGGGCGATGCCGGTGACAAGATCTTCGGCACCAAGCAGAAGGACGCTTGACCATGCAGGATGAGTTCAACGATCCGCTCTGGCGCACGGTGCTGTCTGGCGCACAGATGCTGTTCGTGGCCTTCGGCGCTTTGGTGCTGATGCCGCTGATCACCGGCCTGGACCCGAACGTGGCGCTGTTTACCGCCGGCCTGGGGACGATTCTGTTCCAGATCGTCACCGGGCGTCAGGTGCCGGTGTTCCTGGCGTCGAGCTTTGCCTTCATCACCCCGATCATCCTCGCCAAAGGCCAGTTCGGCCTGGCCGCGACCATGGGCGGCGTGATGGCGGCCGGTTTCGTCTACACCTTCCTCGGCCTGGCGGTGAAGATCAAAGGCACCGGTTTCATCGACCGCCTGCTGCCGCCCGTGGTCATCGGCCCGGTGATCATCTCCATCGGCCTGGCCATGGCGCCGATTGCCGCCAACATGGCCATGGGCAAGGCCGGCGACGGTTCTGAACTGATTCATTACCAGACGGCGATGATGATCTCGATGCCAGCGTTGCTGACCACCCTGATCGTCGCCGTGTTCGGCAAAGGCATTTTCCGCCTGGTACCGATCATTTCAGGCGTGCTGGTGGGTTTCGGCATGTCGTTCTACTTCGGCGTGGTCGATACCGCGAAGATTGCTGCGGCTCCATGGTTCGCCCTCCCCCACTTCACTGCGCCGGAGTTCAACTGGCAGGCGATTCTGTTCATCGTTCCGGTGGCCCTGGCCCCGGCCATCGAACACATCGGCGGCGTGATCGCCGTGGGTAGCGTGACCGGTCGCGATTACCTGAAGAAACCCGGCCTGCACCGCACCCTGCTCGGCGATGGCATTGCCACCACCGCTGCCGGTCTGTTCGGCGGTCCGCCCAACACCACCTACGCCGAAGTGACCGGCGCAGTGATGTTGACCAAGAACTACAACCCGAAAATCATGACCTGGGCGGCGATCTTCGCCATCAGCCTGGCGTTCATCGGCAAGTTCGGCGCGCTGCTGCAAAGCATTCCGGTGCCGGTAATGGGCGGGATTCTCTGCCTGTTGTTCGGCTCGATCGCAGCCGTGGGCATGAACACGCTGATTCGCCACAAAATCGACCTGGGCGAAGCACGCAACCTGGTGATTGTCTCGGTGACCCTGGTGTTCGGGATTGGCGGCGTACTGATCGGAACCGGCACGGGTCCCGATGACTTCGGCCTCAAAGGCATCGCGCTGTGCGCGGTGGTGGCGATTGCGCTGAACCTGATCCTTCCGGGCAACGACAGCTGGAAGCACAAGAAGGCGAATGAGCCGCTGTTGTAACAGATTAACCCCTGTGGCGAGGGAGCTTGCTCCCGCTGGGTCGCGAAGCGGCCCCAAAACTCTCGCAGTCGATGAAGATTTTGTGAGTGCTACGCACTCAAGCGGGAGCAAGCTCCCTCGCCACAGGTTGTATTCCTATAGCGCCAATGGCGCTCTTTCACACAACGCACTCAACGCTCGCGCCCACTGCGGATCATCGTTGAGACACGGCACCAGCACCAATTCCTCCCCTCCCGCTTCGAGGAATTGCTCTCGTCCGCGATCACCGATTTCCTCCAGCGTCTCGATGCAGTCGGCGACGAAGGCCGGGCACATCACCAGCACCTTCTTCACTCCACTTTTGGCCAGTTCATCGAGGCGCGCTTCAGTGTAGGGCTCAATCCATTTCGCCCGGCCCAGTCGCGATTGAAACGACACCGACCACTTGCCATCCGGGAGGCCCATGCGCTTGGCAAATTCAGCCGCGCTACGCAGGCATTGAGCGCGGTAACAGGTCGTCAGGGAGGCCGGCGAAGCGTTCCTGCAGCAATCATCATTCTTGAAGCAATGCTGGCCGGTCGGATCGAGCTTGGTCAGGTGCCGCTCAGGCAGGCCGTGAAAGCTCAACAACAGGTGGTCGTAATCCTGTTGCAGATAAGGCTTGGCACTGGCCACCAACGCATCGAGGTATTCCGGTTGATCGTAAAACGGCTGGAGCACCGACAGCTGAACGTTGAGTTTTTTCTCGCGCACCACCCGCTTGGCTTCTTCGATCACAGTGGTGGTGGTGCTGTCGGCAAACTGCGGATATAGCGGCGCCAACGTGATTCGCTGGTGACCCGCCGCCACCAGGCGCAACAGCGACGACTCAATGGACGGTTCGCCGTAACGCATCGCCAGCTCAACAGGCCCGTGCTTCCAATGGGCAGTCATGGCTTGTTGCAGGCGACGGCTTATCACCACCAGTGGCGAGCCTTCCTCCCACCAGATCGAAGCATAGGCATGGGCCGACTGCTCAGGGCGCTTGATCAGGATCAGCGACACCAACAGACGCCGAACCGGCCATGGCAGGTCGATCACATACGGGTCCATCAGAAACTGATTGAGGTAGCTGCGTACATCCGCCACCGAGGTGGAGGCGGGTGAGCCCAGGTTGACCAGAAGCAACGCGTGATCCGTCATGCAACATCCTATTTCAGAGGCGGCTGGATAAATCATCCAGGGCCGCGCGCAAATCAGTGAACTGGAAAGTGAAACCCGCCTGCAGCAAACGAACCGGTGTGGCTCGCTGACCGCCCAGCAACAACATCGACAACTCGCCCAGGCCGACCCTCAACGCAAAGGCCGGCATCGGCATGAACGCCGGGCGGTGCAGCACGCTGCCCAGGGTTTTGGCAAATTCGCGATTGCGCACCGGCTTCGGTGCGCAGGCATTATATGGACCGCTGGCGTCGTTGCGGTGCAGAAGAAAATCAATCAAGGCGATTTGGTCGTTGATGTGAATCCACGGCATCCACTGCCGACCGCTGCCAATCGGGCCGCCCAGCCCGCATTTGAACGGCAGCAACAACCGCGACAAAAAACCGCCCTCGGCCGACAGCACCAGCCCGGTGCGGATGAGGATCACACGAACACCCAACGCGTCGGCGCGCTGAGCGGTCTCCTCCCAGGCGATGCACAGCTGACTGGCGAAATCTTCGCTGACCGGTGGCGAGTCCTCGGTCAGTTCACGCTCGCCGCCATCGCCGTACCAACCCACCGCCGACCCCGATATCAGAACCTGAGGTTTCTGTTCGCGGCTCTCGATCCAGGCCAGCAGGCTTTCGGTCAAAGTAATACGGCTGCTCCACAACAAGGCCTTGCGCTTGTGAGTCCATGGACGGTCCGCGATCGGTGCACCGGCGAGGTTGACGATGGCATCGACGGGAGCATCACCCAGATCTTCGAGCCTTGCGATTCCACGCGCTTGAGCGCCACAGATTTTCGCGACTTTTTCAGGCCTGCGACTCCAGACAGTCAAGCGATGACCCTGTCTCGACCAGAGTTGGCAGAGCTGACGTCCTATCAAACCAGTACCGCCGGTCAGCAATATGTGCATGACATCTTCCTCGCGTGGCGTTTTACCCTGATCACTAGTCTATTTTTATAAGCAAGGGATCTTTTGGTATCGGGCAGGCTCTGTGTTTAACAATAGGCCAAGCTGTCAGAACGAGAACGCTAAAAGTTATACCAAAAAACAATATTGTACAGGTTTAAACCCCGGCGTAGTCTGTACAGAAAGGTAAACGAGGCCCTTATGACTGTACCTATCGCAATCATCGGCACCGGCATAGCCGGGTTATCAGCCGCACAAGCCCTGACAGACGCAGGGCATGTCGTTCAACTTTTCGATAAAAGCCGCGGCAGTGGCGGACGCATGTCGAGCAAGCGCAGCGACGCAGGTGCCCTGGACATGGGCGCGCAATACTTCACCGCTCGCGATCGCCGCTTCGTCACCGAAGTGCAACGCTGGCAGGCCAATGGCTGGGTCGCCGAGTGGACACCCCAGCTCTACACCTTCCACGGCGGACAGCTCAACTTGTCGCCGGACGAACAGACGCGCTGGGTCGGCACGCCGCGCATGAGCGCCATAACCCGCGCCCTGCTGGGTGACCTGGAAGTGCATTTCGCCTGCCGCATCACCGAGGTCTATCGCGGCGAAGAACACTGGCACCTGCAGGACGCCGAGGGCTTCACCCATGGCCCCTTCAGCCATGTGGTAATCGCCACGCCGGCGCCTCAGGCAACCGCCTTGCTCGCCTCGGCACCGAAGCTTGCCGGCGCTGCCGCCGGGGTGAAAATGGACCCTACCTGGGCCGTCGCCCTGGCATTCGAAACCCCGCTGGACACCCCCATGGAAGGCTGTTTCGTACAGGACAGTCCGCTGGACTGGCTGGCACGCAACCGCAGTAAACCAGGACGCGACAACACACTCGACACCTGGGTGTTGCATGCCACCAGCGCCTGGAGTCGCCAGCACATCGACCTGCCCAAGGAAGCGGTGATCGAGCAATTGCACGGTGCCTTCGCCGAACTGTTGCACAGTGCGATGCCCGCCCCCAGCTTCAGCCTCGCCCACCGCTGGCTCTATGCCCGCCCGGCAAGCAGCCATGAGTGGGGCACCCTCGCCGATGCCGATCTGGGCCTGTACGCGTGTGGCGACTGGTGTCTGTCCGGCCGCGTCGAAGGCGCCTGGCTCAGCGGCCAGGAAGCCGCCCGCCGCTTGCATGAGCATCTGCAGTGAACCGCATCAACCCGAGCAAATTGCTGCTGTCGAAATGGACAGCAGCCCATCCGCAAAACCGCGAAAAACACTTCCTGGTGACTGAACTGTTGCGTGACGACGAAGGGACAGTGCTGAAAGTGGAGTTACAAGCGGTGCTGACCAAACGCAGTGAGTGGTACGACTGGCAGGTCTTGAAAAATAGCGACAGCTGGAAATTGGGCTGGAACTAGACCCTGGGGCGATGGCAGCGACACCTCCAACCTCCCAGCTGTGAGCCAGCGCGCAGAGGATTTCTGCCCCCTCGACCAAAACTTATACAAACTATTTGACTTGTACACCTTTGAACCTATGATGAACCTATGTTGTACAGATTATGAAGTCTGTATAGGTTTAGATTCCGAGGTGCTCCGATGCTCCAGTCGCCTGCCAAACCGAAAATCGCCATTAGCGCTTGCCTGACCGGCGCAGAGGTACGCTACAACGGCGGGCACAAGGAATCGCGCTTGTGCAGCCGCGTCCTCACCGACTACTTCGATTTCGTGCCGGTCTGCCCGGAAGTCGCGATTGGCCTGGGCATTCCCCGGGAGCCGATCCGGCTGGTCGGTGATCCGAATCAACCCGAAGCCGTCGGGACGATCAACCGCGAGATCAACGTCACCCGGCCATTGGCCGATTACGGCCGGCAGATGGCCGCAGAGCTGCGCGACATCAGCGGCTACATCTTCATGCAGAAGTCACCGTCCTGCGGACTGGAGCGGGTCAAGGTCTACCGCGAAAATGGTGCGCCGGTCGATGGGGGTGGCCAGGGCATCTATGCCCGTGCGTTTTGCGCCCTGCATCCGGATTTACCGGTAGAAGAAGACGGCCGACTCAATGACCCGGTACTGCGCGAAAACTTTATCACCCGTGTGTTCGCCTACAGCGCCTGGCAGCAATTGCTGCAAGAAGGCCTGACTCGACGCGGCCTCACTGAATTTCACTCACGCTACAAATACCTGCTGATGGCCCACAACCCGATGCAATACAAAACCCTGGGCAATCTGCTGGGCAGCATGGGCCGCACCGACCCGAAAGAACTTGGCTCGCGCTACTTCAGCGAGTTGATGGCGGCCCTGAAAAAATGCGCCACCCGCCGCACCCACACCAATGTGCTGCAGCACATCAGCGGCTACTTGAAACAGGCGATCAGTGCCGAGGACAAGCGGGAAATGCAACACATCATCGGCCAGTACCGTCACGGCATCGTGCCACTGGTGGTGCCGCTGACGCTGCTCAAACACCACTTCCGCCAGCACCCTGACCCGTACATCGCGCAGCAGGTTTACCTGCAACCGCACCCGGAAAACCTCAGCCTGCGAAATGCCATCTGATGAAAGCCCCACTCGACAGCAGCGCCAGTGAAGACCTCGGCGCCGATTTCAAGAAAGCCCTGGACGAAGGCTGGCTGCCGATCCGTGAAGTGGCCCGGCAAACCGGGGTCAACGCCATCACCTTGCGCGCTTGGGAGCGACGCTATGGCCTGATCGTGCCGCAACGCACGCCCAAGGGGCATCGACTGTTTTCAGCCGAACATGTGCAACGCATCCTGACCATCCTCACCTGGCTCAATCGCGGCGTAGCCGTCAGCCAGGTCAAGCAATTGCTCGACACCCCGCAAGAATTCAGCGAGTCCACCGAGAACGATTGGCAGCGTCTTCGCCAGACCTTGTTGCAAGCCGTTGCGACTTTGTCCGAGCGCACGCTGGACGACACTGTCAATCAGGTCATGGCCCTGTATCCGCCACGGACCTTGTGCGAACAACTGCTGATGCCATTGCTCACCGATCTGGAACAACGCTGGCAAGGCCAGTTCGGCGCGCAAATGGAGCGGGTGTTTGTTTACTCCTGGCTGCGCAGCAAATTCGGCGCGCGCATCTACCATAACAATCGTCAGCTACACACCGCGCCGCTGCTGTTGATCAATCACTCGGACCTGCCCCTGGAACCTCACCTGTGGCTGACCGCGTGGCTGATCAGCAGCGCCGATTGCCCGGTGGAAGTGTTCGACTGGCCCCTGCCCGCCGGCGAACTGGCGCTGGCGGTCGATCACCTGCAACCCCGTGGCGTACTGCTGTATTCCAGCAAAGCCATCAATCCTTCGCAGCTGCCGAAACTTTTCAATGGCGTCAGCTGCCCAAAAATGATTGCCGGACCAACGGTATGCATCCACCACGCCGAGTTGTCCGTAAAAACATCAGAGATCGCTGATCTGTATGTGGCTGAAGATCCTTTGACGGCTCATCAAGTACTGGTTCAGCGCGGGCTTATCTAATGCGGGCACTCCCATGCAATTGATCTGGTTGCGCAGTGACTTGCGCGTGAATGACAACACCGCGCTCTCGGCCGCCGCTGCGGCTGGCCCCTGCGTGGCGGTGTATTTGCCAAGCCCGCAGCAATGGCTGGAGCACGATGACGCGCCGTGCAAAGTCGACTTCTGGTTACGTAACCTGAAGACGCTGAGCAAGGCTTTGGCCGAACTGAACATTCCACTGCTGATCCGCAACGCCCCGCGCTGGGACGATGCCCCCCAGGTGCTGCTGGATCTGTGCCGGCAATTGAAAATCGACGCCGTGCACTTCAACGAAGAGTACGGCCTGCATGAAACCCGCCGTGACGCCGCGGTGGCCGATCTGCTCAAGGCCCAAGGCATTGACGCCCACAGTTACCTGGATCAACTGCTGTTCAAGCCAGGCACTGTGCTGACCAAAACGGGCAGCTACTTCCAGGTCTTCAGCCAGTTCCGCAAGGTTTGCTACGAACGCCTGCATCGATCATTGCCACGCCTGGTCAGCGCGCCCATGGCTCAAGCGCCGCTGAACATCTTCAGCGACGCGATTCCCGCACAGATCCAGGGTTTCGACACCCCCAGCGAAAGCTTGCGCGCATTGTGGCCGGCCGGTGAAGTCGAAGCCCGCCGCCGCCTCGACACCTTCGCCGATGCCCAGATCGACTACTACCAGAGCGAGCGTGATTTCCCGGCAAAACCTGGCACCAGCCAACTCTCGGCGTACCTTGCGGCCGGGGTGATTTCCCCTCGCCAATGCCTGCATGCGGCGCTGCAAAGCAATCAGGGCGAATTCGAAAGCGGCAAGGTCGGCGCCGTCACCTGGATCAATGAGCTGCTATGGCGCGAGTTCTACAAACACATTCTGGTGGGCTATCCACGGGTCTCTCGTCATCGTGCCTTCCGCCCGGAAACCGAAGCCCTGGCCTGGCGCAACGCCCCGGAAGAACTGGCGGCCTGGCAAGAGGCGCGCACCGGCCTGCCCATCGTCGACGCGGCCATGCGCCAGTTGCTGGAAACCGGCTGGATGCACAACCGCCTGCGCATGGTGGTGGCGATGTTCCTGACCAAGAACCTGCTGATCGACTGGCGTGAGGGTGAACGCTTTTTCATGCGTCACCTGATCGATGGCGATCTGGCTGCGAACAACGGCGGCTGGCAATGGAGCTCATCGACCGGCACCGACTCGGCGCCCTACTTCCGGATTTTCAACCCGCTGAGCCAGTCGGAAAAGTTCGACGCCGACGGTGTGTTCATCAAGCACTGGTTGCCGGAACTGGCCGGGCTGAACAAAAAGGAGGTGCACAACCCGGCGCAACTCGGCGGCCTGTTCGGTGTAGCGGATTATCCGCGCCCCATCGTCGACCTGAATGCTTCCCGTGCTCGCGCCCTGGCGGCATTCAAGAACCTGCCGTCGCGCCAGACCGCCGGAGCTCACGATGAGTAGCTTTCTGCGCCAGTTTGCCCGGCAGTTTGCACAGTTGGACAAAGACAATCTGCAACGCCTCGGCGAGCTGTACACCGACGATGTGCGCTTCACCGATCCGTTGCACGAAGTGCAAGGTCTCGGACAACTGCGCGCCTACTTCGCCGAGCTTTACGCCAACGTCAACGAACTGCGCTTCGACTTTCATGGCTTCGACCAGATCGCTGAAGGCGAAGGCTATTTGCGCTGGGTCATGAGTTACCGCCATCCGCGCCTGGCGGGCGGCCGGTTGATCCGGGTCGACGGTTGTTCCCACTTGCGCTGGCGCGACAAGGTTTATTGCCACCGGGATTACTTCGATGCCGGGGCAATGCTTTACGAACATCTACCGATATTGGGCCGGGCGATTGCCTGGCTGAAAAGGAGAATGGGATGAGCCTTACACCTCCACGAAGATATTGGCTGACTGGCGCGAGCAGCGGTATTGGAGCCGCGCTGGCCGAAGAGATCCTCAAGACCGGCGCGCACCTGGCTGTCAGTTCACGTTCTGTGGCGCCGTTGAAAGTTCTGTCTGCACGCTATCCCGGACAAGTGCTGGTGGTCGCCGGCGACCTGACCAACAGTCAGACCGTGCGTGAAATCGGCGAGCAGATTGCCCAGGACTGGGGCTCGCTGGATACGGTGATCCTCAATGCCGGCACCTGCGAGTATGTGGACGCCAAGCAGTTCGACGCCTCGATCATCGAGCATGTGGTGCGCACCAACCTGCTTGCCAGCAGCTATTGCATCGAAGCCGCGCTGCCACTGTTGCGGGCAGGCACTGCGCCGCACCTGGTGGGTGTGGCCAGTGCCGTGACTTACCTGCCGCTGCCCCGGGCCGAAGCCTATGGCGCCTCGAAGGCCGGGATGCGTTATCTGTTCGAATCGCTGCGTATCGATCTGGCGCCGGAAGGCATCGAAGTCACCGTGGTCAGCCCCGGCTTCGTCGACACCCCGCTGACAGCAAAAAACGATTTCCCCATGCCCCTCAGTTGGCCAGCGGATAAAGCCGCGCGGCACATCTTCGCCAAGCTCAAGGATCGACCGCTGGAAATCGCGTTTCCGGCGTTGTTCATGGCCGCTCTCTGGCCATTGTCGAAGTTGCCCGGCCGGATGAAGTTGGCGATCGGCAAACGCATGGTACGCAGCCATCCGCCGATCAAGGATCAGCTGTGAAGATTGCAATTATCGGCAGCGGTATCTCGGGGCTGACCTGTGCGTATCTACTCAACCGCCGTCACGAGATCACCCTGTTCGAGGCCAGTGACTGGGTCGGCGGACATACCCACACCGTGGACGTAACCGTCGATGGCCGGCCCTATGCGGTGGACACCGGTTTCATCGTATTCAATGACTGGACCTATCCGAATTTCATTCGTCTGCTGGGCCAGATCGGCGTGGGTTTCAAGCCCACGGAAATGAGCTTCTCGGTCACCGACCCCGATACCGGCCTGGAGTACAACGGCAACAATCTCAACAGCCTGTTCGCCCAGCGCCGCAACCTGTTGTCGCCGGGGTTCTGGAGCATGCTGCGGGACATCCTGCGCTTCAACAAACAAGCCCTGCGCGACCTCGAAGTACAGCGAATCAAACCCGACACCACACTGGATGATTACTTGAAAGCCGGCGGCTATGGCGAGCGCTTCATCCTGCATTACATTGTGCCGATGGGCTCGGCGATCTGGTCGATGCCCATGGCTGACATGCTGGCTTTCCCGCTGCAATCATTCGTCAGGTTCTTCAAGAATCACGGCTTGCTCTCGGTGAACAATCGCCCGCAATGGCAAGTCATCGAAGGCGGCTCCAGCGCCTACATCGCGCCGTTGACCGCCAGCTTTCGCGAGAAAATCCGCCTCAACTGTCCTGTCACACGGGTCGAGCGCGATGCAGATGGCGTGGTTATCCACAGCCCTGCCGGGAGCGAGCGCTTTGACAAGGTGGTGTTCGCCTGCCACAGCGATCAGGCCTTGCAACTGTTGGCAGCGCCGAGCGAAGCCGAGCAGTCGATCCTCGGCGCCCTGCCCTACGCCGACAATGAGGTGGTGCTGCACACCGACACGCGCCTGCTTCCACAGCGAAAACTCGCGTGGGCCAGCTGGAATTTTCGTCTCGGCGGCCCTGGCCATACACGGGCCGCCGTCACCTACGACATGAATATCCTGCAAGGCATCCAGAGCGAGACGACGTTCTGCGTCAGTCTCAACCAGAGCGCCGCCATCAATCCGCTCAAAGTGCTCGCCAAATACACCTACGCCCATCCGCAATACAGCCTGGCGGCGGTGGCGGCACAGGCACGCCGGGGCGAACTGGACGGGCAGCAGCACACTTGGTACTGCGGCGCGTACTGGGCCAACGGTTTCCATGAAGACGGCGTGGTCAGCGCCCTGCATGTGGCCCGCGCTTTTGGAGAAACCCTGTGAACAGCGCCCTTTACAGCGGCTGGATCGCCCATCGGCGCTTTGCCCCCCGGCACCACGCATTCCGCTATCGGATCGGCCTGTTGTACCTGGACCTCGATGAACAGGACGCCGTTCTCGGCTTGTCACGATTCGCGGGGGTAAGCCGCTTTGCGCCGTTCTCATTCCGTGAAAGCGATTACCTCAAGGCCTATACCGGCAACGGCATGCGCCTGATCGACGCCGTGCGCCAACAGGTCAGCGAAGCCATCGGCCATGTGCCGCAAGGTTCGGTCTGCCTGCTGACCCAACCGCGCAGTTGGGGCTTGTCGTTCAATCCGGTGAGTTTTTTCTATTGCCATGAAGCTGACGGGCAACTGGCGGCCATTGTCTGCGAAGTCAGCAACACGCCATGGCGCGAGCGCTATCACTACGTACTGCCCGCCAGGGCACCGCAGGACCTGTCGGATTTTCATCAACACTTCGCCGTGCCCAAGGCTTTTCACGTTTCGCCCTTCCTGCCGCGCGATATCCAGTACCGCATGAGCTTCAGCCCCGTGGCCAAAAGACTTGGCGTGCACATGGCCGACTGGCAGGGCGAAGAAAAACTGTTCGACGCCACACTCACGCTCGAACGCGAAACCCTCGATCGCGCCAGTCTGCACCGTTACCTTCGGCGCTTTCCGTGGATGACCGCAAAAACGGCCCTGGCCATTTATTGGCAAGCCCTGCGCCTGCTGCTCAAGCGCGTGCCGTTGTTTGCCCATCAGGCGGCCGACGGCAACTTTCAGACCGCCACCACCCTGCCCAAGGATCGCCATCATGAAAGCCTCTAGCGTCTCGGCCAAAGCCAACTTGTTCAGCACCCACGGCCTGACCGGATCGCTGTTGCGCCGCGGCGTGCTTCGGCAATTGAACCAACTCAAGCACGGCCAGTTGGTGCTGGTCGAAGACGGCGTACGCCATGTGTTCGGCAGTGCCAGCAATACCTTGGTGGGGGAGATCCATATCCTCGATGCCGCGGCGTGGGGACTGGTGGCCAGCAACGGTTCGATTGGGGCGGGCGAAGCATTCATCCTGGGCTACTGGAGTTCGCCGGACCTGACCTCGGTGGTCCGGGTGTTCGTGAGTAATCTTGAAGTGCTCGATGGCCTCGAAGGTGGCCTGGCGAGACTCGGCCGGCCGCTGATTCAGGGCCTGCACTGGCTCAATCGCAATACCCGCAAGGGCTCGCAGAAAAACATCGCCGCCCACTACGACTTGGGCAACGACCTGTTTGAACAGTTTCTCGACCCGACGATGATGTATTCGGCGGCGCAGTTTTTGACCGACGAGGACAGCCTGGAGCAAGCGCAGTTGAACAAACTGCAGCGGATTTGCCAGAAGCTGGCCCTCAAGCCAACGGATCACTTGCTGGAGATCGGCACGGGCTGGGGCAGCATGGCGCTGTACGCGGCGCAGCACTATGGCTGCAAAGTCACCACCACCACACTGTCCAGGGAGCAATACGCCTTCACCGCACAGCGCATCGATGCCCTGGGGCTGCAAGACCAGGTCACGTTGTTGCTCAAGGACTACCGCGACCTCACCGGCCAATACGACAAACTGGTGTCGATCGAGATGATCGAGGCCGTCGGTCATCGCTTCTTGCCGACTTATTTCAAACAGTGTGCTCACCTGCTCAAGAGCAACGGCCTGATGCTGCTGCAAGCCATCACCATCCGCGACCAGCGCTATGAACAGGCCAAGAACAGCGTCGACTTCATTCAACGCTACATCTTCCCCGGTGGTGCCTTGCCCTGCGTGCAGAAGATGCTGGAGATCGTCAGTCGCGACACCGACATGAACCTGCTGCACATGGAAGACTTCGGCCTGCATTACGCGCGAACCTTGCGCTTGTGGCGCGAGAATTTTCGCCGCGCCCAGGGTCGCCTGAGTGAGCTGGGTTATGACGACTATTTCCTGCGGCTGTGGGAGTTTTACCTGTGCTACTGCGAAGGCGGCTTTATGGAGCGCACCATCGGCACCGCACAACTGCTGCTGGCCAAGCCATCGGCAATCACCGAGCCGCTATTGGGTCGCTTCGACGCTTGATGACTGAGACGTCCCGTCTGAGCGTTCACACAGCAGCGGGTGACTGACTTACACTGCGCGACATGAAAATCATCCCCCACACGCAAATCGCGGAGCCGGCGGTCACTTGTTCGAGCTGCGCAGCCTGCTGCTGCCAGCTCGAAGTCATGCTGATCACCGACACTGGTGTGCCCGAACGCTTCATCGACACCGATGACTGGGGCGGGGAAGTCATGCTGCGCCTGGATGACGGCTGGTGTGCGGCGCTGGATCGCAACACGATGATGTGCACCATCTATGAAAAACGCCCGCTGATCTGCCGGGAATTCGAGATGGGTGCGCCGGAATGCATCGATGAGCGCCGGGGGATTTCCACGGCGTATCGCTGAAAGTGCTCTCCCCTGCAGGAGCGAGCTTGCTCCCACAGGGCATTGGCCAAACTGTCTAAGCAGTGATCCTTACAACGGCATCGTATAGTGCAACGCGTAACTCTCGGCGCCGTCGTTCGGGTTGGTCATCCCCGCGTTGGAATAGTGAATTGCCCGAATCCCGACTTCATGCCCGCCGGCAAAACGCAGACCAAATCCCAAGCGGTCTTCAAACTCGAAAACACTGCCAATGTGATTGTCTTCGACCCGGGTATGGTTGAAAAACGCCACGCCCACCCCCAGTTCGACGTAAGGTTTGACGCTCTCCCCGGCAAACTCGTAAACGAACACTGGCGAGAACGAAAGACTATTGTTGCTGGCACTCTTGCGGCCATTCCAATAGGTGTAGGCACCGTTCCAGTAACCGGTCAGGCGACCGACGTCGCTCTGCCACCAACTCTTGTCCCAATCGAACTGCATGCCCAATCGATAAGTCATGGTCGAGTCGCTGGTCTCGCCGACCCCGAACTCCACGCCTGCCGCTTGTGCGGTAAAACTGTGCCCCATCAGTGCGGCCGCAATCGCGGCCAAGCAGAATAGACGCTTCATTAGAAACTTCCTTTTCCGAACGATTACGTTTGGTTTTTTTTGGTGCTCGACACTCACAGCTATAGAAGTCGGCGATTTATTAGAAGTTCACCCCAATTATTCGCTTGTCCCACAACGTTTTACTCGTTGAATCTTTGCACAACGCCAGCGGTATTCCACAGTATCGGCAAAATATTTGTGAAGTGAAGGGGATCGGCACTGGTCCAGAATTGCGCCCCACGCGCAGGTCCTTCAGCGAGCAAATTGCGCTCGGCCAGCAAACGCTGAAGTTGGCGCGCAACAGCAGCACCGGTGTCGATCAAGCTGATGTCATCGGGGATCATCTGCTTGAGCATCGGCTTCAGGAAAGGGTAATGGGTGCAGCCCAGGATGATGGTGTCAGCCCCTTCGGCAAGCAAGGGCTCGACGTAACCTGCCAACAGCTGACGCAATGCGGGACTGTGCAAATCCCCCTTTTCAATCAGCTCCACCAGCCCAGGGCAAGGCTGGGTGATCACGCGCACATCCGTGGCGAAACGGTCGAGCAACGCCGCGAACTTGGCGCTCTGCAATGTGCCGGTCGTGGCCAGCACGCCGACCACGCCACTGCGGGTCGCGGCAGCCGCCGGTTTGACGGCCGGTTCCATGCCGACGATAGGCCATTGCGGATAATCGCGTCGCAGGTCGGCAACCCCCGCGACGGTGGCCGTGTTGCAGGCCAGCACCAGGGCCTTGGCGCCCTGCCGTTGAAAGAAACCGGCCATGACGCTGCAACGCTGTCGGATGAATTCCGGGGTTTTCTCGCCGTAAGGAATATTGCCGCAATCGGCGACGTACAGCAGTGACTCGTTGGGCAACAAACGCTGGATCTCGGCCAGCACCGAAAGCCCACCGACGCCGGAGTCGAACACGCCAATCGGCGCTTCACGCATGCTTTGGCCCACAAACGCTGCAACCCGGGTCCCGCTTGACGCGCAACTCACGGAAACGCGAGCCCAAGGCGTCGATCAACAACAGGCGCCCCACCAACGGCTCGCCGAAACCCGCCAGCAGCTTGAGTGCCTCAAGGGCTTGAAGGCTACCGACCAGCCCCACCAGCGGACCGACCACTCCGGCCTCGCTGCAGGTCAGTTCGGCCTCGCTGCCATGCCCGTACAAACAGTGGTAGCACGGACTTTCCGGACGACGCGGGTCGAACACCGACAACTGCCCTTCAAGGCGAATCGCTGCGCCGCTGACCAGCGGTTTTGCGGCGGCCACGCAAGCGGCATTGACCGCTTCACGGGTGGAGAAATTGTCGGAACAGTCAAGGACCAGGTCCACACCTGCAACGGCCGCCGCCAGGGAGTCTTCATCCAGCGCCGTACGATGGGCGACCAGTTGAACCTCGGGATTGATTGCCGTCAGGCGCTTGATCGCCGAATCGACCTTGCTCATGCCGACGCTGTCGGTGTCGTGAATGATCTGGCGTTGCAGATTGGTCAGGTCGACCGTATCGAAGTCCGCCAGATGCAACTGGCCGACACCCGCCGCTGCCAGATACAGCGCTACCGGCGCACCCAAACCACCAAGACCGATAATCAGCACGCGACTGTCTTTCAAGCGCAACTGACCGTCGATGTCGACGTGGTGCAACAGAATCTGCCGGCTGTAGCGCAGCAATTCCTGATCATTCAGCATGGCAGACGCCCCAGACTGATGCGTTGATGACCGCCCAGATCGGTACGGCTGTGGACGTCTTCAAAGCCACGGGTCAGCAGCAAATCACGCACCGCCTCGGCCTGGTCGTATCCGTGTTCCAGCATCAGCCAGCCACCGGCTGCCAGATGCTCCGGTGCCTGGGCGACGATCAAGCGCAAATCGTCGAGCCCGTCGACTCCAGCCACCAGGGCACTGGCCGGTTCGAAGCGCACGTCGCCTTCCGCCAGGTGCGGATCGGTCGCCGCGATGTAGGGTGGATTGCTGATGATCAGATCAAACCGCTGACCTTCCAGGGCGCTGAACCAATGACTGCTCAGCACCGTGGCGTTGTTCAAATTCAGGCGCTGACGATTGCGTTCGGCCAGGGCCACGGCTTCGAGCACGCGATCGACGGCGGTGACCTTCCAGGCCGGACGCTCGCTGGCCAGGGCCAGGGCGATGGCACCACTGCCGGTGCCGAGGTCGAGGACCCTGGACGGTGTAGCTGGCAACAATTCAAGCGCGGCTTCCACCAAAAGCTCGGTGTCCGGACGCGGGATCAGCGTATGTGGCGCCACTTCCAGATCGAGCTTCCAGAAACCTTGCTGGCCCAGAATGTAGGCCACCGGCTCACCGCTGCGACGGCGCTGCAGGTATTCGGCGAACACCAGCGCCGCTTCGCTCGGAACGATGCGCTCCGGCCAGGTGTGCAGAAAACTACGGGACTTGCCCAACGCCGCCGCCAGCAACAATTCTGCATCCAGACGCGCCGTGGGCGAGTCGGGCAGATCGGCAGCGCGCAACAAACTGGCGATGATCGTCATTTACTCACCTATCGCCGCCAGTTGGTCGGCCTGATATTCGGCCAGCAACGGCTCGATCACGGCATCGACGCCGCCGGCGAGGATTTCGTCGAGGGAATACAGCGTCAGGTTGACCCGATGGTCGGTGACCCGGCCCTGGGCGAAGTTGTAGGTGCGGATGCGTTCGGAGCGATCACCCGAGCCCACCAGCAATTTACGCTCGCTGGCGATGGCATTGGCGGCGGCGCTGGCCTGTTGATCGTTGAGCTTGGCCGACAGCCAGGACATCGCCCGTGCACGGTTCTTGTGCTGGGATCGTTCTTCCTGGCACTCGACCACGATACCGGACGGCAAGTGGGTGATACGGATCGCCGAGTCGGTCTTGTTGACGTGCTGGCCGCCGGCACCGGAGGAGCGATAAGTGTCGATCCGCAGGTCGGCCGGGTTGATCTCGATCGCTTCCTGTTCATCCGGCTCGGGCAATACCGCTACGGTGCACGCCGAGGTATGGATGCGTCCTTGGGATTCGGTAGCCGGGACCCGTTGCACGCGGTGCGCACCGGATTCGAATTTCAGCTTGCCGTAGACGTTGTCGCCTTCCACACGGGCGATGACCTCTTTATAGCCGCCGTGCTCGCCCTCGTTCTCCGAAAGGATTTCCACCCGCCAACCGCGACGCTCGGCGTAACGCGAATACATGCGGAACAGGTCGCCGGAGAAAATCGCCGCTTCGTCACCACCAGTACCCGCCCGGATCTCCAGGAAGACGTTACGACCGTCATTCGGATCCTTGGGCAGCAGCATGCGTTGCAGGCTGGCTTCCAGTTCGACCAGGCGTTCCTTGGCTTCGCGGACTTCTTCCACGGCCATTTCGCGCATGTCCGGGTCGCTGTCCTTGAGCAATGCCTGGGCACCTTCGAGGTCACCCTGTACTTTGAGCAACTGTTTATAGGTGTCGACAATCGGCTCGACTTCCGCGTACTCCTTGGAATAGCTGCGGAATTTGTTCTGATCGGAAATGACCTCGCCATCGCCAAGCAAGGCGGTCAATTCCTCGAAACGGTCCTGGAGGATGTCCAGCTTATTGAGCAGTGACGCTTTCATTGCGGTTTTTTATCCGAAAAGCTTTCCGATGAGCCCTCACCGAGGGCAAAGAGTTCCTGGGCCATCGCCAGCGCATCGAGGCGACCTTCGGCAGAGAGCTTTTTCAACTGCACGCTCGGTGCGTGCATGAGTTTGTTGGTCAGGCCACGGGCCAGTTGCAGCAGCACATCGTCGGCACTCGCGCCGTTGGCCAGCAGGCGCTGGGCCTTTTGCAATTCTTCGTCGCGCAAGCGTTCGCTTTGTTGACGATAGGCCTTGAGTACGTCCACCGCCGCCAATTCGCGCAGGCGGACCATGAAATCCTCGGCGCCGACCGATACCATCTCTTCCGCCGCTTGGGCAGCGCCTTGCCGGCTCTTGAGGTTTTCGGCGACCACTTCATGGAGATCGTCGACGCTATACAGATAAACGTCGTCCAACTCGCCGACTTCTGGTTCGATATCCCGGGGAACGGCGATATCCACCATGAAAATGGGTTTGTGCTTGCGCAGCTTCAGGGCGCTTTCCACGGCGCCCTTGCCAAGGATCGGCAATTGGCTGGCAGTGGAGCTGATGACGATGTCACTGCGCACAAGTTCCGCCGGGATGTCCGACAGCAGCACCGCATGGGCGCCGAACTGCTCGGCCAATGTACTCGCCCGCTCCAGCGTGCGATTGGCGACCACTATTCGCTTTACGCCGAGGTCATGCAGATGGCGGGCGACCAGGGTGATGGTCTCGCCGGCGCCAATCAGCAAGGCCTGGCTGCGTTGCAGGTCGCTGAAAATCTGTTTCGCCAGGCTGACCGCGGCAAACGCCACGGAGACCGGGTTTTCACCGATGGCGGTGTCGGTGCGCACTTGCTTGGCGGCATTGAACGTGGCCTGGAACAGGCGTCCGAGCAACGGGCCAATGGTGCCGGCCTCCCGAGCCACGGCGTAGGCCGATTTCATCTGGCCGAGAATCTGCGGTTCACCCAGCACCAGCGAATCGAGCCCGGAAGCCACCCGCATCATGTGACGAACTGCCGCATCATCTTCGTGCACATAGGCGCTCGCGCGCAGCTCGTCGAGGCTCAAATGATGGTATTCGGCCAGCCAGCGCAGAACGATATCCGCCGACAGGTGATCCTGTTCTATATAGAGCTCACTGCGATTGCAGGTGGAGAGGATCGCAGCTTCGCGGCTGTCGGTGAGTCGGCAGAGCTGCTGCAAGGCCTCCACCAGCTGCTCAGGGGTAAAGGCCACGCGCTCGCGGACGTCTACTGAAGCAGTCTTGTGGTTAATACCGAGTGCAAGGAAGGCCATTCAAAGTCGCTGATGGTGACGTGAAGCCGGCAATTGTCCTACTTCGACGGAATCAGAACAACTATTCGATATCTATTGCCATGGCAGGCTTCCACCCGTACTGCGAGCGGTTCTCGTTTACAGGTGCGCACATGCGAAAATGGCAGGCCGGTTATGTTTGGCCCAAGGCTTGTGTCATGATGATCCGACCGCAGGTTAGTCGTCCTCTTCCTATATGAATAGATCCTCCGCGTTGCTCCTCGCTTTTGTCTTCCTCAGCGGCTGCCAGGTCTTGGCACCCGTATCGTCGGACGGTACGTCGCCGGTCGAAGACAGCACTCCGGCACCTGAAAAGCCCAAGGTTTACAGCTCATTCAGCGAAGACACGGTCTTCAGCCTGCTGAGCGCCGAACTGGCTGGCCAGCGCAATCGTTTCGACATTGCCCTGGACAACTACGTGACCCAGGCCATCAACACCCAGGATCCGGGCATCTCCGAGCGGGCATTCCGTATTGCCGAGTACCTGGGCGCCGATCAGGCCGCCCTGGATACCTCGCTGATCTGGGCCAAAAACGCCCCGAACGACCTCGAGGCGCAACGTGCCGCGGCCGTACAACTGGCACGTGCAGGGCGCTATGACGACTCCATGGTCTATATGGAGAAAGTCCTGCAAGGCAAGGGCGACACCCACTTCGACTTCCTCGCCCTGTCCGCCGCCGATACCGACCAGGACACGCGTAACGGTCTGATGAAGAGTTTCGACCGTTTATTGCAACGCCACCCGAACAATAGTCAGCTGATTTTCGGCAAGGCTTTGCTGATGCAGCAGGATGGCGACGCCAAAGGCGCGCTGACCCTGCTGGAAAACAATCCGCCTGATGAAGGCGAAATAGCCCCGATTCTGCTGCGCGCGCGCCTGCTGCAAACCCTCGATCGCGGTGACGAGGCCTTGCCGCTGCTGCAAAAAAGCATCAAGAAATACCCGGACGACAAACGCCTGCGCCTGACCTACGCGCGCATGCTCGTTGAACAGGACCGGATGGACGACGCCAAAGCCGAGTTCTCGAGCCTGGTCCAGCAATACCCGGAAGACGATGAATTGCGTTATTCCCTGGCGCTCGTGTGCCTGGAAGCCAAGGCCTGGGACGAGGCCAAGGGCTACCTTGAAGACCTGATCGCCCGGGAAAGCCACGTCGACTCCGCGCACCTCAATCTTGGCCGCATCGCTGAAGAGCGCAACGATCCACAGGGTGCACTGGTCGAGTATGGCCAGGTGGGCCCGGGCAATGATTACCTGCCGGCACAATTGCGCCAGGCCGATATCCTGATGAACAACGGCAGGACCGCCGAAGCACAACGCCGCCTGGCGGCCGAACGCGACGCGCAGCCGGACTATGCGATCCAGCTGTATTTGATCGAGGCCGAAGCCCTGTCCGCCAACAAACAGGGTGACAAAGCCTGGAGCGTCCTGGAAAAAGCCCTGCAGAAATACCCGGACGACCTGAACCTGCTCTACACCCGCGCCATGCAAGCGGAAAAGCGCAATGACCTGGCGCAGATGGAAAAAGACCTGCGCCTGATCATCAAGCGCGATCCGGACAACGCCATGGCGCTGAACGCCCTGGGCTACACCCTGTCCGATCGTACGACCCGTTACGCCGAAGCCAAGGCCCTGATCGAACAGGCCCACCAGATCAGCCCGGAAGACCCGGCGGTCCTCGACAGCCTCGGCTGGGTCAACTTCCGCCTGGGTAACCTCGACGAAGCCGAACGCCTGCTGCGCCAGGCGCTGCAGCGTTTCCCAGATCAGGAAGTCGCCGCGCACCTGGGCGAAGTGCTATGGGCCAATGGCAAGCAACGCGAAGCCAAACAAATCTGGGGAAAATTCCTCAAGGAACAGCCTGACAGCCCAACCCTGCGCGGCACCATCAAACGCCTGACCGGATCAGAGACTCTTTAAGATTATGTTTTTGCGCCACATCATCGTTTTCAGTTTCATCGCCCTGCTCGCCGGTTGCGCGGGCTTCGGTGCCCGCGAATCCGTCGAGGGCCATGGCAACCCCGCCCAATGGCGCGAGCACAAGCAACAACTGACCGGTCTCGACGGCTGGCAGATCGACGGCAAGATCGGCATTCGCGCACCCAAGGATTCAGGTAGTGGCACGCTGTTCTGGCTGCAACGCCAGGATTACTACGACATCCGCCTTTCCGGCCCCCTGGGTCGCGGTGCGGCACGCCTGACCGGGCGGCCGGGCAAAGTCTCTCTGGAAGTCGCCAACCAGGGCCGCTATGAAGCGCCGAGTCCGGAAGTCCTGCTTGAAGAACAGCTGGGCTGGAAGTTGCCGGTGTCCGATCTGGCCTGGTGGGTCCGCGGACTCCCGGCTCCGGACAGCAAAAGCCGCCTGACACTCGATGGCGACAGCCGCCTGGCCAATCTCGAGCAGGATGGCTGGCAAGTCGAGTACACCGCCTACACCGAGCAAAACGGCTACTGGTTGCCCGAGCGCATCAAACTGCACGGCACCGACCTTGATGTCACCCTGGTGATCAAGGCCTGGCAACCGCGCAAGCTGGGGCAATGACATGTCTGCCACTCGCCTGACCCTGCCCTCCCCGGCCAAGCTCAACCTGATGCTGCACATTCTCGGTCGCCGCGCAGACGGCTATCACGAATTGCAGACGCTGTTTCAATTTCTGGACTATGGCGACGAAATCACCTTCGCCGTGCGCGATGACGGTGTCATTCGCCTGCACACCGAGTTCGAAGGCGTCCCCCATGACAGCAACCTGATCGTCAAAGCGGCGAAAAAACTTCAGGAGCAATCCGGTTGCTCGCTCGGCATCGATATCTGGATCGATAAAATCCTGCCCATGGGCGGCGGGATCGGTGGCGGCAGCTCGAATGCCGCAACCACCCTGCTGGGCCTGAATCACCTCTGGCAATTGGGCTGGGATGAGGATCGGCTGGCCGCCCTGGGTCTGACGCTAGGTGCCGACGTCCCGGTTTTCGTCCGTGGTCACGCCGCTTTCGCCGAGGGCGTGGGCGAGAAACTGACCCCGGTAGACCCGGAAGAACCGTGGTATCTCGTGCTCGTGCCGCAAGTATCTGTAAGTACGGCAGAAATTTTTTCCGATCCGTTGTTGACACGTAACTCGCCGCCCATTAAAGTGCGCCCCGTTCCCAAGGGAAACAGTCGAAATGACTGCTTGCCGGTAGTATCAAGGCGTTATCCAGAGGTACGTAACGCATTGAATTTGTTAGGTAATTTTACCGAAGCAAAACTCACCGGAACTGGAAGTTGTGTGTTTGGGGGCTTCCCAAGCAAAGCTGAAGCTGATAAAGTCTCGGCCCTTCTTACAGAGACCCTTACAGGGTTTGTAGCAAAAGGAAGCAACATTTCGATGTTGCATCGCAAGCTGCAAAGTCTGCTCTAAAGGAATCGATTACTGGGTAATCGTTGCAACAGATACAGGGGCGTCGCCAAGCGGTAAGGCAGCAGGTTTTGATCCTGCCATGCGTTGGTTCGAATCCAGCCGCCCCTGCCATTTTCCTATACTCATCCAGGTTACCCTCAGCCTTCAGGTACTGCGCGTGTCCAAGATGATGGTCTTTACGGGGAACGCTAACCCCGATCTGGCTCGGCGTGTCGTACGTCAGCTGCATATCCCTCTCGGTGACATTTCTGTCGGTAAATTTTCCGACGGCGAAATTACAGCCGAGATCAATGAAAACGTCCGCGGTAAAGATGTTTTCATTATTCAGCCGACTTGCGCTCCGACCAACGATAACCTGATGGAACTGGTAGTGATGGCCGATGCCTTCCGCCGCTCCTCAGCTACTCGTATCACTGCTGTTATTCCTTACTTTGGTTATGCCCGTCAGGATCGCCGTCCGCGTTCCGCACGTGTAGCTATCAGCGCGAAAGTCGTGGCTGACATGCTTACCGTAGTCGGCATCGACCGTGTTCTCACGGTTGATTTGCATGCTGACCAAATCCAGGGTTTCTTCGATATTCCGGTAGATAACATCTACGGCTCCCCGGTTCTGGTGGATGACATTGAAGATCAGCGCTTCGAAAACCTGATGATCGTGTCCCCGGACATTGGTGGCGTCGTGCGTGCACGTGCCGTTGCCAAATCCCTGGGCGTGGATCTCGGGATCATCGACAAACGCCGTGAGAAAGCCAATCACTCTGAAGTGATGCATATCATCGGTGATGTCGAAGGGCGTACCTGTATTCTGGTCGATGACATGGTCGATACCGCCGGCACCCTGTGCCACGCGGCCAAGGCCCTGAAAGAGCATGGCGCTGCCAAGGTTTTCGCCTACTGCACGCACCCTGTGCTGTCGGGTCGGGCGATCGAAAACATTGAAAATTCCGTGCTGGACGAGCTGGTGGTGACCAATACCATCCCGCTGTCCGCTGCTGCACAAGCCTGTGCGCGTATCCGTCAACTGGATATCGCACCGGTAGTTGCCGAGGCGGTCCGCCGCATCAGCAATGAAGAATCGATCAGCGCGATGTTCCGCTAAGGGCCCTGCCCTTCTCGAACATCTCGTTGACGAAAAGCGCCCCGCCCCGGCATTCCTGTCGGGGCGGGGCTTTTTTGCCCATATCGCCTTTAGCGCTGGTCGCAAACGCTGGGGCGAATGTGGTTATTTTGGAGATACAACATGAACGATTTTACTCTGAATGCTGAAGTGCGTTCCGACCTGGGGAAAGGTGCGAGCCGCCGCCTGCGTCGTCTCGCAAGCCTGGTTCCAGCTGTAGTTTACGGTGGCGAAAAAGCCCCTGAATCCATCAGCATGCTGGCTAAAGAAGTTGCCAAACTGCTCGAAAACGAAGCGGCTTACAGCCACATCATCGAGCTGAACGTTGGCGGCACCAAGCAAAACGTAATCATCAAGGCTCTGCAGCGTCACCCGGCCAAAGGCCACGTGATGCACGCTGACTTCGTACGCGTAGTTGCCGGCCAGAAGCTGACCGCTACCGTTCCAGTGCACTTCATCAACGAAGCTGCTCCGGTGAAGAAAGGCGGCGAGATTTCGCACGTTGTTGCTGAAATCGAAGTGTCCTGCCTGCCAAAAGACCTGCCTGAATTCATCGAAGTTGACCTGGCTAACGCTGAAGTCGGCTCGATCATTCACCTGTCCGACATCACCGCCCCTAAAGGCGTTGAGTTCGTTGCTCTGGCTCACGGTAACGACCTGGCTGTTGCCAACGTTCACGCTCCACGTGTTGCTCCAGAAGCTACCGAAGAAGGCGCAGCAGAGTAATTTCACTCTGTTCGCCGGAGTGACCGGAAACATCGCGGACTAGAGCGTAGCGAGAAAGCGGGCGAGAACGCGGAGTTTACATAATGGTAAATGAGCAATTTTCGTCCACTTTCGCCGCACTCCCTGATGGCGGCGATGTTATCCACCACTCCAAAGAAGGGCCCCTATCGTGACTGCCATAAAACTGATCGTTGGTCTGGGAAATCCAGGCGCTGAATACGAACAGACCCGGCATAACGCAGGGGCCCTTTTTGTTGAGCGCATCGCGAGCGCACAAGGCGTGAACCTTGTGGCCGATCGCAAATATTTCGGCCTGACCGGGCGCTATACGCATCAGGGTCAGGATGTTCGTCTGCTGATTCCCACCACCTATATGAACCGCAGCGGCCAGGCCGTAGCGGCACTCGCCGGATTCTTCCGCATCAAGCCCGAAGAGATCCTGGTGGCGCACGACGAACTCGACCTGCCTCCGGGCGTCGCCAAGCTCAAACAGGGCGGCGGCCATGGCGGTCACAACGGGTTGCGCGACATCATCGCGCAACTGGGCAATCAGAATACCTTTCACCGCTTGCGGCTTGGCATTGGCCACCCGGGCGTTGCCAGTATGGTTTCAAATTTCGTCCTGGGTCGTGCGCCACGCGCCGAACAGGAAAAACTCGATGCCAGCATCGACTTTGCCCTCGGCGTGCTGCCGGATATCCTCGCCGGTGAATGGAACCGCGCGATGAAAAACCTGCACAGCCAGAAGGCCTGACTCTTATCCGAGGGGAAACACCATGGGATTCAATTGCGGCATCGTCGGCCTGCCTAACGTCGGCAAGTCCACCCTGTTCAACGCCCTGACCAAATCCGGTATCGCGGCCGAGAACTTCCCCTTCTGCACCATCGAGCCCAACAGCGGTATCGTGCCGATGCCGGACCCGCGCCTGGAAGCCCTGGCCGCGATCGTCAATCCGAAGCGCATCCTGCCGACCACCATGGAATTCGTCGACATCGCTGGCCTGGTGGCCGGTGCGTCGAAAGGTGAAGGCCTGGGCAACAAATTCCTGGCCAACATCCGCGAAACCGATGCCATCGCCCACGTGGTCCGCTGCTTCGAAGACGAGAACGTGATTCACGTCTCCAACAGCGTCGACCCGAAACGCGACATCGAAATCATCGACCTGGAACTGATCTTCGCCGACTTAGACAGCTGCGAGAAGCAACTGCAGAAAGTCGCGCGCAACGCCAAGGGCGGTGACAAGGACGCAGTGGTCCAGAAAGGCCTGCTGGAGCAATTGATCGCTCACTTCACCCTGGGCAAGCCTGCACGCAGCCTGATGAAGAACATGAGTGCCGACGAAAAGGCAGTGATCAAGGGCTTCCACCTGCTGACCACCAAACCGGTCATGTACATCGCCAACGTCGCTGAAGACGGTTTCGAAAACAACCCGCACCTGGACGTGGTAAAAGCCATCGCCGAAGAAGAAGGCGCCATGGTTGTTCCGGTCTGCAACAAGATCGAAGCGGAAATCGCCGAACTGGAAGACGGTGAAGAGAAAGACATGTTCCTTGAAGCCCTGGGCCTCGAAGAGCCAGGCCTGAACCGCGTGATCCGCGCTGGTTACGAAATGCTGCACCTGCAGACTTATTTCACCGCCGGTGTCGAAGAAGTCCGCGCCTGGACCGTCCGCGTAGGTGCCACCGCACCACAAGCTGCGGGCGTGATCCATACCGACTTCGAAAAAGGCTTCATCCGCGCCGAAGTGATCGCCTACAACGACTTCATCCAGTACAAGGGTGAAGCCGGTACCAAGGAAGCCGGTAAATGGCGCCTGGAAGGCAAGGACTACATCGTCAAGGACGGCGACGTGATGCACTTCCGCTTCAACGTGTAATGGACCCCGTGGATTTCCACGGAACTCGATAGACGAAAAATCCCCGTAATCACTGGCTGATACGGGGATTTTTGCGTCTTATGACCACCATCATCTGCCATTGCGATCTGAGATATTGCTGGGTACGCTACCGGGTATGACGCCTGAAGCCGGTTTTAGAAACCGGGTACGACGGAAATTCGGAGATCAGCCCATGCTCACCGATACCCAATGCCGCACCGCAAAGCCCAAGGACAAGCCCTACAAGCTTACCGACGGAAAAGGGCTGCACTTAGAGGTAAAAACCAATGGATCAAAAGCGTGGCGCTACCGTTTTGAGCTTCGAATCGGAGACACTATCAAGGAGAACACCTTTGCGATTGGCGACTATGCGATCGCGCCTCGAGGTGAATCTCCGGCAGAGGCCCAAGCTCGAAAAAATGGTCGACGCTTCACGTTGGCGGAGGCACGGGACGAGCGCGTTAAAGCCAGAGACTTGGTGAAGCAAGGCATCAACCCCGCCCAGCATCGGCAACTCGAGCGCATCAAACGAGAACAGGAAAGCGCCACTACCTTCGAAGCGGTGGCGAAAGAGTGGCTGGCCCTGAAGGATTGGGCAGAGATTACCAAGACCAGGCGGCTAGATATGCTTAAGCGCGTGGTCTTTCCCAAGATTGGTCCATGGCCGATCAAGAGCATCACCCCAGCGCATATCCTGGACGTGCTTACCACGTCGGCGAAGAAAAACGGCCTGACGGTCGCGGCAGAGGCAAAACGCAGCATGTCCGGCATCTTCGAACTCGCGGTTTCGACGCTACGAGCAGATACCGATCCGGTGTATCCAGTTCGCAGAGCACTCCCGGCAAATAAAACCCAGCACAAGCGCCCGCTAACGGTGGATGAAATTGGCCAACTCCTGAGGGATGTCGAAGGACATTGCGGTCGCCACGAAACCATTACTGCATTTCGCCTGATGTGGCTGACGCTATGCCGACCGAACGAAGCAGTGGAAGCCCGATGGAATGAGTTTGATTTCGACGCCGGCCGCTGGCGAATTCCCGCTGAACGGATGAAAAAGCGCAAGGAACACATTATTCCTTTGCCCATCCAAGCCATGGACATGCTGCGAGCGCTGCATACCATCACGGGCAGATATGAGTACTTGTTTCCCCACCGTGATGAACGAACCAGGCCGATGGTCACGGCTTCATTCCGGCAGATGCTCAAAGCGCTGGGCTGGAGCGGTAAATACAGCCCGCACGCCACCAGAACCACGGGAAGCACCCGACTCAACGAGATGGGCTATCCCGCCGACTGGATCGAGCGGCAACTCGCCCACGCCGAGCCTAATATGGTTCGGCGCACCTATAACCACGCGGAGTACCTGGCAGATCGTACGAAGATGATGCAGCAGTGGGCAGACATGCTTGATGTATGGGTTCTCGGCGAAAGCAACATCACGCCCCTCAGCCGCAGTGCCAATCAGTAGCCAATACCTGTTCTACCTACTGGCGACACCGGCGGCGACCCGCGTAATACCTGACCTGCAGCATGGCGACAACGGTGGCGACTGTCGCCGTTGCAAGCCTCTCTCTTGGGGCTTTCTCGGCCAAGCCCACGCGAGCGGGAAGGCTCCGCATTCCCACTCGCATGAGCTCACATAAAAACCGATGAGTGACCACACGGCCATGTAATGCCACCGATTTCCAAAGTCTTCCAGCGCTACCGATTGGCGCAATAGTTTTCCCAAAATGCGGTTGACCGCGAGCAGATCGAGCGCTAAATCAGAACTGTACAAGAGCTGTCCTCGAGAGCACCCAGGTAGCCAGAACCTTTAAGGCTACGCCACATCGTGGTGGTTCACCCCAAGTGCGATTAGCGTCCGGCGGCTCGCACGGTCACTACCCATATGATGGATGCCTACTTCTTCCAGAGTGCCCACTGCGGCAACTCATACCCCTTCCTGGCTGCTCTGCAGCAACTTATCCGCTTGGCCATTTCTTGCGCCAACCTGTTGCCCGTCTCTTTGCCTCCTAAAGAGACGGGCGCCTATCACACTGCTGCAGCCCTGCTCGCACGGGCCTTTGCGGCTTTCCCCCTCGTGACAATCGGCGTGACAAACACTGAATGCTCACTCGCCACAGCGATGCCGATGATGGTGCCGCAGCCCATGGAATGGACTGCACCTGACTGACAGTCAGGCATGCCCCGGTCATCACCTCACTGCCTTCACCTGACTCAGGATCTCGCGGCACCGGTCTCGTCAGCCAGTGCAGCCTCCACCCGCCCACTTCTTCGGAAGTGTTCAGGAGGCCAGATCATGAGATGCCCAAGTTCCCGGTCGTAAGGAGCCGTCAGTCCCGCGTTAGTGGACAACCCTCACAGGTCGCAGGGGCCTTGATCCCTGATAACACTCAACAACCGTGGCGGGATGAGTGAGGACGAAGTCGATAATTTCAGGAGAAGTGCAATGCAACTGTGCGAAGCGTTCGAGCCACCACAACCATTGCTGGAGTACCAGCAGGCATCATTATCCTACCCGGTCGAAGCTCTCGGGGAACTGTTGGGCCCTGCGGTCGAACGACTGGCCGAGGTAATCGGCGTGCCCTGTGCCATGGCCGCGCAATCGGTGCTGGCCAGCGCAGCTCTGGTGAGCCAGGGTCATGCCAATATCCAACTCGATGGCCGAACTTATCCGCTGTCCCTCTACTTACTGACGGTGGCGTCCTCGGGTGATCGCAAAAGCGCGGTGGACTATCTGGCACTGAAGGCGGCGCGCGACTGGGAACGACAGCAGTGGACCCTGTATGCGGAAAAGCTCAAAGCCTATCGCGCCGCTACCAGCCTCATGGCCAAACCCAAAACCGCAAAGAAACACACGGAGGCGGAAGGCGGGGAGCTGTCCGAGCCGGTACCGCCAAGACTGATCATTGCCGAGCCGACCATTGAGGCCCTGGTCAAAAGCCTGTGTCATGGCTTGCCCAGCATGGGCTTGTTCAATGATGAAGGTGGCCAGTTCTTGGGCAGCAGCACCATGAGCAAAGAGAATCTGCTCAAGGCGATCACCACCTTGTCCACACTGTGGGATGGCAGCCCGATCGACCGGGCGCGCTCCATGGCAGGGGAAAGCCTGCGGGCCTATGACCGCCGCCTCAGTCTGCATCTGATGCTGCAACCCTACCTGGCCAACCAGCTGTTCAAAGACCCGGTGATCAATGGCCAAGGCATCCTCGGCCGTTGCCTGATCAGTTGGCCCGAGCGCCTGGTCGGCCAGCGGCTCTACAAGGCGATCGACCTGACCCGAGATGCCAAAGTCCAGCGCTACCAACAGCGGATCACCACCCTGCTGCAACAGCCCTGGTCGCTTCACCAGGATGGTTCACTCAATCCCGCCGCGCTGGAGCTGACTGCCCGTGCCCGTCGTGCCTGGATCGATATTCACGACATCATCGAATGTCAGTCTGGCGAGTTCGGCGAGCTGGCCGGCGTCCAGCCTGTTGCGAGCAAGGCGGCGGCGAATGTACTGCGTATCGCGGGCGTGCTGGCAATGTTTGAAGAGGCCCGTTCGTTGGACGAAGGACACATCCAACGCGCCTCCACGTTGATGGATTACTACCTGGCCGAGATCCAGCGCCTGACCGAACAGGAGCCGGTCAATAGCCGATGCGAAGAGGCGGATCGGCTGCTGCGCTGGCTGGTGCAGAAAGGCTGGACCCACTTCACCATTCGCGACGTCAATCGCAACGGCCCTCGTTTTGCCCGCAAGAGCGCTGACCATACCGCCTCTTTATTGGTCGTACTGATCACTCATCGCTGGCTGAGCAGCCGCGACGGAAAAACTTTCGAGGTCCGCCATGTTTCGCCTCAATGACGCGGTGCGCCGCTACCAGGCGCAACATCAATCGCAACCTGAATCGCGGCGTGTCGCAGCTTCTGTCGCCACCCTGTCGCCACGCGCCAGGCCAGAAACGACGCGGGTTGTCGCCACTGTCGCCGCTGTCGCCACACCACCACTGGAGCCTACCCACCTAGCCCGGCTGATCGAGCAACTGCGTGAGGAAGGGGCACTGCTGCAACACCACGAGAACGCCCTCCTGATCCGCCCGACACACTGGCAGCAGGTGGACAGGCTCAGCCCTCACTGGAAAGCCTTGCTGCTCTTTCTGCAAACAAACGAAAACGGTGATGACGATGGCCTTGATTAGTCGGCGTGAGGGTCGCAACTTTGGCTATGGCCGCCAGCTGAGCTATGCCGGCTCACAAGCGCTCAAGGATTTGTTTGCCGGCGGCCACTTCGCCACGGTCAAAGCACATAGCGATCGCTGGCATGCGTTCGTGCGTTGGTGTCGATCAGAGGCAGGCCCCGGTTACAACGATGCGCGCCAGATCAATCGACAGACGCTGCACGACTATGCCGCTTACCTGCGCCAGCAGATCCAGCAAGGTGAACTCTGCATCGCTACCGCGCAGAACCGCCTGAGCAGCGTTAACCGCACCCTCGCCGCGCTGCGCGGTGATCAGGACATGAGGATCGCCAGCCCGAGCCAGGCGTTGGGACAGCAGCGCTCGAGCGTACGCACCCGCGCGCCGGGTGGACAAGATCACCAACAGGTGCGGCGAGTACTCGAGGCGCTTGGCGAACAGCAACGCGAGCGGGTGGCCGCGATTGTCCTGTTGGCCCGTGCAACCGGTATGCGCTTGCGCGAAGCGATCCTCGCTGATCTGCCACGTCTCCACCGCGAAGCCGAACAATTCGGCCGCATCAATATCCAGGACGGCACCAAAGGTGGACGCTCAGGCGCTTCAGCGCCGCGATGGGTGGTGGCAACTGAAGAGGTGAACGCGGCGTTGCAGCTGGCTCGTCATACGTCTCCTCCAGGTAGCCGCAATTTGCTGGCCCGAGACGAAAGCTACGCCGCGTTCCTGCAACAGACCGTGCTCCCAGCCCGCGAAATACTGCATGAACAAGGACTGAAGGGGTTTCATGAACTGCGCGCGGCCTACGCCTGCGAGCGTTATGAGCAGCTCACTGGCCACGCCGCACCGGTCAATGGTGGTCACTGCTATCGCATTGACCGCGGCCTCGACCAGCAGGCGCGACAACAGATCAGCCTTGAGCTCGGACATAACCGGATCGATGTGGTGTCGGCCTACATTGGAGGTCGAGCATGAGCAAACCTTTCGATATGGCGCTGTTCCTGAGCGGAGTACTGACCGGCTCGACGTCCACCCGACAACGCCACCTACGGCAAGCTCGAATCATACAAGCTGCCATTCAACAACGATGGCAACGCGATAATCCCTGGACCTGGCAGCTCAAGCATGTGCGCTGGTTTCTCACTCAGCACCTGAAAGAGCATTCCGACGCCACCCGGTATTACTATCGGCTCACCGCCCTATTGATCTGGAACCGATTAAGGAACGGCCGAGAATTGCTGATCGGTCGCTCGACTAGTCGTAAGTAGCAGCCCTCCAGTCTCACTTGTCCGCGTTCATTTATTGCCCAAGGACTGCTTCGAATAGACCTGGTGATACTCGATGAGCTTGGGTATTTGCCCTTCAACCAGAGTGGGGGCTCGCTGTTATTTCACCTGCTTTCAAAACTGTACGAACACGAGAGCATGGTGATCACCACCAACCTCAGCTCCTCGGAATGGTCGAGTGTGTTTGGCGATGCCAAGATGACCACTGCGTTACTAGATCGTCTGATACACCTCTGCCACATCGTCGAAACGGGCAACGAGTCCTACCGCCTGCAACACAGCAGCTTGGTCGCCCAGACAAAGATCAAATCGCGTGAATGAAAGCGCAAGGACGAAAATGGTATCGAGGACGATGAGCTGTTTTGATCCGCACCGAAAATACCCTGCCACATGCCTACATGCGGTGGGGGCTTAATGCCTCTTCCACCGAGACACGACTGCTAAGCTTATCCACAATTGCTGATGCCAAATCAGCAATCCGCCCTGGGTCAATTTTCAATCGGCGGGGTCAGTTTTCAATCAGCGCCAACACCTTTGCCCGAAAAATATCGAACATCAAGGATTTTGAGACTAGCTGGTCATTAACGAACCTTTAGTTCAGACATCTGAATGCCCGACGAATGGGCGAGGTCGTGTCAGAGCAGTTTCACCAACACAGCAGTAATCGTGGTTACTGTGCCAATGAGCCCGGTGGATACCGCCACCGGATACCAGAACGTTTCACGGGTCATCTTGCCCGCTTCGGCGTTCAGCTTGCACTGCTCAGCTATCAGCTTGACGATTTCCACATAAACCTTTTCGAGTTCGACCTGCTTCATGGTGAATTCCTGCATGGCGGGTACCTTTCCATCCTGGGTGGGTAGCGTTGGGGGCTTTTATTCACTTTGTACCTGGATCACATCAAACGAACACCTTTTGCACAGATGCTTTGTTTCAGGTGGTAAGACCTGAAAGCAGCTATTCAATTGACTCTCCAGCATGACTTCCCACACGTCGATCCCGTTTCCTAGGGAAATTTCAGAAATGCCTTCGCTCAGTGACCTGATGGGTTCATTGGTGAAACGACACATTGGAGTGGCAGTGCCCAGAGTAGGATAAGATGCCAGCAAATCAGGCTCGCTGTGAGTAGCCCCGCATGACAGAAAACAGTCGGAACACCACCCGTCTGATCAAGAAGTACCCGAATCGCCGTCTGTATGACACGCACACCAGCAGTCATCTGACCCTTGCGGATATACGCCAATTGGTCGTCGATAGAATTCCGTTCGAAGTGGTCGACGCCAAGACCGGCGAGGACCTGACCCGGAGTATTTTGCTGCAGGTCATTCTGGAAGCCGAAAGTGGCGGTCAGCCGATATTCTCGAGTGAGATGCTGATGGGGATCATCCAGTTCTACGGTCCCTACCAGAGCGTCCTCGGCAGCTATCTGGATAAAAGCATCCAGACGGTCATCGACATCCAGTCCCAGACCGGCGCTCAGTCCTCCGAAACCTGGAGCGCGTTCATGCACCAGCAGGCACCGGTCATGCAGGATCTGATGCGCCAGTATGTCGACCAGTCAAAAGCGCTCTACCTGAACACCCAGAATCTCTTCGGAATGTTCGGCGGCATGCCACCCGGCAAGCCTGGTGCCGATGGCGGGCCGAAAAAAAATGGCGATGGGGAGTAATCCCATCGCCATCTTGTATCCAGCCTGATCAGACTTACTTGCTATCAGCCTTGGCACCTGCAGCGGTTTTGCCAGCTGCGGCGGTCGCGGAGGTCGCAGCCTCAAAACCGCTCTGGGCAGCGTCGGCAGCCTGTTTTACAGCTTTCTGTGCACTTTCAAAAACGGCACCGGCATTGGCCAGCGAAGATTTGAAACCAGCCACGACTGGCTCGGAGCCAGCCGGTGCATTCTTGCTGATCACTTCAACGAACTCTCGCACCTGCTGGGTGCCCGCCTCGACCTGACGCGAGGCCAGCTTGGCGATTTCCGAGTGAGTATCGACAATCAACGCTTGCACTTGGCGATTGTAATCAGACAGGCGTTCGGCTTGCACATTGGGCTGGGTCAAAGAAGTCTGGAGCTCAGCGAAACCTTGTGGATCACGTACCGAAAGCAGTTTGCGAAAGCCGTTGAACTGCTCTTCGGTGGTGGCCTGCAGGGTCTTGAACTGCAACTGGCTCATCTGCTCAACACTTGAGAAGATTTTGCCGCTGATTTGCTGCAGGAGGTCGAGGTTGGCTTTCTGAGCGTCTTGAAATTTTTCCGCGTTGAAAAAAGACATGCTTGAATCTCCTGGTTGGAAGGCCAACTCGGGCCTGAGGACGCGATAGCGATCCTGCCGGTCATCGCGTTAGGCTTTATATTGCAGCGCACAATTTCTTTTGGCAATGATTTTTTGTGCGCCGCACAAAATTCTTTACCCTCCTTTGGATATTCGCTATAGAATCCTGGCATGCAGATCGTCAGGAGATCCCCATGGGCCAGAAAGACATTAGTGCATCGCAACATGAACAGCCCTCCTCACAACGCGGCCTGTGGGAACACCTGAGTCACCTGCAGCGCCTGAATGCGCTGAACATCCTTGAGGCTGTGCGCGAGCGCCAGAAAAAAACCCTCGCGCCTCTGAAACGAAGTCAACTCAGACAACCTACACCCGCTCAATGGCAGGAATATGTCATCGACCTCGGCCAACGCTGCCTGCTGTTCTGGGACACCCTGCGCCAGCGCGGCGACAACAGGCTGGCTCATGAAAGCGCCGGGTATCCACTGCTACTCAAGTTCGATCATGAAACCTTGATCGCAGGCCCTGACCTTCCGCGCCCGGTCAACTTTTCACTGCTGCGGATCCTCCCCGGCCCCGAGCAAAAAATCGACAGCAACAGCCAGCCGGTGATCATCATTGACCCGCGCGGCGGACATGGTTCGGGAATCGGCGGCTTCAAGCAGGATTCGATAATAGGTGAGAGCCTCAGAGCCGGGCACCTCACCTACTTCATCTCTTTCAGCCATTCGCCACAGCCAAGGCAAACCCTGGCCGATATCGTCGAAGCCCAGGCCCGGTTCATCGAAGCCGTCAGCGCCCTACATCCGGCCAACAGCAAGCCGATCATCATCGGTAACTGCCAGGCCGGCTGGGCCTTGATGGAACTGGCGGCCACACGACCGGAACTCCCGGGACTGATCATTATCAACGGCGCCCCCTTGTCATACTGGGCCGGCGTCAATGGACGCAATCCAATGCGCTATACCGGCGGCCTGCTGGGTGGCGGCTGGATGGCTCGCCTTGGCAGCGACTTGGGCAATGACCGTTTTGACGGTACCTGGCTGGTCAGCAACTTCGAAAACTTGGACCCGGCCAACAGCTATTGGGGCAAGTACTACCAGCTGTTCAGCCAAGTCGACAGCGAAGCTGCGCGCTTCCTCGACTTCGAACGCTGGTGGGGCAGCCCGACCCTGCTCAATGGTGAAGAGATCGAGACGATTGTCGATGAACTGTTCATCGGCAACCAATTGTCGGGTGGTCCCGACCGCAAGAGCAACGGTATCGACCTGAAACGGATCGAAGTGCCGGTGGTGGTGTTCTGTTCCTACGGCGACAACATCACCCCGCCCCAGCAGGCATTGAACTGGATCGCCGATGCCTATTCCAGCGATCTCGCCTTGCAGGAGGCAGGACGAACCATCGTCTACCTGCGGCATGCCAGCATCGGCCACTTGGGTATTTTTGTCTCCGGCCAGGTGGCGAGGCGTGAACACCGAGGGTTGCTCGGCGCGGTCGAAGCCATCAATACGCTGCCGCCGGGGCTGCATGAAATGCTGATTGACGACCTACCGGCCCCTTCAGGCAGCAATGACGTGCAATACCGCGTGCGTTTCGAATCAAGACGAATTGCCGATATCCACGATGACGTCGAGCCGGCCCGTGATGACGACCGCGAATTCTCTTCGGTAGTGCGCACCTCTGAAATCAACAGTGCGTTTTACGACGGATCAATACGTCCGTGGCTGCGTCAGATCATCAACGAGCCCATGGCCGAATGGATGCGCAGGACGCACCCCTTCCATCAGCAGCAATTGTTTTGGAGTAGCTTGAATCCGGCGCTGTGGTGGTTGCCCGGGACAATTTCCACGGTCAACCGTAATCGTCGCCCCGTACACCAGGACAACCCGTTGCTGGCCTGGCAGGAGTTGTTCTCCAACCAAATGCAAGACACCCTGAATGCGTACCGCGATGTGCGTGACGCCACTCAAGAGATCTGTTTTTACGGTATTTACGGCGCACTGGGCGCCCTCAGCAGCACCCAGCCTGCACGAAATCCCCAGGCACTTGACCCCAACACCCAGTGAATCGGTTGTCATCCCGCAGGAGGCCCCCGTGGAGCCCCCAAGTCTTGACGAAGCTTCACAAAAATCAGCGGTGCATCCGTTCGGAGAAGTCGCTGGCAAAGCCTGGGATCTTGTGATCGCTGCGCCGACCGACCGAATTCATGAGTCGCAGCGGCACGACGTCCTTGAGCACAGGCAACGACTCATGGGCTCGATATTGTCCGGGGGTCATGCCGAACCAACGGGCGCATGCCTTATGGAAGCTGCTGTGATCATGAAAGCCGAGCAGGTGAGTCACATGCTTGAGGTTGTAATGAGAGTGGCGCAAATAGAATTCGGCCATCTGCCGGCGCACATCATTCAAGACATCCTTGAATTGCGTGCCGTCCTTCTCAAGGCCTCGTTGCAACGTGCGCTTGCTGATGTTCAGTGCCGCCGCAATCGATTCCATGTCACATTGCCCTTGGCCTTGCCCCTGACTCAAGCGCTCGGTCACCAGGCCGCGAATCCTGCCTACAATGGAGTAACCGGACAAAAGGTCCAGTTGAGCCACGGCAAAACTGTCATGCAGCGTGGCCAGCGCCTCATTGGCCATACTCAATGGCGTCAGGAGCTCCTGGCCATTGAACAGGATGCTGTCATAGGCCGCCCCGAAACTCAGCGGACAGCCAAAAAGCCGCTGATGCTGCGACGTGTCTTCAGGCTCGGGGTAAGTGAACTCCACACTCAAGGGTTGCGGTGACTTGCCACCTGCCAGCCAACGGCAGAAACCCAGCAGCGAAGCCAAGGCCGCATCCGTGTATTGCCGGGGTTTGAACGAGCCATGTTGCTGATGATCAAGACTGGCCAATCGATAATGCTGCTGCTCCTGGACAAGGAAAAGGCTGAATCCGGTACCGATCAACGGGCTGAAACGAACCAGGCGTTCCAGCGCCCTTTTCAGATTCGAACTGGACATCATTGTGTAACCCACGATCTGGAAACTGCTGGGATGGAATTCCCCGTAGGCCTTCAAACCGATATTGGGATCATTCGAAGCCTCGGCCGCCAGCTCCCAAAGACGATAGATAACGCTTCGCTCGCAGAATGCTCCTGGTTTATTCACGAACCCGACATCCAGTCCCGCCTCGTCGCACAGAGCGGCAAGGTCGAGCCCCTGGGCCAAAAATGTATTCGCCAGCACGCTGGCATAACCTGAACTAATCCTATACATGGCGTCCTCAATGACCAGTGGAACCGAACGTCCTGTCCGGAGCCGATGCTGACACGCGTTGAACATATTTCAACTCTGTTGCAGAAATATTAACTATCCATTCAGTTTTAAGTGTTGATCCAAGTATAGGTACTCCTCGTTTTTGCCATCCCCTTCCCTCCCCGCGTGGCACCGAAGGACAGGAGAACGTCACCTTCAAACACTTCCCGCAAAGCCCGTCGATAACCAACAATCCTCACTCCTGCAGCGCACAAAATGGAGTAGATGTATGGAATCGCGTAGTCGTATTGCTTTGGTAACGGGTGGTATGGGCGGTATTGGTACGGCAATCAGCCAGCGTCTATACAAGGAAGGATTCAAGGTAATCGTCGGCTGCAGTTCGGATTCCAGCCGCAAGAACGACTGGGCTGCCAGCCAGCGCGAGGCGGGGTACGAGTTCGAGTTCATCTATGGCGACGTGACCGATTGGGAGTCGACCCGCAAGGCCTTCGAGATGGCTCGTGAACAATTCGGCCCGATCGACGTACTGGTCAACAACGCCGGCATCACTCGCGACGCGTCTTTTCGCAAGCTCACCCCGCAAGACTGGGACAGCGTGATCGGGACCAACCTGACGGGCCTGTTCAACACCACCAAGCAGGTCATTGAAGGCATGCTCTTCAAAGGTTGGGGCAGGGTCATCAATATCTCCTCGATCAACGGTCAGCGTGGCCAGTTCGGCCAGACCAACTACTCCGCCGCCAAGGCTGGCATCCATGGTTTCACCATGGCACTGGCCCGGGAAGTCTCCGGCAAGGGCGTGACCGTCAATACCGTTTCCCCAGGCTACATCAAGACCTCCATGACCGCGGCCATTCGTCCGGACATCCTCGAAGGCATGATCTCGGGCATCCCGGTGGGTCGCCTTGGCCTGCCGGAAGAGATCGCCTCGATCGTGGCCTGGCTGGCGTCCGATGAGTCCGCCTATAGCACCGGTGCCGACTTCTCGGTAAACGGCGGCATGAACATGCAGTAACCCTGACCAGGGCATGAATGCCCTGGTTTGCTCGTCGAATTTTGTCTTTTCCATGAGGTCATGCATGAACGAAGTCGTAATCGTTGCCGCTACTCGTACCGCCATTGGCAGTTTCCAGGGTGCTTTGTCTGCAATTCCTGCGACCGAACTGGGTGCCGCAGTGATTCGCCGCCTGCTGAAGCAGACGGGTGTCGAAGCTGCGCAAATTGATGAAGTGATCCTCGGCCAGGTACTCACTGCCGGTGCCGGGCAAAACCCGGCACGCCAGACCGCTATCAAGGCTGGCTTGCCGCACACCACGCCTGCCCTGACCTTGAACAAGGTCTGCGGCTCCGGTCTCAAGGCGGTCCACCTCGCCGTCCAGGCCATCCGTTGCGGCGACGCGGAACTGATCATTGCTGGCGGCCAGGAAAACATGAGCCTGGCCCCCTATGTCCTGCCCAAGGCTCGTACCGGCCTGCGCATGGGCCATGCGCAACTGCAGGACAGCATGATCCAGGATGGTCTGTGGGACGCCTTCAACGACTACCACATGGGTATCACCGCCGAGAACCTGGCGCAGAAGTACGAAATCTCCCGTGAAGCACAGGATGCCTTCGCTGCCGCTTCACAACAGAAGGCCGCCGCCGCCATCGAGGGCGGGCGTTTCCAGAGCGAAATCACCCCGATCCTGATCCCTCAGCGCAAGGGCGAACCGCTGGCCTTCGACACCGACGAGCAGCCGCGTGTCGACAGCACTGCGCAAGCCTTGGCAAAACTCAAACCGGCCTTCCAGAAAGACGGCAGCGTGACCGCTGGCAACGCCTCGACCCTCAACGACGGTGCGGCCGTATTGCTGCTGGCCAGCGCCGCCAAAGCCCAGGCGCTGGGCCTTCCGGTACTGGCCAAGATCAAGGCCTATGCCAGCGCCGGCGTAGACCCGTCGATCATGGGCATCGGCCCGGTCCCGGCGACACGCCTGACCCTGCAAAAGGCCGGCTGGAACGTTGAGGACCTGGACTTGATCGAAGCCAACGAAGCCTTCGCCGCCCAGGCGCTGGCGGTTAGCAAAGAGATGGGCTGGGACACCAGCAAAGTCAACGTCAACGGCGGCGCGATCGCCCTTGGTCATCCGATCGGCGCGTCGGGGGCACGGATCCTGGTGTCGCTGGTACACGAACTGATCCGTCGTGATGGAAAGAAAGGACTCGCCACCTTGTGCATCGGTGGCGGACAAGGCGTCGGCCTGGCTATCGAACGCTAACCAATGGCATCCGAGTAGCCAATGCGCGGACCAGATCCCCTTGCTCCGCGCATCAGGCTGGCATCAGACAACGTTGCCCGCCTCCCTTGCCGTCGCTACGCCGCAATCCGGCATAGCGCGGCTTTTTTCTGCCCGGCACATCGGTATGAATTTTATGGACAATAACGCGCATACATTCAAAACTTTCTGGTCAGGACAGGTTCCGTTCATCGCATCTTTTGCAGTGCAACAACTGCGCCTATGGGTGAGCACCAATCCCTGGTTTTCCGGGCATGACCATGACATCTGGTTCGATCTGCCTCGCGAAACCCTGGACAGCCTTCAAGCGGACTACCAGGTTGAATGGGCCCAACTCGGCCAAAAACTGCTGACCGGCCAACCCTTCAGTTTCGATGATCGACGTTTCACCAGCGGTAACTGGAGCGCGCCACTGTTCGGCTCCCTCGCCGCGTTTTACCTGCTCAACTCCAGCTTCCTTCTGAAACTGCTCGACAAGCTGCTGATCGACGAAAAGAAAGCACGCCAACGCCTGCGCTATCTGGTGGAGCAAGCCATTGCCGCCAGCGCACCGAGCAATTTCCTGGCCAGTAACCCTGATGCGTTGCAGCGTGCGGTCGAGACCCAAGGTGCCAGCCTGATCACAGGGATGCAGCATCTGGCCAGCGACATGAACGAAGGCAAGATGCGCCAGTGCGATAGCGGCGCCTTCAAGGTTGGTATCGACCTGGCCAATACCCCCGGCGAAGTCGTCTTCGAGAATCAGATCTTCCAACTCATTCAGTACTACCCGCAGAGCGAAACCCAATACCAGCAGCCGGTTCTCGTGGTACCGCCGTCGATCAACAAGTACTACATCCTCGATCTGCGCCCGGACAACTCGATGGTCCGCCACCTGCTGGAAAAGGGACATCCCGTATTTCTGGTGTCCTGGCGCAACTTTGACCAGGAACACGCGGGCACCACCTGGGATGACTTGATCGAGCATGGAGTGATCAACGCCCTGCAAGTGACCCGCGGGATCAGTGGCCAGCAGCGAATCAATTGCGTGGGTTTCTGCATCGGCGGCACCCTGTTGAGCACTGCGCTGGCGGTACTGGCTGCACGTGGCGACCGCGAGATCGCCAGCCTGAGCCTGTTCGCCACGTTCCTGGATTATCTGGATACCGGCCCGATCGACATCTTCGTCGATGAAGAACTGGTGGCCTACCGCGAGCGCACCATTGGTGGTGTGAACGGCCCCATCGGCCTGTTCCGTGGCGAGGACATGGGCAACACCTTTTCCCTGCTGCGCCCCAACGAGCTGTGGTGGAACTACAACGTCGACAAATACCTCAAGGGACAGAAACCGATTCCACTGGATCTGCTGTTCTGGAACAACGACAGCACCAACCTTCCAGGGCCGATGTACTGCTGGTACCTGCGCCACACCTATCTGCAGAACGACTTGAAATCAGGCGAGCTGGAGTGCTGCGGGACCAAGCTGGATTTGCGTGCAATCGACGCTCCCGCCTACATTCTTGCCGCCCATGACGATCACATCGTGCCGTGGAAGAGCGCCTACGCCAGCACCCACCTGCTCTCCGGGCCCAAGCGTTTCGTACTGGGCGCTTCCGGGCATATCGCTGGCGTCGTCAATCCGCCGGCCAAGCAGAAGCGTCATTACTGGACCAACAATCGGGTCACCAAAAACCCGGAGACCTGGTTCAAGAATGCCGAGCAGCAACCCGGTAGCTGGTGGAATGACTGGTTCAACTGGCTGGCGGGACACTCCGGCGAGCGCAAACCCGCGGTTGCGCACACCGGCAATGACAAATACCCGCCTCTGGAGCCGGCTCCAGGCAGTTATGTGAAGCAATGAAAGACTGCTGTGGAGCAGAGCGCGACATCGCCTGCGACACAGCAGCTTGATCTCAAAGACAAAGATCAAATCACGCAAACGCAATAGATAGCCGCCGGTAAGCCCAACCGACGGCACATCATTTGTTTGGGTACAAGGAGAGAAGCTCCATGAGCACCCCGTTTCGCATCAACGAAGCACTCTTGATTGCAGGTCAGGCATTCGAACCTTTTCAATGCGTCGCATGGGCTCCGCAAGACGGTAATGGCGAACTGAGCCTGTCCGTCATGGACCGAGCCAGCACGCGTATTTGTCGCAAACAGGTTCCAAGCAGTACCTATTCGGACCCGGCGCAGCTGGAAAGCCTGTTGCAAGAAGTGCGCGCCGAGTTGAGCCAGGGAGGCTACACGCTGCAATCCTGGGCGATGCCAGGGTAAGCATTGTCGCGGGCTGGAATTTTTTCCCGAAACGCAGAAACGAAAAATCCCTGAATAATCAGGGCTTTTTCGTATAAATGTGGCGGTGAAGGAGTCCGCTATTTTAGCGTGTTTATAAGTCCAGCGACGTTCAAGGATCTCGATAAAATCTCTATAAAAACATAAAGTTGACGTAGATATTTTCTTTTGTGGTCCAGGCGTGCCTATAGGAAGCCAGGGTCCAAGGTATGGGCTGGAGTATGGGCTGGCATTCATTTAGATTGAGTCATCATCCTTTCAATTAGGAAGTGAGTGATGGCTATGCCAAATCTGAAGTTTATCGGCTGGTTTGCAGACCTAGATTTTACGTAGAAACGCGATTTTCAGTTCTACTTTGGGCGCCAATCGCGCTGAAAAACGTTTTTACGCACTCTGGGTCGATTTCGGCCCGTCGCCACTAGTCACTTCCAGCAAAATTCTGTTAGCAAACAAACCAAGACGGTTGGTCAAATTCCTCCGCGTGCCGAGAGAAACGCAACCGCCGTGAAAGTAAAGTCATACGCAACTTAAACCGGGCGCTAAACCGGGTATGACACATATTGAAGCGTACCAAAACCTAGATTTCATAATGCCTGCACCCTATGACTTCTGGTTTAACGTGTAGCCACCCGCTCAAGAAAAAGCCGCGTTTGATACGCGGCTTTTTTGTGCATGCTGTCCCGGCCTGAATCAGATCTTTTGAGTACGCGGCAGGAAAATCGCCAGCACTCCGAGCAACGGCAGGAACGAACACAGCAAGTACACGTATTCGATACCGCGAATATCCGCCAGATGGCCCAGCAAGGCCGCGCCAATGCCGCCAAAACCGAACATCAGGCCGAAGAACACCCCGGCAATCATCCCGACATTGCCCGGCACCAGTTCCTGGGCGTAGACCACGATCGCCGAGAACGCCGAAGCCAGGATGAAGCCGATGACCACGCTCAGAATGCTGGTCCAGAACAGATCAACGTGCGGCAAGACCAGGGTGAACGGCGCTACGCCGAGGATCGAGAACCAGATCACCGCCTTGCGCCCGATCTTGTCGCCGATCGGCCCACCAAAGAAGGTCCCCGCCGCAACCGCACCGAGAAACAGGAACAGGTGCAGTTGCGAACTGGCCACCGACAGGTCGAACTTCTCGATCAGGTAGAAGGTGAAATAACTGGTGAAACTGGCCATGTAGAAATACTTGGAGAACACCAGCAGCCCCAGCACTACCAACGCACTGATCACCCGGCCTTTGGACAAGCCGTGAGTCGCCGCCTGGCCCTGTTTGAGCTTGAACAGGTTCAAATGGTTGGCGTACCAGCGGCTGATGCGGTAGAGCACGAACAACGCAAATACAGCGAACAGGCCGAACCAGGCCACATGCCCCTGACCGTAGGGAATGATGATGGCGGCCGCCAGCAAGGGACCGAAGGCCGATCCCGCGTTGCCACCGACCTGGAAGGTCGATTGCGCCAGCCCGAAGCGCCCGCCCGAAGCCAGTCGCGCCACACGTGAAGCTTCCGGGTGAAAGGTCGAGGAGCCGATACCGATCAACCCCGCCGCCAGCAGAATCAATGGAAAGCTGCCGACCACCGACATCATGAGAATCCCGACCAGCGTGCACACAGTGCCGGCGGGCAACAGCCAGGGCTTGGGATGGCGATCGGTGTGATACCCGACCCACGGCTGCAATAGCGAAGCGGTCAGTTGAAAGGTCAAGGTAATCAGGCCGACCTGAGTGAATGTCAGGCCGTAGTTGGCCTTGAGCATCGGGTAAATCGACGGCAATACCGACTGGATCAGGTCGTTGATCAAATGCGCCAGCGCCACCGCGCCAATGATGCGCATCACCAGCGGACTGCTTTGTGAAGGAGTGGCCGCCGATGCAGTGGCGGACTGAGCATTGCTGATAGCCATGAGAATTTCCGGACAACAGGTAGGTGCGCACAGGCAGGTGCGCCAATGTGCCATTTTTCGGTGCAATAATGCCATCCCCTTAGCCTGCTAACGACTTCGATATTCATCGGCAAAACAGTGATAGCTCAACGCCATGGTCTGAATCTTGCCTCGCTCTTGCGCTTCAACGCGGCCCCTTACAAAGGGGACCGAGAATGGGAAGTTTCACCACAGAGTCGGCCTACAGAGCGGGCAAAGGTGAACTTTCGAGGCCTTTTACGGGGCACAGATCGTGGTCGCCAAGACCTCGATGCACGCCAATGGCGCGTGGTGTCCGAAGGAGTCATGGGGCATGCAGGCTTTTTTATCACCGGGGATCCGGCTGCTGGGGCGTTTTGGCTTCGCACGCAAATTTCAGCTGTTGTTTCTGCTGTTTATCCTGCCGCTGGCCGGCAGTCTATGGATGATTGGTCTGGACTATCGCGACAAACTGAACCTGATTTCCGGCGAACGGGCCGGGGTCCGTCAATTACTCGCTCTGGATGCGCTCGATAACCTGCTGGAGGCCCAGCGTGACCGTGCGGCTCGCTGGCGCGCCACCGAAACCAATCGCCAGCCAACGCCGGCCACCCTCGCCGCCATGGGCGCATTCGACGCGGTCCAACCCGCTGTCGCCCAAGCCACTTCAGACCTGAGCAGCGCCCTGCAAAAGGAAGGCGCGGAAGGCGAAACCCTGACCCGTTTTCAAGCGCTGCAAACTGCCCTCAACGGCCTGGATTCGAAAAGTCTGAGCAGCGTCGGTTGGTGGCCGGACGGCTACGATCGCTTCACCAACGCGTTGAGCGCTCTGCAAGCCTTGCGCGAGCAGATCGCCATGGATAATCGGCTGACGCTGGCACCCTGGCTGGAAACCTACCTGCTGACTCAGATCTCCACCCAGCACGCGCCCGACCTGATCGAACGCGTCGGCCGCCTGGCCAGTGTCGGTCAGGCTTCGGTGGTGTCGGGGCAATTCACGTTGCAAAGTCGTCTGCAACTGCGCGACTTGCGCAGCCGCATCGGCGATGCCCGGGAACAACTGGTCAAAACGGCAGGTTTACTTGAGGCGCGGTTGCCCAGCGCGCTGCAAGGCTGGGCCGGGCAATACCATAACAGCCTCAAGCACCTCGACGCCGGCCTGAAAGTCCTGGATGACGGCGTGTTCGGCGGCAGTATCACCCTCAAGCCCGAGGAGTTCGAACGCAGCCTCGACGCCCTGCTCTCCGACCTTGCCGCGTTGCGCCAGCAATCGTTGGTTTCACTGGATCAGCGTCTGGATGACTACCAGGGTTCTGCCATACGCCAGTTCATTTTGGCGGCGAGCATATTTGGCTGCCTGCTGCTGGCCGCGCTGTACCTGTTCATCTGCTTGCAAGCGTCGATCCGCCGTAGCGCCAGCGGTATCACCTTGCTGGCCGAAGCCTTGCGCGATGGCAATCTGAGCTTGCAGGTGCCAGTACAAGGCCGCGACGAACTGGCAGCCATCAGCACCGCCCTCAACGTCGCGGTGGTGCAATTGCGCGCCAGCCTGCTGGGGGTCGACCACGAAACCCTGCAACTGAGCAATGCGGTGCAAACCCTCAATCATCACTCCGCCGACGCCTTGGGCGAGGTTGAAGCCCAACAACTGCAAATCAGTCAGATTGCGGCGGCGGCGACACAACTGGCCGCGACCTCCCAAGGCGTGTCCGACAGCTGCGAACGAGCGTCCGGCAGCGCTCAGCAGACTCAGCGTATCGCCGCCGACAGCAGCCGTGACAGTCAGCGCACAACGGCCAGCATCCAACAACTCAATCAACGCCTGAATGACACGGCAGCGGCGCTGGGACGGGTCAGTGAGCAGGGGCAGCAGATTCAACTGGTGGTCGATACCATTCGCGGCGTCGCCGAACAGACCAACCTGCTCGCGCTCAATGCCGCCATCGAAGCAGCTCGCGCCGGTGAACAGGGCCGCGGCTTCGCGGTGGTGGCCGATGAAGTGCGCAGCCTGTCACAGCGCACCCAGTCCTCGACTGCGCAAATCGCCGGCACCGTCGACAGCCTGCGCAGCACCGTGAACGAAGCCGTCAGCCTGATGGAAGCGGCCTGCGGGCAGGCTCAGACCGATGCGCAAGCCGTCACCAGCCTCGGTCATCGATTGGGGGAGATTGCCAGCGCCGTCCAGGGCGTCACCGACACCCTGGCGCAGATCGCCACGGCGGTCGACGAGCAAGCGAGCACCGCCGATGAGGTCAGCGGCAACATCCAGCAAGTCGATCAGGCGGCGGTCCGCTTGCTCGAAGGCGCGCGGGCGGTGAACCTTGCGGCAGACACCTTGAGCCAGGGCAGCAAGGCTTTGAGCGCCAATACCGGCAGATTTCAGCTCAAATGATGCCCTGCCCTGACCCGTTTTTTCGGGTCAGGAGGATAAGCGGTTGAAAGTGTAGAGAAATATTTTAGATTTATGCTTGACGCATCCCCGTTACCGGTGAATAATGCGCGCCACTTGGCTACATAGCTCAGTTGGTTAGAGCATAGCATTCATAATGCTGGGGTCCGGGGTTCAAGTCCCTGTGTAGCCACCAAGTACTAAAAACGGCTTACCGAAAGGTAGGCCGTTTTTTTATGCCTGCCTTTTATGCCTGCTGTAGGAGCGAGCTTGTTCGCGATGATCGTCAACGATGACGCGGCGAGCCTGATACCCCGCAGCGTCTCTGGATTCATCGCGAGCAGGCTCGCTCCTACATAAAACAGCCTCAACCTCAGATCGTTGGCAACGCCGACAAAGCCCGCTCCCAGATCTGCCAGGTCCGCAACCAGACCATCGCCTGCCAGTCGCTATCAGCCGGATAGAACTGCTCCAGCAGATTCAACTTGATCTCGCGCCCCACCGCGTCGCTCGGATTGCCGTGCAGATGCAGCCAGTGGTCATCACGCAGATGGCGATGCACCTGTGCTCCCGGATACGTTCCGCACTCAATGACGAATGGCATCAGCCGCACCTGCGGCAGCGCATTGATCAATGCCTGGGAGGTGTAGCCAGTCGCGGTGGCCGCAACACCGGTTTCGCTCAGGGTGTCGGCACCGGTGTGCAAGGTGTAGAGCCACGGACCATAAATCGCCTGTGCATCGACCAGCGCCGGATAGGCCGCTTCGGTGATCGTCAGCAGCATCGGATGGCCGTATTCGCCGGCACCTGTGTGCAAGTCGAAACACATGGCGACATTGGCATGGGCTACATGCTTCTGGATGATCTGGTGCAAGGTGCGATTCGACCAGCTCGGCGCCAGGCCGCCATAGAACAAGCCATCGGGATGCGCATGCTGCCCGCCTTCGACAATCGACATGACCGCCGGCCAGCCGTGTTGGCGAATCTGCGCATCCAGCAAGGCGTCCGTGCGCTCACGCTCGGGACCTTGCAACTGGGTGCAGGCGTAGATTTCGTGCAAACCCTCATACGCCTGATTGTCCGGCAGGGGCCGCTCGAAGTTCAGGTGATTGCGGTTGAGGTCGATGTTGTCTTCGTTGACCCGACGCAGCCACGCCGTCCCCCAGGGGTTGATCAGGTGGATCATTACCACGGCGACATCGGCCGGCAACGAACGCTTGCCCAGCTCCTGCAGCCACTTGATCTGACACCCCGAGCCATAGAAGCCTTCAACCCCATGAGTGCCGCTGAGCGCGATCAGCAGACGTTTGGCGCCCGGATCACCCAGGACAGCCACATCGGTGCTCAAGGCCTCGCCGAAGGGTCCTGTGAGCGGGTGTGGATACTCGGTCAGCGTCGCCCCGGCGGCGGTGGCCGCCGCGAGGAATTGTTCGCGCTGGGTGCGGTAGCTTGGCTGGGTCGGGAACTCGGTCTGCATGTCTGCCTCTTGTTGATCTTCTGGCCTGCCTGATGGCATCGACCCTACAGAAATTCCATCCATTGATGAAGGAAAAAAGCGTCCTGGCCGTGGGACATGGTTTGCGTCACCGGGCGGTGGCCGATAAAGTCCACGAATCCTTTATCCCACGGACGGAGTGCCCCGCATGTTCTCAGCCTTCCACTTGAAGCGCATGCGCCTGTCAGCGTTGTCGATGATCACTGTGGCTTTAGCCCTGACCGCCTGCAACGCGCCATCTGTCTCGACGCTACCGGTCGCGCCGGAAAGCGCTTCCGGCTATCGCACCGACCTGCAAACCCGGCACGCCTCGAAGCACATGGCAGCCGCCGCCAACCCGCTGGCGGCCGAGGCCGGGCGGGAAATGCTGCGTCGTGGCGGTTCGGCCATCGATGCGGCGATTGCAATGCAAGCGGTGTTGACGCTGGTCGAGCCGCAATCGTCGGGCATTGGTGGCGGCGCTTTGATCATGCTGTGGGACGGCAAGAACGTGCGCACATATGACGGCCGCGAAACGGCACCGGCCGGTGCCACGGAAAGGCTTTTCCTGCAAGCCGACGGCACACCCATGCCTTTCACCCAGGCGCAGATTGGTGGTCGCTCGGTAGGGACGCCAGGCGTATTGCGCGCCCTGGAACTGGCCCACAAAAAACACGGCCGCCTGCCCTGGGCACAGCTGTTCGAACCGGCGATCAAGCTGGCGGAGCAAGGCTTCGTCATTTCGCCACGCCTGTATCAGTTGATCGCGTCGGATTCGTCGCTGCGCAGTTCGCCCGACATGGTCGCCTATTTCCTGAATGCCGATGGCCGCCCGAAAGCCGTTGGCACCCGCCTGAAAAACCCGGCATTGGCCGCCGTGCTGCAACGCATCGCCAACGAAGGGCCGGATGCGTTGTACCAGGGCGCCGTCGCGCAGGAAATCGTGGACAAGGTTCAGGGCCACGCCAACCCCGGCAGCCTTTCACTGAGCGACCTCAAGGGCTATACGGCCAAGGAGCGCGCGCCACTGTGCACCGATTACAAGCGCTGGCAGGTCTGCGGCATGCCGCCACCGTCGTCGGGCGGGATCGCCGTGGCGCAGATTCTCGGCACGCTTCAAGCCTTGGAGACACGCAATAACCGCTACGCCCTGGCACCGCTGAAACCGGTGAAAACCGACGCGCCTGCGGGCAGCGAACCGTCTCCGCAAGCCGTGCACCTGATATCCGAAGCCGAGCGCCTGGCCTATGCCGATCGCGCGCAGTACGTGGCGGATACGGACTTCGTGCCGGTACCGGTGAAAGGCCTGGTAGACCCGGCTTACCTGGCCAGCCGCGCCGCACTGATCGGTGAACGCAGCATGGGCACGGCTGAACCGGGCACGCCTCCGGGCATTCAGATTGCCTATGCGCCGGACCGGTCGCCGTTGCGTATTTCCACCTCACAGGTGGTAGCGATCGACGACGAGGGCGGCGCAGTGTCCATGACCACCACCATCGAGTCTGCGTTTGGCTCGCACCTGATGGTGCAGGGATTCCTGCTCAACAACGAAATGACGGACTTTTCCTTCATCCCCGATGAGCATGGGCAAAAAGTCGCCAACCGCGTCGAACCCGGCAAGCGCCCACGTTCGTCCATGGCCCCGACCTTGATCTTCGACCGCCAGAGCGGTGAATTCCTCGCCACAATCGGCTCACCCGGCGGTTCGCAAATCATCGAGTACGTCGCCAAGTCCACCATCGGCCTGCTCGACTGGAACCTCGATGCGCAGCAAACCATCAACCTGCCCAATTTCGGCAGTCGCAATGGCCCGACCGAGCTGGAACGCGGGCAGTTCAGCCCGGCGCTGATTCAGGCGTTGAAAGCCAAAGGGCATGAAGTGAATGAAATCGACATGACCAGCGGCACCCAGGCGATTGTTCGAACAAAGGATGCCCAAGGCAAAGTATCGCTGACCGGTGGAGCCGACCCTCGGCGTGAGGGAGAAGCGCTGGGGGATTGAGTCTTACGCAGAGATGAGAAAGGGCCTACCGAGGGGGTAGGCCCTTTTTTGCAGTTTGAGATCAGGCCAGCGCACCCGCTTATCGACTGATTTTCAGCGTCTGCCGAATCCGGTGTTTCTCCAGCGCCAGCTCGATCAATCGCGTGACCAGTTCACTGTAGGTCATGCCAGCGGCCTGCCACAGTTTCGGGTACATGCTGATGCGGGTGAATCCGGGTAGCGAATTGATTTCGTTGATCAGCACTTCACCGCTGTCGGTCAGAAATACATCGACCCGCGCCAGACCGGAACAGCCCAGGACATGGAACGCCTCGACGGCCATGGCACGAATACGTTCGCTGGCCTCATGACTGATCTGGGCCGGCACCACCACTTCAGCGGCCTTGTCATCGATGTATTTGCTGTCGTAGGAATAAAACCCGCTGTGCACCACGATTTCGCCACAACCGCTGGCGATGGCGTCTTCGTTACCGAGCACCGCGCATTCGATCTCGCGGCCGCTGACGGCAGATTCGACCAACACTTTCTCATCGAAGCCCAATGCCAGTTCGATTGCCGCGGTGTATTCAGCTTCGTCGTTGACTTTGCTCACGCCCACGGAAGAGCCCTGGTTTGCCGGCTTGACGAACAGCGGCAGACCAAGCTTTCCCGCCATCTCGGCAAAGCCGTTGCGCGCCGCAGTGGTACGGGTCAGGGTCACGAACGGCGTGACCGCCAGCCCGGCATCGCGCAGCAAACGCTTGCTGATGTCCTTGTCCATGCAAACCGCCGATCCGAGCACATCGGAGCCAACAAACGGCAGGTCGGCCATGCGCAAGAGCCCTTGCAGGCAGCCGTCCTCACCGAGGGTGCCGTGGACAATCGGGAAGATCACATCGACATGGCCCAACAGCTCCTGGCTGGAGGTTTCGACCAGTTGCTGGCTCGCCTTGCCCGGCACGACCGCCAATTCGCGATTGGACTGATTGAGAGCGATCAGCGCCGGGTTTTCCTGGTTCAGCAGGAAATTCGACGGGTCATTGAGGTGCCAGTGGCCTTGCTTGTCGATACCGATCAACACCGGCTCGAAGCGCGAACGATCCAGCGCATCGACGATGTTCTTCGCCGATTGCAACGACACTTCGTGCTCTGCCGAACGCCCCCCAAAAATAATCCCCACACGCAACTTGCTCATTGCCTGGCCTCTTTGTGAATGTGCTTATGGCTAGGGTAGCAGTCACTTCATGGCTGCAAGGTTTTGCCATCCACAGGGTTGCCGATGGTCAGAAAGTGCCCGCCGGCGACGTGGTGCAGGGTACGCAACGCATCCTGGCCTTCAAAGTGCCAACGCCCGTCACTGAATACACGCTCGTCAGCCTGAGCGGCAATCACTTCGGCGAGGAACAGATCGTACTGCTGATGGTTGTCGGGTTCCGGCAACAACCGGCATTCGAGCCAGGCAACGCAGCCTTTGAGCATCGGTGCGTCGATCAGCTCGGCGTCGAACGTCGGCAAGTCATAGGTCTGGAATTTGTCGCGCCCCTGCTCCCGGGTGAGCGCCAGGCCAGACGTCGAACCGACGGTTTGTACAATATCGGCCTGCGCTGCGCAGGGAACGTTCAACACGAAGGTGCCCGAGGCTTCCAGCAGTTGCCGGGTCCAGGTGGACTTGTCCAGCACCACGGCGATTTTCGGCGGTTCGAAATCCAGCGGCATGGCCCAGGCAGCCGCCATGATATTGCGCTGACCGTCATGAGCCGCGCTGACCAGAACGGTCGGCCCGTGATTGAGTAGACGATAGGCCTTGGACAAAGGGATCGGACGACGGTGAGAAACGCTCATGGATGCCTGCTCCTTGGGGGAAGGAGCCGATTGTAACGACATCTTGCAAAACAGGGATCGAGCGGGCGAAAAGATCGCCACCTGCGCCAGCGCCTGCGTGTAATACCTTGCAGGAACCAGTGCAGGCGATTTCTTCAGGAGCAGGACATCAAGACGCCAACTGATTGGCGAACTGCCCGACAGCATTCACCACTTTCTGCGCGCCATCCTGGATCTCGACGATCACGGTGCCGGCTTCCGCCGCCAGCGCCAGCCCCTGCTCCGCCTGGAGCTTGCCGTCGGTCATCAGGGCCACGGCGTTGCGCGCCATGTCCTGGTTCTGCCGCACCACAACGACAATTTCGTCGGTGGCCTGGCTGGTGCGCGAAGCCAGTTGCCGGACTTCATCGGCCACCACGGCAAACCCCCGGCCCTGTTCACCGGCGCGTGCCGCTTCGATGGCGGCGTTGAGCGCCAACAGGTTGGTTTGTTCGGCAATGCCGCTGATGGTTTTGACGATGGTGCCAATCACCAGTGACTGCTCATTGAGCGCTTCGATGCCATCGCCGGCGGTTTGCATATGCTTGGCCAGATCACGCATCACATCCACCGCCTGAGTGACCACGGCGCTGCCTCGCTGGGCGCTTTGATCGGTTTGCTGCGAGGTGCTGTAGGCAATGTTCGCGGCTTCGGCGACGGCTTGCTCCTGATTGACCTGATCGGTGATCACCGTGGCGAACTTCACCACTTTGTAGAGCCGGTTATTGGCATCGACTACCGGATTGTAAGAAGCCTCCAGCCAAACCGTACGACCGTGGCTATCGATGCGCTTGAAGCGTTCAGCCACGTACTCACCCGCGTTCAGGCGACGCCAGAAGTTCTGATACTCAGCGCTGTTGTGCTCTTCCGGCAGGCAAAAGATGCGGTGATGTTTGCCTTTAATCTGCGCCAGGCTGTAACCCATCCCGGCGAGGAAACGGTCGTTGGCGGTCAACACATTGCCATTGAGGTCGAACTCGATTACCGCCGTCGAACGCACCAGCGCCCCGATCAGGTTTTCATGTTCACGGGAGGCCTCAATGGTGCGGGTCAGGTCGCTGGAGAAAATCGAAAAATGCTTGATCCGGCCATCCGCCGAACGCACGGGCTGCAGGATCGAACGCAACCACGCCTCCTCGCCAGTACCCCGCAACAGGCGCACCGCGCCGGCAAAGTGCTCGCCGCGATTCATCGCGTTCTTGAACCGCAGCTGGAATTCGTCATTTCTCACATGATCGGGAACGATTTCTTCGATATGCCGGCCAATCAGCTCGTTGCTCTTGTAGTGCATTTCGTTGAGGAAATTCTGATTGACTGATTGAACCCGCCCATCCGTATCGAGGGTCAACACCAGCATCTCGCTTTCCAGGCTTTCCTTCACTTGCTGAAGGCTGGAGAGTTCTTCGCGAAGAGCCGATAGCTCCTGCTTCAAGCGTTTATTGAACATGGGGGATGCACCGATGGACTGGGGTAGAAAGCGATTTACAGCCTAGCCATCGGCCTTGCAGATCTTTTCTGAAGAGTGTTTCAGCTTTGTCCTACAAAAATAGTTCAAGCGCCCCTGTCGCCTTGTTGATTCACGTAGCGCCAGCGGCCGAACAACCGGCGATTTTTGGCATCCTCGTGCCAAAGTACGCCGCGCTTCCCACGCCCACCGCACCCATTACCGCGCAGAAAATCACGCAGATCCAGGGACTCCAGGGCATCAGACCGATCAACAACAGCGGTGTGATACTCGCCCAGGCGGCGTAGGCAATGTTGTAGGTAAACGAGATGCCCGACACACGAACCCGCGCCGGGAACAGGCTCACCATCACCGAGGGCACCGCACCGACCACCCCGCAACCGAGCCCCGCCACCGCGTAGGCCAGACCGACCCAGTCGCCGCCGCTGATCAGACAGGCGTAAAGCACACCGATACCCAACGGCAGCAGCAGGCTATACAGCATCACCGTACGCCAGGCGCCGATGCGGTCGACCAGCAACCCGGCGAGCACACAGCCAATGTTCAGAAAAACGATGCCCAATGCGCTCAAGGCGAAGGTGTGACTGGCGGTCATGCCGAAGGTTTTCTGCATCATTGTCGGCGTGATGACCACGAACACCACCACCGCCGACGTCAACACACAGGTGAGGATCATCGCCGGCAGCATGGCCAGGCGATGCTCACGCAGGACACTGCGCAGCGGCAACTCAACGGCTTCCTCGCGCCGTGCCTGCATGGCCATGAACACCGGCGTTTCACTGAGCCAGCGGCGTAGCCAGACGCCGATCACGCCAAACACACCGCCCAGCAGAAACGGGTAACGCCAGGCGTAATCGAGGATTTCAGTCGGGGTGAAAGCCTGCGCCAGGAACGTGGCCGTCAAGGCACCGAGCAGATAACCGAAAGTCAGTCCCGCCTGCAAAAAGCCCAAAGCGTAGCCCCGATGCCCCACGGGTGCATGTTCGGCGACGAACACCCAGGCGCTCGGCACTTCACCGCCCACGGCCGCCCCTTGAAGCACTCGCAGCAGCAACAGCAACAGCGGAGCGAAATAACCGATTTGTGCGTAGGTCGGCATGATGCCGATCAGCAGACAGGGCAGCGCCATCATCAGGATGCTCAGGCTGAAGACTTTCTTGCGGCCCAAACGGTCGGCGAAATGTGCCATCAGGATCCCGCCCAGTGGCCGCGCCAGATAACCGGTGACGAAGATGCCGAAGCTTTGCAGCAATCGCAGCCACTCGGGCATTTCCGGCGGGAAAAACAGCTGGCTCAGGGTCAGCGCAAAAAATACGAAGATGATGAAATCGTAGATTTCCAGCGCCCCGCCGAGGGCCGCGAGCCCCAGGGTCTTGTAGTCCGAGCGGTTGAACGGCGCCGGGCGCGAAACGGTGTTGGCAGTCATGAAAAGAACTCTGGTGCAGGCAAAAACCAAGGCGCCCATGGTCTACGCAAACGCGCTGGCGGACAACCCGTTAGACCAAAGTCCCATAGCCACAAAACAGCCCCGCAAAAAACTTCCCGGTGAATTAATGTTGTTGTCTGTCCAGAGGGGCTTCTACCGTCCCAAAGACTACAACAAACATAAAAATTAGAGGTACTCCCCCGTGGCCGCTGATATCGAAGATAGCCGCTCCGCCCGCTTTGCCCTGCGCTGCTCAAGCTTTGCCGAACGCTGGTTCCCCGATTCCTGGGTGTTTGCCGCGCTGGCCGTGATAATCGTTGCCCTCGCCACCATGGCCATGGGCGCCAAACCCACCGATGCAGCGATGGCATTCGGTGACGGTTTCTGGAGCCTGATCCCGTTCACCATGCAAATGGCTTTCGTGGTGATCGGCGGTTATGTGGTCGCCAGCTCGCCACCGGCAGTCAAGCTGATTGACCGTCTGGCGAAGATCCCGAAAAACGGTCGCTCCGCCGTGGCTTGGGTGGCGCTGATTTCCATGGTTGCATCGCTGCTGAACTGGGGCCTGTCGCTGGTGTTCGGCGGCTTGCTGGTGCGCGCCCTCGCCCGCCGAACCGACCTGAAAATGGACTACCGCGCCGCCGGCGCCGCGGCGTATCTTGGCCTTGGCGCGGTGTGGGCCCTGGGCCTGTCGTCGTCTGCGGCACAATTGCAGGCCAACCCGGCCAGCCTGCCACCGTCGATTCTGTCGATCACCGGGGTCATTCCTTTCACCCAGACCATCTTTCTCTGGCAGTCGGGTGCGATGCTGTTGGCGCTGGTCGTCGTCTCGATCATCATCGCCTACGCGACCGCCCCCGGCCCCAACTCGGCACGGGACGCCAAGGACTGCGGTGTCGACCCGAGCTTCAATCTACCGCCGCTGCAACCGCGCACCCGTCCCGGCGAATGGCTGGAGCACAGCCCGCTGCTGATCATTTTGCTGGTGCTGCTGGCCGCCGGATGGCTGTTCCACGAGTTTTCGACCAAACCGGCGATCAGCGCGATCTCCGGCCTCAACACCTATAACTTCCTGTTCATCATGCTCGGTGCGCTGCTGCACTGGCGCCCGCGCAGCTTCCTCGACGCCGTGGCCCGTGCGGTCCCGACCACCACCGGCGTGCTGATCCAGTTTCCACTCTACGGCTCGATCGCCGCGTTGATGACCACGGTCAAAGGTGCCGATGCCCAGACCCTGGCCCACCACATCTCGACTTTCTTCGTCAGCATCGCTTCCCACGACACCTATGCGCTGCTGATGGGTGTGTACTCGGCAATCCTCGGCTTTTTCATTCCGTCCGGTGGCGGCAAGTGGATCATCGAGGCGCCGTATGTGATGCAAGTGGCCACGGATCTGAAGTACCACCTGGGTTGGGCCGTGCAGATCTACAACGCCGCCGAAGCCCTGCCCAACCTGATCAACCCGTTCTACATGCTGCCGCTGCTGGGCGTGTTGGGGCTGAAGGCGCGGGACCTGATCGGCTTTTCATTCGTGCAACTGCTGGTGCACACGCCTCTGGTGCTGCTATTGCTCTGGGCGCTGGGGACGACGCTGGCGTATACGCCGCCGGTAATGCCGTAGCCCGGCATCTTTCGAACACCCTGGAGCTTTTGTGGGAGGAGGTGAAGCGCCCACATTTGAAATGTGTCTTCAGCCGTTTCAGTATGTAGTACCCGCCAACGGGTCCATACGCTGAAAAGGATCTGAGCATGTTCAAACTTGCAGGACTGTCTCTCGCGGCGCTCACCCTGAGCGCCGCCGCCCACGCCGATGTGACCCTGAACCTGGGTAGCACCGAGCGCCTCACGCGTCTTTTTGCATACCCCAACAACTGCAACGTGATTTGCTTTCGCAACTGGACACTTGAACAAACGGTCGAACACTACCTGACCCAAAGCGTGCAGCGCGATGGCTACAGCGAGGCGAAGGTTCTGGTCAAAAGCGATAATGGTCAGCTCTTCACTGTCATCAGCGGCGTACCCGCCGACTATCAAAAACCCTTGACGGCGCTGCTCGACGCCGGCGATCTGGCTTACACCGGCGCCAGCAAACTGAATGCCGACGGCAAATGGGCCTATGACTGGTATTTCTTCCTGCCGCTGGGCATGGCGCTGGAGAACCGCAAAACCGTCGAACTGTTGCACTTCCCACCGGATTACTCATTGACCCAGGCCCAGGATTACCTCAAGTCGGCCACGACAGATCGCTGGGCCTCGCTGCTGACCATCAATGGCGTCCCGGCCGAGCAAACGCCGAGTTACCAGACGATCATCGACATCGCGCCGATTGCCGCGCCATCCAACGCCGGCAAGGACCTGGAAGGTGTCTACGATTATTTCAAGGATTACCAGACCACCATGGTCAAGAACTTCAGCCGTAAGGCCAGCGGCGATGCCGTACCGATGGTCGCGTTTGGTACGCCTGTGCGTAACTGGATCAAACAGCAGTACGGGCCGACGGTGAACGTCCTGGGACTGGTGAGTATCAGCCCGAACGAAGGCCTCAAAGTACCCGTGCTGGGTGCCAACCACCCGAGCTACATTTGGTATGCCGCCGATCCGGCTAACTACACTGGCAGCGATGCCAAGGCCAAAGCCGATGCCGCGGGACTGAAAGTCATGGGGCAGGACCTGAGTGCCGCATGCTGGCAGGCCGCGATGGGCCGCGAGACTGACAGCAATGCCGACATTGAGCTCAGGAGTTGCACGCAAACCTGGCAAGTGGCCCAGAAAGATAAAACCTGTGAGTTGTTCTACACCTCGATCCGCAATCTGACGCCTCAACAAGCCGCGGGCAAATGCGCGTCCGCAGCGATTCAGGTCCAGCTCAAACAACTCAAGGCACCTGCACCCGAGACCGCAATTCCCGCTCCGGCGTTATAAACCGATCAACCGATGAACGGCGAGCCTTGCTGTCAGTTATGACAGTAGACCCGCCCACTCATCTGCGAGAGGCTTGGGGTGTAACCCTGTGCTGCAGTGCTGACAGGATCGTCAGTTAGAGGAAGTCGCAGCACCAGCCAACAAGGATCGTTATGAAAGCCAATGCCCCTCGCAGTCCTCTCGCCGCACCGCCAGCCGGTGTCTATCCATTTGCGCATCTGCCGATTCGCCTAGGATTCCCCTCCCGGGCCGACTTCGAGGTCATCGCCGACGAAAGAGGCACAGCGGTCGCCATTGCTGCCTTGCGCGAATTTCCGCGTATCAGTCGAATGTGCCGGACATCGGGACAACTCCTGCCCTATCGCTGCAGGCATACCCGGCAACTCGCTCCCGGCGTGCATGTCTTCGACCCACGCTTCTGTGGATTGCTGCAACACTCTTGCGACCCGAATGTCTTTCTCGACATGAGTGAGCTGTGGCTTTGGGCGCTGAAGGACATACAGAAAGGTGACTGGCTGACGATTGACTACGCCGCCACCGAAGACAAACTGTTGCATCAGTTCGCCTGTCGGTGCGGTTCGTACAAATGTCGCGGCTGGATCACCGGCTACGATGAATCGCCAAACGCCGACGGCCAGGCATTTTTACAGCGCTGGCGTCGGCACCTGTTCGATTGAGGGCGTTACTGCGCTTCGACCGGACGCAGGCGGTACTGCGGCGGCAATTGCTCGAAGCCACTGATGGTGGTGTTCAGGCTTTTCCAGCGACCGTCCTTGATGCCGTAGATGCAACCGTGGACCGACAGGTTCTGCCCGCGGTGCCAGGCGTTTTGCACGATGCTGGTATGGGCGACATTGGCCACTTGCTGAATCACGTTGAGTTCGCAGAGACGGTCGACCTGCTCCTCTTCGGTGGCCAGTTTGGCGAGTTCTTCGCGCTTCTCGTAGTAGAGATCGCGAATCGAACGCAGCCAGCCATCGATCAGGCCGAACTGGCGATCCTGCATCGAGGCCCGCACGCCACCGCAACCATAGTGGCCGGTCACCAGAATGTGTTTTACCTTGAGTACGTCCACCGCGTACTGAATCACCGACAGGCAGTTGAGGTCGGTGTGCAGCACGACGTTGGCCACGTTACGGTGGACGAACAAGTCGCCCGGCAGCATGCCGACGATCTCGTTGGCCGGCACCCTGGCATCGGAACAGCCGATCCACAGGTACTCGGGAGTCTGTTGGCGAGCCAGCTTGGCGAAGAAGTCAGGATCTTCTTTGGTGATCGCGTCAGCCCAACGCTCGTTGTTATCGATCAGATCTTGTAATTCGTTCATGCATTGAAGCCTCGAGAATGATGCGCAGCTTTGACAGACAACCGCCCGTCGGGGTCACGCGCTTTATGCAGATGCCACCCGATGCACTGAAAAGGCGCTCCAAGCCGGTGGAATTCTCAGTAACCCAGTGGGTCCACCCTAGTAAGACCCACAGTATGAGGAATTGCCATGACTGATTCACGACGTCCGTATGATGCGGTGCAACCAGAACCCATCGATGATAACGAAGACCGCATGGGTTCGGTGCATGAGCTGGATTTCGACGACGAAGAGCCCGATGCCAGGATCGGTGACGAGTTGCCGGACAGCGAGCGAGCGCAACTGATGCCCCGACGGCGTGTGCGCGAAGCCGGCATGACCGGTGCATCGACCGCTGACCATGAGCCCACGGATGATGACATGAGCCCGGAAACCCTGATCCGGGAAGACGGTGCCCGGGATGCCCATGAAGCGGGTAACGGTGACCAGGCTGATTGGGACTTGAGCATTGTCGGTGAAGACGACATCGGTGGAGGCAATGGACTGGATGAAGAGGAATTGGCGCGGCGCGATCCGCTGGACCGCAAGCGTTGATCGATCCTGGACAGGAGCCTTTGGCGGCTCCTGCACAGCAATCGGCGCTTAATTTGTAACAAAGATGCTCAATCTACCAGCGTACAGGCCATGACCACCGCATCTTCCCGTCCGCCCACCGCCGGGTAGTAATCCCGGCGCCGTCCAATCTCATTGAAGCCGTAGCGCTCATACAGCTTGAACGCCGCGGTGTTGCTGTCGCGCACTTCCAGGAAACATTCCCGGGCATCGGCCTTGTAGGCAATCGACATCAAATGCTCCAGCAGCGTCAAACCCAGGCCACGGCCCTGGTTTTCCGGTTTGACGGTGATGTTCAACAGATGCGCCTCATCCAGGATGATCTGCACCACACCATGGCCCACCTGCTGCTGCCCTTCGAACATCAGCCAGATCTGGTATTTGCCCAGGCCATCGAGAAAAATCCCGCGTGTCCAGGGATGGCTGTAGGCCGCGTATTCGATTTTCAGTACGGCTTCGAGGTCCGCCTCGGTCATCGGGCGGAACGATACAGCGTCACTCATTTGATTCTTTCCAGCGCGCCATCAGCCGACGCATGGCTTGCCAGACATCAGCCTTACGCTGTGGCTCTTCCATTAATAATTCCAGGCCAGGCAAGGCCCAGACCGAGCCCAGGCCTTCGACCTGGAGTTCGCGATTGAAGGATTCGGCGTTGGCCTCACCGGCAAAACGCACGGCAGGCAGACCGATCAGCCATAGACAGACGCACGGCGCCTCTTCCAGGCGGGCCGAGATGAAGCCCTGCACGAAGTCACGCGCCGCTTCCGGGCCTTGATCCATGGTGCCTCGGGCCAGCAGCGGCCAGCGCACCGGCTCGCCGACGATCTGCGGGCTGTCCGGCAAGCCGGCGGCGCGAAGCATGTCCTTGAGCAACAGGTAAGCGGGATCGCGGGTCTGGAAGGCTTCGCCTGTGGGTAACTCCACCAGCAGCAGGCAACGCCCGGCCCGTAGCAATTGGAGGGCAAATCGTGGCGGGGGAACGGGTGCGACTTTGGCGACGACCGGTGCTTGTTCGACCTCTTCCACCGGTTTGGCCCCGGTGCGCGTGCTTGCCAACGATGGCCGTGGCACTTCGATTTTCACCCGCTCGGCCGGTTTGACCTGCGGTTCCACAGGCGCTTGGGCCGCAGGTGCCGGCCCCGCCGTGGCGACGGGCAACGGCTCGGGCAGCTGCAGATCCAGCAGCTCGGGCCGCGACGGCGCAGCAAAGGGCAATTCGGTGCGCGGCAACCAATTGACCACTTGCATGGCGTTCAAATAGGCGCGGCGGCGGGACTCGATAAGCAAAGGTCGGCCACTTGTGGATAACTAAAGTGCGGTGATTCTACCGCCCTTCGCTCAAGATCGCCCGCAGTTGATCGTTAGAAAAGCGACAGTCCGTCCCGAGAGTGAATCGCATCGGCCCCGATGCAGTACAATCCCGGCTTTTAATCGCCAACCAGCCGGCCATTCCGATGATCGAACCCAAGCGCGTCTTGCGCGCCCTCGCTGAACACTGGGCACTTCTGGAGCCACTGTGCGAGCACTTCGACCAAGGCACACTGAGCCTCAACGAACTGCGTTCACAGTTGGCCGCCCAGCAACTCGACAGTACGCCGCAGGACATCACCAGCCTGCTGGACGTGTGGATTCGCCTCGACATTCTGGTTCCCGTGGCGAAAAGCCCGAACCGTTTCGAGCTCAACGCGCAGATCCACGACTTCCTCGCTTACCTGCGCCGTGAACACCGTCTGGGCCTGTGCCTGGAGATCGAAGCCTATTTGCGACATCTCGAACGCCTGGCCGGCTACATCCAGGACGCCTTCGACATCCGCGACGGCAACGATCTGGCGCGCCAACTGCGCCTGCTCGACATGCGCGTACGCGATGTATTGAAAAAACTCGCCAACGACGAACAAGCCCTGGTGGCTGTTGCCGAGCGGGCCAAGACCAGCGACCGACAGATCCCGCTGCGCCAGCGTTACGCTGAAGTCCTGGCGACCTGGGACGAATACGTCGAGCCGATGATTCAGTTGGTCAACGCCGACGGCGCGTTTGAACAAGGTGTGCGCAAGGTCGAAAACGTTCTGCTGAAGATGCTCACCGAGCAGCAACGCCTGGGCCATCTGGTTGACGACGACATGCTGCTGCGCACCCACGCGCGGATCCTCGAAATGCAGACCAGCGCCCAGTTGACCCTGCGTCACGCCCGCGAACTGCTGCTGCCATTGCGTGAAGAAGCCCGCCGTCACAATGCCGTGACCCGTGGTGCGGCACTGGCCCTGTCGATGATTCGCCGCAAGGGTATCGACGCCGTGCCACAAGCCGCGATGCCGATGTTCACCCGGCCGCAAAGTACATTCCTTGGTAGCGCCAGTCAGGTCGAGGCCTACGTTTACGCCTTGGCCCGATTCGAGCCGAAACCGGCCCGCTTCCCCAAGGCGCACAAGACCCAAAAGGGCGGCGATGCGCCGCGCGCGCCACGCACGGTTCGGGAAATGCTCGACCGCTGCGAAGAGGCCCTGCCGATGCCGGACCTGATGACCTGGCTGCTGGAGCAGGAACCGGACGGCGCCACCGACGAATTGCTGTATTGGTTCTCACGCCTGTCGCGGGAAAAACGCTTCAAACGCGAGCGTCTGGAACGCCGCGATTACTTCACACACGAGCACCAGGTCAGCCTGCGCTCCTTCGCCCTGCTCTCGGCCGGCGATGATGCCTCCGAGAATTCTGCGAGCACCCTCTATGCCAGTACTCCCCATGCAACTTGATCTATCCGAACTGTCTCAGCTGGCGCCGATCTTTCGCGAGCTGTTCAAGGGCTACCACGTCAGCCGTCGCGATCCAGAGCTGTACGCGCAGTTGTCGAATTTTCAGGACCAGTACCGCACGCTGTTCAAGGCGCTGGGCTTTGAACTGGTTTGTGATACCCGTGGTTTCTACTACTTCGTGCCGGATCTCGCGGCGGCGGCGGTGAACAAGACGGCCCAGCGCCTGGCGCTGTTCACCTTCATCCTCGTCGAGCACCTGGCCGACCAGGGCCGCGACCCGATCGCCGTGCTCGACGGCGGCAGCCTCGGCCGTGATGAACTGCCGTCGCTGCTCGAGAAATATCGCGACCTGTTCATCCAGGCCGAAGTGCAGACCCAGGACGAACTGGAAGAAAAAATCATGCGCCGCATGACCCAGCTCGGCTTCGCCGGGGAAGAAAACGGCGTCTACCGCTTCCTGCCGCCGATGCACCGTTTCCTCGATGTGTGCCTGTCGGTTCAACAGGACCGCGATCTGGCAGCCAGCCTGCACAGCGTGCTGCCACTGCCGGCGCCGGTGCTGATCGACGAAGACAGCGATGAAAAGCTGCTGCAGACCGATGATCCCTTGGACCTCAGCGAGTTCGACGGTGAAAGCGAAGAAGACGCGCTGGCCCGTGCCATTGCCGAAGAACAGGAGCTCGACGCATGAGCAAGGAACGCTACGGCATCCGCCGCTTTGCCCTACTGAACACCGCCGGTTACAGCCTCGGCCTGTTCCCGCTGGAAGAGCCACTATCGGTCTACGGCGCGAACAACCTGGGCAAATCCGCCTCGATCAACGCCCTGCAGTTCCCGATCCTGGCACGCATGTCGGACATGAGTTTCGGCAAGTACAGCCTGGAACAATCCCGGCGCTTCTACTTCGCCTCCGACACCAGCTACATCCTGGTGGAAGTCGACCTGCCCCACGGTCCGCACGTGATCGGCGTGGTCGGTCGCGGTCCGGGTGGCGGTTTCGGTCACCAGTTCTTTGCCTATGCCGGCAATCTGGACCTGGCTCATTACCAGAAAAACGACACCTGCCTGCGTCAGAAAGAGCTGTTCACCAACCTTGAACGCGAAGGCCTGAAGGCCTACGAACTCAAGCCGGATGAACTGCGTCGCCTGCTGGTCGGTGGACACACCTCGATCCCGCTGGACCTGACGCTGATCCCGCTACGCTCCACCAGTGAGCAGAGCCTGAAGACCTTCCGCGCCCTGTTCATCAACCTGCTGCACATGCGCGAAATCACTGCGGCCAAGCTCAAGCAATTGTTCCTCGACGCCTTCGAACACAGCCTGCGTTCCGGTAGCGTGGACTACATCGCGGCGTGCGAAGAAGCCTTCCGCGATGTACGACGCATGGAGCAGGACTACAACTCGCTGGTCGCCGCCGGTCCATTGGTCGAGGCCTTGGCCAATGGCGTGAAACAGCGCGACATCCTGCGCGGCAAACTGCACCGGATTTCGCCATTGCTCGACTCCCTGCTCGGCACCTGGTCCGACTACGCCGGCGCACGCAAGGAAGAGCTGACGATCCAGGCCGAACACTACCGTCGCGAGCAGGACGAACTGCAAAACGATCAGCGCGGTGGCACTCAGGAACTGATGCGTCTGGAGCGGGAAATCACCGGCATCCAGCGCTGGCTCGGCGAGCTGTCGGTGCTCAAGCATCGCTTTGCGCTGATCGACGACGTCAAGGTGCTGGAGCAGCAGTTGCTCGCGGCCAAGGACGCCCACGATGAACTGGCCGGTGCACTCGCTCAGTCCCGCCAGTTCAGCGCCGAAGACCTCGACGAACGTCTGCGCGACCTGGAAAAACGCCTGAAGTCGGTCAAGCAGCAACTCGATCACGCCGACAACAACAGCTACGCGCGTTTGCGCGAAGAGTTCTCGCAGCAGGACGTCGAGCGCCTGATGCGTCTGTTCAACAGTGCCCTGTTCAGCCTGCCGCTGGGCGAGCACGGCATTGCGCTGGACGACAATGGCGACTGGGTCAAATCGGTGGAACTGATCCTCGATGGCTTCAAGGGCGAACGCTTCGAAGTGCCCGGGCTGTCCATCGACCTATCGCACATCGAACCGCCCGCCCTGCAGGCGCTGGCTGACCGCGCGGCATTGCGCGACCAGAAGGAGCGTCTGGAGAAAGAACTCAAGCAACTGAAAACCCAGCAAGCCGTGGCCGCTGACCGCGCCGCGAGCAAGACCCAGACCGAAGCCCTGTACCAGCAAGTGCTGGATGCGCAGAAAGCCCTGGAGGATTTCCGTCGCGCCCAGACCCTGAGCGCCGAGGAAGGCGACAAGCTTGAGCAGCTGGCGCAGATGGAAGCCGCGCAGGATGAATTGAAGCGTTCAAGCGATGCCTTTACCGAACGTGTTCAGCAACTCTCGGCCAAGCTGCAACTGGTCGGCCGGCAGATCGCCGACATGGAGGCCAAGCAACGCACGCTCGATGACGCCCTGCGCCGCCGTCAGTTGCTGCCGGCGGACCTGCCTTTCGGCACGCCTTTCATGGACCCGATCGACGATTCCATGGATAACCTGTTGCCGCTGCTCAACGATTATCAGGACAGTTGGCAAGGTCTGCTGCGCGCCGACGGCCAGATCGAAGCGCTGTACGCTCAGGTGCGCCTCAAGGGCGTGGCCAAGTTCGACAGCGAAGACGATATGGAGCGCCGCCTGCAACTGCTGATCAACGCGTACGCGCACCGCACCGACGAAGCCTTGACCCTGGGCAAGGCGCGTCGTGCCGCCGTCACCGACATCGCCCGGACCCTGCGTAACATCCGTAGCGACTACGACAGCCTCGAGCACCAGTTGGCGTTGTTCAACCGCGAGATCAACAAGCGTCAGGTGTCCAACCTGCAGAGCTTCCGCATCGTGCTGGCGCCGAACAAGGAAGCGCTCAAGCACATCGACCAGATCATCCACAGCGCCGGCCAGTACGAAGAAGGCGAGACCCTGTCGGTGTTCGATCTGAGCCAGAGCGCGGAACAGGACAACAAGAACGAAGAGGCCAAGGAGTATCTGGCACGCCTGGTGGCGGCGAACCATAACCAGCTCGGCCTCAAGGACTTGTTTGAATTGGCGTTCGAGATCACCAAGGTCAACGGTCAACCAGTGATCCACACCGACATCGACGGCGCCGCGTCCAACGGCACCACGATGACCATCAAGGCGCTGACCAACATGTACCTGTTGCTGCACTTGATGGATCGCGACCTGGCTGGTCGTGTGCGCTTGCCGTACTACCTCGATGAGGCAGCGGACATCGACGAGAAAAACCAGGCAGCGTTGCTGGAAACCAGCCTGCAACTGGGTTTCGTACCGATCCTGGCGAGTGTGAAGCCGCAGGTCTGCGCCAGTGTTGCTATCGACCTGGAAGGCGGCAGCGGCCCGGCCGGCATCTACATCGACGAAGCGGACTGGAAGTACATCCGCCGTCACGATCAGGTGAAGGCGACGGTCAATGTTGAAGCGGACGAGCCGGAGCTGGATGCGGTCTGACGCTTGAATTGATGGCAATGAAAAAGGCCGTGATCCCCAGGATCGCGGCCTTTTTCATTTGGGCTTTATCTTTGCGAGCAACCGAGCCCTCTGTAGGAGCGGGCTTGCTCCGGGTGGCGTACCGACGAAGGTGTCACTATAGACGCCCCATACGCCAGGGATTATTTACCCAGGGAAATTTTCGGCGCCCAGGTCAGCCATTCCTCTTCGAACTTGTCGAACAACGGGAACGTCTGCTCTGCCCGTGCCGGACTGCCCATGCGCTCGCCATCCGGAGTGGCAAACGCAACCCCACCCTGAATCATGGTCTCCAGCGACTCGGTGCGTAGTGTCGCCCCCTTGAACAGTCCGACATCAAAATCAAAACCACTGGTGTTCCAGAAGCGAGTGCCGCTGCGAACCAATGGCGCGTACTTCGGCTCGATCAGAATGTGGATCAACACGCGGTCTGCGGTCTGACCCAGCTCGTACCCGGTCACTTTGCCGACGGTGATTTCACGGTACGTTACCGGTACACCGGCTTTGAGCGAACCACGCCGTGCCGCGCTAAGCACCAGGCTTAATCCGGCTTCAACCTTGGCGCTCTCCGGCGGGCTGGCCAGGGCCGTGAAGTTCTTCTGCGGACCGAGGTTCTTCGGCGCAGGCTGGACCTCAATGTATTGCCCGGTCACCAAGGTTTCCAGGTTGGAGGTCTTGATCAACCCCAGCTCAGGCTTGACCACCCAGAATTGGCTACCGACGCGGGCGATGCGCTCAGGCACTTCCGTGATCCGCGCGCTTAGAAGCACCGATTGCAGGTCATCCGTGAGGTCGACGCTTTCAATCTTGCCGACATCCAGCCCTTTGAAGCGGATCGGAGTACCGGCGCGCAAGCCGTCGGCGCGGTCGACCTTGATCGTGATCACTTCACCTTTTTGCGTAGCCTCATCATGACTGGCAAACAGCCGGAAACGCGGAATACGCTTTTGCAATGGCGCCTTGGCCTGCGGCGTTTCAAAGGCAATGCCGCCCGCCATCAGGCTTTGCAGCGACTCACTTTTGACTTGAATCCCTCCGGTCAGCCCCCCCGTCAGGGTAATGCCGCTGGCATTCCAGAACCGGGTCGAGGCGTTGACCAGGTTTTCGTATTCCTTCTCGATGTGAACGCCAATCACCAGTTGGTTCTTTTTGCGCGAGAACTGATAGCTCTGTACCGAGCCGACCTTGACCTGCTTGTACAGAACCGGACTGCCGACCTCTAGCGAACCGAGGTTCTCGGTGAACAACACCAAATGCAGACCCGGCGAACGCAGGTCCAGCGGCGGCGCCTTGGGCCGTGCAACGAACTCGCGTTGCGGTGCTGCGCCTTTATCCCCGGGACGCACGGCAATGTAGTTACCCTTGACCAGCGCCTCAAGGCCAGTGATGCCCGCGAGAGAGATCGACGGCTTGACGACCCAGAACTGGGTGCCATCGACCAGGTAATCCTCGGCCAGCGGGTCCAGCGTCAATTCGGCAGTGGCAGCGGACAAGTCTGGATCGACCTTAAGCGCCTTGAGCGTACCGACCTGGATGCCTTTGTACATCACTGGCGTACGACCGGCCTGCAAACCTTCGAAGTCACTGAGTTTGACCTTGACCTTGATTCCGGCCGCCGCGGCATCGAAGTCTTCATATAGCCGGAACGGTAGACTCGGATCGGTGGGTGGGCTGTCCTTGCGGTTTTCCGGCGTGGCGAACGCAATACCGCCCGCGACGATGCTGGCCAGGGACTCGCTGCGCACCTTCACCCCCGACAGGTTGGCATCAATGCTGATGCCGCTGGCGTTCCAGAAACGCGTGTGCTTCCGCACCAGTTTGGCGTAGGTCGGCTCGATGAAGACCTTGAGTTCAACGGTGCTCTGATCTTCGGACAGCTCGTAGCTTTTGATCTGGCCAACCTTGATCTGTTTGTAGAACACCGGGCTACCACGGTTCAAAGAGCCCAGGCGATCAGCCTTGATCGTCAGGTGCAGGCCGGGCTGGGCATCGGAGAGGGGTGGCTCTTGGGCCAGTGCCTTGAATTTTCGGGTGGGCTCACCTTCACCCGGGCTGATCGCGACGTAATTGCCCGATACCAAGGTCTCCAGGCCAGTGATCCCGGCCAGGGTTACGCTCGGCTTGACCAACCAGAAGCGCGTACTGGTACGCAGGTATTGCTCCACGTCCTTGTTCATTTCGACGGTGGCGATTACGCCTTTGGAGGCGCCTTCATCATCGAGTTTGAGCGCTTTCACTTTGCCGACCGACATGCCTTTGTAGACGACTTCGGTCTTGTTGGCCTGAATGCCTTCGCCGCTTTCAAAGCGTACCTGGATCTCGATGCCTGTCTCGGTATAGGCACGCCAGCCCAGCCAGCCGCCGATGATCAAGGCAATCAGGGGTAGCACCCAAATAGCCGACCAGTTCGAGGCCGGTCGGGTTTTTGCTGTTGGCAAATCAGTCATGGTCGTCGTCCGACTCCGTGTTATCCCAAATCAGTCGGGGATCGAAAGTAACTGCAGCCAGCATGGTCAAGATGACCACGCTGGCGAAAGCGATGGCGCCAAGATCGGCTTCGACGCTGGCCAGTCGTCCAAAGTTCACGACTGCCACCAGAATGGCGATCACAAAGATATCGAGCATTGACCAGCGGCCGATGAACTCGATGAAACGGTACATCCATATGCGTTGGCGGGCTGATAGTGGCTGACGACGCTGTACGGAATACAGCAGCAGTGCAATGCCCACCAATTTGAACGTAGGTACCAGGATGCTGGCGATAAAAACCACGGCGGCAATGGGAATCATGCCGTGCTGAACCAACTGGATCACGCCGGACATGATAGTGCTGGGGTCGCCCTTGCCCAGCGAACTCACAGTCATGATTGGCAGCACATTGGCGGGTATGTAGAGAATGGCGGCGGTAATCAGCAACGCCCAGGTGCGCATCAGGCTATTTGGACGGCGGGCATGCACCATCGCCCCACAGCGAGTACACACCTGCTCATCGGCACCAGCTTCCTGCTTGTTCAATTCATGGCATTCAGCGCAAATCAGAATGCCTGCATCAATCGCCCGCATGGGCATCCTCTCCTGATAAAGCCTGCCAGACCTGGTGAGGCGACATGACAACCTCCAGCCAGACTTGAACCAACAGCAAAGCGACGAAGCAGGCAAGCCCGAGACCTATGGTCATTGCTGCCATATCTGCCAGCTTTACGATGGCGACGAGCACGCCCATGAGGTAAACCTCAAGCATCCCCCAATCTCTCAAGTGGTGATAAATACGGTAAAGCAGCAAACCGTAACTGCGGCCGACATCAAAATGGATGCTCAGCAATACCGTCAACTGGCAGAGCAACTTGAGCAGCGGTATCCCCATGCTGCACAGGAACACAATTACGGCTACGCCTTGCATACCGGTGTTAAACAGGCCGACAACGCCGCTCCAGACAGTATCTTGCGATGACTGCCCAAGTAGATTGAGCTGCATGATCGGTAAAAAGTTCGCCGGAACATATAACAACAGTGCTGCGATAACCAAGGCGAGGCTGCGGTGCACAACGTTGTATCGATGAGCGTAGAGTTCGTATCCACAGCGCGGGCACACCGCTTTCTCGCCATGGGCGAGCTTTGGCTTGCGCATCAGCAAATCGCACTCATGACACGCCACCAAATCGCCAAGTGGCAATTCTGACAGCACGGGGGCGTCACGCGGATCTGACATAAAGGCTTCGGCTCCGAAAAAGTTGGACCTATTCTAGTGTTCTGAACCGAAAATAACTGTGCAAATTTGTGTGACGAACTACTCGGGCTTTCCCGCGCGCAAAAAACAAAACCCCTACCTGCATACGCAGATAGGGGTTTCGGAATTTAATCTTGACGATGACCTACTCTCACATGGGGAAACCCCACACTACCATCGGCGATGCATCGTTTCACTTCTGAGTTCGGGATGGGATCAGGTGGTTCCAATGCTCTATGGTCGTCAAGAAATTCGGGTACCGAACCGTCTTTCGACGCTTCAGCAAATTGGGTATGCGATAGTTTGTGTGTTGTGCGAACTTTCGGTTCATTGCGTCTTCACACACCGCAATCTGGCTTTTAAGCGCAAATTGCTTGGGTGTTATATGGTCAAGCCTCACGGGCAATTAGTATTGGTTAGCTCAACGCCTCACAGCGCTTACACACCCAACCTATCAACGTCGTAGTCTTCGACGGCCCTTCAGGGGACTCAAGGTCCCAGTGAGATCTCATCTTGAGGCTAGTTTCCCGCTTAGATGCTTTCAGCGGTTATCTATTCCGAACATAGCTACCCGGCAATGCCACTGGCGTGACAACCGGAACACCAGAGGTTCGTCCACTCCGGTCCTCTCGTACTAGGAGCAGCCCCTCTCAAATCTCAAACGTCCACGGCAGATAGGGACCGAACTGTCTCACGACGTTCTAAACCCAGCTCGCGTACCACTTTAAATGGCGAACAGCCATACCCTTGGGACCGGCTTCAGCCCCAGGATGTGATGAGCCGACATCGAGGTGCCAAACACCGCCGTCGATATGAACTCTTGGGCGGTATCAGCCTGTTATCCCCGGAGTACCTTTTATCCGTTGAGCGATGGCCCTTCCATACAGAACCACCGGATCACTAAGACCTACTTTCGTACCTGCTCGACGTGTCTGTCTCGCAGTCAAGCGCGCTTTTGCCTTTATACTCTACGACCGATTTCCGACCGGTCTGAGCGCACCTTCGTACTCCTCCGTTACTCTTTAGGAGGAGACCGCCCCAGTCAAACTACCCACCATACACTGTCCTCGATCCGGATAACGGACCTGAGTTAGAACCTCAAAGTTGCCAGGGTGGTATTTCAAGGATGGCTCCACGCGAACTGGCGTCCACGCTTCAAAGCCTCCCACCTATCCTACACAAGCAAATTCAAAGTCCAGTGCAAAGCTATAGTAAAGGTTCACGGGGTCTTTCCGTCTAGCCGCGGATACACTGCATCTTCACAGCGATTTCAATTTCACTGAGTCTCGGGTGGAGACAGCGCCGCCATCGTTACGCCATTCGTGCAGGTCGGAACTTACCCGACAAGGAATTTCGCTACCTTAGGACCGTTATAGTTACGGCCGCCGTTTACCGGGGCTTCGATCAAGAGCTTCGCGTTAGCTAACCCCATCAATTAACCTTCCGGCACCGGGCAGGCGTCACACCCTATACGTCCACTTTCGTGTTTGCAGAGTGCTGTGTTTTTAATAAACAGTCGCAGCGGCCTGGTATCTTCGACCGGCGTGGGCTTACGCAGCAAGTGCTTCACCTCACCGGCGCACCTTCTCCCGAAGTTACGGTGCCATTTTGCCTAGTTCCTTCACCCGAGTTCTCTCAAGCGCCTTGGTATTCTCTACCCAACCACCTGTGTCGGTTTGGGGTACGGTTCCTGGTTACCTGAAGCTTAGAAGCTTTTCTTGGAAGCATGGCATCAACCACTTCGTGTTCTAAAAGAACACTCGTCATCAGCTCTCGGCCTTAGAATCCCGGATTTACCTAAGATTCCAGCCTACCACCTTAAACTTGGACAACCAACGCCAAGCTGGCCTAGCCTTCTCCGTCCCTCCATCGCAATAACCAGAAGTACAGGAATATTAACCTGTTTTCCATCGACTACGCTTTTCAGCCTCGCCTTAGGGACCGACTAACCCTGCGTCGATTAACGTTGCGCAGGAAACCTTGGTCTTTCGGCGTGGGTGTTTTTCACACCCATTGTCGTTACTCATGTCAGCATTCGCACTTCTGATACCTCCAGCAAGCTTCTCAACTCACCTTCACAGGCTTACAGAACGCTCCTCTACCGCATCACCTAAGTGATACCCGTAGCTTCGGTGTATGGTTTGAGCCCCGTTACATCTTCCGCGCAGGCCGACTCGACTAGTGAGCTATTACGCTTTCTTTAAAGGGTGGCTGCTTCTAAGCCAACCTCCTAGCTGTCTAAGCCTTCCCACATCGTTTCCCACTTAACCATAACTTTGGGACCTTAGCTGACGGTCTGGGTTGTTTCCCTTTTCACGACGGACGTTAGCACCCGCCGTGTGTCTCCCATGCTCGGCACTTGTAGGTATTCGGAGTTTGCATCGGTTTGGTAAGTCGGGATGACCCCTAGCCGAAACAGTGCTCTACCCCTACAGTGATACATGAGGCGCTACCTAAATAGCTTTCGAGGAGAACCAGCTATCTCCGAGCTTGATTAGCCTTTCACTCCGATCCACAGGTCATCCGCTAACTTTTCAACGGTAGTCGGTTCGGTCCTCCAGTCAGTGTTACCTAACCTTCAACCTGCCCATGGATAGATCGCCCGGTTTCGGGTCTATTCCCAGCGACTAGACGCCCTATTAAGACTCGCTTTCGCTACGCCTCCCCTATTCGGTTAAGCTCGCCACTGAAAATAAGTCGCTGACCCATTATACAAAAGGTACGCAGTCACAGAACAAAGTCTGCTCCCACTGCTTGTACGCATACGGTTTCAGGATCTATTTCACTCCCCTCTCCGGGGTTCTTTTCGCCTTTCCCTCACGGTACTAGTTCACTATCGGTCAGTCAGTAGTATTTAGCCTTGGAGGATGGTCCCCCCATATTCAGACAAAGTTTCTCGTGCTCCGTCCTACTCGATTTCATGACTAAGAGATTTTCGCGTACAGGGCTATCACCCACTATGGCCGCACTTTCCAGAGCGTTCCGCTAATCTCAAAGCCACTTAAGGGCTAGTCCCCGTTCGCTCGCCACTACTAAGGGAATCTCGGTTGATTTCTTTTCCTCAGGGTACTTAGATGTTTCAGTTCCCCTGGTTCGCCTCTTAAGCCTATGTATTCAGCTTAAGATAACCATCTTATGATGGCTGGGTTCCCCCATTCAGACATCTCCGGATCAAAGTCTGTTTGCCGACTCCCCGAAGCTTTTCGCAGGCTACCACGTCTTTCATCGCCTCTGACTGCCAAGGCATCCACCGTATGCGCTTCTTCACTTGACCATATAACCCCAAGCAATCTGGTTATACTGTGAAGACGACATTCGCCGAAAATTCGCATTGCTCAAAGAGCAACTCACAAATTTTACCTTAGCCTGATCCGTTACCAGTGAAAGTAACGTTCAGTCTATCTTTCTATCACATACCCAAATTTTTAAAGAACGATCTAGTCAAAGACTAGAAATCAACATTCACCATCGGCTCGATGGAATGCTCATTTCTAAGCTTTCAAACTTCAGAAGCAGTAGTGGTGGAGCCAAGCGGGATCGAACCGCTGACCTCCTGCGTGCAAGGCAGGCGCTCTCCCAGCTGAGCTATGGCCCCGTATTTCTACAGGCGTTTCCCACACAAAATTGGTGGGTCTGGGCAGATTCGAACTGCCGACCTCACCCTTATCAGGGGTGCGCTCTAACCAACTGAGCTACAGACCCAATTTCGGGCTGCTTCTATCGTCTTCTTCAATGAATCAAGCAATTCGTGTGGGAACTTATGGAGCAGCTGAGTCGTCGATTAAGGAGGTGATCCAGCCGCAGGTTCCCCTACGGCTACCTTGTTACGACTTCACCCCAGTCATGAATCACACCGTGGTAACCGTCCTCCCGAAGGTTAGACTAGCTACTTCTGGTGCAACCCACTCCCATGGTGTGACGGGCGGTGTGTACAAGGCCCGGGAACGTATTCACCGCGACATTCTGATTCGCGATTACTAGCGATTCCGACTTCACGCAGTCGAGTTGCAGACTGCGATCCGGACTACGATCGGTTTTATGGGATTAGCTCCACCTCGCGGCTTGGCAACCCTCTGTACCGACCATTGTAGCACGTGTGTAGCCCAGGCCGTAAGGGCCATGATGACTTGACGTCATCCCCACCTTCCTCCGGTTTGTCACCGGCAGTCTCCTTAGAGTGCCCACCATGACGTGCTGGTAACTAAGGACAAGGGTTGCGCTCGTTACGGGACTTAACCCAACATCTCACGACACGAGCTGACGACAGCCATGCAGCACCTGTCTCAATGTTCCCGAAGGCACCAATCCATCTCTGGAAAGTTCATTGGATGTCAAGGCCTGGTAAGGTTCTTCGCGTTGCTTCGAATTAAACCACATGCTCCACCGCTTGTGCGGGCCCCCGTCAATTCATTTGAGTTTTAACCTTGCGGCCGTACTCCCCAGGCGGTCAACTTAATGCGTTAGCTGCGCCACTAAGAGCTCAAGGCTCCCAACGGCTAGTTGACATCGTTTACGGCGTGGACTACCAGGGTATCTAATCCTGTTTGCTCCCCACGCTTTCGCACCTCAGTGTCAGTATCAGTCCAGGTGGTCGCCTTCGCCACTGGTGTTCCTTCCTATATCTACGCATTTCACCGCTACACAGGAAATTCCACCACCCTCTACCATACTCTAGCTTGTCAGTTTTGAATGCAGTTCCCAGGTTGAGCCCGGGGCTTTCACATCCAACTTAACAAACCACCTACGCGCGCTTTACGCCCAGTAATTCCGATTAACGCTTGCACCCTCTGTATTACCGCGGCTGCTGGCACAGAGTTAGCCGGTGCTTATTCTGTCGGTAACGTCAAAATTGCAGAGTATTAATCTACAACCCTTCCTCCCAACTTAAAGTGCTTTACAATCCGAAGACCTTCTTCACACACGCGGCATGGCTGGATCAGGCTTTCGCCCATTGTCCAATATTCCCCACTGCTGCCTCCCGTAGGAGTCTGGACCGTGTCTCAGTTCCAGTGTGACTGATCATCCTCTCAGACCAGTTACGGATCGTCGCCTTGGTGAGCCATTACCTCACCAACTAGCTAATCCGACCTAGGCTCATCTGATAGCGCAAGGCCCGAAGGTCCCCTGCTTTCTCCCGTAGGACGTATGCGGTATTAGCGTTCCTTTCGAAACGTTGTCCCCCACTACCAGGCAGATTCCTAGGCATTACTCACCCGTCCGCCGCTGAATCAGAGAGCAAGCTCTCTTCATCCGCTCGACTTGCATGTGTTAGGCCTGCCGCCAGCGTTCAATCTGAGCCATGATCAAACTCTTCAGTTCAAACATCTTTGGGTTTTGAGAAAACCCTAAACTTGGCTCAGCAATCGTTGGTTACATCTTTGATTTCTCGCGGAGTAACTTGTGATGCTGATAATCTGTTGACTAGCAGTCTGACTCCACAAGCACCCACACGAATTGCTTGATTCAGTTGTTAAAGAGCGGTTGGTTAAGAGCCTTGTCTCAACCGAGGCGCGCATTCTACAGCAGCCTCATTTGCTGTCAAGTGATTATTTTCAGAAGTTTTCAAGGAATCCTTAACAACTTCAACCACTTGCGCTTTCGATCTCTCGTCAGCGGGAGGCGAATTCTACAGCGTTACTCGCTGCTGTCAACACCTCTTTTTCAACTTCCTTCGTACTTCGATGACCTGAAGCAACCTGCTGCCGAAAACTGCGTAACTCATTGTTTATCAAGGAGTTTTCCGTTTCGACTGCGCCGGAAGTGGGGCGAATTATAGGCTTCCAGAATCTGCCGTCAAGCACTGATTACGCTTTTTTGGCAGAAGAGGCCTTTTTTATCATAAACCGTGGGATTCGCCGGGTTACGGGCGGTAGCCGCAACACTAATAGCAACGCACCCATTGCAGCATAAATAGCCCACTCCTTCAGATCAGCGCGCACTATCCAGAGCATATGAAGCAATCCAAACATAAGAACCGCATAAACCAGGCGATGCAATTTCTTCCAGCGCGCCCCCAGACGCCGCTGAGTGTATCGATTGGAAGTCATTGCCAATACCAACAAGCACAGAAATCCCAGCGCTCCGACAATAATGTATGGACGCTTGCGTAATTCGACGCCCAACTGCGACCAATCAAATCCGAGGATGAATGCCAGATAAGCACTCAAATGCAGGACTACATAAACAAAACACCACAAACCCAGTTGTCGCCTGACCGCAATCCATCCCGCCCAACCGGTGAACTTCTGCAGAGGCGTCATGCTTAATGTAATGAGCAGAAGAACAAGAGCCCCCAAGCCCAAACGGTCGACCAGCACTTTTCCCGGGTCCGGGCCAAGCACATCAGTCCAGGCTTGATACAACCAGAACAGGGGCCACACCAATGCGGCAACAAAGACGCCGAGACGCCAAAGCGGATACCGCATCAGTAGTTCTTCCTCAAATCGAGCCCGCTATATAGAGACGCCACTTCATCAGCGTAGCCATTGAACATTTGCGTATCACGCACGTTGGGTTTGAAAAGACCACTCGGCAAGCGCCGCTCACGAGCCTGTGTCCAGCGCGGATGGTCAACCGAAGGATTCACGTTCGCATAGAAGCCATATTCGTCGGGAGCAATACTCTGCCAGGTCGTCTTGGGCTGCTCACCGACCAGACTGATCCGCACAATCGACTTGATGCTTTTGAAACCGTATTTCCAGGGCACTACCAGACGCAACGGCGCACCGTTCTGACTCGGCAATTCACGCCCGTACATCCCAACCGCCAGAATCGCTAACGGGTTCATCGCCTCATCCAAGCGAAGTCCTTCTACATAGGGCCATTCGATCAACGCAAATCCGGATCGCTGCCCTGGCATGCTCTTGGGATCCTGCAGAGTTTCGAAGCGAATGAATTTGGCTTTTGATGTTGGCTCTACCTGTTTGAGCAACGCCGAGATGGGGAAGCCGATCCATGGAATGACCATCGACCAGGCTTCCACACAGCGAAGGCGGTAGATTCGTTCTTCCAACTGGTAAGGCCGCATCAAGTCTTCCAGTGCATAGCGCCCCGGCTTGCCCACTTCACCATCCACCACCACAGTCCAGGGCTCAGTCTTTAACGCGCCGGCATTGGCTGCCGGATCACCTTTGTCGGCACCAAACTCATAGAAGTTGTTGTAATGGGTGGCATCCTTGAAGGGCGTGATCGCCTCATTCTTTACGATGACCGCCCCCCAACGGATGGAAGGTAGTTTTTCGCTGAACCAGGAAGGAGCCTTGCCAGGTTCGACATCTTCATAGCGCACCGCCTCATCGGCACCAGCCCAGCGAGGCAGTCCGCTCAGGGCCAAACCGCCAACGGCAGCCCCCAATACATGGCGTCGAGAGAGATAAAGGGATTCAGGCGTGACGTCCGACTCATGGCAGTCAGACGCTTTGGAGATTTTGATCAGCATGGCTACTCCGCAGCATTGGAGAACAGATGCACCAACAGACTGCGGAGTATGAGGGAAATTACATCACTCGACGCTTTTGCGCCGACGAAGATGTAACAAGTACTGAACCGGACCGGAAGCGGCGTAAGCGAGGAAAACCAGCAGCAGGATGCGCGGTGGATCACTGAACACCACGGCAAATACCAACACCACAGCCAGGATTGCCACGAAAGGCACCCGCCCCTTCAGGTCCAGCTCCTTGAAGCTGTTGTACTTGATATTGCTGACCATCAGCATGCCCGCAGCCGCGACCATTAACGCCACCAGGAAGGACATCTTGGAGCCCTGGATACCGTAGTCGCTGAACGCCCAGACAATCCCCGCCACCACGCCAGCGGCAGCCGGACTGGCCAGACCGATGAAATAGCGCTTATCGGCGGTGCCGACCTGGGTATTGAAACGCGCCAGACGCAACGCCGCGCCTGCTACATAGATGAAGGCAACCATCCAGCCGACCTTGCCCATGTCGCCCAGCGCCCAACCAAATGCCAGTAAAGCCGGCGCCACACCGAAGGCAACCATGTCCGATAGCGAGTCGTACTCGGCCCCGAAGGCACTCTGGGTATTGGTCATGCGCGCAACACGGCCGTCGAGACCGTCGAGCACCATGGCGACGAAAATCGCGATGGCTGCAAAAGCAAAATATTTGCTCGCACTAATCGAATCACCCGCACTCAGGGCGCTCTGGGCACTCATGGAGTTGATGATGGAGTAAAACCCTGCGAACAGATTCGCAGTGGTGAACAGATTCGGCAGAAGATAGATACCACGATGCCGGACTTTACGGCCTTCAGCGTCATGCCCTTCTTCAACATGCTCATCGATGGGCAGCAGGCTTTCGGCGTCAGAAGCCTGGTTTGGCTCTTCGGGACGTTCGCTCATGGACAATACCTTGCAACGGGGTGGAAAGTTTCGACAGACGTCTGCGGTAACGGTTCGCATCGCAAACGATGCAGCTTTATACCAGAACAGGCCCGCCAAACGAAAAAACGCGGCCTGGGCCGCGTTTTTCGTACAAGGGCGTGACTTAGTTTTTAGCTTTGTCGACGATTTTGTTGGCACCGATCCACGGCATCATTGAGCGCAGTTGCTCGCCGATGATTTCGATACCGTGAGCGGCGTTGTTGCGACGCTTGGCGGTCATCGAAGGATAGCCGGTAGCACCTTCGCTGATGAACATCTTGGCGTATTCGCCGTCCTGAATACGTTTCAGGGCGTTGCGCATGGCCTGACGGGATTCGGCGTTGATAACTTCCGGGCCGGTCACGTACTCGCCGTATTCGGCGTTGTTGGAGATCGAATAGTTCATGTTGGCGATACCGCCTTCGTACATGAGGTCAACGATCAGCTTCAGTTCGTGGAGGCATTCGAAGTAGGCCATTTCTGGCGCGTAACCAGCTTCAACCAGCGTTTCGAATCCAGCCTTGACCAGTTCAACGGTACCGCCGCACAGAACGGCTTGTTCGCCGAACAGGTCGGTTTCGGTCTCGTCCTTGAAGGTGGTTTCGATGATGCCGGTACGACCACCACCAACGCCTGCAGCGTAAGACAGAGCAACGTTTTTGGCGTTGCCCGACGCGTCCTGGTAGATAGCGATCAGGTCAGGGATACCGCCGCCCTTCACGAACTCGGAACGTACGGTGTGGCCCGGCGCCTTCGGCGCGATCATGATCACGTCGAGGTCAGCACGTGGCACAACCTGGTTGTAGTGGATCGCGAAGCCGTGGGAGAAGGCCAGGGTGGCGCCTTTCTTGATGTTCGGCTCGATTTCGTTCTTGTACAGGGAAGACTGGAACTCGTCCGGGGTCAGGATCATAACCAGGTCGGCCGCCGCAACAGCGGAGGCAACGTCGGTCACTTTCAGGCCGTGAGCTTCGGCTTTGGCAACGGTGGCCGAACCTTTACGCAGACCAACGGTAACGTCAACGCCGGAGTCTTTCAGGTTGCACGCTTGAGCGTGGCCTTGGGAACCGTAACCGATAATGGCAACTTTCTTGCCCTGGATGATCGACAGGTCGCAGTCTTTATCGTAGAAAACTTTCATGAATTTCCCCTATATATCCAGGCCGTTCAGGCCATTCGCTAATTTGGTTTAGATGCTGAGTACTTTGTCGCCGCGCGCAATCCCGGTGACGCCACTGCGTACAGTTTCCAGGATCGAGGCGGTGCCGATGGACTGAATGAAGCTGTCGAGCTTGTCGCTGGTACCGGTCAATTGAACGGTATACACGCTGGCGCTGACATCGACGATCTGTCCACGGTAAATATCGGTAGTGCGCTTGATCTCGGCACGCTGGGCACCGGTGGCCTTGACCTTGACCAGCATCAGTTCGCGCTCGATGTGAGCACTTTCCGACAGGTCGACCAGTTTTACCACTTCGATCAGTTTGTTCAGGTTCTTGGTGATCTGCTCGATGATCTCATCGTGGCCGACAGTGGTCAGCGTCAGACGCGACAGGGTCGGGTCCTCGGTTGGCGCCACGGTCAGGCTTTCGATGTTGTAGTTGCGCTGCGAGAACAGGCCGACTACGCGAGACAAAGCGCCGGGTTCGTTTTCCAGAAGCAAGGAAATAATGTGCCGCATGATTAAGTACGCTCCGTCTTGCTCAGCCACATATCGCGCATGGAGCCGTCTTTGATCTGCATCGGGTAGACGTGCTCGTTGGCATCTACCTTGATATCAAGGAACACCAGGCGATCCTTCATGGCAAACGCTTCTTCCATCATCGGCTTCAAATCCTTCAAGTCCGTGATGCGCATTCCAACGTGACCGTAGGCTTCAGCCAACTTGACGAAGTCCGGCAACGATTCCATGTAGGAATGCGAATGACGTGCGCCGTAGCTCATGTCCTGCCATTGGCGGACCATGCCCAGCACTCCATTGTTCAGCAGGATGATCTTCAGTGGCAGGCCATGCTGCAGACAGGTCGAGAGCTCCTGAATGTTCATCTGGATGCTGCCTTCACCGGTCACACAGGCGACATCAGCATCCGGGAAGTTCAGTTTCACACCCATCGCCGCAGGCAAACCGAAGCCCATCGTGCCCAGGCCGCCGGAGTTGATCCAGCGATTCGGCTTGTTGAAGCGGTAGTACTGGGCCGCGTACATCTGATGCTGACCCACATCGGAGGACACATAGGCATCGCCATGGGTCACTTCGCTCAGGGTTTCGATCACAGTCTGCGGCTTGATGATGCTGCCATCGCCCTTGTTGTAAGGGAACATGTCGCGATCACCACGCCACTCTTCAACCTGCTTCCACCAGGTAGCGACCGCTTCCTTGTTCGGGGTCTCGCCGATTTCCTTGAAGGTAGCGACCATTTCGGTCAGTACGCTTTCCACCGGACCAACGATAGGAACATCGGCCTTGATGGTCTTGGAGATCGAAGCCGGGTCGATGTCGATGTGAATGATCTTGGCGTTCGGGCAAAACTTCGACGCGCCGTTGATGACGCGATCGTCGAAACGCGCGCCGACGGCAAGGATCACATCAGCATGGTGCATCGCCAGGTTGGCGGTGTAGCTGCCGTGCATGCCGAGCATGCCGAGGAACTGACGGTCGTTACCCGGATAGGCACCCAGGCCCATCAAGGTATTGGTCACCGGTGCGTTCAGCAGTTGCGCCAGCTCAGTCAACGGCGCGGAGCCGTTACCCATGATGACGCCACCACCGGCATAGATGATCGGCCGCTTGGCTGCCAACAGCATTTCCACGGCTTTGCGGATCTGGCCCGAATGACCACGCACTGCCGGGCTGTAGGAACGCAGCTTGGCTTTTTTCGGGAAGACGTATTCGAACTTCTCGGCCGGGTTGGTCATGTCTTTAGGGATATCGACCACTACCGGGCCCGGACGACCGGATTGCGCCAGGTAGAAGGCCTTCTTCATGACTTCCGGAATTTCCGATGGATGCTTGATCATGAAGCTGTGTTTCACGATCGGCCGGGAGATACCGATCATGTCGGTTTCCTGGAATGCATCGGTGCCGACCATGGTGCTTGGCACCTGAGCGGTCAGAATCACCATCGGAATGGAGTCCATGTATGCCGTGGCAATACCGGTAATGACGTTGGTTGCGCCAGGACCGGAGGTCACCAGTACAACGCCAGCCTTGCCGGTGGCACGCGCATAGCCATCAGCCATGTGAGTGGCTGCCTGCTCATGGCGCACGAGGATATGTTGAACGGAAGGTTCTTTAAACAATGCATCGTAGATATGCAGTGCGGCACCACCCGGGTACCCATAGATATATTTGACGCCCTCGTCACGCAAAAAGCGGACGATCATTTCACCGCCAGATAAAAGCTCCACGTTGTTCACCTCTAAAACGCCAGAATACCGCCCACATATATGGGACGGGTCTTAATAGGTTTACTTCCCAGCAGAGCATGAGCGACGGTGGTCGCCGACTACGTCAGCACTGACTGAGCAAGTATTGGGATCGTCCCAAGTGTTGCGGGCCTTTCCCACCCAGCGCGAGGTAACGCGTTGCGGGTGTAACAGGTCGGCGCGGATGTGCGCCTCATGATCTACCGAGTGGGTCTGCTTCTGGCAGTCCCTCTACAGCGGACTTTGGATTCTTCTGTTTCGTCCCCTGCAAGTCAAGTCGTCTATGTGCTTTATTGAACTAAGCACATGAGAAAGCAAGAAAAAACCGTGAAACTGCACGTGCGTTAGTTTCAATTGCGCAACCCGAGGCTGCCAGCCGACATGCAGGAACCAGGCTTGCCCTCAACGAGAGCAAACCCGACTGCTAAAAGGGATCGGAATCAGCGAGAAGCGGTGATCAGCAAATCGAACTCTTTGAGCAATGCCTGCAACTGCCGGTCCTTGCCCTGGACATTACGGGAAGCGAAGACCATTTCGGCCATCTCCTGAATCCCCGAAGCGTTCGGCAAGGGCAGCCCCTGCTCCAGAATCATTTTCATGCGCGGCAGGAAGATCCATTGCAGCCACTGCTCGAAATCCAGCGTATCGACCGAGAACGGCTCGACGCTGGAAAGTGCTTCCTGGGATGGCGGCACATCGTCCCACCAGCCCTGAATCCGCAACTCACGCTCGATCAGCAGTAACTGATCGGCGATTTTAAGAAAACGCTCGTCCATCACGACGCTACCTTGGCCTTCTGACGCGCCAGTGCGGCACCCGCGGAGTCACCTTGTTTCTCACGGGCCTGGGCGATCAGTTCCCACAGGTTTGCCTGCAGTGCCGGGCGACCATTGGCGAAGGTCAGGCCACGACGGGCAAATTGCTCAGCCTGCGGCGCGTCACCTTGAGCCATGCGCACTTGCGCCAGACGATAAAGCACTTGCGGCTCCCGCGGCGCAACACGCTGGGCGCGTTCAAGACTCGACGAGGCACCATTGAGATCACCGCTGGACTGTTGCTGCTGCGCAGTCGTCAACAGGGCCAGAACCGGACCGTCCAGTTGCTCATCGGCAGACAAACCACCGGAGCTGGCCGAAGGAATCCCGCTCGGCGTCGGCGGCATGCTGTAACTGCCCTGATTGATCGGCGCGGACTGAACCGGCGCGGCATCAATCGGCCCCGGCGTAATCGGGCCTGGCGTAATCGGTGTAGTGCTGATCGGCGTTGACGTCGTTGCACCGCCACCTGGCACCATCACGACAACACCGGTATCGCCTTGCGGAATTTCCTGAGGACGGGTTTGCACAGGGCGTTTCACCGTCGTCTGACGGAAACCGCCATTGGTCGAGATTCGCTCGCTGTTGGAAACGGCGGTGCCAGAGTCCTCTACCGGAATCGAGCCACGTTGTACGGTGGAGCAACCGCTGAGCAAAGCCACGGCGGCAACCGCTGGAATCAACCACTTGTTCACTTGATACCCTCTTTGCTTAATTCATCCAGCCCTTGACCCAATCCATCACCGTTTCGCCGGTAGTGGGGCTTTCGCCACCGCAAGCAGCGCCGGGAGGCGGTTCGCTGCCGCGAATATACGGCATCTGTACAGCGCCTGGGCAGTTGGCATCAGAGCCTTGTCCCGTGCGCGAATCGACCCAGGCTTGTACGACGTTATCCGGCTGCGGCATGTCCAGTGGCAGCGGATCGGCCTTGCGCATGAAGCTGGTCCAGACCTGCAAGGCACCGGTAGCACCGGTGAATGGCGTCTTGCCGTTGTCATCGCGCCCCAACCACACCACTGCTAGCAAGTCCTGGCTGAAACCGGCAAACCAACTGTCCCGCGAATCGTTACTGGTGCCGGTCTTGCCTGCGAGGGTCAGGGTTTTCGGCAACACGTTGTAGACAGAGCTGCCGGTGCCTTCACGCATGACACGCTGCATGGCGCTCTGGATCAGGTAAATGGAACCCGGGTCGAAACGCTGCTGAATCTGGAACGGATATCGCTTGAGCGGCTCGCCTTCGGCAGTCAGAACACTGCGAATCCCGCGCATCGGCGTATTGAAGCCTCCGTTGGCCAGCGTCTGGTACATGGTCGCGACTTCGATCGGCGTCATGCCGCCTGCACCCAGCAACATCGACGGGAATGCCGGGAATTCGCGACTGATACCCAGGCGCCCCAATGTCTTCAGTACATTCGGCACCCCCACCGCCAAGCCGAGACGTGCGGTCGACAAGTTGTAGGAATGCGCCAGGCCCTGATAAAGGAAAACCGTACCGTGGGAACGACGATCATAGTTCTGCGGTTTCCAGACCTGACCGTCCGCACCTTTGACCGAGAAGGATTCGTCCGACAGCCAACTGGTCAAGGTGTACTGGCTCGGTTTTTCCAGCGCCGTCAGATAAACCGCCGGCTTGATCAACGAGCCGACAGGGCGCACCGCATCCAGAGCACGGTTGAAACCGGCAAAACTGGCCTGGCGACTGCCAATCATGGCCTGGACTTCGCCGGTTTCAGGGTTGGTGACGACCATGGCCGCCTCCACATCATCGGAACCCTTGCGCCCGGCCAGGCGCTTGAAGGTGTCATTGACCGATGCTTCGGCTTTCATCTGCAGGATCGGGTCGAAGCTGGTGAAGATGCGCAGACCTTCTTCAGTCAAGTCTTCGTCGCGATAGTCTTCACGCAGCTGACGCTTGACCAGATCAAGGAAACCGGGGAATGAGCTGTCCGCGAGGCTGCCACGCTTGGTCACGCCCAACGGCATCTTCTTCGCGGCTTCAACTTGTTCGGCCGTGGCAACGCCCTGCTCCTGCAGGACATCGAGCACCAGGTTGCGACGCTCAAGGGCACGTTCCGGGTAGCGGCGCGGATTGTAGGACGACGGCCCCTTGACCATGCCCACCAGCAACGCCACCTGGTGCAATTTGAGTTCTGACAACGGCTGACTGAAGAAGAACTGGCTCGCCAGACCGAAGCCATGCACGGCACGCTGGCCGTCCTGACCGATGAACACCTCGTTCAGGTATGCTTCGAGGATTTCACGCTTGTCGTAATGCAACTCAAGCAGCATCGCCATCATGGCTTCAGTCAGCTTTCGGCTCAGGCTGCGCTCGTTGGTCAGGTAGAAGTTCTTGACCAATTGTTGCGTCAGGGTACTGCCGCCCTGGCGCATGCGCCCGGAAGAGCCGTTGACCCAGATCGCACGAGCGATCGACTTCGGCGACACACCAAAGTGGTGATAGTAGTCCCGGTCCTCAACGGCCACCAGGGTGTCGAGCAAGTACGGTGGAACCTGGTCGATCTTGATCAGGATCCGGTCTTCAAGGTTTTTCGGGTACAAGCCGCCAATCAGCAATGGCTCAAGACGCACCACCGACAATTTCGCACCGTTGGTCGATGACAATTCGGCGACGTAATCGCCGGAAAAACGCACACGTACCGGTTGCGGCTGCTCCATGCCCTCATAGAACTGGAAGCCGCGGGTATTCAGATCGACGGTATTGCCGTTGACCGAGGCCGCGCCCGGGCCATTGGCCACACTTTCACGACGATACCCCAAGGCATCGAGCTCGGTGAGGAAGTCATCCCGACTCAGCTTTTGTCCGACGAACAGCTCGAGTGGACGCGCGTATACCTTGGCCGGAATGGTCCAGCGCTTGCCGGAGAACTTCTCCTGCACGATGGCATCGAGGTAAACCGCGAATCCGGCCAGGACCACAAGGCCGACCAGGCTGAGTTTAAGGGCCCAGCCCAGCCAGGGGCGCAGGCCTCTGGAGGGTGGTTTTTTAGGGGTACGGGGAGATCGGGTACGAGTCATGGCGGCGGATTATACGCACTTTATTCATACTCAACAGGAGCCCTCCGACATTGCGTTAGGCTGGCCAGCCGCCATAATGACGGCCTGTATTTTTCCAGACTCTGAAGGATCGCCTGTGAGCCAGTCCCTGATCGCCGCCCTGCAAAACCCGGCCCTCTATCCGCATCCTGTAGAGGGGTTCCAGCTTATCGAGACCCACATTTCCTGGGTACTGCTCACCGGCCCTTATGCCTATAAAGTGAAGAAACCGGTGAATTTCGGCTTTCTCGACTTCACCAGCCTTGAGGCCCGCAAGCATTTCTGCGGCGAAGAGCTGCGCCTCAACCAGCGCCTGACCCATGATCTGTACCTTGAAGTGCTGCCGATCACCGGCAGCGCCGAGGCCCCGCAACTGGGTGGCGATGGCCCGGTCATCGAATACGCCCTGAAAATGCGTCAGTTCCCGCAAAGCCAGTTGCTCAGCACCCTGCAAGCCAATGGCGAGCTGACACCGGCACACATCGACGCGATGGCTGCGCAAATCGCCGGGTTCCACCTCAGCTCACCGAAGGTCCCCGCCGAACATGAAGCGGGTACACCAGACAGCGTCATGGCACCGGTGCGGCAAAACTTCGAACAAATTCGCCCATTCCTCAGCGACAAGACCGACCTCCTGCAACTGGAAGCTTTGCAAGCCTGGGCTGAAACCAGCTTCGAACGCCTCAAGCCGCTGTTTGCCCAGCGCAAGGCCGACGGGTTCATCCGTGAATGCCACGGTGATATCCACCTGGGTAACGCCACCGTGATCGACGGCAACGTCGTGATCTTTGACTGCATCGAATTCAATGAACCGTTCCGCTTCACTGACGTGTATGCCGACACCGGTTTCCTGGCGATGGACCTTGAGGACCGGGGCCTGAAGAGCCTGGCACGGCGTTTTATCAGCCAATACCTGGAGCTGACAGGTGACTACCAGGGCCTGGAGCTGCTGAACTTCTATAAAGCATACCGTGCACTGGTTCGCGCCAAGGTTGCCCTGTTCAGCATGCCGGCCGACGCCACTGCGGTACAGCGCGCTACCACCCTGCGTCAGTACCGTAACTACGCCAACCTGGCGGAAAGCTACAGCACCATTCCTTCGCGCTTCATGGCCATCACCCACGGCGTTTCCGCCGTCGGCAAAAGCCATGTGGCCATGCGCCTGGTGGAAGCGCTGGGGGCGATTCGCTTGCGTTCGGATGTAGAACGCAAACGCCTGTTCGGCGAACAGACCGTACCGAACGACCTGCAGGCCGGCATTTATAGTGCCGACGCAAGCGCAGCGACCTATAACCGCCTGCATGAAATCGCCAATGTGATCCTGCACGCAGGCTTTCCGGTAGTGATCGATGCCACGTACCTCAAGCGTGCTCAACGCGACAGCGCAGCGAAAGTCGCCGAAGCCACTGGCACGCCTTTCCTGATTCTCGACTGCAACGCACCACAGGCCGTGATCGAAAGCTGGCTGGCCCTGCGCCAGGCAGATAAAAACGACCCGTCTGACGCCACTCTGGCCGTGATCGAAGCCCAACAAGCCAGTCGCGAAGCACTGACTCCTGCGGAAATCCTCTGCAGCAAACGTATCCAGACCAATGAAAGCGGGACCCTGGACACCGTTGTCGCACAGATTCGCCAACGCCTGCCGGGGCTGTAAGAAAGTAATTCAGCCGTGAAGCCATCACAGGCTTCACGGCTGCCAAATAGTGGCACTATACTGGCGTCATAAAACCAACAGGTGACATGCCATGAGCCAGCCGAAGCTTCTCGACACCCCGCTTTATGCCCTGCTGCACAAAGACGACATCATCGGCTTCAACAAAGAACGCCCAAAGGATGGACCTATCGATATGGTGGGTGGTGACTTCCGTGGCCTCGACCTGCGTGAGTTGAACGCCGACGGCGTCGACTTTACCGATGCCTATTTCCGCTCCGCCGACCTGCGCGGCATCGACTTTCGTAACGCTTCGCTTGAAGGTGCGAGCCTGGCTCATGCACAGATCTCCGGCGCCTACTTTCCGCCAGAGCTGAGTGCTGACGAGATTCTGATGTCGATGAATTTCGGGACTCGCCTGCGCTACCGCACTCGCTGATCGCCTGCGTAAACTGACAAGTCCGGCGCCCCCGCTTTGCGCTGGACTGCGGACTAATTAACCGAAATTCCTGCCTGTTCCGCCCCTTTTCCCGCTGGACTCACTGAAGTTCCTGCCCTTGCAGATATCTGCCGCTTAGAAGCGTTTACGTCGAAATCGACCAAACCATAACGCTTTTCCTACTGATGGCTACACTCCTCAGAAGCTTGCCCACGCACCATTCGGCCATCGCAAGGAGGCTTGATGAATGATGAACTGCAACACCTGAAGAATCTTGGCAAGACGTCGGCGCAGTGGCTGCATGCCGTGGGCATCCACAGCGCTTCGGACTTGCGTCGCCTGGGGGCGGTGGACGCTTACCGGGCCGTGCGTACGCGCGGATTCCGTGCGTCGAAGGTGTTGTTGTACGCGATTGAAGGCGCCTTGATGGACGTACACTGGAACGACATTCCCGCCGAACGCAAGGACGCCTTGAACAAACAGCTGGAAGCTATCTCGTCACGCCACAAGAACTGAACGAGTCTGCTCGCCATGTACCTACTTGGGGAACAACCGGCATACGCCGACGCACTGATCAACCGACTGCAGAATATTCCCGCTCGACTACTCGAAGGCTTGGCCCCTTGCGGCCCATCGTTGGCATTTTCCGTTGTCGAAGACCTTGGCGCCGCATTACCCGGCGATCAACTGTTCATTTTGCAAAACGGGCTGTTACATGGATGCGTCGACAATCGCGCCCTGTTCTATCTGCACGAAGGCGACCTGATCGGCCTGCGCCAGGATATGGAATTGCCGCGCTGTCGTTTGCGCAGTGATAACCCGCTGACACTGACGCCCTACCAGCGATCAGCGGTTTTCCGGCACATCTATGCCGACCCTCAGCGCTCGGAACTGTTCTTGCAGTACATGGCGGGGCAGACCGCCTTGCTGTCAGACGCCATAGCCCGCCTGAAACAGCCGGAGTTTCGCAGCACCAACGGCTTTCAACGGGTATCCGGTGGCGAAGTGCTTATCCGGCAAGGCGACGAGGCGGACCATGTCTTTGTCATCATTGAGGGGCATGCCGAGGCGTTTGTCGACGGACAGAAAGTCGGCGATGTGCCTAAAGATGAAATTTTCGGTGCCATGGCGGTATTCACCGGCGAAAGACGCAACGCCAGCATTGTCAGCAGTGAGCCGAGCACCATCATGCGCATCCCCAAGGATCAGTTTATGAGCCTGGCCCAGAGCAATCCAAAAATCGCCGGGAGCCTGATCGAAAGCATGGCCCGACGAATCGACCTGCTTAACAAGCAGGTGACACAGTTGACTGCACAGAAAACGACAAATTAAGGCTCAAATGATTGGCGGAACTCAAACCAATCAGAAATGACCAGTTGACTTGATAATGAGAATCGATATTATTACCGCAACTGGTCGCGAGACTGGTCGATATTCTGAAAAGCCCTTGGTTCGGACTCTCGGATTATCTCCTCATCAGGCTAATCACGGTTATTTGACCCGGCTCATGCCGGGTCTTTTTTTGCCTGGGAGAAAGCAGCAACCACCCGGTATCCTAGGCATCGGGCCACCGCTTCCGACACCGACATGCATCGCTTGACCCGTTGCTTTCATTTTTGAACGTCGGCTTGGGCATATCTGCACACGAACGACGAAAACCGAGGATGGACATGAAATATCTTTGTGCCGGCACCGAACTGGCCGACGCCTGCAGTCGCGGGTTCGAAATCGACGGCCAAAAGCTCTTTGCCGTGCGCCGCAGCGGTCAGGTCTACGTCTATATCAATCGCTGCCCGCACCGTGGTGTTGGACTGGAATGGACCCCAGACCAGTTTCTCGACCCCAGCAACAGCTTGATCCAGTGCGCCACTCACGGCGCCCTGTTTCTGATCGAGGACGGCGAATGCGTGGCCGGCCCTTGCGCCGGACAATCCCTGACCCGCGTGAATTGCCGCGAGAACGCACAAGGCATCTGGATCAGCCTTTAATGCCGAGCAAAACCTCAAGACGCCGCTCGACCACCATTTCCTCGTGAGTCAATCGCACACCGTAAGCCAGCACCTCGACCCCACACGCCACGGCCTCACGCAACGCCGCGGCGTAAGCCGAATCGATCTCTTCGGCCGGGCGCACGGCATCGATACCGGTCAGGTTCACGCAGTACAACTGCACCGCCCGGATTCCGTCCCGAGCCAGATGAGCCAATTCGCGCAAATGCTTGGCCCCGCGCTGCGTCACCGCATCGGGAAACGCTGCAACCGATGAGCCCTCGAAGCCCAAGGTGACACTTTTGACTTCCACGTAAGCCGGCCCACTTGGGTAATCAAGGCGAAAGTCGATCCGACTGCTTTCCTGGCCGTAGGCCACTTCGCGCTTAAGCTCGGTAAAGCCATCCAGTTCAGCAATGACTCCGGCGCGAAGCGCCTCTTCGATCAGCCCGTTGGCCCGCGCTGTATTCACACAAAACTGACGCCCGTGCGGGGTTTCGCCAATTTCCCATGTGCCCGGCAACTTGCGCCTGGGGTCATTGGAGCGACTGAACCAGACCTGACCGCCTTCAACCTGGCAATTGAGCATAGAACCGGTATTGGGACAGTGAATGGTCAGCAACTCGCCGCGAACGGTCTCGATATCGGCGAGAAAACGCTTGTATCGACGAATCAGTCGACCTTCTTCGAGGGGCGGATGAAAACGCATCAGCCTTGCCAGCTCCGCAAACCGCGACCGATCCGCTCGACCGCTTCGTGCAAGCGTTCCAGGCTTTGGGTATAGGCAAAGCGCACATGATGCCCGGCTTGATAGCGACCGAAATCCAGCCCCGGCGTAAACGCCACATGTTCGGTCTCCAGGAAATGTCGACAGAACGAGAAGGCATCACCGCCGAACTTGCTGATATCGGCGTACAAGTAGAAGGCCCCTTCCGGCTCCACGGCAATTCCGAAACCTAATTCCCTCAAGGCAGGCAGCAGGAAATCCCGACGACGACCGAATTCGGCACGGCGCTCTTCCAGAATCGCGATGGTTGCCGGCTCGAAGCAGGCCAGCGCAGCGTGTTGCGCCATGCTCGGTGCGCTGATGTAGAGATTCTGGGCAAGTTTTTCCAACTCGCCGACCGCTGCATCAGGCGCCACCAGCCAGCCAAGGCGCCAACCGGTCATGCCGAAATATTTCGAAAAACTATTAAGCACAAAGGCGCTATCGTCGACTTCCAGCACACTGGCTGCATCGGTGCCATACGTCAGACCATGGTAAATCTCATCCACCACCAGATGACCATGCCGTTCCTTGATCGAAGTCGACAGTGCGGCCAGTTCGTCGCGGGTCAGGATCGTCCCGGTCGGGTTGGCCGGCGACGCGACCAATGCCCCCACGCTGTCGTGATCCCAATGCCGCTCGACCAGGCCCGGAGTCAGTTGATAACGCACCTCAGGACCTACAGGGACAAGCTGCGCGGCGCCTTCCACCAGGCGCAGGAAATGCCGGTTGCACGGATAACCCGGGTCCGCCAGCAGCCAATGCTTGCCCGGATCGACCAGCAGGGCGCTGGCCAGCAACAGCGCGCCGGAGCCGCCGGGGGTGATGAGAATCCGCCGCGAGTCGATATTCAGGCCATAACGCTGCTGGTAAAAACCTGAAATGGCCTCACGCAATTCGGGAATGCCCCGCGCGGCGGTATAACGGGTCTTGCCCGCTGTCAGCGCGGCCTGGCCGGCGCGAATGATCGGCTCGGCGGTGGTGAAGTCCGGCTCGCCGATTTCAAGGTGAATCACATCATGACCGGCCGCTTGCAATTCATTGGCTCGCGCCAGCAACGCCATGACATGGAAAGGTTCGATCGCGCGACTGCGGGCACTGTAGGACTGAGCCATTGGCCTTCCTTCAACGGGGAAAAAAATCGATTCTACCCAAGCGCAGGAACGAGCGAGAACCTAAAGCGGTCAGACCCCATACAACCTTGGTCGAAAACGACTCAAACGAGTATCCCAGGTTTGACTAAAATCATTAATTGAGCAGCGTTCCAGAGCCACCAGACAGCGCTTTGCCAGTATTTGCAAGCCCCACGGGCCGCAGGCTCGACATCCGGGAGTAGCGCGGCCTGATTTGATCTGGTAAGTTCGCCCGCTTGCAGCCGCAGGGCCGGCGGGTGCCGGTGATGGAGCAATCCTGCGCAGATGGATTACAAGAGTAGAGGCGGTCTATTTCATGTCCACCCAAGCAAAGCAACAAGCGAATCAGACGATCAGCGGCTTCGAGCCCTATGTTCAGAAAGCTGGCGAAGAGTACATGGGCGAGCCCATGCGCAAGCACTTCACCAAGGTTCTGAATCAGTGGAAAAAAGAGCTGATGGAAGGTGTCGACAAGACTGTGGACCACATGAAGGACGAAGCGGCCAACTTCCCTGACCCGGCAGACCGTGCCAGCCAGGAAGAAGAGTTCGCTCTCGAACTTCGAGCCCGCGATCGTGAGCGCAAGTTGATCAAGAAGATCGACAAGACGCTTCAGTTGATCGAAGACGAAGAATACGGCTGGTGCGAAAAATGTGGCGTCGAAATTGGCGTCAAGCGACTGGAAGCCCGCCCTACCGCCGACATGTGTGTCGACTGCAAGACCCTGGCGGAAATCAAGGAAAAGCAAGTCGGCAAGTAATTGCGACTTGAACGAAAAACGGAGCGTGCGAACGCTCCGTTTTTGTTTCTGTACAGGAGCGAGCTTGCTCGCAATGGACGACAACGATAATGCGCGCCGCTTGACGACTCGCGGTGTGCAGACGTTTTTTCGCGAGCAAGCTCGCTCCTGCAGCTTGATATGCACCTCTCCCGACCAAATAACATCGCCCATATGACCGTCATCACCTCCCCCACCTACATCGGGCGCTTTGCCCCCACGCCCAGTGGCCATTTGCATTTCGGTTCACTGGTCGCCGCGCTGGCCTCGTACCTCGATGCACGCTCGGTCGGGGGCCGCTGGCTGATGCGCATGGAAGACCTCGATCCTCCCCGTGAAGAGCCCGGGGCTCAGGCGGCGATCCTCAAGGCCCTGGAGAGTTACGGGTTTGAGTGGGACGGCGAGATGGTCCGCCAGAGCGACCGTCACGACGCCTACGCCGAAGTGCTCAATCGCCTGTTCAATCAAGGTCTGGCTTACGCCTGCACCTGCTCGCGCAAGCAACTGGAACCGTATCACGGCATTTATCCTGGACTGTGTCGTAATGCCGGGCATGGCACTGAAGATGCGGCGATCCGGATACGCGTCCCTGAACTGGACTACCACTTCATCGACCGGGTGCAGGGAGCATTTCACCAACACCTGGGCCGGGACGTCGGTGACTTCGTGATCCGCCGCCGCGACGGGCTTTACGCTTATCAACTGGCCGTAGTGCTGGACGATGCCTGGCAAGGCATCACTGATATCGTGCGGGGCGCCGACCTGCTCGACTCCACCCCGCGCCAGCTGTATCTGCAGGAGTTGCTTGGCCTGCGGCAACCGCGTTACCTGCACATCCCGCTGATCACCCAGCCCGATGGCAACAAACTGGGCAAATCCTATCGCTCGCCACCGCTCACGACCGATCAGGCCACGCCCTTGTTGCTACGCGCCTTGCGTGCACTCGGGCAGAACCCCGGCAACGAACTGGCTTATGCCACGCCACGGGAAGTGCTGAACTGGGGCATCACCCACTGGGATGCCCTGCTGATCCCGCGCACACTAAGCTTGCCCGAGGCACAGCTACAGTGATCTTGCTTGCAGTGGCGCCCCCATCCGTTACCATCGCCGCACGTTTTCGGGCACGCGCATAAAAAAGAGAGGCCGGGATGTACATCTATCGCTTGGTCCTGCTCCTGGTAGTGGGGATTTATCTGTTTTCCCCGGCCATCATGGATTGGTGGATCGACGCCACTGGCGCCTGGTACCGCCCTTATTTGCTCTGGCTGATTCTGATCGTCGTGACCTTCATCCTGCAGAGCCAAAAAGATGCCGATGAGCTTTAGCCTGACCCAGATGATCCTGATCAGCGCCGCGTACCTGGCGGTGCTGTTCGGCGTGGCCTGGATCAGCGAACGAGGCATGATCCCGCGGGCGATCATTCGCCACCCGCTCACCTACACCCTGTCGCTGGGCGTGTACGCCAGTGCCTGGGCGTTTTACGGCACCGTGGGCCTGGCCTATCAGTACGGATATGGATTCCTGTCCAGCTATCTCGGGGTGTCCGGGGCGTTTCTGCTGGCGCCGGTGTTGCTGTATCCGATCCTGAAGATCACCCGCACCTATCAGCTGTCGTCCCTGGCGGACCTGTTCGCGTTTCGCTTCCGCAGCACCTGGGCCGGTGCGCTGACCACGATTTTCATGCTGATCGGCGTGCTGCCATTGCTGGCGTTGCAGATTCAGGCGGTGGCCGACTCCATCGGTATCCTCACCCGCGAACCGGTTCAGCATCGCGTGGCACTGAGCTTTTGCGCCCTGATCACGCTGTTCACGATTTTCTTCGGCTCCCGGCACATTGCCACTCGCGAGAAACATGAAGGCCTGGTGTTCGCGATTGCCTTCGAATCGGTGATCAAGCTGATCGCCATCGGTGGCGTCGGCCTGTATGCGCTTTACGGCGTATTCGACGGCCCGCAACAGCTCGAACTGTGGCTGCTGCAAAATCAGACCGCCCTCGCGGCCCTGCACACACCGCTGCAGGAAGGCCCATGGCGTACGCTGCTGCTGGTGTTCTTCGCTTCGGCGATCGTGATGCCGCACATGTACCACATGACCTTCACCGAAAACCTCAATCCGCGCTCGCTGGTCAGTGCCAGTTGGGGGCTGCCGCTGTTCCTGTTGCTGATGAGCCTGGCCGTACCGCTGATTCTGTGGGCGGGCCTGAAACTCGGTGCCACCACCAACCCGGAATACTTCACGCTGGGTATCGGCATCGCCGCCAACAGCAAGGCCCTGGCGTTGCTGGCGTATGTCGGTGGGTTGTCTGCCGCCAGCGGCCTGATCATCGTGACCACCCTGGCGCTATCAGGGATGGCGCTGAACCACCTGGTACTGCCGCTGTATCAGCCACCGGCCGAAGGCAATATCTACCGCTGGCTGAAGTGGACGCGCCGGGCGCTGATCGTCGCGATCATCATGGCCGGCTATGGCTTCTACCTGCTGCTGGGCGCCGAACAGGACCTGGCCAACCTTGGCATCGTCGCCTTTGTGGCCACCTTGCAGTTCCTGCCAGGCGTACTGTCGGTCCTGTACTGGCCGACCGCCAACCGCCGCGGTTTCATCGCCGGGTTGCTGGCGGGGATTCTGGTCTGGCTGGTGACCATGCTGTTGCCGCTGGTCGGCAACCTGCAGGGCTTCTACATTCCGCTGCTGAACATGATCTATGTGCTGGACGATACCAGCTGGCACATGGCCGCAATCGCCTCGCTGGCGGCCAACGTACTGATGTTCACCCTCATCTCGCTGTTCACCAACGCCAGCACCGAAGAAGCCAGCGCTGCCGAGGCCTGCGCCGTGGACAACGTGCGTCGCCCGCAACGCCGTGAACTGCACGCTGCCTCCCCCCAGGAATTCGCCACGCAACTGGCCAAGCCCTTGGGCGCCAAGGCCGCGCAGAAGGAGGTCGAGCAAGCCCTGCGCGACCTCTATCTGCCATTCGACGAGCGACGGCCTTATGCCTTGCGCCGCTTGCGTGACCGGATCGAAGCCAACCTCTCGGGCCTGATGGGCCCGAGCGTGGCCCAGGACATGGTCGAAACGTTCCTGCCTTACAAGGCTGGCGGTGAAAACTACGTCACCGAAGACATCCACTTCATCGAAAGCCGTCTCGAGGACTACCACTCCCGCCTGACCGGCCTGGCCGCCGAGCTCGACGCCCTGCGTCGCTATCACCGCCAGACCCTGCAGGAATTGCCGATGGGCGTGTGCTCCCTGGCCAAGGACCAGGAAATCCTCATGTGGAACAAAGCCATGGAGGAATTGACCGGGATCGCCGCGCAACGTGTGGTCGGTTCGCGCCTGGGTACCATTGCCGATCCATGGAGAGAATTGCTGCAAGGTTTTATCAACGTGCCGGACGAACACTTGCACAAGCAGCATTTGGCCCTCGACGGCCAAACCCGCTGGCTGAACCTGCACAAAGCGGCGATCGACGAGCCCCTCGCGCCCGGTAACAGCGGCCTGGTGCTGCTGGTGGAAGACCTCACCGAAACCCAGATGCTCGAAGACAAACTGGTGCATTCGGAGCGTCTGGCCAGCATCGGTCGTCTCGCGGCTGGCGTGGCCCATGAAATCGGCAACCCGATCACCGGTATCGCCTGCCTGGCGCAGAATCTGCGCGAAGAGCGCGAGGAAGACGGCGAACTCAAGGAGATCAGTGGTCAGATCCTCGAACAGACCAAACGCGTGTCGCGCATCGTGCAGTCGTTGATGAGCTTCGCCCATGCCGGCAGCCATCAGCACAGCGACGAACCCGTCTGTCTGGCCGAAGTCGCCCAGGACGCCATCGGCCTGCTGGCCCTGAACCGACGCAATTTCGAAGTGCAGTTCTACAACCTGTGCGATCCGGACCACTGGGTCGAAGGCGACCCGCAGCGGCTGGCCCAGGTATTGATCAACCTGCTCTCAAACGCACGCGATGCCTCGCCCCCGGGCAGCGCGGTGCGCGTCAAAAGCGAAGCCGGCGAACACACGGTCGACCTGATCGTGGAAGACGAAGGCAGCGGAATACCATCGAGCATCATGGACCGATTGTTCGAACCCTTCTTCACCACCAAGGACCCTGGTGAAGGTACCGGTCTGGGCCTTGCACTGGTCTATTCCATCGTTGAAGAGCATTATGGACAAATCACCATCGACAGCCCGGCTGATGTTCAGAGCCAACGCGGCACCCGTATCCGGGTGACATTACCGCGTCATGTCGAAGCGACGTCCGCTGTGAACTGAGACCGTCGAGAGTATCGAATCAATGCCGCACATTTTGATCGTCGAAGACGAAACCATCATCCGCTCCGCCTTGCGCCGCCTGCTGGAACGTAACCAGTACCAGGTCAGCGAAGCCGGTTCAGTGCAGGAAGCACAAGAACGCTTCACCATTCCCACGTTCGACCTGATCGTCAGTGACCTGCGCTTGCCAGGCGCTCCTGGCACCGAACTGATCAAACTCGGCCAAGGCACTCCGGTGCTGATCATGACCAGCTACGCCAGCCTGCGCTCGGCGGTCGACTCGATGAAGATGGGCGCGGTGGACTACATCGCCAAGCCTTTCGATCACGACGAAATGCTCCAGGCCGTCGCGCGTATCCTGCGTGACCGCCAATCGACACAGACCAGCGGTGAGCCGGTTGCCGGCAAAGTCGCCAACGGCGCGGCGAAACCGGGTATCGACAACAGCAACGGCGAAATAGGCATCATCGGTTCGTGCCCGCCGATGCAGGATCTGTATGGCAAGATCCGCAAAGTGGCGCCTACCGATTCCAATGTCCTGATCCAGGGTGAGTCCGGCACCGGTAAAGAGCTGGTGGCGCGCGCCCTGCACAACCTGTCCAAACGCGCCAAGGCGCCGATGATCTCGGTGAACTGTGCAGCCATTCCGGAAAGCCTGATCGAATCCGAACTGTTCGGCCACGAAAAAGGCGCGTTTACCGGTGCAAGCGCCGGGCGTGCCGGCCTGGTGGAAGCAGCGGACGGCGGCACCCTGTTCCTCGACGAAATCGGCGAACTGCCGCTTGAAGCCCAGGCCCGCCTGCTGCGCGTATTGCAGGAAGGTGAAATTCGCCGGGTGGGCTCGGTACAGTCGCAGAAAGTCGATGTGCGCCTGATCGCCGCGACTCACCGCGATCTCAAGAGCCTGGCGAAGATCGGTCAGTTCCGTGAAGACCTGTATTACCGCCTCCACGTGATCGCCCTGAAACTGCCGGCCCTGCGCGAGCGCGGTGCCGACGTCAACGAAATCGCCAATGCGTTTCTGGCGCGGCAGAGCGCGCGGATCAACCGCACCGACCTGAAGTTTGCCCCGGATGCCGAGCAAGCCATTCGCCACTACTCGTGGCCGGGCAACGTTCGTGAGCTGGAAAACGCCGTCGAGCGCGCCGTCATCCTGTGCGAAAGCCCGGAGATTTCCGCCGAGCTGCTGGGCATCGACATTGAGTTGAGCGATCTCGAAGACGACGAATTCATCGGCCTGGCACCGCAACAAGGCAACACGGCGGCCAACAACAGTCACGAGCCGACCGAAGACCTGTCCCTGGAAGACTACTTCCAGCACTTCGTCCTCGAACACCAGGACCACATGACCGAAACAGAGCTGGCCCGCAAACTCGGGGTCAGCCGCAAATGCCTGTGGGAGCGTCGTCAGCGCCTGGGCATCCCACGGCGCAAGACCGGGGTAGCCAGCGAAAGCTGAACCCCACCTGTCTCATGTGCAGGTAACACATGATTTTGTGAAAAAACTGTTACCTCAGGTTTTTCACGTAACAGAAGCCGGGGCTTACGGTAACGAAGCCCCGGCTTTTTTTGGTCTCCACAAACCCCATCAGTACGGCCAAGCCCTTGTTTTGCTGGGGTTTGCAAAAGTTGGCACGCACCCTGCTATATGTTTGGTACAAGAACAATAACAAGCAATGCACAAGACAATAAAAATAAGACGAATCGACTCACGCACAATAAAAACAAGACGGCGAGAGGCGCAGCTAACTGATTCTTTTGGAGAGGCGTTGTATTTGGGGCTTGCCCCACGACCAGGCCGAGAACAACAAAAAACTGTCTTAAGGCAGAGCCTGTACTGGTTGGATCGTAAGATCACTGCAACACAGCGACCAAAGCAATCCGTTTGCTCTTGGCTCCCGATTGGGAGGGTCATGAAGGAAGACTTCATGGCGAGGGCACTTAACAAAAACAAAAAGCCCGAAACCAATAACAAAAACAGAGCATGCAACTACTTCTTGGGGAGCTTCGGCTCCCCTTGTAGTTTCTGGCTTCAAGCCAGACTACGACATCTCCTTCAAGCGCTTTCGCAGCTTCCTACACCATCCCCCGACTAAATGCTAGAATCCCCGCCCATCATGCGGTCATTCTTTGTTTTTGGCCGAACATTCCTTCAAACAGTGCATCCCATGCTGAAGAAGCTGTTCCAGTCATTCCGTACTCCCCTGCGTCGTACGCAACACATCCGCAGCACGCCTGAAGTGCTCAACAGCGGCCAACACTCGCTGCAAAAGGCTCAATTCAGCCGTTATGCGGTGAATATCGTCGAACGCCTGCAGGGCGCCGGCTACCAGGCGTACCTGGTCGGCGGTTGTGTGCGCGACATGCTGCTCGGCATCACGCCGAAAGACTTCGACGTCGCCACCAGTGCCACCCCCGAACAGGTACGGGCCGAATTTCGCAACGCGCGGATCATCGGTCGCCGGTTCAAACTGGTGCATATCCACTTCGGCCGAGAAATCATCGAAGTCGCGACTTTCCGCGCCAATCACCCGCAAAACGATGAAGAGGAAGACAGTAACCAGTCCTCCCGCAACGAGAGCGGGCGCATCCTGCGCGATAACGTCTATGGCACCCTGGAAGAAGACGCACAACGCCGCGACTTCACCATCAACGCCCTGTATTACGATCCGGTCAGCGAGCGCATCCTCGACTACGCCAACGGCGTGCACGACATCCGCAATCACCTGATCCGTCTGATCGGCGATCCGAAGCAACGCTACCAGGAAGACCCGGTGCGCATGCTGCGGGCCGTGCGTTTCGCCGCCAAGCTGAATTTCGGCATCGAAAAGCACAGCGCGCTGCCAATTCGCGATCTGGCACCGATGCTGCGTGAAATCCCTTCAGCCCGCCTGTTCGAAGAAGTGCTCAAGCTGTTCCTCTCCGGTCATGCCGCGGACACCTTCGAGATGCTGGTCGACCTGCAACTGTTCGACCCGCTGTTCCCGGCCAGTGCCGAAGCGCTCGAATACAACCCGACCTACACCCACACCCTGATCAGCGAAGCGCTGATCAATACCGACCTGCGCATCAAGCAGAACAAACCGGTAACTCCGGCCTTCCTGTTTGCAGCGCTGCTTTGGCCTGCGTTGCCGGCACGGGTACTGCGCCTGCAGGAACGTGGCATGCCGCCCATTCCGGCGATGCAGGAAGCGGCTCACGAGTTGATCGCCGAACAATGCCAGCGCATCGCCATTCCAAAACGCTTCACCATGCCGATCCGCGAAATCTGGGACATGCAGGAGCGCCTGCCACGGCGCAGCGGCAAACGCGCCGACCTGCTGCTGGACAACCCGCGGTTCCGTGCCGGTTACGACTTCCTGCTGTTGCGCGAAAGCGCGGGCGAGCAGACCGATGGCCTGGGCGAATGGTGGACGGATTATCAGGACGCCAATGAAAGCGAACGTCGCGACATGATCCGTGACCTCAGCGGCAAGGACGAAGGCACCGGCGCACCGCGCAAGCGTCGCCGCAGTGGCGGCTCCAAACGCAAGCGCGCTGCAGGCGCTTCGAGCACCACGGGCGAATAATCCATGGAACGCATCTACATCGGCATGGGCAGCAATCTGGCGGCCCCCGCCGAACAGTTGCGCAGCGCCGTCGCTGCGCTGGCACGGCTGCCGCAATCGGAGCTGGTCGGTGTCTCGGGGTTTTATCAAAGCGATTCGCTGCTCCCTGGCCAGCCGCGCTACACCAACGCCGTCGCCGCCCTCGACACTGATTTGGCGCCGCTGGATCTGCTGGATGCATTGCAAGCCATCGAGAACGAACAGGGCCGCGAGCGCCTTGAACGCTGGGGACCGCGCACTCTGGATCTCGATATCGTGCTGTTCGGCGATCGACTGATCGATGAACCCCGCCTCAAGGTGCCGCACTATCACCTGCAGGAACGGGCCTTTGTCCTGTATCCGCTGGCGGAGTTGGCGCCAGCCGATCTGCGTTTGGCCGATGGTCGCGACCTCAGCGGATTGCTCGCCGCCTGCCCGTTCGTCGGCCTGGAACGCCTGTCCCCGAATTGACCGAAATACCCTAGTGGGCGCGAGCCCGTTCCCACATTGGTCTGGTATCGGTCCTACAGAATTTGCTGAATCGCATCAGTTACCCCGGTAACACCCCAGACGTAACAATGCGGTAACACACCCAATTGACTTCCCGAGTTCTCCTCACGACTATAGGCGTCCCGTTGCCGTCAACACGGCGTTGAAGGGCGCAATCCAGGCCTTACAAGCACGACAAAAGAACGTGCGCCTGTATTTAACGAAGAATCACGCGCGTTACTCGCAGTAGTTTCCACAGCGCCTGAATGAGGAACTTTTCATGCCAGCCATCACCCTGACCACGCTGCAAGGTCTTAAGCAAAAAGGTGAAAAAATCACCATGCTGACCTGCTATGACGCGACCTTCGCCCACGCCTGCAATCAGGCTGGCGTTGAAGTTTTGCTGGTGGGCGACTCCCTCGGCATGGTTTTGCAGGGCCACGACAGCACCCTGCCGGTCACCACCGCAGAAATGGCTTATCACGTGGCTGCGGTCAAGCGCGGTAACACCGATGCGCTAATCCTCGCCGACCTGCCGTTCATGGCCTATGCCACCACCGAACAGGCCATGGCCAACAGCGCGCTGCTGATGCAGGCTGGCGCGCACATGATCAAGGTCGAAGGCGCGTTGTGGCTGGCGGATTCGATTCGCCTGCTCGCCGAACGCGGCATCCCGGTATGCGCGCACATGGGGCTGACGCCGCAATCGGTCAATATCCTCGGCGGTTACAAAGTCCAGGGCCGCAACGAAAACCAGGCACGGCAGATGCGTGCCGATGCGATCTCGCTGGAACAGGCTGGCGCGGCAATGCTGCTGCTCGAATGCGTTCCCAGCGAACTGGCGGAAGAAATCACCCAGGCGGTAAAAATTCCGGTGATCGGTATTGGCGCCGGCCATGGTACCGACGGTCAGGTACTGGTCTTGCACGACATGCTGGGCCTGTCCATGACCGGCCGCGTACCCAAATTCGTGAAGAATTTCATGGCTGGCCAGGAAAGCATCCACGCAGCCTTGAGTGCCTACGTCACTGAAGTCAAAGCCGCAACCTTCCCTGGCATCGAACACGGATTCTCTGCATGAACACCGTAAAAACCGTACGCGAACTGCGAGCCGCCGTGGCTCGCGCCCGCAGCGAAGGCAAGCGCATCGCTTTTGTGCCGACCATGGGCAACCTGCACAGCGGTCATATCGCACTGATTACCAAAGCCTCGCAACGGGCAGATTTCGTGGTAGCGAGCATTTTCGTCAACCCATTGCAGTTCGGCGCCGGCGAAGACCTCGACAAGTACCCGCGCACCCTCGCGGCCGATCAGGAAAAACTGCTCCAGGCCGGTTGTCATTTGCTGTTTGCACCTACCGTCGAGGAGATGTACCCCGACGGCATGGCCGGCCAGACCCGTGTCAGCGTCCCGCAACTGTCCGAAGGCTTGTGCGGCGCCAGCCGTCCGGGGCATTTCGAGGGCGTGGCGACGGTGGTCAGCAAACTGTTCAACATGGTCCAGCCTGACCTGGCGATCTTCGGCCAGAAAGACTTCCAGCAACTGGCGGTGATTCGTGCGCTGGTCCACGACCTGAACATGCCGATCCAGATCATTGGCGAGCCGACCGTTCGAGCGGCCGACGGCCTGGCGCTGTCGTCGCGCAACGGTTTCCTCAGTGAAGAACAACGGGCCGTTGCGCCGGTGGTGTACCGCACGCTGAGCGAGATCGCCGAGTCGATCAAGCAGGGTGAGCGCGACTACCCGGCCCTGATCCAGGCAAAACTGCAGCAGCTCGAAGCCGCCGGCCTGCGTCCGGATTACCTGGAAATCCGCCATGCGCTGACATTGCGTCCGGCAACGCCCGAGGATCGGGACCTGGTGATTCTGGTGGCGGCCTTCCTGGGCACGACGCGGTTGATCGATAACCTGCACCTGAATCTCGATACGCCAGCTTAAGAACTGCAAAACCTTGCAGGAGCCGAGCTTGCTCGGCTCCTGCAAGGGCTGGCCGTGACTTTGCTCACCGTATTGCCGCCCCCAACGCCATCAGGCAAACTGCCCGCCGTTCGATCCGACCCGGGAAACACTCATGCACGCCATCATGCTCAAAGCCAAGCTGCATCGCGCCGAAGTCACCCACGCAGTACTCGACTACGAAGGCTCTTGCGCCATCGATGGTGAATGGCTGGACCTGTCCGGCATTCGTGAGTACGAACAGATCCAGATTTACAACATCGACAACGGCGAGCGCTTCACCACCTACGCCATTCGTGGCGAAGAAGGGTCGCGCATGATCTCGGTCAACGGTGCCGCCGCGCACAAGGCCAAGGTCGGCGATCGTGTGATCATCTGCGCTTACGCCCACTACAGCGAAGCCGAATTGCTCAACTTCAAACCGCGCATGCTCTACATGGCGCCGGGCAATGAACTGAGCCACACCAGCAATGCCATTCCGGTTCAGGTCGCCTGACCACCCGCTATTCTCCGCACTGAAAAAACCGCCTGTTGCCCTGGCCTGCCGTATCGGTATAAAAAAGTACCGGTCGCAGGTCAGACAAAGCCAAGACAGAGCACCCCCGCGAGGTTTACTGTTACCGGCCTGCGCTATTCAATCGTGCCTACGCAGGCTGACCGGACTCGCCCAAGTGTGGCCGGGACATTCCGGGACTTTCAGTGTCATAAAGGCAGTTCAAGTAAAAAGGAAACCAGCAGCGATGGCGTATTACCGCACCCCTCATGACGTTACCGCTCTGCCCGCCTGGCAAGCGTTGAATGACCACCGCCAGGCCATGCAGGATTTCAGCATGCGCGAGGCCTTCAATGCCGACCCGCAGCGCTTTACTCAATTCACCCTCAGCAGCTGCGGCCTGTTTCTCGATTACTCGAAAAACCTGATCAATGCCGAGACCCGCAATCTGCTGGTGGGTCTGGCCAACGAAGTCGACCTCAAGGGCGCGATCAAGTCGCTGTTCGACGGCGAAATCGTCAACGCCTCCGAAGGCCGCCCTGCCCTGCACACCGCGCTGCGTCGCCCGGTTGGCGACAAGCTGTCGGTCAATGGCGTCAACGTGATGCCGGAAGTGCACAAGGTGCTGAACCAGATCACTGACCTCGTCGGCCGTATCCACGACGGCCTGTGGCGCGGTTACACCGAGAAGCCAATCACTGACGTGGTAAACATCGGTATCGGTGGCTCGTTCCTCGGCCCTGAGCTGGTGTCCGAGGCACTGCTGGCCTACGCCCAGAAAGGCGTGCGCTGCCACTACCTGGCGAACATCGACGGCAGTGAGTTCCACGAACTGGCCATGAAGTTGCGCGCCGAAACCACGCTGTTCATCGTCTCGTCGAAATCCTTCAACACCCTCGAAACCCTGAAAAACGCCCAGGCCGCCCGCGCCTGGTACCTGGCTCAGGGTGGCTCGGAAGCCGAGCTGCATCGTCACTTCATCGCGGTGTCGAGCAACAACGCCGCCGCCGTGGCGTTCGGTATCCGCGAAGAGAACATCTTCCCGATGTGGGACTGGGTTGGCGGACGTTACTCGCTGTGGTCGGCCATTGGTCTGCCGATCGCACTGGCCATCGGTATGTCGAACTTCAAGGAGCTGCTGTCCGGTGCCTACACCATGGACCAGCACTTCCTGACCGCGCCGTTCGAACAGAACATGCCAGTGCTGCTGGCCTTGCTCGGCGTGTGGTATGGCAATTTCTGGGGTGCCCAGAGCCACGCGATCCTGCCGTACGACCATTACCTGCGCAACATCACCAAGCACTTGCAACAGCTGGACATGGAATCCAACGGCAAGAGCGTGCGTCAGGACGGCACCGCCGTTTCGACCGATACCGGGCCGGTGATCTGGGGCGGCGTGGGTTGCAACGGTCAGCACGCTTACCACCAGTTGCTGCACCAGGGCACCCAATTGATTCCGGCCGACTTCATCGTGCCGATCGTCAGCTTCAACCCGGTGGCCGACCACCACCAGTGGCTGTACGCCAACTGCCTGTCGCAAAGCCAGGCGCTGATGCTCGGCAAAACCCTCGCCGAGGCGCAAGCCGAGCTGCGTGACAAGGGCATGAGCGAAGCCGAAGTGCAACGACTCGCGCCCCACAAAGTGATCCCGGGCAACCGTCCGAGCAACACCCTGGTGGTCGAGCGCATCAGCCCGCGCCGCCTCGGTGCACTGGTGGCGATGTACGAGCACAAGGTCTTCGTACAAAGCGTGATCTGGGGCATCAACGCCTTCGACCAGTGGGGCGTGGAGCTGGGCAAGGAGTTGGGCAAAGGCGTCTACAACCGTCTGGTTGGCAGCGAAGAATCTCCGGCTGACGACGCGTCCACCCAAGGCTTGATCAACTACTTCCGTGGTCGTCACCGCGGTTGATTTGATGGAGGGGGGGCAACAATGCCCCCCATTCCCTGTGGGAGCTGGCTTGCCAGCGAAGAGGGTGGGTCAGTCAAATGAATGCTGACTGTCACACCGCTTTCGCTGGCAAGCCAGCTCCTGCGAGGGTCGCACAGCTCCCCTCTTGAACCCTTTGGTCTCTCGGCGCATCTTTATCTTTGTCGCAAAACAAGAATAAGGAACCGTCATGTTCGATATCAGCACGTTTCCCAAAGCCGATGCCGTCCGCCGGGCTGCACAGTTGAGTCAGGACGACTACCATCGCCTGTACCGCGAATCCATTGAACACCCCAGCACTTTCTGGGCCGAACAGGCCAACCGTTTTCTCGACTGGAGCGCACCGTGGCAGACCGTCCAGCGCTATGACTTGAAAACCGGCGAGGCCAGCTGGTTTGCCGGCGGCCAGTTGAACGTCAGCTACAACTGCATCGACCGTCATCTGGAAAAGCGTGGCGATCAAACTGCGATTATCTGGGAAGGCGACGATCCCGCCGAATCTACACAGATCACCTACAAAAAACTGCATCACAACGTCTGTCGCCTGGCCAACGTGCTCAAAAGCCGTGGCGTGAAAAAAGGCGACCGGGTATGCATCTACATGCCGATGATTCCCGAAGCGGCGTTCGCCATGCTTGCCTGCACGCGAATCGGTGCCGTGCACTCCGTGGTGTTCGGCGGTTTCTCCCCCGATTCGTTGCGCGACCGGATACTCGACGCCGATTGCCGCACCGTAATCACCGCCGATGAGGGCGTGCGCGGCGGCAAGTTCGTGCCACTCAAACAGAATGTCGACAAAGCGCTGCAGAGTTGCCCTGACGTCAGCACAGTGGTGGTGGTCGAACGCACACAGAATCAGGTGAACTGGGTCGAAGGCCGGGATATCTGGTACCACCAAGCGTTGCGCGATGTCACCGACGACTGTCCACCCGAACCGATGGACGCCGAAGATCCACTGTTCATCCTCTACACCTCCGGCAGCACCGGCAAACCCAAGGGGGTGTTGCACACCACGGGTGGCTACCTGCTACAAGCGGCAATGACCTTCAAATACGTGCTGGACTACCGCGATGGCGAAGTCTTCTGGTGCACCGCCGATGTCGGCTGGGTGACCGGTCACAGCTATATCGTCTATGGCCCGCTGGCCAACGGCGCGACCACGCTGATCTTCGAAGGGGTACCGAGCTATCCGAGCACTTCTCGCTTCTGGCAAGTGATCGATAAACACAAAGTCAACATCTTCTACACCGCCCCCACTGCCCTGCGCGCCTTGATGCGTGAAGGTCCAGAACCGCTGAAGGAAACCTCCCGCGCCAGCGTCAGACTGCTCGGCACCGTGGGTGAGCCCATCAACCCGGAAGCTTGGGAATGGTACTTCCATGTGGTCGGCGAAGAGCGTTGCCCGATTGTCGACACCTGGTGGCAGACCGAAACCGGCGGCATCATGCTCAGCCCGCTGGTCAGCGCGCAACGAATCAAACCCGGCTGCGCCACCCAGCCGATGTTCGGCGTGCAACCGGTGGTGCTCGACGAGCATGGCAAGGAAATCAAAGGTGCCGGCAGCGGCGTGCTGGCCATTAAGTCGAGCTGGCCAGCGCAGATCCGCAGCGTCTACCGCGACCCGCAACGAATGGTCGACACCTACTTCAAACCCTATCCCGGCTACTACTTCACCGGCGACGGCGCACGTCGCGACGAGGATGGCGACTACTGGATCACCGGGCGTATCGACGATGTGATCAACGTTTCCGGGCACCGCATCGGCACCGCCGAGGTGGAAAGCGCCCTCGTGCTGCACGACAGCATTGCCGAAGCCGCCGTGGTCGGTTATCCCCATGACGTCAAGGGCCAGGGCATCTACGCCTTCGTCACCCCCATGAACGGCACCGATCCCAGTGATGACCTGAAAAAGGAACTGCTGGCCCACGTCAGCAAGGAAATCGGCAGCTTCGCCAAACCGGATCTGATCCAGTGGGCGCCCGCCTTGCCGAAAACCCGTTCGGGCAAGATCATGCGGCGTATCCTGCGCAAGATCGCCTGTAACGAACTGGACAGCCTGGGGGATACCTCGACCCTGGCCGACCCAAGCGTGGTGCAAGGCTTGATCGACAAGCGCCTGAACCAATAACGTGCCTTTGTAGGAGCGAGCTTGCTCGCTCCCGCAGAAACTGACTGAGCCCCCATGGAATTCATTCGCAGCCGTATCGAAAGCCAAATCATGAGCCTGAGCGGCCTGTCCCTGGGCAAGCTCGACCTGGAAAACCCCAAAGGCGATCCGGGCCTGTTCGGGCCTGACTCGGTGAGTTGGCAAGTGCACGGCGACTTCAGCAGCATGCTGATCGGCGGTATCAGCGCCCTGATGCTACAAGCCCTGCACCCGCTGGCCCTGGCCGGTGTCTGGGACCATTCGAATTTTCGCGAGGACATGCTCGGCCGCCTGCGCCGCACTGGACAGTTCATTTCCGGCACCACCTTTGGTTCGCGACAGGACGCCGACTGGCTGATCGAGAAAGTCCGCACCATTCATCTGCAAGTGATCGGCACGGCACCCGATGGTCGCCCCTATGCCGCCAGCGACCCCGACCTGCTGACCTGGGTGCATGTGGCCGAGGTCAGCAACTTCCTGGCCGCGCACCTGCGCTATCGCAACCCGCATCTGTCCCTGGTCGATCAGGATCGCTATTACGCAGAAATCGCATTGGTCGCCGAACGCCTGGGGGCCCGTGATGTGCCGCGTTCACGACGGGAAGTTGCCGAATACCTTGAACGCATCCGCCCGCAATTGCTCTGCGACGAACGCAGTCGCGAAGTGTTGCGGTTACTGTTGAACGCCCCGTCTCCCAGCCGTCTGGCCAAGCCTTTCGGCGGGATGATGATGCAGGCCGGGATCGACCTGCTGCCGGACTGGGCCAGTGACATGCTCGGCGTCAGCCAGAGCCCGTTGCAACGCAAACTGATCCGCGCCAGCGTCAACCGCAGTGCGCCGATGCTGCGCTGGGCGGTGCGTAATGGCTCGGTGCAGCGCGCCAAACGGCGCATGGGGCTGTTGACCTGATGCTCAGAGCTGCAAGCTTGAAGCTTGAAGCTTGAAGCTCAGTAACTGTTAAACTCCCGCGCCCAATTCCCTCCTGCAAGGCGCCCAGCATGTCTTCCTTGAATCAGGCGCTGCGCGCCGCCCTTGAATATCGCCAGGACCTGCTGGCCGAACTGCACCAGCAAGGCACCGACTGCTATCGCCTGTTCCATGGCAGCCAGGAAGGCGCCGGGGGCCTGACGATTGACCGCTACGGCCCGCAACTATTGGTGCAAAGCTTCCACCAGTCGCTGGAACGCGAAGCGCTGCTGCAACTGCATGAAATCGTCAACCAACATATGGGCCTCGACCTGCTGCTGGTCTACAACGACCGCTCCCGTGGCAACTCGCGTATCGATCGCGAAGACACCGTCTACCGCGCCGACGAAGCGGCGCTGCAAGATCTGGTCGGCCACGAATGGGGGCTCAATTACCGGGTCCGCGGGCGCCACGCCGGGCAAGACCCTTTGCTGTTCCTCGACCTGCGCAACACGCGCGGCTGGGTCAAGGACCACAGCAAAAACAAAAGTGTGTTGAACCTGTTCGCCTACACCTGTGGGGTCGGCCTCAGCGCCGCGGCCGGTGGCGCCAGCGAGGTGTGCAACCTGGACTTCGCCGAAGGCAATCTGGCAGTCGGTCGTGAAAATGGCCTGCTCAACCCGCAATTGCCGACCATGACGTTCATTCAGTCCGATTATTTCCCCGCCATCCGCCAATTGGCCGGCCTGCCGATCAGCCAGCGACGCGGGCAGAAACTGCCAAGCTATCAGCGCCTGGAACAGCGCCAGTACGATCTGGTCCTGCTTGATCCGCCAGCCTGGGCCAAGAGTGCTTTCGGCACCGTCGACCTGCTGCGCGACTATCAAAGCCTGCTGAAGCCGGCATTGCTGACCACTGCCGACAATGGCGTGCTGATCTGCTGCAACAACCTGGCCAAGGTCAGCATGGACGACTGGCGCGAACAAGTCCTGCGCTGCGCCGAGAAGGCCGGGCGGCCGGTACGAGAGTGGACGGTGATGAAACCCGGTGCTGATTTCCCGTCCATGGATCAACAACCGCCGCTGAAAACCCTGATCCTGCAGCTTTGATTCGTGTCAGACAAATCTGAAAGTTCCTGAACGGGCTGTTTGCTTCGGAACCGCAAACGCGTGCCATACTCCAAGGCACTCCGATTCAGACAGATGAAGCCACACATGTACAAAGGATTGATTCGCGCCGTCGGCGCCTTGTTGACTGCTCTGGCCCTCTACAGTCTGTTGGGCTTTCTGATTTTACCGGGCATCGCCCTGCGTGTTGCCAACCAACAACTGGCCAACTACGCCACGATGCCCGCCACCCTTCAGCGGATCGAAATCAACCCGTTCAGCCTCGAAGTGACCCTTTGGGGCTTGAGTATCGGCGAGCCCGGCAAGGAGCAGGTCGGCTTCGAACGCCTGTACGCCAACCTGCAGCTCGATAGCCTCTGGACCAGGACGCTGCATCTGTCCGATATCGAACTGGAAAAATCCAAGACCGAGATCCTCTTCGGCAAGGACGGCAAACTCAACCTGCTCGGCTTGTTCAAACTGCCACAGAGCGAACCGACGCCTGCCGATCCCAATGCCAAACCGTTCCCGTTGCGCATAGACCGGATCAATCTGGCCGGCGGTGTCGTGCACTTCAAGGATGAGCGCCCCAGCGAGCCCATCGAATTTCTCTACGACAAACTCGATTTCGAGCTTAAACACCTCAGTACCCGCCCCGAAGACAGTGCCGACATGACATTGGTCGCCATCGGCCCGGGCGGCGGGCAGGTCGACTGGACGGGTAACTTCAGCCTGATCCCGATTGCCTCCGAAGGTAGGTTGAAAATCACTGACGGCAAGATGAAGTCCTTCTGGCCCTACGTGCGCGACGCGGTGCCCCTGGACCTCGAAAGCGGGGTGGTCAATCTCAGCACCGACTACAAACTCAACCTGTCAAAGCAGACCGAATTACTGCTGAGCAATGTCGCGGTCAGTGTTGCACCTTTCGCCATCAAGGCCCCGGATGGCCGGCCGCTGGTGAAGCTTGAGCGGCTGGACGTCAGCGATACCACCCTGGACCTGGCCAAGCAGCAGGTAGTGGTCGGCAAAATCCGCAGCCACAAGCTGGAAACCTGGGCGGCCCTCGAAGCGGATGGTCAACTCGATTGGCAGAAGCTGTTCGCCAGCCAGCCGTCCAAACCGGCCGCCAAGGCCAACGCCGAACCGGCCAGCACGCCGGCAGCAGCCGATTCACCCAAGCCGGCCCCTGCTCCACCGAGCAAACCTTGGCAGGTCCTGCTCAACGACGTGCAACTGCGCGACTATCAGGTGCATCTGGCTGACCGCAAGGCACAACCGGCCGTCGCGCTGGAATTGGGACCACTGAATCTCGACCTGCAGAAGTTCGACAGTCTCAACGGCTCGCCTTTTACCCTCAAGCTCGACTCTGGCGTGGGCAAGCAAGGCAAGCTTCTGGCAGACGGTGAGGTCAATCTGGCCCCGATCAGCGCCAGACTCAACGTCCAGACCAAGGACATCGACCTGCGAGTCGCCCAGTCCTACATCACTCCTTTCATACGCCTGGAACTGCGCAGCGGCATGCTTGGCAGCGATCTGGCGGTCAATCTGAAAAGCACTGAACCCTTGGCGTTCAGCGTTACCGGGCGCGCCCAGGTCGATCAGCTGCATACGCTCGACACCCTGAAAACCCGCGACTTTCTCAAATGGCAGCAGGTCATGGTCGAAGGCCTGAACTATCAACACGGTGACAGCCTGTCGATCGACAAGATCAACCTGATGCAGCCTTATGTACGCTTCATGATCAACGATGACCGCACCACCAACATCGATGACTTGTTGATTCCGCAGCCGGCTGATTCCGGTGCCAGGCCTGCCGCCGCCAAACCTGCCGCCAGCAAGGACAAGCCACTGGGCATCCATATCGGCGGGATTGCCATCAATGACGGCTCGGCCAACTTCGCCGACTTCAGCCTGACGCCGAACTTTGCAACCGCCATCCAACAACTCAACGGGCAAATCGGCACCATCGACAGCCGCCAGGCCAAGCCCGCCAGTGTCGACGTCAAGGGCAAGGTCGACCGCTATGCACCGGTGACCATTAAGGGCGCGGTCAATCCGTTCGACCCGATGGCCAGCCTCGACATCGCCACCAGCTTCAAACGCGTGGAACTGACCACGCTGACGCCCTACTCCGGCAAGTTCGCCGGTTACCGTATCCGTAAGGGCCGACTCAATCTTGATCTGCATTACCTGATCACCAAAGGCCAGCTCAAGGCCGAAAACAAAGTGGTGGTTGAACAACTGCAACTGGGCGAAAAGGTCGACAGCCCCGACGCCGTGAGCCTGCCGCTGAAACTGGCGATTGCCTTGCTCAAGGACGTCGATGGCAAGATTTCCATCGAGCTGCCGGTCACCGGCGACCTCAATAACCCGCAGTTCAGCATCATGCCGATCGTCTGGCAGACCCTGCGCAACCTGATCGTGAAAGCCGCGGCGGCGCCATTCAAGCTGATTGGCGGGCTGGTCAGCGGCGGTGGCTCGGAAGACTTGGGGAGCGTGTCTTTTGCCCCTGGTTCCAGCGACCTGAGCAAGGACGCTGAAGCGGCGTTGGTCAAACTGTCCAACGCGCTCAAGGAACGTCCTGCCCTGCGTCTGGAAATTGAAGGCACGGCGGCGCAAAGCAGCGACGGCCCGTTGATCGCCGAACAGCGACTGGAACGGGAATACCAGTACAACTACTACAAAATGCTCCAGCGCCGTGGTGACAAAGTGCCGGCCCAGGCTTCGATGCTGGTAGTGCCGGACAACGAGAAAGGCGCGCTGCTGGAAGGGATTTATCGCACTCGCCTGAAAACTCAGCCACCCGCCGAATGGAAGGACTTGGGCAAAGAGGAACGCACGGCGAAAATGCGCGCTGACGTGATCAAATTCTGGAGTACCAGCGACGTGCTGTTGCGCCAGTTGGGGCAGGATCGCGCCAGCAGCATTAAGGATTATCTGGTCGACAAGGGCCAACTCGCCGATGACCGCGTGTACTTTATCGATGCCCAACTGGGCGAAGCGGAAAAGGACGGCAAGGTGGTTACGCCCCTGCATCTGGACGCCGAGTGAAGGAAAAGTAACGCGAGAACTGATCTCCAGTTAATGTGCAGCGCCACAATAGAACAGGCCCCGACACGAATGCCGGGGCCTGTAATGGCCACATCCTTATGGCCGTTCGCATGAACTCCTCAGATGCGACAGGCGTATCACTCGGCCCGCCTGCCGCGCCTTCTCCCAGTCCAGGCGAGAAGTCGTGCCTTACTCGGCTTTCAGGCCGTCAGCGGAGACCGCTTTGACGCCTTTGATTTTCTTGGTGATCGCCACGGCAGTGGCTTTCTGAGCGTCAGTCACCGCAACGGTGGATGACAGGGACACGACGCCTTTGTTGGTTTCAACCTTGATGTCGGTGCCAGGAATACCTTTTTCGGTGAGCAGGTCACTTTTGACTTTGGTTGTGATCCAGGTATCGGAAGTAGCTTCCTCGGCTTTGGTCATTTCACCGGCCGCCAGTGTCATGGGTGCCTGGGTGGCTTGAGTCTGTGCAAATGCAGCATTGGCCATGGTCAGGGTCAGCGCGGTTACAGTAGCGGCAGCGATAGCGAACTTCTTCATACGAGTAACTCCTGTTTTTCTGGAAAGTCTGCTGGATTTCTTTTCAGCAGGGTTACCAGAGATATTGCGAACGCTGTGCCAACTTTGAAATAAACAATAAATGCATATAAATCAATAACTTATAAAAAACGTAAATTTCCGGAATCATGCAAAATGCATGACTTCGAAATTCCCTACATGCAAGTTGCGGGTTTTACCGCAGGCCTAAGGCCATGAATTAACGCGGGTTTTCCTGAAGACCTGGTTTGTATAAAACAGGACAAAAAAATACCCCGCGAAAGGCGGGGTACTGGCAATCAGGTCATGGATCAGACTTTCGGGGCGACGCCCGTACAGCCTTTGGGCGCATAGTCCTGATCGACCGTGGTGGCGCACGTCCACCCCGTCAGGGTACGCGTCAGGGTAATGGTTTTGTTCAGCACCGGGCCGGGTGCATTCACGATTGTGCAGGCAATAGTGCCTGTGCCATCCGCCGCTTTACCGGACGCTGTCGTTGTGCAATTGGAGGTGGTCGGGGTGCCACCCACCGTCTTCAGATCCGGATCGTCGCCTTGATTGATGACATCTTCGAACGGCACCTTCAAGGCCGAAATCTCCGCCAGCCCCGCCGTCACCTTGGCCCGGGCCTGGTATTTGGAATACGCAGGAATCGCGAACGTTGCCAGAATCCCGATGATTGCGACCACGATCAGTAGCTCAATCAGGGTAAAGCCTTTTTGTTGGTTCATTGACAGCCTCCATGCATGAGTCGAATTCTCATGATCTGAAGCTGTTAGAGCACAGCCCATGCCAGGCACCGTGCCCTCTGTTGGCGGGGTGCACGACCCGCCCAACACCCTTTCCTACTCCCAGAATCCGCACTATCTGACAGTTTTTGTCACCTACCCCTGGTGGTCTGGTTCCACCGTTTGACTAGGCTCTAGATCGCGCCCCGGGTACTTCAATGCATGGCATCGCCTTCTACGATCTGGTCAGGCAATCGGCCCCGGCCGGCGGAAACTCCCCCGCAAGGCCCGGCTCAAGGAAGTTTCCCCGAGGAACGCATCGGCACATTCACGATCTATGAGCCAGTCGGGTGCGAACACTGCAACGATGGCTACAACGGGCGAATCGGGATTCATGAAGTGGCAAGTCACCAAGGACTGAACATGGCGGTCAAAGCAGCAAAAATCAGTGTGTATGCCTGGGAAGGCACCGATCGCAAAGGTGCCCGAATAACCGGCGAGCTGAGCGGACAGAACCCGGCGCTGATCAAGGCGAAATTGCGCAAGCAAGGCATCAATCCCGGTAAGGTCCGCAAGAAAACCCCGTCGCTGCTCAGTCTGGGCAAACGCATCAAGGCCCAGGACATCGCCCTGTTCACCCGGCAAATGGCAACCATGATGAAAGCCGGGGTGCCGTTACTGCAGTCGTTCGACATCATCGGTGAAGGCTTCGATAACCCGGCCATGCGCACGCTGGTGGACGACGTGAAACAGGACGTCGCGGCGGGTAACAGCTTTGCCGCGGCCCTGCGCAAAAAGCCCCGGTATTTCGATGAGTTGTACTGCAATCTGGTGGACGCCGGCGAACAGGCCGGAGCGCTGGATACTCTGTTGGAACGGGTGGCGACTTATAAGGAAAAGAGCGAAAGCCTCAAGTCCAAGATCAAGAAAGCCATGACCTACCCGCTGATGGTGGTGTTCGTCGCGATCATCGTCACCGGGATTCTTCTGGTCAAAGTGGTCCCGCAATTCCAGTCGGTATTCCAGGGATTCGGAGCCGAGTTGCCCGCCTTCACTGTGATGGTCATTGGTTTGTCGCGGTTCATGCAGGACAGCTGGTGGATGATGCTCGGGGTCACGATCGTGGCGTTGTTCGCCATTCGTCATGCCTTGAGGACGTCCCAGGCTTTTCGCGACCGAATGGACACCGGGTTGTTGAAACTGCCGCTGGTGGGCACCTTGATGTACAAATCCGCCGTGGCCCGCTTCGCCCGTACGCTGTCGACCACGTTCGCCGCTGGCGTGCCGTTGGTTGAAGCGCTGGAGTCGGTGGCTGGCGCGACCGGCAATATCGTGTTCAAGCGCGCCGTGCAACGCATCAGGCAGGATGTCTCGACGGGCATGCAGCTGAATTTCGCCATGCGTACTTCCGGTATCTTTCCGAACATGGCCATCCAGATGACCGCCATTGGCGAGGAGTCCGGTACGCTGGACGGCATGCTCGACAAGGTCGCGGGTTTCTACGAGGACGACGTCGATCATATGGTCGATAACCTCACCAGCCTGATGGAACCGTTCATCATGGTGGTGCTGGGTGTTATCGTCGGTGGCCTGGTCGTCGCAATGTACCTGCCCATCTTCCAACTCGGCTCAGCGATCTGATATGCCCCTGAACGAAATTCTTGCCCACTACCCGCTAGCCTTTGTCGTCATCGCCGGGGTGATCGGCCTGCTCGTCGGCAGCTTTCTCAATGTGCTGATCTGGCGCCTGCCGAAAATGCTCGAGCGCGAGTGGCGCATGCAGGCCCATGACATTCTCGGGCTTCCCGGCGAAACACCGCTGCCGACCTACAACCTGCTGCTCCCCCACTCCCAGTGCCCGCACTGCGGTCACCGGATTCGGGCCTGGGAAAACATTCCGCTGCTCAGTTTCGTTCTGCTGCGCGGACGCTGTTCGGCCTGTGCGGCACCGATCAGCAAACGCTACCCGCTGACTGAGCTCGCCTGCAGCCTGGTGTCGGCATTCATCGCCTGGCACTTCGGCTTCGGCTGGGCAGCCTGCATGACTCTGCTGCTGACCTGGGGACTGCTGGCCATGAGCCTGATCGACGCCAGGCATCAACTGTTACCGGACGTGCTGGTGCTGCCGCTGATGTGGCTGGGGCTGATCGTCAACAGTCTCGGCCTGTTCGTGCCGTTGCAGGATGCATTATGGGGCGCAGTCGCCGGCTATATGGCGCTGTGGTCGGTGTTTTGGTTGTTCAAACTGATCACCGGCAAGGACGGCATGGGCTATGGCGATTTCAAATTGCTGGCGATGTTTGGCGCCTGGGGTGGCTGGCAGATATTGCCGCTCACTATCCTGCTTTCGTCCCTCGCAGGCGCCTTTATTGGCTTGATTTGCTTGCGCCTGCGCAAGGCAAAAACCTCGACACCGATCCCCTTTGGGCCCTATCTGGCCATTGCTGGCTGGATTGCCTTGCTCTGGGGTGTTCAAATAACCGACTTCTATTGGCAGTTTGTCGGTTTGAAATGAATACCCCTGTGGAAAAACCCTGGATTCTCGGCCTCACCGGCGGCATCGGCAGCGGAAAAAGCGCGGCGGCCCAACATTTCATCGACCTCGGCGTGCATGTGGTCGATGCCGATCATGCTGCCCGCTGGGTGGTCGAACCGGGGCGGCCGGCGCTGGCGAAGATCGCCGAGCATTTTGGCCCGGGCGTGTTGCTGCCCGACGGACAACTGGACCGCGCCGCGCTGCGCAAACTGATCTTCGAAGTGCCGGAAGAACGCCGCTGGCTCGAAGCGTTGCTGCATCCGCTGATCGCCGAGGAAATCGCTCATCATCTGGCGCTGGCAAAATCGCCTTACGCGATTCTGGTTTCGCCGCTGTTGATCGAGTCCGGGCAGTACGCCATGACTCAACGGGTGCTGGTGATCGATGCCCCTGAACAGCTTCAGATCGAACGCACACTGCTGCGTGACCAGACAAGCGAGCAGCAGGTCCAGGCGATCCTCAAGGCCCAATCCAGCCGCCAGGATCGCCTACGACATGCCGACGAGGTGGTGGTCAACGACCGCGACCTCGCCTGGCTGCACAGCGAGGTTGAACGCCTGCATCACTTTTACCTTACTTTGCGTGGAGGCCAGTCATGAGCCAAACCCCAACCGTCGAATGCCCGACTTGCGGCGCCCCTGTCGAATGGAGTCCCGAGAGCAAATTCCGTCCGTTCTGTTCGGACCGTTGCAAACTGATCGACCTGGGCGCCTGGGCGGCGGAAGAACACAAGATCCCAGTGGCCCCCGATGCCGAGGACGAGTTGTTCAGCGGCGATTTCGATCCGCGTCACTGATGACCGTCGTCAGGGGCGCATGAAGCCGTAGTCCTGACCGTCGTCGAGGTTTTCCGCCAGGAAATGCAGCTCGTCGGCCAAATCCTCCGCACTGCGTACCGCCTTGCTTTGCTGCACCACGGCACTGAGCAAGGCGCGCAGGCTCAACCCGGGATCAAATCCCTCGGCTTGCGCCGAATCCAGACTCTGCCTCAACTCCTGCCTTGCCCACTCGTAAACACTCATGACGAAACTCCTGAAGGTTTTGCCGAGCATGGGATTGCCGGCGTTTTCAGGCTTTGATGTGAGTCAAGACTTCGGATCGTCATCCTTCCAGGGCGCCGAAAGGTAGCGTGTGCGGTTGAAGGTCTCCAGCCATTCCGGGCAGAACACCACCAATGCGCTGACCACCATGCCGTTGATAAAAGCCTCGGGAAAAATCAGCAACCACAGGTACCCGACAAAATCCTCCAGCCAGTACGGCATCTCAAAGCGCTCGTCGAACCACAGCAGCCACAACGCCAGCAGCAGGCACAGCAACGCCGACAGGGCCGCCGCAAAAAAACCGGACACGAAGATATACACAAAGGGATTTCGCGGCTGAGCACGCTCCACCAGGATCGCGCAGCACTCGGTCACCAGCACCGGCAACAGGATCAGCAACGCGCCATTGACCCCGACCGCCATCAAATCCTGTCGCCCGAGCGCCACCAGCCCCAACTGCGCCACCAGCCCGCCGACGATAGCCAGCGGCCAGTCCAGCAACAGCGTCACCGCCGTCATGCCGATGAAGTGATAGGACACGCCGGTATCGAAATCCCGCCGCACCAGCCACAACATGAACAGCGCGAACACCGTGCCGAACAGCAAGTGCTGACGACGGCTGTCGGTGAACAGCTCGACCCAGGGCGCACGCCAGATTGCCCAGAGCAACACCGGCACATAAATCAGCCAGCCGACTGTCAGACTTTGCGATGACAGCAGCTCGGCGCCGATCATGGGCGAGACGCCTCCAATGCCTCACGCAACTGCGCAGCCGTGGCGTATTCGTGCTGCGCCACCAATTGGCCGTCCTTGAGCTGTAACCACAGCACTTTATCCTCGGCACCGGGATACTTCGGAGCAACGCGGCCGTCGCGATCCAGCATTACCCGGTAGGAATAATCGCGCATGGCCGGTATGGCGAACATTTTGGCGATCAGCCGTGGCATGCGCTGGATATCCGCGAGAAACACGGCATGGCGAGCCTCCAGATAGCCTTTGGGCTGGCCTTGCAACGCAGCGTTGACCAACTTGGCCCCCTCCATGCTGCGAGCCACCAGCAGCGTCTGAGTGCGATTATCGAGGGTAAAGGCCTGATCGAACTGATCAAGCAGCGTCCAGGGCGCCACATGCTCGCCGACCTCAAGCGCATTGGCCCAGAGGGGTAGAAGCCCGAGCAACAACACCGTCCAATATTTCACATTCAACCCCTTGGTCGATCGTACGAGTGGTGGCCATCAGTCTACACCGCCGTTTCCGAGTGCCCAGTCACGCGGTTTACCGCTTAACGCTTTCTGCTTGTCGCAATTGAACGCTAAGCTTGGGCCTATGGATGACTCAGATTACTTACGCCTGCTGACCATCGCGGCCGAGCAAGCCAACGCGTTCCTGTCCAATGCCCGCAAATGGGAGCGGGAGCGTTGGGTCTGCCAGCGCCTGCTGCAAGGCTTGAACATTTCTTATCGTGCCGACGAATTCGCCCCGGCCGGCGAGCCGCCGGACGTGTTGTTTCGCGATGCCAGTTTCGAGGTGTTCTTCGTTCTCGACGAAGGCCGGCGTCTCAACGACGAATGGCGCGATGAGCTGCAACGGCGACGCAGCGCGTTCTCCCTGAGCCAGCTGGTACGGCGCGAGGCCAAGCCGCGGCGCATCCCGGCCAACGAATTCTTGCTGCGACTGGCGCCGACCTTGCGCAAAAAAGCGCACAACTACAAAGAACGCGGCATGGATCTGGGCGAACTGGACATCATCGCCTTTGCCAGCCTCAAGCGCGAAGTGCTGGACCTCAACAGCCATTTCCCGCCGCCCACCGAATACTTGCGCCAAGGCTGGCGCTCACTGTCACTGGTGGGGCCGACCTTCGCCCGAGTACTGTTTGCGCATCCCGATGCTCCGGATTTCCTGCGCAGCAACCTGGGGCGCAGCATTGTTTTCGACGTCGGGATCAGTCTGTGAGCCCATTGCAGGAACTGATCGCCGAAGTCCCGCAAATCGGTCGCGTACGCTGGATTGGCGTGCGCCCACAACCTCACGTACCGATGATCGAACTGGAGGCCGTGGAAGCGCGACTGGAGGCTGGCTTGACCGGTGATCGAGCCCGGCCGGGTGTACGCAATGCACGGCAAGTGACGTTGATTCAATGGGAGCATCTAGCGGTGATCAGCTCGCTGATGGGCCGTCCGCCTGACAAACCGGTGTTGCCTGGTGAGTTACGGCGCAATCTGGTTATCAGCGGCATCAACCTGTTCAGCCTCAAGGGGCGTCGCTTCAAAATCGGCCAGGCCATTTTCGAAACCACTGGCTGGTGCCAGCCTTGCGCACGCCTGCAAAACAGCCTCGGCCCCGGGACCTTTCAGGCCGTTCGCGGACATGGCGGAATCACTGCCCGAGTGTTACAAAGTGGAATCATTCGCCTGGACGACACGGTGAGCGTCGAGCCGATTCCGGACAGCGGCTATGCTCCGTTCAACGTTCGTTAAATCAATCTGTAACCTCTACACACTCAGCAACGTCTACCCCTGACGAGGCCCGATATGACCAGCCGCCTGAACCCCGACGACCAGAAGCATGTCGAAGAGTACCTGCATCTGTCCCAGCACCGAGTCGAGCGCCGGCCCTTCCGGCCGTGGATGCTCCTTGTGCTGGTGTTGGCCGTGACCATTGGTCTGGGCTTGTTGAGCCGACTTATCAGTTACCTGACGCTATGAGCCGCTTCGCGCTCGCTCGGTTGACTGCACCGATTTCCTTTAGCCTTGCGAGATATCCCCATGACTCATCGTATTGTCATCGTTGGCGGCGGCGCCGGCGGTCTGGAGTTGGCTACCCGTCTGGGTAAGACTCTGGGTAAACGCGGCATCGCCAGTGTAATGCTGGTCGACGCGAATCTGACCCACATCTGGAAACCGCTGCTGCACGAAGTGGCGGCCGGTTCCCTGAATTCTTCCGAAGACGAACTCAATTATGTTGCCCAGGCAAAATGGAACCACTTCGAGTTCCAGTTGGGGCGCATGAGCGGGCTCGATCGCACGCAGAAGAAAATCCAGCTGGCCGCCACTTATGACGAAGCCGGCCTGGAGCTGGTTCCGGCGCGGGAGGTGGCTTACGACTCGCTGGTGATTTCCGTCGGCAGCACGACCAACGATTTCGGCACCCAGGGCGCGGCCCAGCATTGCCTGTTCCTCGACACCCGCAAACAGGCCGAGCGCTTCCACCAGCAGTTGCTCAACCATTACCTGCGAGCGCATGCCGGGCAGACCGACAAGGTCGAACAGATCAGCGTTGCCATCGTCGGCGCCGGTGCCACCGGAGTCGAACTGGCCGCCGAACTGCACAATGCGGCCCACGAACTGGCGGCCTATGGCCTGGATCGGATCAAGCCGGAAAACATGCACATCACCCTGATCGAAGCCGGGCCACGGGTTCTGCCGGCGCTGCCAGAGCGAATTGGCGGGCCTGTGCATAAAACCCTCGAGAAGCTCGGGGTCAATGTCATGACCAACGCTGCGGTCAGCGAAGTGACGGCGGACAGCCTGATCACCGTCGATGGCAAAGTCATCAACGCCAGCCTGAAAGTCTGGGCCGCCGGCATTCGTGCACCGGGCTTCCTCAAGGACATCGACGGCCTGGAAACCAACCGCATCAATCAACTGCAAGTGTTGCCGACCCTGCAAACCACCCGTGACGAGAATATCTTCGCCTTCGGTGACTGTGCGGCCTGCCCGCAACCGGGCACCGACCGCAACGTGCCGCCGCGCGCGCAAGCTGCGCATCAACAGGCGTCGCTGCTGGCCAAGTCGCTGAAACTGCGGATTGAAGGCAAGGCATTGCCTGAGTACAAGTACACCGATTACGGCTCGCTGATCTCGCTGTCGCGGTTTTCTGCGGTGGGTAACTTGATGGGCAATCTCACCGGCAGCGTGATGCTTGAAGGATGGCTGGCGCGGATGTTTTACGTGTCGCTGTACCGCATGCACCAGATGGCGCTGTACGGGCCGTTCCGCACGGCAATGCTGATGCTGGGCAGCAAGATCGGACGCGGCACCGAGCCACGGCTCAAGTTGCACTGATACCGCACAACCACTGTGGGAGTGAGCCTGCTCGCGATGACGGTTTAACATTCAACTAATGCGCTGAATGTCATACCGCTTTCGCGAGCAGGCTCGCTCCCACATTTTTTCCGGGAACATTACACCCGGAAGCGCCGCACCATCCCCTGCAGGGCATTCGCCAACTGCGACAGTTCATGGCTCGATGCGCTGGTCTGATCGGCCCCGGCAGCCGAACGCACAGACAGGTCACGGATATTCACCAGATTGCGATCGACCTCACGCGCCACTTGGGCCTGCTCCTCGGCCGCACTGGCGATCACCAGGTTTCGCTCGTGAATCTGATGCACCGACGTCGTGATGGTTTGCAGCGCTTCACCTGCCCTCTTGGCCAGCACCAGCGTGCTGGCGGCACGGGAGGCGCTGGCGTTCATGGCCTCCAGGGCCAGGCTCGAACCATTGCGCATGCCCTGCACCATCTGTTCGATTTCCTGGGTCGATTGCTGCGTGCGATAGGCCAACGCGCGCACTTCATCGGCCACCACCGCAAACCCGCGACCACTCTCGCCCGCGCGTGCGGCTTCAATGGCCGCGTTGAGCGCCAGCAAGTTGGTTTGTTCGGCGATGGCGCGAATCACATCCAGCACCTTGCCGATATCCTGGGATTGATTGGCCAGCGATTGCACCAGCGCACCGGTACTCTGCACGTCGTCGGCCAGTGCACTGATCGCACTGGCGGTTTCGCTGACTCTCTCTTGCCCTTGATGCGCGGACTCACTGGACTGGCGGGTGGCATCGGACGTGGAGACCGCGTTGCGCGCAACCTCTTCAACAGCAATGGTCATTTCATTGACCGCCGTAGCCGCTTGCTCAATCTCGTTGTTCTGCTGTTGCAGGCCCTGGGTGCTATCGAGGGTCACGGCACTCAGCTCATCGGCCGCCGTGGCCAATTGCGTGGCCGATCCGCTGATACCCTGCAGGGTGTCCCGCAGGGTTTGCTGCATGGTCGCCAACGCTTTGAGCAAACGACTGACTTCGTCATTGCCATGGGTTTCGATCGGGCGGGTCAGATCGCCCTGCGCCACGTGCTCTGCAGCGCTCACAGCGTCACTCAGGGGGCGCACGATGCTACGGGTCAGCAACATGGCCAGGCCAACCGTGGCCAATGCCGCCAGGGCGATGAACACACTCACAATGGTGCGTGAGGTTTCGTAGTGATCTTTGGACTTGTCGCTTTCCGCCGCGACTTGTTTGGTAAACAGTTCAGCCAGATCACTGAGTTGCTTGCCGGAACCGTCGACCACAGTCTTCATGTCCACCAGCAACAGTTTGGTCAATTCGTCACGACGCCCCTGTTCGGCCAGGGTGAACGACTGGGCAATGCCGGCGCGATAGGCCGCAAAGGTATTTTTGAATTGCTCGTACAGCGCCTTGCCTTCAGCCGTGGTGACCAGCTTGTCGTAGGCGGCAATCTTTTCGCTCAGTTCCTTGTCGCGGGTATCCATTTGGCTGCGGTATTGGGTGATGTTCTTCGGGTCCTGATCCAGGGCCATGCGCAGGGATATCGTGCGGATGCGCAGCATGATCTCGCGGATCTCGTCGCCACCACGAATACTCGGCAGCCACTGTTTCTCCACCGCCACCTCACTCTCGCGGATGCTCGACATTTGCCCCAGCGCAAATATTCCGAGCAGCGCCACCAGCACCGCAATCAAGGCGAAACCCAACGCAGCACGTGGGGCAATATTCAACTGTCGAAGAAACATAACGAGCGCCTTTCTTGTTGTTGGCTTGAGTGGGGGCTGTGCCCCGACAGCTCGTTATCGGCAAGTTGTACGATGACTTGAAACGAAATGCTTTTTCGCAGGCAAAAAAAATCCCCGTATCTTTCGATACGAGGATTTTTAATATGGTCGGGGTAAGGGGATTCGAACTCCTGACATCCTGCTCCCAAAGCAGGCGCGCTACCGGACTGCGCTATACCCCGGTAAAAAAAAGGCACCTTTGAAAGGCGCCTTCTGCGAACAGAGCTTTTGGCGTCTGATCTTAAGATTTGATCCCAGACTTAACTGGTTTCAAAAATGGTGGGTCGTGTGGGATTCGAACCTACGACCAATTGGTTAAAAGCCAACTGCTCTACCAACTGAGCTAACGACCCAAAAATGGTCGGGGTAAGGGGATTCGAACTCCTGACATCCTGCTCCCAAAGCAGGCGCGCTACCGGACTGCGCTATACCCCGGTTTGAAATTGGCTCCGTGACCAGGACTCGAACCTGGGACCCAATGATTAACAGTCATTTGCTCTACCGACTGAGCTATCACGGAACTACATATTTCAATTTACAACGGTGAAGCTTTACTGCGTTCTCTTCGACTCGTTCGCATCGCTGCGTTCGTGTGTCTGAGGCGCGCTATTCTACAATCTTCAGCACCTCTGTCAACCCCCTAAATTGCTTTCAAGTTAATGATTTGCAACTTATTTTGGATTCCTGCTTGGGGAGCGGAAACCCTGGCGGGTGACTGACTGCGGGGCGCACTTTACAAGCCTTTTCCTTTAAGTTCAACAGCCTAACGAAAAAAAGGCCTCGCAATGCGAGGCCTCCTGTTCAGTTACGCGTTTTTGTAGAAGCCAGCTTGCTCGCGAAGAACTCTTGAGCGCTGCGTTTAGCCAGATAACACGCGTTATCGTTAACGACCATCGCGAGCTGGCTCGCTCCTGCAGTGGATCAAACGAAGACGATTTCGTCGTTCTCCACAACGCCCTTGGCAGTGTCGCCGGGCATGAAACGACCCGACAGAATCAACTGAGCCAGCGGGTTTTCGATCCAGCGCTGGATCGCTCGTTTCAGCGGGCGAGCGCCATAAACCGGGTCGTAGCCTACCGCGATCAGCTTATCCATGGCCTCAGGGCTGAGTTCCAGCTTCAGTTCCCGCTCGGTCAGGCGACTGCGCAGACGCCCCAACTGGATCTCGGTAATTCCGGCAATCTGATCCCGCGCCAAAGGCTCGAAGATCACCACTTCGTCGACCCGGTTGATGAACTCCGGCCGGAAGTGCGAGGAAATCGCGTCCATTACCGCTGCACGCTGGGCCTCGCGATCACCGACCAATTCCTGGATCTGCACCGAGCCCAGGTTGGACGTCATGACAATCACGGTATTTTTGAAATCCACCGTGCGGCCATGGCTGTCAGTCAACCGCCCATCCTCGAGCACTTGCAGCAAGATGTTGAACACATCCGGATGCGCCTTCTCGACCTCGTCCAGCAGGATCACCGAGTAAGGCTTGCGACGCACCGCCTCGGTCAGGTAACCGCCCTCCTCATAGCCTACGTAGCCCGGTGGAGCACCGATCAGGCGAGCCACGGAATGCTTCTCCATGAACTCGGACATATCAATGCGCACCATCGCCTCTTCAGTATCAAAGAGGAACTCCGCCAGTGCCTTGCACAGCTCGGTTTTACCGACACCGGTCGGGCCGAGGAACATGAACGAACCACTCGGGCGATTCGGGTCGGCCAAACCGGCACGGGAACGCCGCACCGCGTTGGAGACCGCGACCACCGCTTCGTCCTGGCCGATCACGCGCTGGTGCAACAGGCTTTCCATCTTCATAAGCTTGTCGCGCTCGCCTTCAAGCATTTTCGACACAGGAATCCCGGTCCATTTCGACACGACTTCGGCGATCTCTTCTTCAGTCACCTTGCTGCGCAGCAACTGGTTTTCGCTTTTGCCATGCTGGTCGACCATCTGCAGACTGCGCTCCAGGTCCGGGATCACCCCGTACTGCAACTCGGCCATGCGGTTCAGGTCGCCTTTGCGGCGCGCGGTTTCCAGTTCCTGACGGGACTGTTCGATCTTTTGCTGAATCTGCGCAGAGCCCTGAACCTCGGCCTTTTCCGAGTTCCAGATTTCTTCGAGATCCGAGTACTCACGCTCAAGGCGAACGATTTCTTCCTGGAGTTTTTCCAGACGTTTCTTCGCCGCGTCATCGCTTTCTTTCTTCAGCGCCTGGGATTCCACCTTCAACTGAATCAAGCGACGTTCCAGGCGGTCCAGCACTTCCGGCTTGGAGTCGATCTCCATGCGGATGCGGCTGGCGGCTTCATCGATCAGGTCGATGGCCTTGTCCGGCAACTGGCGGTCAGTAATATAGCGGTGGCTGAGCTTGGCCGCCGCGATAATCGCACCGTCGGTGATCGCCACCTTGTGGTGAACCTCGTAACGCTCTTTCAGGCCCCGCAGGATCGCGATGGTGTCTTCTTCACTCGGCTCGTCCACCAACACTTTCTGGAAGCGTCGCTCGAGGGCGGCGTCCTTCTCTATATATTGGCGGTACTCATTGAGTGTGGTTGCGCCGACGCAATGCAGTTCACCGCGAGCCAATGCCGGCTTGAGCATGTTGCCCGCGTCCATCGAACCTTCGCCCTTGCCGGCGCCGACCATGGTGTGCAATTCGTCGATGAACAGAATGATCTGACCTTCCTGCTTCGACAGTTCATTGAGCAGGGACTTCAGGCGTTCTTCGAATTCGCCGCGATACTTGGCGCCGGCAATCAACGCCCCCATGTCCAGGGACAGCAGGCGCTTGCCCTTGAGGCCGTCCGGCACTTCGCCGTTGATGATGCGCTGGGCCAGACCTTCAGCGATGGCGGTCTTGCCGACCCCAGGCTCACCGATCAATACCGGATTGTTCTTGGTGCGGCGTTGCAGCACCTGAATGGTCCGGCGAATTTCGTCGTCACGGCCAATCACCGGATCCAGCTTGCCCTCTTCGGCGCGCTTGGTCAGGTCGACCGTGTACTTATCCAGCGCCTGACGCGACTCTTCGTGGTTAGGATCATTGACCGCCTCGCCACCGCGCAGGTTGTTGATCGCATTTTCCAGGGCTTTCTTGCTCACGCCCTGGCCGAGCAACAATTTGCCGAGCTTGCTGTTCTCGTCCATGGCAGCAAGCAGCACCAGCTCGCTGGAGATGAACTGGTCGCCCTTCTGCTGGGCCAGCCGATCGGCCTGATTGAGCAGGCGCGCCAGATCCTGCGACATGTTGACGTCGCCGGTCGGGTTCTGGATTTTCGGCAGCTGGTCGAGCTCTTTGGTCAGCTCTTTACGCAGGCTGTTGATGTCGAAGCCTGTTTGCATCAACAGAGGTTTGATCGAACCACCCTGCTGCTCGAGCAGGGCCTGCATCAAGTGCGCCGGTTCAATGGCCGGATGGTCGAGACCGACGGCCAGGGATTGGGCGTCGGACAAGGCTAACTGCAATTTGCTGGTCAAACGGTCTATACGCATGGGTCACCTTCCTTTTGAGCAGGCCGGACCTATAAAACATCCTGAATGAAGAAACCTGCCAGATAGCACAATAGATGCGGTCGATTCTGGGAGATTCAAGCGTCGTGATGTTGATGCAGATCAGACAAGTCTAGCGTGGTGCCCTGCCTTACGAGTAACAGCACTCTTTATTCAGGGCACTACAGCCAGATAAGGGAGGCAAACCGGCCAGTGCGGGACGCACGGCGATAAGAAAAGAAGCGTTGATCGGTCACGGTGCAGAAACCGCCACCATAAACGGCGGTGACACCGCGGGCTGCCAAACGCAAACGCGCCAACCTATAGATGTCGGCCATGAATTTGCCGGCGTTTACGCTTGGCACGAAAGCATCCGCTGCTTGCGGCAATTGCTGAACGAAGGTTTCGCGCACTTCCGGGCCGACTTCAAAGGCTTGCGGGCCGATGGCCGGGCCGAGCCATACCAATACGTCGGCGGGTGGCACGTCCAGGCTGTCGAGAGTGGCTTCCAGCACGCCAGCCGCCAACCCGCGCCAACCGGCATGGGCCGCCGCGACGCGAGTGCCGGCGCGGTCGCAAAACAACGCTGGCAGGCAGTCGGCAGTCATGGCCGCGCAAGCGATGCCGGGCGTCGCCGTCCAGCTGGCGTCAGCAGTGACCACCTGGCTCGGGTCGGCATGGGCCACGACAATGCCGTGGACCTGTTGCAGCCAGGCCGGTTGAATGGAGAAATGATCGGTGAGGCGACGGCGATTTTCGGCGACAGCTTCAGGACTGTCGTCGACGTGATCGCCAAGGTTGAGGCTGTCGAACGGCGCCTGACTGACGCCGCCCGCACGGGTGGTCACACAGGCCTTGACCCCGGCCGGCGCGGGCCAGTCAGGAATCAGCCAGTCACTCATCCGATGAACGCCTCGCGGTCTTGCTTGAGCAGGGTCAGCAACCAGACGAAATCTTCCGGCAATGGCGATTCCCAGCTCATGCGTTGACCGGTGGTCGGATGATCCAGCTCCAGGAAGCGCGCATGCAGCGCCTGACGCGGGAAGTTTTTCAAGGATTCGACCATCGTCGGGTTGGCTGCCGGTGGAATACGGAAACGACCGCCGTAGGCAGGATCTCCGACCAACGGGAAGTTGATGTGCGCCATATGCACGCGAATCTGGTGCGTACGACCGGTTTCCAGCTTCACCCGCACGTGAGTGTGGGAGCGGAAACGCTCGAGCACACGGTAATGGCTGACGGCTTGCTTGCCCCCTTCCATCACCGCCATGCGCTGGCGCTGCTGACCATGACGACCGATCGGCGCATTGATCTTGCCGCCAGCCGTCACCACGCCAATCACGATGCACTCGTAGATCCGGCTGACACTGCGGCTCTGCAACTGAGTCACCAGTTGAGTTTGCGCCTGAATGGTCTTGGCCACCACCATCAGACCGGTGGTGTCCTTGTCCAGACGGTGCACGATACCGGCGCGCGGCACATTGATAATGTCCGGCACATGGTGCAGCAAGGCGTTGAGCAAGGTGCCATCGGCGTGACCGGCTGCCGGGTGCACCACCAGGCCCGCAGGCTTGTTGATCACCAGGATGTCGTCGTCTTCATAGACGATATCCAGGGCAATGTCTTGAGCGACCCATTCGCCCTGAGCTTCCTGCTCGGCAGTGAGTTCAAGAATGGCGCCGCCGTGAACGATGTCTCGCGGGCGGATAACCGCCCCATCCACAGTCAGGCGGCCGTCTTTGATCCAGGCGGAAAGGCGCGAGCGCGAGTGCTCAGCGAATAATTGTGCGGCGACTTGATCGAGGCGTTGGCCGCCCAATTCGGACGGCACCTCTGCGCGAAGTTCAATTTTATCGGACATGCTCAGACTAGGCGTCGGCACAGCCTTTGGTTTCGGCTGCGCGCTTGTGGTTAAATACGGCGTCTTTTGCCCCGAGGCTATTCAACGGGGCGCTCATCATAACAGGACGGCCACGCCCAAGACAGCGGCCGTCATAGGGACGCAAGCCGCCATGCAAGTGAAACACCTGCTGCTGATCGCCATCCTCGCATTGACCGCTGCTTGCTCATCGAAGGAAGTCGTAGACGAAAACCTGAGTGAAGTCGAGTTGTACCAACAGGCCCAGGCCGATCTGGACAACAATAGCTACACCAGCGCCACTGCCAAGCTGAAGGCTCTGGAATCGCGTTATCCGTTCGGTCGTTATGCCGATCAGGCTCAACTCGAGCTCATCTACGCCAACTACAAGAACAGCGAGCCAGAGGCTGCCAAAGCCGCCGCCGAGCGTTTCATTCGCCTGCACCCACAACATCCGAATGTCGATTACGCCTACTACCTCAAGGGCCTGACTTCTTTCGACCAGGACGTCGGCCTGCTGGCACGCTTCCTGCCCCTGGACATGACCAAGCGTGACCCGGGCGCCGCCCGCGACTCCTACAACGAGTTCGCCCAGCTGACCAGCCGCTTCCCGAACAGCCGTTACGCACCGGATGCCAAGCAGCGCATGATCTACCTGCGCAACCTGCTGGCGGCCTATGAAATTCACGTGGCCAACTACTACCTGACCCGTCAGGCCTATGTGGCCGCCGCGAACCGTGGCCGTTACGTGGTGGAAAACTTCCAGGAAACGCCTTCGGTCGGCGACGGCCTGGCAGTGATGACCGAAGCCTACCAGCGCCTGCACCTGGATGAGCTGGCCGCCACCAGTCTCGAAACCTTGAAGCTCAACTACCCGAACCATCCTAGCCTGGTCGACGGCCAGTTCGTGCCGTCGGTAGCCGAAGCTGACAACCGTTCGTGGTTGAGCAAGGCGACCTTGGGCCTGATCGAGTCCCGCCCTCCGCTGCCACCGGGAGAAACCCGCGCCAACCAGGACGTGCAGAAGCAGTTCCAGGACGCCAAGGATGCGATTCCGAGCGAACTCAAGCCTAAAGATTCCAGTGACGATGTGATCAAAGAACAGAATCACGAAGCCGAAGGCAACAACAGCGACCGTTCGTGGTTCAGCTACATGACCTTCGGCGTGTTCGACTGACACCCCGCCAGGGCCAAAAGGGAGACTCTCGAGTCTCCCTTTTTTATTACGCCGTTTTTTGTGCAGAGCATTACGCTGTGCGCCCGTGATGTACCGGGCTAAACTGCCGGCTCATCAACAAAAAAGCAGCTCACCATGCTTGGTAAATTATTCTGGATCGCCCTGATAGTTGCGGCGATATGGTTCTGGCGCAAGAACAAGCGCCAGGCGTCCTCTCCCAAGTCCCCTGCCGAGCTGGAAGCGGCTCCCATGGTCCGCTGCGCCCATTGCGGCGTGCACCTGCCCCGCGACCGGGCGCTAAGCCTTCAACAAAAGTGGTACTGCAGCCAGGCTCACCTGGAGCAAGGCCCCGGTTCCAGTGACCGCTGAGGCACCCCATACCGGCAGCAACCAGGCCCAGCGACTCCTGCGCCTGTATCACCTCTACCGTTTGAGCGTCGGCATCATCCTGGTGCTGTTGATTTCCAGCGACATGGACAATCAGTTGCTGACGTCCAGCCACGACGCGTTGCTGCGCGGCGGCAGCTGGCTGTACCTGATACTGAACATTCTGCTGGTGGTGTTCTTCGAGAACACCCGTCGTCCGGCGCAATTGTTCAGCCTGGCGTTGGTTGACGTCCTGCTGCTGTGCGCTCTGTTCTATGCCGCGGGCGGTGTGGCCAGTGCCATTGGCAACCTGTTGATCGTGTCCGTGGCCATCAGCAACACCCTGTTGCGAGAGCGAATCGGCTTGCTGATCGCTGCGGTCGGTGCGCTCGGCATCGTCGGCTTGAGTATCCTGCTGAGCTTCAGCCATCCCGCCAGTCCCAGCGATTACGCGCAGGTCGGCATCCTCGGCACCCTGTGCTTTGCAGCGGCCTTGTTCGTGCAAGGACTCACCCGACGCCTGGAATTCAGCGAAAACCTCGCCGAACAAAGAGCCAGTGAAGTCATCGGCCTGGAAACCCTCAATGCACTGATCCTGCAACGCATGCGCACCGGCATTCTGGTGCTCGACGAGCACAGACGGGTACAGCTTGCCAACCACAGCGCCTTGGCACTGTTCGGTTGCGAGGGTCTCGAGGGCCATCTGATTGACGAGCACTGCCCTTCCCTGGTCGAGCGCCTGGTCCTTTGGCGCAACAATCCGACGCTGCGCCCCCACTGCGTGAAGATCACCAATAGCGGTCTGGAGCTGCGCCCAAGCTTCATCACCCTGGACACCGGCCCGAACCGCCGGACCCTGGTCTTTCTCGAAGATCTCGCCCAGATCACGCAGCAGGCACAACAATTGAAGCTGGTCGCCCTTGGTCGCCTGACCGCCGGCATCGCCCATGAAATCCGCAACCCGCTGGGCGCCATCAGTCATGCTGCGCAGCTATTGCAAGAATCGGAGGAACTGAACAGCGGGGATCGGCGTCTGACGCAGATTATTCAAGACCACTCTGAGCGAATGAATCGGGTAATCGAAAACGTCCTGCAACTGTCCCGCCGCCAGCAAACTCTACCGCAACGGCTCGACTTGATGCCGTGGCTGGAACGGTTCGTGGGCGAAACCCGCGAGGCAGCAACCGGGCGCCAGCAGATTCACTTGCACATCACTGGCGCGGACTTCAAGACGCTGATGGATCCCGACCAATTGCGGCAGGTTCTCGACAACCTGGTGGGCAACGCCTGGCGCCACAGTGGCTTGCACCGCGAGCAGGCGCAGGTCTGGCTTGAATTGTTCATTGATCCAATTAGCCAGTTGCCGATCCTGGAAATTGTCGATGACGGTCCTGGCGTGCCCTCGGATGATCAAGCACACCTGTTCGAACCCTTCTTCACCACCCGTCAGAATGGCACTGGCCTGGGTCTCTACCTGTCCCGTGAGCTGTGCGAAAGCAATCAGGCCCGCCTGGACTTCAAGCCACGCCAGGAGGGCGGCTGCTTTCGCATTACCTTTGCTCACGGACGGAAACAAGGTTGAACAAGAGACCACGGCAAAAAGTCCTGATCGTCGACGACGAACCGGACATCCGCGAACTCCTTGAAATTACCCTGGGACGGATGAAACTCCACACCTGCGGCGCCCGCAATGTTGGCGAGGCCCTGGGTCTGCTCAAGCGCGAAACGTTCGACCTGTGCCTGACCGACATGCGCTTGCCGGACGGTACCGGTCTTGAGCTGGTGCAGCACATCCAGCAACGTTACCCGCAAGTTCCGGTGGCCATGATCACCGCCTTCGGCAATGTCGAAACGGCGATCAATGCACTGAAGGCCGGCGCCTTCGACTTCCTGAGCAAACCGGTGGACCTTGGCCGCCTGCGGGAACTGGTCACCAGCACCTTGCTGCTTGCTGTTCCCGGCAATGCCATCGATCGTCGCCTGCTGGGCGATTCGTTGCCCATGCGCGACCTGCGCAAGCAGATCGACAAACTGGCGCGCAGCCAGGCGCCGGTGTACATCAGCGGCGAGTCAGGCAGCGGCAAGGAATTGGTCGCGCGCCTGATCCATGAGCGAGGACCGCGGGGCCACCGCCCCTTTGTGCCGGTCAACTGTGGGGCGATTCCATCGGAACTGATGGAGAGCGAGTTCTTCGGCCATCGCAAAGGCAGCTTCAGCGGTGCCATTGAAGACAAACCCGGACTGTTCCAGGCGGCCCACGGCGGCACCCTGTTTCTCGACGAAGTGGCTGATCTGCCGTTGCCGATGCAGGTCAAACTGCTACGCGCGATTCAGGAAAAAGCCGTGCGCAGCGTCGGCGGGCAACAGGAAGAGATGGTCGATGTGCGCATCCTCTGCGCCACCCACAAGGATCTCTCTGCCGAAGTCGCTGCCGAACGCTTTCGCCAGGATTTGTACTATCGCTTGAATGTCATTGAACTGCGGGTTCCGCCCCTGCGCGAGCGCCGCGACGACATAGAACCACTTGCCAGCCATGTGCTCATGCGCCTGGCCGCCGACACCGGGCAACCGGCAGCAACACTCCACCCGCAAGCCCTCGACGCGCTGAAAAACTACCGCTTTCCAGGCAATGTGCGCGAACTTGAAAACATGCTCGAACGAGCCCACACCCTGTGCGAAAACAAACAGATCGAGGCCAGCGACCTGCGCCTGGCCGAGGGCAACTGCGCCGCTGAAGCGGGCTTGCGTGACCTGACACAGATCGACAACCTGGAAGCGTACCTGGAAAACGTCGAGCGCCAGCTCATTCTCCAGGCCCTGGAAGAAACCCGCTGGAACCGCACGGCAGCAGCTCAGCGGTTGAATTTATCGTTTCGGTCGATGCGCTACCGATTGAAGAAATTCGGCCTGGATTGAGCGGCTCTTGTACTGGCCTCAGATCCGCCCGGTCGGCGCATAGGGGGCAGGATCAATAATCGGCTCACGCCCCAGCATCACATCAGCAAACAACTGACACGACGCCGGTGCCAGTACCAGACCGTTACGGTAGTGCCCGCAGTTGAGCCACAACCCCTCAAAACCCGGCACCCGACCAATGTAAGGAATACCCTCCGGCGAACCTGGGCGTAATCCGGCCCAATGCCCCACCACTTCAGCATCCGCCAACGCTGGAATCAGCTCCACCGCCGACGCCTTGAGGCTCTCGAGGGCCGATTCGGTCGGGGTCTTGTCGTAGCCTTCATGTTCCAGGGTGCTGCCAACCAGAATGTGCCCGTCGCGCCGCGGAATCGCGTAACGCCCCTTGGCCAGCACCATGCTCGGCAGAAAGTCAGCCGCGCACTTGTAGAGAATCATCTGACCCTTTACTGGCTCGACCGGCAACGCCAGTCCGAGGCCCTTGAGCAAGTCGCCGCTCCAGGCGCCCGCCGTCAGGACCACTTGATCCGCATGGACACTCCCTGTCGAGGTATGCACGCCAACGACTGTATCGCCTTCACGGATAAACCCGCTGACTTCGCATTGCTCGTGGATCGTCACGTTCGGCAGCGCCAGCAACGCCGCCCTGAGCGACTTCACCAGGCGTGGATTGCGCACGTTGGCCACATCGGCCATGTAGATCGCCCGTGAGAAACTGCCACCGAGCACCGGTACCGCATCGTGCGCCGCCGAGATATCCACGGCCCGTAACGGACGGTTCTCCCGCGCAGCCCAGGCCAGCGCCTCGGCCTCGTCATCCAGATCCAGCCAGTACAGACCGGTGATATGCACCTCGGGATCAACCCCGGTGGCAGCAAACAGGCGCTCACCCAACTGCGGATAAAAATCCTGGGACCAATGGGCCAGTGCCGTGACCGCCGGGCTATAACGCCAAGGATAAAGCGGAGAAACGATCCCGCCGCCTGCCCAGGATGATTCCTGGCCCACGTTCGAGCGGTCCAGCAGCACAACGCTCTGCACTTCGGACGCGAGATTGAATGCCGTCAGCAGACCGATTACCCCGCCGCCGACAATCACCACTTGCTGTTGCCTGGTCATGTTCTGATCCAACCGATAAATAGACAGTGGACGCAAAGGGGCGTCCGAAAAGGAAACTCAGCGACCCCAGCAATCCTTGGTGGTCAGGCCGGCCGTGGCGTTGACCATGCCACGGACACCGGTATTGGTCATAGTGAAATCTCCGCACTTGTCCGCAGCCATGCTCGTACCAGGCTTGCGCACTGCCGTCAGCAGGAAAGTCTGATCAGTCAGGGTCGGGGTAATGGTGTAGTAGTCGTTGCCGGCGCTCAGACCGGTGGCATCGGTGTAGACATTCTTTTGCGAATAGAAACGCTCAAGGATCTGTGCCTGCTCGGTCAGCAGACTGGCTATTTCGGTCCGGCGGCCCTTGTTCAGGTATTCGGTGAAACTCGGGGCAGCAATGGTCATGACAATCCCGATGATCGCAATCACGATCATGATTTCGATCAGGGTAAAACCGCGGTTGGATCTGTGCATGCCTCAACTCTCACTTACTGTATTTGTCGCCACATGATGCGGCGGCTGCCGCCGGCGGATTTTTCCATCCCTGGGGTGTCGTCGCCAGTGGATTCGTGCGCAGCCGCGTCACTGCCGTCGGCGTCCGGGGTCGAATTCTCTCCAATGAAGGTCACGCCGTTCGAAAGTCTATCGTTGCTGTCGACCACGCCATCGTCGTTGCTGTCGAGCATCTTAGCGCTGATCGCCTCAGGTAGCTTGAGGCAGACGGGTATCAGGCCATGATTGTTGCGATAGAAACCGTACCAGTTGCCATTGGCAAGACAGGTTCGCCGGTCCAGCGCCGGTGAATCCGGCAGCGTGATGGCCTGGGCCGGCACCGACAGGTTCAGCGCTACGATGACACCGCACAGCAGCGGCGAGAACCTGGAAAGTCGCTCAGTACTTGGCATAGATACTCTCCACCACACTGCGAGAGTACCCCGCGATGCCTACCGCCGTTATCCGATACAAGGTTGCCTGTGTATTGATCGGCACATTCACGGCGTCGCGGGTGACGCCGATGTTTTGCACGCCATAAAAGCCCTTTCCCGACGCCACCCACATCACTCCGGAGTTGGCGTTGAAACCCGCAGAGGTAATGGTCGACGACTCGGCCGGTGGCGCGCATTGAAGGCCACCGCTGCAAACCGGCAGCGCATAACTGTCCCGCCGAACCGCGCTCTCGCCCACTCGCAAGGCAGCCTCGGCGCCTTGAAACGACTGATTGCGCAAGCTCACGCTACCGGCCATTTTTTCCTGCAAGGTGGCGTTCTGCATCGAAGAGACACCTATCAGCGTCAGCAACAACAGGAATATCAGACTGACCAGCAACGCCATGCCACGCTGGCGATAAGAAATCACGGATGAAAAAATCATCGCCCTTCCCTTCATGGCAAGCGATTGCGCAGAGCGGCAACCACGTTGAAGGTTTGATCGCTCACCCGATGGTGAGGATCGAAGAGCGTCAGGCTCAGCCGCACGCTGCGAATGCGCGCCGGATCAGATGGATTGCTGCTATAGCTGGACGCGGCGATATCAGTAGCCGAGCTGGCAATGCCGAAGCTCACGTCGAAGGCTTTGACGTTATCCACCAGCGTCTGCCGGCGCGGTGCGCCACTGCCAACGGCAATCGTCAGCTGATCATTTCTCAAGCCATAGGCTATGCGCCGGATCGGAAATGCCAGTTGGCCTGGACCAGGCGAACGCGACTCGCTGTAAGCCTTCGCACTGGTCCGACAATCGGAGACCACGGTCCATGTCGGCGTTCCACCGTTACTGCCGACATCCGCCGTGACCAGCGTCAGGCTTTGGCTGGCATTGTCCCAGCTGATCGGTGTTATCCGGCTGGCATTGAAATCACCCGCCGAACTGTCCGCGGTAATGGTCTCCAGACAGCCGAACATGCCGACCATACGGATTTCCTGAATCATTTTGCTCAGCACGAAACGCGCATCTTCCTGCATGGCTGCGGCGGCGTTCTGACTGACGTAGGTGTTTTTGGCGGCGATGAACACCTGCACCACACCCAACACCACAACCAGGCTCAACGCCAGGGCGATGAGCAATTCGATCAGACCGAACCCTCGACTGGATCCCTTCATGGCGTGACCACCGGGTCGACAGTGGCTCGGCTGCTCAGAACGAAGCTGCGACGGGAATCGGCGTTGTTGGCGGCCCGCGAGTCGTCCCAGTTAATGGTGATGGTATACACGCCCTGATTGAGGCTGATGTTGCCGGTCGCAGTGGCGCCGCCAAAACTGATGATGTTGCGGGTGAAATCGTAGAGATCCTGGTCCCGGGCGACGTTCAGATTGCCCGAGGCCGGTGGCGTAATGGTGTAGTCGGCAGCAGCGTTGGCGCGAATGCGGTCCATCATGTCGTAGGCGATAAAACTGGCCTGGCTGGTCATGCGCGCACTGTCCGTGTACTTGAGCGCATTCAATTGCAATGCCGCCGCCCCCAACAGACCCACACTCAGAATCAACAAGGCAACCAGGACTTCGATCAGCGTCATGCCCTCCTGTGCAGCTTTGCTCCATTGCCTCATCCGCAACTTCCACCCAATAGAATTCGTCCGTTCAAACACAGGTTCAGCGTCCTGTTTTGCCTGCCCAATACATAACTGATCACCACCGCGGTGGACGGTGATGCCAGCCCTCCCAGATTATTGAAATCGATGGCCGACACACCCGAGGTTAGCGTCAGAGTCGCGTCACTGCTCATTGCCGGCACAACCCGCAATACATTCGCCGGCGTGCCGATACCGTCATACACCGACAACTCCCCGGTCCATACGCTGCCATCCATTGTTGGGCGCACGCGAGTGGTCACGCCGCGATTGATTGCCTCCAGTCGCGCGAAGTTCAGGACTCGTCGCAGATCACCGATCTCGGTATCGGCCCTGGTGATTTGCGCCGAACGCGTAAACGCCGGTACAGCCAGGGTGATCAGGGCCAGAAAGATCGCAATCCCCACCAGCAATTCCAGCAACGTGAAACCATTTGAACGATGTTCCATCGGTGCCCTCTGCTGCCATTGGCTATACCTGCAATTGCTCGCCAGAACATGCGACCGACAAAACCCGGTTGCACTGCCATCGCCCGCGCACGGATCGCTCGGGTGAGAAAACTTCAGGGAGGGAGATGTCATGCATCAGCGCGGTTTCAGCCTGATCGAACTGCTCATGGGACTGACAATTGTCGGGATTGTTCTGCACCTGGTCAGTCCGGCGTTTGCGGCACTGTCAGAATCGGCCTATCGCGAGGAGGCAGCGAAGTCACTTGCCAGCGGCATGCGTAGCGCAAGAGTTGCTGCGATCACACGAAACCAGTCTGTCGTCATTCACGGCATAAACGATGACTGGAGCCAGGGCTGGCGAATCGTTCTGGATGTCAGCGGCAAGGGGCATGAGGACAGCAGTAATCCGCTACTGATGGAGCATCGCAGCGGCACGCGAGTGCCGGTGTTCGGCAATCAACATCTCAGGACGTCGATTCGCTTCAGCCATTTGGGCGAACCGGTGAAAAAAGGTTTGCAATCGGGGACATTACACGTCTGTGCCAGCCGCGAACCGGTGAGCCGGCACCAGGTGGTGCTGGCGTCCAGCGGCCGCGTCAGCCTGCGCAGCGAAAAAGCTGAACAGGCATTATGCGCAGGAGGGAGCGGAATCAGAGCAGGGAACGAACGCGTAACTCTTTAGGCATGGAGAACGTGATGTTCTCCTCGCGACCGGCCAGTTCATCAGCACCGGTAGCCCCCCAGGCTTGCAACTGCTGGATCACGCCACGCACCAGGACTTCCGGTGCAGAAGCACCGGCCGTGATGCCGATGCGCTCGACGCCGTCAAACCAGCTTTTTTGCAGGTCTTCAGCACCATCAATCAGGTAAGCCGGGGTCGCCATGCGTTCGGCGAGTTCACGCAGGCGATTGGAGTTGGAGCTGTTGGGACTGCCAACCACCAACACGACATCGCATTCGTCGGCCAGTTGCTTGACCGCATCCTGACGGTTTTGCGTGGCGTAGCAGATGTCGTCCTTGCGAGGGCCACCGATGGCCGGGAAACGCTTACGCAGAGCGTCGATGACACGGCTGGTATCGTCCATGGACAGGGTCGTCTGGGTGACGAATGCCAGTTTCTCGGGGTTGCGCACTTGCAGTTCGGCGACGTCCTTTTCATCTTCGACCAGATAGATCGCACCACCATTGCTGGCGTCGTATTGCCCCATGGTGCCTTCGACTTCCGGGTGGCCGGCGTGGCCGATGAGAATGCATTCGCGACCGTCGCGGCTATAGCGCGCCACTTCGATATGCACCTTGGTCACCAGTGGGCAGGTGGCGTCGAACACTTTCAGGCCCCGGCCGGCCGCTTCAGTGCGAACGGCTTGGGAAACACCATGGGCACTGAAGATCACGATCACATCGTCCGGCACCTGATCCAGTTCCTCGACGAAAACCGCCCCGCGCGCGCGCAGGTCTTCGACGACGAACTTGTTATGGACCACTTCGTGGCGCACGTAGATCGGCGGACCGAAGACTTCCAGTGCGCGGTTGACGATTTCGATCGCGCGGTCCACACCGGCGCAGAAGCCACGGGGGTTGGCGAGTTTGATTTGCATGCTGTGCCTCGTGTCTTACGCGCGAAAACAATGATAAACAAACTGTGGGAGCGGGCTTGCCCGCGATGGCGGAATGTCAGGCACTCATCGCGAGCAAGCTCGCTCCCACAGGTTCCGGTGGCAACTGGAGTCGCCCCGTAATGCCTCAGAGCGCTTTGACGGAAATGATTTCCACGTCAAAGGTCAGCGTCTTGCCTGCCAGCGGGTGATTGAAGTCGATGGTCACTTGCGTGTCGTCGAACTCTTTCACCACACCTGGCAATTCAGTATTGGCCGCATCGTTGAAGATCACCAGCAAGCCTGGAGACAGCTCCATGTCCTGGAACTGCGAGCGCGGAATGACCTGTACGTTTTGCGGATTGGGCTGGCCAAAGGCGTTTTCCGGCTCGATGCTCAGATTACGCTTGTCGCCTGCCTTGAAACCGAACAATGCCGCCTCGAAACCTGGCAACAGGTTGCCGTCACCGACCTTGAAGGTCGCCGGGGCCTTATCGAAGGTGCTGTCCACCGTATCGCCATTCTCCAGGCGCAATGCGAAATGCAAGGTGACTTCCGTGTTCTGGCCGATGCGTTGCTCAGCCAATACCTGTTCAGTCATGAACGGCTTCTCCGGTCTTCTTACTTTTGAACATATCCAGTGCCAGCATCACGGCACCGACGGTAATTGCACTGTCGGCAAAGTTGAACGCCGGGAAATACCAGCGGTTCTGCCAATGCACCAGGATGAAATCGATCACATGCCCCAGGGCAATGCGGTCATACAGATTGCCCAACGCACCACCGAGCACCAGCGCCAGGGCGATGGCCAGCCAGGTTTCGTTACGTCCCAGGCGTTTGAGCCAGACCACCAGCACCGCACTGACCACCACAGCGATCAATGCAAACAGCCAGCGCTGCCAACCGGAGCTGTCAGCCAGGAAGCTGAACGCCGCGCCAGTGTTGTAGGCCAGGGTCCAGCTGAAGTAATCGGGAATCACCACGATTTGCTGGTACATCGCAAGCTTGCCTTCAAAGTAGAACTTGCTGGCCTGGTCGATGACCAGGACCAGCAAACTCAACCAGAGCCAGCTCAGCCGTCCGAAACGGCCAACGGCATTAGGCATAGTGGCGAACCTCGCCAGCGCCGCTGATATTGTCGACGCAACGACCGCAGATCTCCGGATGCTCCGGATTCACGCCGACGTCTTCACGGCAGTGCCAGCAACGGGCGCACTTGGCGAAGGCCGACTTGACGATTTTCAACTTCAAGCCGCTCACTTCGGTGACCACGGCATCGGCCGGAGCCTGCACGAATGGTGCGACGCTGGCGGTGGAGGTGATCAGCACAAAACGCAGTTCATTGCTCAGTTTGGCCAGGTCAGCGCTTAGTGCGTCTTCGGCGAACAGCGTCACTTCGGCCTGCAGGTTGCCACCAACGGCTTTCGCCGCACGCTGGATTTCCATCTCTTTGTTGACCGCAACCTTCACTTCCATGATGCGATCCCAGTAGGCGCGACCGAGCTCGAAACCTTCCGGCAGTTCGCTCAGGCCTTCGTACCAGGTATTGAGCATCACCGATTCGTTGCGCTCACCCGGCAGGTATTGCCACAGTTCGTCAGCGGTGAACGCCAGGATCGGCGCGATCCAGCGCACCAGCGCTTCAGAGATGTGGAACAGCGCGGTCTGGCAAGAACGACGGGCCTTGCTGTCGGCGCCTGTGGTGTACTGGCGGTCCTTGATGATGTCCAGGTAGAAACCGCCCAGCTCCTGCACGCAGAAGTTGTGGATCTTGGAGTAGACGTTCCAGAAGCGGTATTCGCCGTAGTGCTCTTGCAACTCACGCTGCAGCAGCAAGGTGCGATCCACGGCCCAACGGTCCAGGGCCAGCATTTCTTCGGCTGGCAGCAGGTCGGTGGCCGGGTTGAAGCCGGTCAGGTTCGAGAGCAGGAAACGCGCGGTGTTACGAATACGCCGGTAGGCGTCCGCACTGCGCTGCAGGATCTGCTCGGATACCGCCATTTCGCCCGAGTAATCGGTAGACGCAACCCACAGACGCATGATGTCGGCGCCCAAGGTGTCGTTGACTTTCTGCGGTGCGATCACGTTGCCCAGGGACTTGGACATTTTGCGACCGGACTCGTCGACGGTGAAACCGTGGGTCAACAGCTCGCGGTACGGCGCGTGGTTATCGATGGCGCAACCGGTCAGCAGCGACGAGTGGAACCAGCCGCGGTGCTGGTCCGAACCTTCCAGGTACAGGTCGGCGCGTGGACCGTTTTCATGGCCCATCGGGTGCGAACCGCGCAGGACGTGCCAATGGGTGGTGCCCGAGTCGAACCAGACGTCCAGGGTGTCGCTGATCTTGTCGTACTGCGGCGCTTCGTCACCGAGCAACTCGGCGGCGTCCAGCTTGAACCAGGCCTCGATGCCTTCGACTTCGACGCGTTTGGCGACTTCTTCCATCAGTTCGACGGTACGTGGGTGCAGCTCACCGCTTTCCTTGTTCAGGAAGAACGGGATCGGCACGCCCCAGTTGCGCTGACGGGAGATACACCAGTCCGGACGGTTGGCGATCATCGAGTGCAGGCGCGCCTGACCCCAGGCCGGAACGAACTTGGTGTCTTCAATGGCTTTGAGCGAGCGCTGGCGCAGGGTATCGCCGGTGGCCGGCTGCTTGTCCATACCGATGAACCACTGCGCGGTGGCGCGGTAGATCAGCGGGGTCTTGTGGCGCCAGCAGTGCATGTAGCTGTGTTCGATAACAGTGGTGTGCAGCAGCGCACCGACTTCGGTCAGCTTGTCGACGATGGCCGGGTTGGCCTTCCAGATGAACTGGCCGCCGAAGAACTCCAGCGAAGTCGCGTAGACGCCGTTGCTTTGTACCGGGTTGAGGATGTCGTCATTGACCATGCCGTATTTCTTGCAGGTCACGAAGTCGTCGACGCCGTAGGCCGGTGCGGAGTGAACCACGCCGGTGCCGGCGCCCAATTCCACGTACTCGGCCAGATAAACCGGCGACAGGCGGTCGTAGAACGGGTGACGGAAGTTGATCAGCTCAAGGGCGGAACCGGTGGCGGTGGCAATCACCGAGCCTTCCAGCGAGTAGCGCGCCAGGCACGACTCGACCAGCTCTTCAGCCAGCACCAGCAATTTGTCGCCGACGTCGACCAGGGCGTAGTTGAATTCCGGGTGAACATTCAGCGCCTGGTTGGCCGGAATGGTCCACGGGGTGGTGGTCCAGATCACGATCGAAGCCGGTTTGGCCAGCGATGACAGACCGAACGCGGCAGCCAGCTTGGCTTCATCGGCAATCGGGAAGGCCACGTCGATGGTCGAGGACTTCTTGTTCTCGTACTCGACTTCCGCTTCGGCCAGGGCCGAGCCGCAATCAAAGCACCAGTTCACAGGCTTGAGGCCCTTGAACACGAAACCGCCCTTGACGATTTCAGCCAGGGCGCGGATCTCACCGGCCTCGTTCTTGAAGTCCATGGTCTTGTATGGGTTGGCGAAATCGCCCAACACGCCCAGACGGATGAATTCGGATTTCTGGCCTTCGATCTGCTCGGTGGCGTAGGCACGGCAGAGTTCGCGGGTCTTGTCCGCGCCCAGGTTCTTGCCGTGGGTCACTTCGACTTTGTGCTCGATCGGCAGACCGTGGCAGTCCCAGCCCGGAACATAAGGCGCGTCGAAGCCCGACAGGGTCTTCGAACGGATGATCATGTCCTTGAGAATCTTGTTCAGCGCATGACCGATGTGAATCGTGCCGTTGGCGTACGGAGGACCGTCGTGCAGTACGAACTTCGGACGATCCTTGCCAATCTCGCGCAACTTTCCGTACAGGCCAATACTGTCCCAGCGCTGCAGAATCTGCGGTTCGCGCTGTGGCAGGCCGGCCTTCATTGGGAAGGCGGTGTCCGGAAGGTTTAGCGTGGCTTTATAGTCGGTCATTTAAGGCTCTTCATTAGCGATTGGCGCTAGGTGCGACAGGGCACGGGCGGCGGCGACATCCGCATTGATCGCCGTCTTAAGCGCCTCCAGAGAGGCGAAACGCTGCTCTTCACGCAGCTTTTGGTGGAAAACCACCGTCATACGCCGGTCATACAGATCGCCGGCAAAATCTAAAAGATGTACTTCGAGGTGGGCTTTGCCATCTCCCTGGACCGTAGGTCGAACGCCGATGTTGGCGACGCCGGGCCAGGTCTTGCCGTCGAGATCGACGCTGACCAGGTAGACCCCGGTAAACGGCACGCGACGGCGCTTGAGTTGAATGTTGGCCGTTGGCGTACCCAACTGACGCGCCAGTTTCTGGCCATGCAGCACGCGACCGGCAATCCGGTACGGGCGACCGAGCAGACGTTCGGCAAGGGCAAAATCAGCAGCAGCCAGCGCATTACGCACCTGTGTGCTGCTGACCCGGATACCGTCAAGCTCGACAGTCTGCGCCGCTTCGACGGTAAAACCCTGCATGACGCCGGCCTGTTGCAGGAAATCGAAGTCGCCTACCCGGTCACAGCCGAAACGGAAGTCGTCGCCGACTTCAAGATGCTGCACGCCCAGGCCATCCACCAGAATGGTGTCGACGAACTCGCTGGCGCTGAGCTTGCTCAGACGCTGGTTGAAGGCGAGACACAAGACCCGGTCAACGCCTTCGGCAGCGAGCAGTTGCAGTTTGTCGCGCAGACGGGCCAGACGGGCCGGCGCCGTATCCGGCGCGAAAAACTCGCGCGGCTGCGGCTCGAAAATCACCACGCAGCTGGGCACGCCCAACTCCAGCGCACGCTCACGCAGTCGCGCCAGGATAGCCTGGTGACCACGATGTACACCGTCAAAGTTGCCTATAGTGGCGACACAGCCCCGATGCTGGGGGCGCAGATTGTGGAGGCCTCGAACCAGCTGCATAACGCGCTTCTTGCTCATAAAGTGGTCGATTATAACCACACCCGGCGGCCGACGACAGGCAACACCGTATCCCAAAGTGATCAAGCCGACAAAAACGTCGGCCCGACCATGTTTACCGAGGCCCAGGCCTCAGCTCAATGCCTTGCGATTGAAGTCGCGCAAGCGGAAACCCATCAACACTAACATGCCGAAATACGCCACCACACCAGCGACCACCAATGCCCCCAGGCGCAGAAACCGTTCGAGCATATGCCCTTGATCCCAGGCCGGCATGAAGTGCATCGCCCCCAACAGCACCCCTGACATCACCGCCACCGCGATCACCAGCTTCAGGCCGAACTTGGCCCAGCCCGGTTGCGGCTGGTACATCTGCTGCTTGCGCAGTTGATAGAACAACAGCCCGGCATTGATACAGGCACCGGCACTGATGGCGAGCGCGAGACCAGCGTGAGCCAACGGACCGATCAACATGAGGTTGAACAGCTGAGTGACGATCAGGGTAAAAATTGCGATCTTTACCGGCGTGCGGATGTTCTGTTGCGCATAAAAGCCCGGCGCCAGAACTTTAATCACAATAATGCCGAGCAACCCGACCGAATAGGCGATCAGCGCGCGCTGGGTCATGGCAGCATCAAACGCATTGAATTGACCGTACTGGAACAGCGAAACCGTCAACGGCTCGGCCAGAATCCCCAACGCCAGGGAGCAAGGCAGCACCAACACGAAGCACAGCCGCAGGCCCCAGTCGAGGATTCGCGAATATTCATGGCGATCCTTGTTGGCGTAGGTCTTCGCCAAGGTCGGCAGCAGAATCGTACCCAATGCCACGCCTAGCACACCGGAGGGCAACTCCATCAAACGGTCGGCGTAGTACATCCAGGACACGGAACCGGCGACCAGGAACGAAGCAAAAATGGTGTTGATGATCAGCGAGATCTGACTCACGGACACCCCGAGAATCGCCGGCAGCATCTGTTTCATGACTCGCCAGACGCCGGTATCACGCAGATTCAGGCGCGGCAGCACCAGCATTCCGATTTTTTTCAGGTGCGGCAGTTGATACAGCAACTGCGCCAGCCCCCCGGCCAGTACCGCCCAGCCGAGCGCCATCACCGGCGGATCGAAGTACGGCGTCAGGAACACCGCAAAGATGATCATGCTGACGTTCAGCAGGGTCGGCACAAAGGCCGGCACCGAAAAGCGGTTCCAGGTGTTGAGGATCGCGCCCGCCAGCGAGGACAGGGAAATCAGCAAAATGTAGGGAAAGGTCACCCGCAGCAAACTGGAAGTCAGCTCGAATTTTTCCGGCGTATTGGTAAAACCCGGCGCAGTCACCCAGATGACCCACGGCGCGGCAATCATCCCCAACGCGGTCACCAGGGCCAGCACCAGCGTCAGCAGACCCGAGACGTAAGCAATGAACGTTCGCGTCGCCTCCTCGCCCTTCTGGCTTTTATATTCGGCAAGAATCGGCACAAAAGCCTGGGAGAACGCGCCCTCCGCGAAGATACGCCGCAACAGATTGGGCAATTTGAAGGCAATGAAGAAGGCGTCGGTCGCCATTCCCGCGCCAAAAATACGTGCAATGAGGGTGTCACGAACGAAGCCCAGGATCCGGGAAAGCATCGTGATAGAGCTGACGGCGGCCAACGATTTGAGCAGATTCATTGAAAGAGTTTGTGCCTGTCGATAAACAGCAGGCGAACTACGCGCCTACTTATGCGATACTCCGCGCCGCAACAGCACAGAGCCAAAGCTCGCGAGTTTACAGGTCAAGCGCCGGAAATAAATATCCCGCCACTTCATACCTACCACTTAGCGGAACGTTTCAAGCGCCCTTGACAAGACTTCTCTTCATCGGCATGATTCGCGGCCTATTTTGTTTGCTATTTCCTAAAAAGTCTTTCGAGGAGCTCGACGGTGGCCAACTCACCTTCCGCCAAAAAACGTGCAAAACAGGCTGAGAAGCGTCGCAGCCACAACGCCAGCCTGCGTTCCATGGTTCGTACCTACATCAAGAATGTAGTTAAGGCCATCGACGCAAAAGACGCTGCTAAAGCACAAGCTGCTTACGTTCTGGCTGTGCCAGTTATCGACCGCATGGCCGATAAAGGCATCATCCACAAGAACAAGGCTGCTCGTCATAAGAGCCGCCTGAATGGCCACGTCAAGGCCCTGAACGTTGCCGCTGCTGCCTAAGCGACACGCTCATTAAAAAACCGACCTCAGGGTCGGTTTTTTATTGTCTGCGATTTGATGAATTCGACGCTTTAAAAAATGCGGGAGCGGGCTTGCCCGCCCCCACAGTTTGATTTGCGTGGAATTACTGGGCGTGCGTCCAAGGAAGAATCGGAATCGCTGTAACGGCATTCTGCGGACTACCCTCGATCAAGCGATCGCTGTAAACCAGATACACCAGCGTATTGCGCTTCTTGTCGAGGAAACGCACCACCTGCATGGTCTTGAAGACCAGCGAAGTGCGCTCCTTGAAGACCTCGTCGCCATCCTTCAGCTCACCTTTGAAGCTGATCGGCCCGACCTGCCGACACGCAATCGAGGCCTCGGCGCGATCCTCGGCCAATCCAAGACCGCCTTTCACACCGCCAGTCTTGGCACGGGACAAGTAGCAGGTCACACCATCGACCTTGGGATCATCAAATGCCTCGACCACAATCCGGTCATTGGGCCCTACGAACTTGAACACCGTCGACACCTGACCGATTTCCTCGGCCGAAGCCAATAACGGCATCGCCAACAACAATCCCAACAATCCTTTTGCCACGCGCATTCAGGTATTCCTTCAGACCAGAATCAGGTTATCGCGGTGAACCAGCTCCGGCTCCGCCATGTAACCCAATAGACCGACAATCGCCTCGGACGACTGACCGATGATTTTTTGTGCTTCCAGTGCACTGTAGTTAGCCAGGCCACGGGCGATTTCACGACCGTCCGGCGCCACGCACACCACCATCTCGCCGCGACGGAAGCTGCCCTGAACCAGCTTGACCCCGACTGGCAGCAAGCTCTTGTTGCCCTGGGACAAAGCCGTCACCGCCCCTTCATCCAACACCAATGTGCCACGGGTCTGCAGATGCCCAGCCAGCCACTGCTTGCGCGCCGCCAGCATGCCGCGCTCAGGCGAAAGCAAGGTACCGATGCGCTCACCCGCCTTCAGACGATCCAGCACGCGCTCAAGGCGCCCGCCAACGATGATCGTATGGGCACCGGAACGCGCCGCCAGACGCGCCGCGCGCAATTTGGTCTGCATGCCGCCGCGCCCCAGCGCACCACCGGTACCACCCGCCACTGCATCAAGCGCCGGATCATCGGCACGCGCCTCGTAAATCAACTGGGCATCGGGATTGTTGCGCGGGTCGGCGTCAAACATGCCATCGCGATCGGTCAGGATCACCAGCAGATCCGCCTCGACCAGGTTGGCGACCAGCGCCGCCAACGTATCGTTGTCGCCGAAACGGATTTCGTCGGTCACCACGGTGTCATTCTCGTTGATCACCGGAATAACCTTCAGCTCCACCAGCGCACGCAAGGTACTGCGGGCATTCAGGTAGCGCTTGCGGTCGGACAGGTCGTCGTGGGTCAGGAGAATCTGCGCAGTGTGCCGGCCATGCTTGGCGAAGCTCGATTCCCAGGCCTGCACCAGCCCCATCTGGCCGATTGCGGCGGCAGCCTGAAGCTCGTGCATTGCACTGGGTCGCGCCGTCCAGCCCAGACGGCTCATGCCGGCCGCCACGGCCCCGGAGGACACCAGCACCAGCTCGACTCCAGCCTCATGCAAGGCCACCATCTGCTCAACCCAGACACCCATTGCCGCGCGATCCAGGCCCTTGCCGTCCGCCGTCAGCAAAGCGCTGCCGATCTTCACGACCCAACGCCGCGCACCTGTCACCTTGCTCCGCATCATCTTCAACCTTAGCTTGAGGGCAGCGCGACCTGGCACCGCCCATGACGTTATTCGTGGCTATTCGCGACCAACCGATTTCCAGATACCAAAACGCCGCTCAATTGAGCGGCGCTTAAGTTTATCGCAACGGATCAGTCACGCACGTAAATGATTTCCGGACCGTCTTCGTCATCCACGTCTTCTTCGTCCCAATCATCGTCGCCGATGTCGTGGACCGACTTCACGCCGCTGCGACGCAGGGCACGCTGATCGTCCAGCGCTTGCAACTGGGCACGCGCCTCATCTTCGATGCGCTGATCGAGGTCGGCCAACTCTTCCTTGTAGGCCGGATCGTTAGCCAGACGATCGGCACGATCCTCCAGATAACGCATGATGTCGTGGCACAAGCGCTCGGTGTTCTGCTTGGCGATGGCCGAGATCACATAGACCGGACCGGTCCACTCCAGGCGATCAACGATTTCCTTGACGCGCGCATCATGCTCTTCTTCAAGAATCTGGTCGCACTTGTTCAGGATCAACCAACGATCACGCTCTGCCAGGGACGGGCTGAACTTGGTCAGCTCGTTAACGATGACTTCAGCGGCGTCTGGAGCACTGGTGTCATCCAGCGGCGCCATGTCGACGAGGTGCAGCAACAAACGGGTACGCGACAAGTGCTTGAGGAAGCGAATCCCCAGACCAGCACCATCGGAAGCACCTTCGATCAGACCCGGAATGTCCGCGACCACGAAGCTCTTCCAGCGGTCAACACTGACCACACCGAGGTTTGGCACCAGCGTGGTGAACGGGTAGTCGGCAACTTTCGGCTTGGCCGCCGAGACCGAACGAATAAAGGTACTTTTGCCAGCGTTCGGCAAGCCCAGCAGCCCCACGTCCGCCAGCACTTTCATTTCCAGCTTGAGATCACGCTGCTCGCCCGGCTTGCCCGGCGTCGTCTGGCGTGGCGCACGGTTGGTACTGGATTTGAAGCGCGTGTTACCCAGACCGTGCCAGCCACCATGGGCCACCAGCAGCTTCTGACCAGCCTTGGTCAGGTCGCCAATCACTTCCTGGGTTGCGGAATCGATCACGGTGGTGCCGACCGGAACGCGCAGAACCAGATCCTCGCCCTTCTTGCCGGTGCAATCGGTGCTGCCGCCGTTGGAGCCACGCTCGGCATCGAAGTGCCGGGTATAACGGTAATCCACCAGGGTATTGAGGTTTTCGTCGGCGATCATGTAGACCGAGCCGCCATCACCACCATCACCACCGTTCGGACCACCGTTCTCGATGAATTTCTCGCGCCGGAAACTCATGCAACCGTTACCGCCGTCGCCGGCCTTTACTCGAATCGATACTTCATCAACAAACTTCATAACACAACGCCTCTCGCCATACGGACGAGCCGAAAAACACTAAGACATAAGACTCTTGCAAAAATGAGCGCAGCGACCTCAATCAACGACCGCAAAAACCAGCGCCGGCAGCCCATACAAACAGTTTTGCAAGAGACTCACCCCACAAACGAAAAAGCCCCGTCGCGAGACAGGGCTTTTCCAGCGATCGCGCAATTAAGCTGCGACTACGCTCACGTAACGACGACCGAAGGCGCCTTTTACTTCGAACTTGATCACGCCTTCGACTTTAGCGAAGAGAGTGTGATCTTTACCCATGCCAACGCCGTAGCCAGCGTGGAATTGGGTGCCGCGCTGACGCACGATGATGTTGCCTGCTTTGATAGCCTGGCCGCCATACATCTTCACGCCAAGGCGTTTGGCTTCTGAGTCGCGACCGTTACGGGTACTACCACCAGCTTTTTTGTGTGCCATGAGTTCAATTCTCCTAGTGAGGAATTAGGCTGTAATTAAGCCTGAATACCGGTGATTTTGATCTCGGTGTACCACTGGCGGTGGCCCATACGCTTCATGTGGTGCTTACGGCGACGGAACTTGATGATGCGGACTTTATCGTGACGACCTTGGGAGATCACTTCAGCCACAACGGTAGCGCCAGCAACAACTGGAGCGCCGATATTCACGTCGTCACCGTTGGCAACCAACAGAACGCGATCAAAGGTAACGGATTCGCCGGTAGCGACTTCCAGTTTTTCGATCTTCAGGTATTCACCTGGGGCGACTTTGTACTGCTTGCCGCCAGTAACGATTACTGCATAAGACATGGTATTTCTCCGATAATCCTGCTCACCCAGCTCTTTATAAGAAGAGGTATTGGCTGGCATGGCTGCATAGGGCTGGAAGGCCCGATTGCAATTGCGTAAGGCAGGTGCTGCCCAGGAAGTTCAGGGTGCGCGATTGTACGCAAGGCACGAGCGCCTTGCAATAGGCCGTCCATCGCGCCTTGACACCTGCCGACGTGGGTCCTAGCATGCCGCGCAACCCTTCTGGAGCAACTGTCGCTGATGCAACCCCAAGCTTTTTACCGCGCGGTGGCGGACGATTTTAGCGCCGTCGACGGCATCATCAAGAAGCAGCTGACTTCCCGAGTGCCGCTGGTATCGAAAATCGGCGATTACATCACCTCGGCCGGCGGCAAACGCCTTCGTCCTTTATTAGTGCTTCTGTGCGGCAAGGCCCTGGGTCGCGAAGGCGATGACCTGCGCCTGCTGGCAGCCACCATCGAATTCCTGCACACCGCGACCCTGCTGCACGACGACGTGGTCGACATGTCCGGCATGCGCCGTGGCCGCTCGACCGCCAACGCCATGTGGGGCAATGCTCCCAGCGTGCTGGTGGGCGACTTCCTGTATTCGCGCTCCTTCGAAATGATGGTCGAGCTGGGCTCCATGCCAGTGATGAAGATCCTCTCGCAAGCCACCCGCATCATCGCCGAAGGCGAAGTGCTGCAGCTGTCCAAGGTCCGTGACGCCAGCACCACCGAAGAAATCTACATGGAAGTCATCCGTGGCAAGACCGCGATGCTCTTCGAGGCCTCGACCCACAGCGCCGCAGCCCTGTGCGGAGCCACGCCGGAGCAGGCCGAAGCCATGCGCACGTTCGGCGATCACCTGGGGGTAGCCTTCCAGTTGGTCGACGACCTGCTGGACTACAAGGGCGATGCAGAAGCCCTGGGCAAGAACGTCGGTGACGATCTGGCCGAAGGCAAGCCGACCCTGCCACTGATCTACACCATGCGCGAAGGCACGCCGGAACAGGCGGCACTCGTGCGCAAGGCGATCCAGAAAGGCGGTATCGAAGACCTGGAAAGCATCCGCGAAGCGGTGGAAGCCTCGGGCTCCCTGGAATACACCGCGCAACTGGCTCGCGATTACGTGGCCCGCGCGATCAAATGCCTTGAGGCGCTGCCTGCCAGCGAGTACCGCGATGCCCTGGTCGAGCTGAGTGAGTTTGCGGTCGCCCGCACGCACTGACACCACTGCAAAATACTGTGGGAGCGAGCTTGCTCGCGATAGCGTCCTTTCAGACAACAACAATGTTGAATGTAAGTACCGAATCGCGAGCAAGCTCGCTCCCACGAGTTTGTTCCCCCACAGGTTTTCCTGCGCTGTGCCCTCTCCCGCCTAAAACCCTATACAATGTGCGCTTTTTAGCGATCCTGAATCCAAAGGAGCCTTAGTGAGCACGTTGCCACCCTGCCCGAAATGCAATTCCGAATACACCTACGAAGACGGCGCCCAGCTGATTTGCCCCGAGTGCGCCCACGAATGGTCCGCCAGCGGTGAAGCCGAAGCCACGTCCGATGACACCGTCAAAAAGGATTCGGTCGGCAATGTCCTGCAGGACGGCGACACCATCACCGTGATCAAGGACCTCAAGGTCAAGGGCACGTCCCTGGTGGTCAAGGTCGGCACCAAGGTCAAGAACATCCGCCTGTGCGATGGCGATCACGACATCGACTGCAAGATCGATGGTATCGGCCCGATGAAACTCAAATCCGAGTTCGTCAGAAAAGTCTGATTGCGCTGTATTCCATCCCGCGCCCAGCGTGGGATGGTGCTTCGCCCTCCCCCGTCCCTCCCTCTCTGGCAATGGCCAGACGCCAGCCGTGTTGACTTGCGCACTCTTTGCCCGGGAAAAACCACAATCCGTCGATAGACCCTTGCTATTTAATTAATAAGAATTATTCTCATCAAGCCAATCAATGGAGGTGAGACATGACTTATTTAATCGATGCGTGGCTGGATCGCCCACACCCTTACCTTCGAATCCTGCATCGGGAAACCGGGGAAGTCTGTGCGGTGCTTGAAGAAGAGGCCTTGAGCGAACTTCAGGATCAGGGCGACCTGGACTTCAATGGCCTGAGTTGCAGCGAGCCGCTGGTACTGAAGGAGCTGGTTCGTAATCTGTTTCTGTTCTGCTATGCCCGGGCCTTGCGCCCGACCAGTGAACCGCACACAAAAATCGAAGTATGAAATACGTAAAACACTGTAGGAGCGAGCTCGTTCGCGATGGTTGTTCTGACAACGCGGGCATTCAGACAGCCCGCCTTATCGTTGACGTCCATCGCGAGCAGGCTCGCTCCTACAGGTAATCAGCGGGTATTACAGAACGTCGAGCAGCTCGACGTCGAACACCAGAACGCTGTGCGGCGGAATGCTGCCAACGCCTTGAGCGCCGTAAGCCAGTTCGCTTGGCACGTACAGACGCCATTTGCTGCCGGCATTCATCAGTTGCAGGGCTTCGGTCCAGCCAGCAATCACGCCGCCAACCGGGAATTCTGCAGGCTGGCCACGCTCGTAGGAGCTGTCGAACACAGTGCCATCGATCAGGGTGCCGTGGTAGTGGGTACGCACGGTGTCTTCACGGGATGGCTTGGCGCCTTCGCCAGCAGTCAGAACTTCGAACTGCAGGCCGGAAGCCAGGGTGGTGATACCGTCACGCTTGGCGTTTTCGGCCAGGAAGGCCAGGCCTTCGCCAGCGGCCGCTTCGGCTTTGGCTGCCGCTTCGGCTTGCATGATTTCGCGGATAACCTTGAAGCTGGCGGACATCTCTTCCTGACCCACGCGGCTTGGCTTACCAGCGAATGCGTCGGTCAGACCGGCCAGGATCGCGTCCAGGCTAACGCCCGGTGGCGGGTTGTCACGCAGCTGGTCGCCCAGCTGACGGCCAATACCGTAGCTGACGCGGGTTTCGTCGGTGGACAGATTTACTTCGGACATGACACTGCTCCGCTGTGCGGACGGCCCGGAAACTTGCCGTGCGTGCACAGCGCGTCCCGGAGCGCCCGGAATCAAAAGGGCCAGCAGACTAGCACAGATGCCATGGAGTTGATGAGGGACGTCAGCCCTGCTTTATGGAACGGAAGCTGATCGGCACCTTCAGACTTTCCTCGGCGCTGGCACTGAACCCGCACATTTCATCATGAACCGAAGTGTGCACAAGGTTGAACGGCAACTCGGGAAAGGAGTGCAGCACTTCACGGGCATGCTCGACCGAACGCAGGTGAAACATCTGTCCGCGAGCATCGCTCAACGGATACGCCGCGCCATGCATGCGCGCTTCCAGCAAGTAAATTCCACCTTCCATCGAGATCAGGTTCAGCTCATCGACCTTCCCGGCGACGGCATAGGCATTCAACTCTTGCAGGTTCATGAAGCACCTCACACAGGGGCGAGCCAAGACCTCTACAGGGATATGCCTCGGCGCGTCAAAGTACAAGCCACAAACGATGCCGCCCGTCTGTTTTGGCGAAATTCGTTGCGGCTTGCCCGGTGTCAGTGCTTGGTCAGCTTGTCCAGGTAACCCATGGCAAAGGCCGACACCACAAACGTCATGTGAATGATCACGTACCACTTCAAATGCTCGGGGTCGACGTTCTTGGCGTCCATGAAAATCCGCAGCAAGTGGATGGAGGAAATGGCCACGATGGAAGCGGCCACTTTCATCTTCAACGAAGACGAATCCATGGTGCCCAGCCAGTTGAGCTTTTCCTTGTGGTCGTCGATATCCAGTTGGGAAACGAAGTTCTCGTAACCGGAAATCATCACCATCACCAGCAAACCGCCCACCAGCGCCATGTCGATCAACGACAGCAGCACCAGGATCAGGTCCGACTCGGCCATCGAAAAGACGTTGGGAATGACGTGGAAGACTTCCTGGAAAAATTTCAGTGCCAGCGCCAACAGTCCCAGGGACAGACCGAAGTAGATCGGCGCCAGCAGCCAGCGGGATGCATACATTGCATTTTCGACAAAGCGTTCCATTGAATCTCACACGTGGTTTGAAAATGGCCGCGAGTATAACAGTCGCCTGTCTTTACCCAAAAGCAGCCAGAAACCGTTGGGAAATCCGCCACCTGCGCGTGTGTATCAAAGTTTTTCTGCTAGTGTCCAAACTGTTGACAGCCCCGTGATATCGGACAGGAAGAGTGGAAATGGATGTGCGACTACCTTTGACGAGTGCTGGAATTTGCCTGGCCCTGTTGTTGGGCGCCTGCTCACCCGGCGAAGAGAAGCGTCAGGTCAGTCTCGAGGAAAGGACCGCGCAGTTCGAAAAATCCCTGGACGCCATCACCGACCCAAAACTCAAGGATGCCGTGGCTGAGCTGGGCGGCTCGCTATTGCTGCTGGAGCGCGCGCAACTCAAGCTCAACCGCAAACCCGTTGAAACCGAATACGGCGAGGACGCCCTCGCCGTACTCAAGCACTACCCCACGCCCCAGGCCTTGGTCGACACCTACGTCAACGGCCTCTTTGTGCTGCGCAAAGACTCCAGTTCCGACTACCTCACCGACCTGCAACCGATCTTTCCCTTCAACTTCAACGCACCAGCAGCGTTTCTGTTTCCCCATGGGCTGGAATGGCAGTCGGTCACGCTGAGCAACAAACGTGTCGTAACCTTTCAGCCCGAATGGTCGGAAACCGATCCGGGCATTCAGTTGAGCCCGTCGAGCTCCAGCCTGAACAACCCCGATGACCTCACGGTCACCTACCCGTTCATCGAAGGCCTGGACATCGACCACAAGAACCAGCCGCAACCGGTAAGCCTGCAGGGCAAGCTGGAAGTCATTGCGCCGCGCCGGCTCCACAGCTTCAACCTGACGAAAAAGGACGTGGGTCAGACTCGCACCGATGACAACCTCAGCGTCACCCTGCTCAAATTGGCCCATAACTACGCCGAAATAGAATTCAACAACAGCGCGCCGCTTGCGCCGGAAATCGGCGACACCCCGCTCAATCCTCTGATCGTCCAGGCCAGGGACACCACCGGACAGTTCCTCACGCGCTCGGGCTCGATCAACGAAACCCCCACGCAAATTGCCTTCTACCAACAACAGCTGGCAAAAATGCAGCAGCAGAAGACCTGGAGCGAAGCATTCGGTAAACAGCTCGACGAAGAACAGCGCGCCTTTGAGAAGAAGCAGACCCGTCATTACTCGAAGGTGTATTTCAATGGGCCGATCGAAACCCTCGAAGTCAGCCTGCTGGATTTTTCCGGCGCCACCGTGACTCGCAAGGATTTAAACCTGCCGGTCCGTCGCTTCGACCGCAACACTACGGAGAAAACCATCCAGCCATTGAGCCTGCCGGTGGTGGTGTATGACGACCAGGCCACGACCTGGCTCAAAGGCGCGACGCTGACCGAGGAACAGCTCAAGAAAGGTGTCAGCATCAGCCAATCAGTGGATGACCCCAGCGCTGCACGGGTCGAATTCAGTCACCTGAGAAGTTTCAACGATGAACTGCTTGGCTCGTCCTTCAATCCCGGCGACAGCCCCGTCAGTTTCTTCACTGAGGACAGTCGCGGCAAACGCGACGAGCCCATCGAACTGCCGGCCGAGGCCTACCAGGTCGATCCGCTACGCGGCACGATCACCTACGACCTGAACCTGTTTCCGGAAACTCCGGCCTATGTGGTGGGCTCCATGCCGCTGTTCCTGGCGACGGTCGAAAAAAAGACCGTCGACGCCCATCAGTTGCCCAAGGGGCTTGAGCTAAAGGGCAATGCGCTGGTGGTGGATCTGAAAGTGTTTCCCGATCAGGACTGGCGTTTTTTCGCCAAGGATGACACCGGCAACTACCTGAAGGAAATTCTGGCGGTCAATCACGATGCGAGCCCGGAAGGTCCTGGATTATTTGCCGTGCATTACTTCTACGGGCAACCCACGCAGCTGGAAACCTATCAGCGAACTGACCTCGCCACTGTGCAATATGGTTTCGAGGTCAAGCTCGACAAGGCCGACACGTCCCATCTGGTCCAATAGTGATTAGTGCTCGGGCCGGAACTCGAAGCCACCGACGCTACGGCAACGACCACCGTTGATTTCCCGCAACTGGGCTTGCAGATGCAGGCACCAGATCTGCGGGTCATCGGCCAGTTCATAGCCGTGCAGGGTCAGGCTTTCAACGATGGTATCGAGTATCGACTCAGCGACAAATGGGCCATGAAACGGGCCTTGAGCCTTGATGGCTGATGGTTGCTCGCCCGCCATTCCGGCGGCGAAGAGTAAGGTCCACATGCCCGTATCGCCTGCTAACGGCTTGATGGCGCATTCGATACGGGTCACAAGACCCAGGCATTGACGGGTGAGGCAGAGGTTGCGCGACATGGCGGCGACCCTCGTTAGATCCGGTATTCAGCCCCCACGGGAAGGCTGTCTCGATCCAGTGATTACTGTCGATATCCTTGAGCAGATAATAGAAGAAAAGTCTGACTAGCACGTCAAGTGAGACCAGAAGGCGCCGAATGGTCATAGTGTGAATATTGACGCCAGAGTGATGGCACTTTGGGATACGCACAAACAAATGTGGGAACGAGCCTGCTCGCGATAACAGACTGACAATCAACAAACATGCTGAATGTGAATCCGTCATCGCGAGCAGGCTCGCTCCCGCAGTGGACCGGTTTAATCCATGGATTGTTTTGTATCAGGCCGGTTTGGCTTCGACCAGCGCCTCCTGCGCCGCTTCTTTCTCGGCTTCCTTGAGATCATCTTCGCTGATCATTTCCGCAATGACCCGCAAGCGTTCAACCACCCGCGCGTTGACACTGCCTTCAGGGAACTCGCCGTTCTCATCCGGCTCGCCCGCCGGCTCGCCGACCAGCAGGCTCAGCGCCTCGTCCGCCTGGCGCACAGCGTAAACGTGAAACAGCCCCGCGCGCACCGCCGCCAGCACTTTCTCGTCGAGCATCAGCGTCGCGACGTTGGCATGGGGAATGATCGCGCCCTGCTCGCCAGTCAATCCGCGTGCCTCGCAGAGACGGAAGAAACCTTCGATCTTCTCGTTGACCCCGCCCACCGCCTGCACTTCACCGAACTGGTTGATGGAGCCGGTGATCGCAAAACACTGCTTGAGCGGCGTTTTCGACAGGGCCGAGATCAGCGTGCACGCCTCACCCAGCGAGGCACTGTCGCCGTCGACGTAACCGTAGGATTGTTCCAGCGCGATACTCGCGGAAATCGCCAACGGGAATTCCTGGGCGTAGCGACTACCCAGGTAACCGGTGAGGATCATTACGCCTTTGGAGTGAATCGGCTGACCGAGGTTGACCTCACGCTCGATGTCGACAATACCGCTGCCGCCCGGATACACCGTGGCGGAAATCCGTGCCGGTACACCGAAGGCGGAATCGCCGACTTCCAGCACCGTCAAGCCATTGCACTTGCCGACGGCCGCGCCGTCGGTGTCGATCAGGATGATCCCGGCCAGCATGTCGTCGAGAATCCGCGCCGACACACGCCCGGTACGGGTGGCCTTGGCCTTGAGCGCACGCTCGATATGGCCGGCATCGGTCATTTCGTCGCCCGCCAGGTGACGGATGAAATCCGCTTCGCTGACCAACTGGAACAGATCGCCGATGCGCGCCGACAAACGCCCCTGGTGCTCAGCGAGGCGCGCGCTGTAAGTCGCCAGCCGCGCCACCGCATCGGCAGTCAACGGCGCCATGCCTTCTTCCGAAGTGCGGGTTTTGAGCAACTGGGCGAACTGCTCCAGGCTCTCGTCGACCATCGGGATATCTTCATCGAAATCCACCAGGACACGGAACATCTCCTGGAAGTCCGGATCGAGGTCCTGCAGCGTGTAATAGAGCTGGCGGGCACCGATGATTACGACTTTGACCTGCAACGGAATGTTTTGCGGGGTCAGGGTCACGGTGGCCAGGCGCCCCAGTTCGCCAAGCGGCGATTCCATCTTCAGCTTGCGCGATTGCAGAGCGCGCTTCAGCGCGTCCCACACAAACGGCTCGCTGAGCATTTTTTCCGCTTCAAGGATCAGGAAACCGCCGTTGGCCCGGTGCAACGCACCCGGCCGCAGCTGCCGGTAAGTCGTGTACAGCGCGCCCTGGTCAGTGCTGTATTCGATGCGACCAAACAGGTTTTCGTAAGTCGGGTGCGGTTCAAACACCACTGGCGCACCGCCGCTGGAGGCATGACCGACCACCAGGCTCGGCGCGTATTGTTCTTCCAGCAGTTTGCGGGCGACGGCATCCGTCTTGCTGTCGTCCACCAGTTGCTCGACCACGGTTTTGAGCAGGTACACCTGCATGGCTTGCAGGTAACCGCACACGGCCGCGTTCTCTGCGTATTTCTCCGACAATGGAGAGAGCAACGGCTGCAGGGCCAGGGTGATGGTTTCTTCATTGAGGTGACGCAGCTGATTGCTCGACTCGCGCTTCCATTGCGGCAGACTGGCCAGTTCCTCGTTCAAACGCTCTTCCAGCGCTGAAATATCATCGTGGAAGCGATCACGCTCGGCTTCCGGCAACTGGGCAAATTCCGCCTCGTCCAGCGCCTTGCCCTCGGCCATCGGCGTGAAGGCGATGTTGCTGCTGTCGCGATAGAGCGCGACGTCCTTCTCTAGCGCCAGGCGCTCGATGACATCCAGCGCCTTGTCGTAGCGCTGGTTGAATGCGCGGTCGATGGCGCTTTTCTTTTGTTGATAGGACGGGTGCTCGAACACCGCTGGAAAGGTTGCCAGCAGGTTGTCGATCAAACCGTTGATGTCGCCGATGAAGGCACCGGCAGTGCCCGACGGCAATTCCAGTGCACGGGGCTCGCGTGGCTCATCGAAATTATTGACGTAGACCCAGTCCGCCGGGGTCTGCTGGCGTTTGGCTTCGGCCTTCAGATAGCGTTTGACGAACGAAAACCGGCCGGTGCCGGGTTCACCCATGACGAACACGTTGTAACCGGGGCGTGGCATGGCCACACCGAACTGCAAGGCTTCGACCGCACGTTCCTGGCCAAGCACACCGCGGAAGGGCTCCAGATCATTAGTGGTAGAGAAGCTGAACTGTTCAGCGGAAAACGGACGGGTCAGCGCTTCAGGCGCTAGACGCAAGCTGGCAGCAACAGGATCAGGCATCGGGCTTCCTTACATCAGGCGGGGCAGATAGCGGCATTCTGGCGCTGCCCATGCCCGACTGGCAAGGAGCGCCTCAGGCCAAAGCATAGACAAGTCGAAACCGCGACGCAGAGCCACGCGAAATCACCGAATCCGTCGATTGTTTTGCAAAAAATCACGGAACCCCGTGATCCTGCCTAAACTCCAAACTGCGCGGCTGGACTAATAACCGGCCCAACTGGCGCCGGAACGGGCCACCCCCCCTTTTCCATTGGTACGCATCTAAAAGAGAACAAAGCTATGAAACGGATTCTTCTCGGTACTCTCTTCACCGTTGCATCCCTCAACGCCATGGCTCAGGCGCCAGGCGGTCCGGATTGCGGTTGGGGCAACATGCTGTTCGAAGGTCAGCGTGGCACTCCGGCTCACTTCCTGGCATCCACCACCAACGGAACCTCCGGTAACGCAACCTTCGGCATGACTTCCGGTACCAACGGTTGCGCGACCAACGCGGCGCTGACCTATGGCGGCAAATCCTGGTTTGCCATGAATGGCATGATGAACGAGCTGTCCGAAGACATGGCTAAAGGTCAGGGCGAAGCGCTGACCACATACGCTGTGGTACTGGGCGTGGCGCCGGAAGACCGTGCGCATTTCGCCGCTGTCACTCACGAGCACTTCCAGCAGATCTTCAGCAAGGCCGACGTGACCGCTGAAGATGTGCATACCAACACCCTGGCCGTTCTGAAAAACGACCCTCGTCTGGCCAAGTACGCGACTCAAGCTTAAGCTCGAAGGGACCCCGCTTCCTTTGGGAAGCGGGTTTTGTTTTTTGGACCTACCCCTCTTGGGTCTGCCAGCTCCTACGGTCAATTGGCATCCACCACTTTGGGTCTTTGTTTTTTTTCGAATTAAGTTGCCACTTATGCTCAAACGCCTTGCCTGGCTGGCGCTCTGTGTGTGCGCCCCGCTGTCCGCCGCGCCTAATGTCGATCCACAACGTTTGCAGCAACTGGCCAACGATCCTTTCTGGATTTCCCTGGGTCATTACGAAACCGCCAAGCTCGGCGGCTGGCGCAGCTACGTCAGTGACAAAAAATTCTTCCTCGCCACCGATGGCAACGAACATCCGGATCACGAACTGGCGGCCACCGTACAAGCGCTGTATGCCCCGGCCAGTGCTGGCGAACAGCATGCCCAATGCGTTTACCCGGCCCGCACCCGCTGGCTGAAAGCACAGCTCAACCTGACGGACCTGCCGACCCTGGACTGCGCTGAATTCAAACAGTGGTTCAAGGACGTTTCGCCCCACAGCACGGTGATGATTTTTCCAGCTGCGTACCTGAACAGTCCTTCGTCGATGTTCGGCCACACCCTGCTGCGTATCGATCAGGCTGACGTTCAGACCGACAAGACTTCGCTGCTCAGCTACGCGATCAACTTCGGTGCTTACATCGAAGGCTCGGACAACAGCATCCTCTATGCGTGGAAAGGCTTGATGGGCGGGTATCCGGGCCTGTTTGCGCTGGTGCCGTACCAGGAAAAACTCTCGGAATACCGCAGCCTGGAAAACCGCGACCTGTGGGAATACCGCCTGAACCTGAACCAGGCAGAAACCGCGCGCATGGTCGAGCACGTCTGGGAACTGAAACAGATCAAGTTCGACTATTTTTTCTTCGACGAAAACTGTTCCTATCGCCTGCTGGAGCTGCTGCAAGTGGCTCGCCCGAGCCTGCGCCTGACCGAGCAATTCCCCCTGACGGCCATTCCGACCGACACCGTCAAGGCGGTGAAAGAGGCCGGGCTGGTGGAGTCCATTCAATATCGGCCATCCCGTGAACGGGAACTGCTGAGTCGCGCCGAGCCGCTGACAGCCGAAGAACAACAATGGGTGCTGAAGATCAGCGCCGACCAGAAACAGTTACAGGATCCGGCGTTCAAGGCACAGCCCCGCGACCGACAGGCGCTGGTCATCGATGCCGCCTACCGACTCGAGCGTTACCGGGCCAATGGCCAGGAGCGCGACCCCACACGGGCCCAGCGCAGCTTCGAACTGCTGCGGGCGATCAACCAGAACCCGGCACCGGAACTGGACATCCCGCAACCCGGCCTGCCGGAAGACGGTCACGAATCGCGCACCTGGCAAGCCGGCCTCGGCACCCGGGGCGACAAGGCGTTTGGTGAATACGGCTTGCGCATGGCCTATCACGACCTCAATGACAACGCCGAAAGCTTCCCTCTCGGCGCGCAGATCGAAATCCTCCAGCTCAAATTGCGCCAGTACGAAGGCAATGACTGGCAGTTGCAGCAACTGGATCTGGCGACCATCCGCTCCCTGACCCCGCGCAACGAGTTGCTGCAGCCCCTGTCGTGGCAGGTCACCGGTGGACTGGAGCGGGTGCCGGGCAAACATGGCGACCAAACCCTGGTGAGCCACGTTAATGGCGGCGGCGGTGGTACCTGGCACTTGGGCGACGATACGCTGGGTTTTGCCCTGGGTACCGTGCGCCTGGAGCACAACAATGACTTCGCCGGCTTTATTGCCCCCGCAGCAGGTTTCAACACCGGCGTACTGTGGAAAAACCCGCTCGGTCACTTCAGCCTGGAGGCCAAGGGTGATTACTTCACCAACGGCGAAGTGCGCCGTGGCCTGAGCCTGAACCAGCAATGGGAATTGTCGCGAAACCTGGGATTACGCCTGAGTGCCCAGCGCGAATTCAGCCAATTGGCCACGCCCGAGAACGAAGTGATGCTGGAGGTGAAGTGGTATCACTACTAGGTCAAACACAAGGCGTCACCCTGTCGGAATGAACGTGCCGCCCGGTGATGTCATTCGCCACAGGTCGCTGACAGACATCCCTCGAAACTAAAAGCCTGCAACCATGGCCCAAATCCTATACCGGGAGAAAAACCATGAGTCGCGCCTTCGTCAATGAAGATAATGCCGCTGCACAAGCCGATCAGCCGGTCGAACGACAGGTCAGCGCGCAGCCCAACTACGTCACCCCCTCCGGCCTGACCCAGTTGCAGGAAAAAGTCGCCGAACTGCAAACCCTGCTGGGAGAGCTGAACGCCCAGGGTGACCTGGCCGACAAGCAGCGCGAAGCTGATCTTCAGCGCGACTTGAGGTATTTCAGCCAGCGCCTGCAAAGCGCTCAAGTGGTGCCACCCGCCAGCTCAAAGAAGACAGTGCAGATCGGCAGCCGGGTGACGTTTGCGGACGAGCACAACTACGAGCAAACGGTGCAAATAGTGGGCGAGGATCAGGCCGATGCGACGGTCGGCCTGATCAACTGGGCGTCGCCGCTGGGCCGGGCGTTGCTCGGGGCGCAACTCGGCGACGAGGTGCTGTGGCAACGCCCGGCTGGCGATCAACTGATTGAAATCATCCGCATCGAACCGGCTTAAACCACGCCCTGGGCGAGCATAGCATCGGCGACTTTGACGAAGCCGGCGATGTTCGCGCCTTTGACATAGTTGACCTGGCCGTTCTCTTCCCCGTAATGCACGCAGGCATGGTGGATCGATTGCATGATCGCGTGCAGCTTGCTGTCCACTTCACCACCGGTCCACAGCAGGCGCATGGCGTTCTGCGACATCTCCAGCCCGCTCACCGCGACACCACCGGCGTTCGACGCCTTGCCCGGCGCGAACAAAATGCCCGCTTCGATAAACAGATCCACCGCCTCCAGGGTGGTCGGCATGTTCGCCCCTTCCGCCACACAGGTGCAGCCATTGCGCAGCAGCGCACGGGCCGCCTCGGCATCCAGTTCATTTTGCGTGGCGCACGGCAAGGCGATGTCGCAACTCAGCCCCCAAGGGCGCTGCCCGGCGAGAAATTCCAGGCCAAAACGGCCTGCCAATTCGCTGATGCGCCCACGCTGGACGTTTTTCAGTTCCAGCACCGCTTGCCATTGCGCTTCGGTCAAACCGCTTTCGCAGTACAGCGTGCCTTCGGAATCGGACAGTGAAATCACCTTGCCGCCCAGGTCCATGACCTTGCGCGCGGCGTACTGCGCCACGTTGCCCGACCCGGAAATCGCCACGCGCTTGCCTTCGACGGTTTCACCGCGACGCTTGAGCATTTCCTCGGCGAAGTACACACAACCGAAACCCGTGGCTTCCGGGCGAATCAGGCTGCCGCCGTAACTCGGGCCTTTGCCGGTCAGCACGCTGGTGAACTGGTTGCTCAGGCGTTTGTACTGGCCGAACAGGAAACCGATTTCTCGAGCGCCGACGCCGATGTCCCCGGCCGGCACATCGACGTCAGCACCGATGTGGCGATACAGCTCGCTCATGAAGGCCTGGCAGAAGCGCATGACCTCCGCATCGCTTTTACCTTTCGGGTCGAAGTCCGAGCCACCCTTGCCACCGCCCATGGGCAATGACGTCAGCGAGTTCTTGAAGGTCTGTTCGAAGGCCAGGAACTTCAATACCCCGAGATTCACCGACGGATGGAAACGCAGGCCGCCTTTGTAGGGGCCAATGGCGCTGTTCATCTGGATACGGAAACCGCGATTGACCTGGACCTTGCCCTGATCATCGACCCAGGAAACCCGAAAGACGATCGCCCGTTCCGGTTCGCAAATCCGCTCCAGGATGCCCGAGGTCAAATAACGTGGATTGGCTTCAAGGAACGGCCACAGACTACGCAAAACCTCCTCCACGGCCTGGTGGAATTCAGGCTGATCCGGGTCGCGTTTTTTCAGGCGGGCAAGGAAGGATTCGACGGATTCGATCATGGAAAAGTCTCGGCAAATTTTTTGTCGTTGGAAGAGATTGGGCCGGACTGTAACAAACGATTCGAGCACAAGAACAGTGCAAAATGTCGCGTTTATGAAATCAAATGGTGCACAGGATATAAATCAGGAGAAATTTTCGGCCTTTTTTGCACCTGAATGGTGAGATCAAATTCAAGTTTTGCACCAACAGTTATACCGCCATCGCTGGCAAGCCAGCGATGAATCCAACTCGGTCCCGCTGAAAAAAACCGGGCAAAAAAAAACGGAGCCCGAAGGCTCCGCTTTTTCATGCCACCGACCCGAATCAGGCCAGCTTCTTGTGCCGTACCCGATGCGGCTGGGCAGCGGCTTCGCCGAGACGTTTTTTGCGATCGGCTTCGTACTCGGTGTAGTTGCCTTCGAAGAACACCGCTTGCGAGTCGTCTTCGTACGCTAGGATGTGAGTGGCGACGCGGTCCAGGAACCACCGATCGTGAGAGATCACAATGGCAGCGCCCGGGAAGTCCAACAGGGCTTCTTCCAGGGAGCGCAGGGTTTCAACGTCGAGGTCGTTGGACGGTTCGTCGAGCAGCAGGACGTTGCCGCCCTCTTTCAGGGTCAGGGCCAGGTGCAAGCGACCGCGCTCACCACCGGACAGGTCCTTGACGAACTTCTGCTGATCGCCGCCCTTGAAGTTGAAGCGACCGACGTAGGTGCGCGACGGGATCTCGTAGTTGCCGATGCGGATCTGGTCGGAACCATCGGAGATTTGCTGGAACACGGTCTTGCTGCCGTCCAGGTCTTCGCGGCTCTGGTCGACGCACGCCAGTTGCACGGTCTCACCGACTTCGATGGTGCCCGAATCCGGCGTTTCCTTGCCCATCAGCATGCGGAACAGCGTCGATTTACCGGCACCGTTACCACCGATCACACCAACGATGGCGCCTTTAGGCATGGAGAACGACAGGTTGTCGATCAACACGCGATCGCCGTAGCCCTTGGTGACGTTCTTGAACTCGATGACCTTGTCGCCCAGGCGCGGACCGGCCGGGATGTAGATCTCGTTGGTTTCGCTGCGCTTCTGGAATTCCTGCGATTGCATTTCTTCGAAGCGTTGCAGACGAGCCTTGGACTTCGACTGGCGGGCCTTGGCGCCTTTGCGCACCCACTCCAGTTCTTCCTTCATGGCCTTTTCGTGAGCCGACTGCTGCTTGGACTCCTGGGCCAGACGATCGGACTTGGCTTCCAGCCAGCCCGAATAGTTGCCCTCGTAAGGAATGCCCGCGCCACGGTCGAGTTCGAGGATCCAGCCAGCCACGTTATCCAGGAAGTAACGGTCGTGCGTGATCGCGACCACGGTGCCCGGGAAGTCGTGCAGGAAATGCTCCAGCCAGGCGACGGAATCGGCGTCCAGGTGGTTGGTTGGTTCGTCGAGCAGCAACATGTCCGGGGCGGACAGCAGCAGGCGGCACAGCGCCACACGGCGCTTTTCACCACCGGACAGGTGTTCGACTTTGGCATCCCAGGCCGGCAGACGCAGCGCATCGGCGGCGACTTCCAGTTGGCGCTCCAGGTTGTGACCGTCGCTGGCCTGCAGGATCGCTTCGAGCTTGGCCTGTTCGGCAGCCAGTTTGTCGAAGTCGGCATCCGGATCGGCGTAGGCGGCGTAGACCTCATCCAGACGCGCTTGCGCGTCCTTGATCACGCTGACGGCTTCCTCGACCACTTCGCGCACCGTCTTGGTCGGATCAAGCTGCGGTTCCTGCGGCAGGTAGCCGATGTTCAGGTCCGGCATCGGACGGGCTTCACCGTCGAACTCGGTGTCGACGCCCGCCATGATTTTCAGCAGCGTGGACTTACCCGAACCGTTGAGGCCGAGCACGCCGATCTTGGCGCCAGGAAAGAAGGACAGGGAGATGTTTTTCAGGATTTCCCGCTTCGGTGGCACAACTTTGCCCAGCCGATGCATGGTGAATACGTATTGAGCCATGGAGAACCTAGGGTCAGTGACAGATGAATGATTAAAGCGCAGACGATGCCTGGCCAGACCGTGCGCGTCGTCCGCTTGATGGAGACCAAGGCGTGCGCGCTGAAAAAAGTCTGATTTTAGGAGCTGGAACGCTCCCGCGTAACCCGCAAAGCTACCTCAATGACAGATGGCCGTCCAGCCGAGCGGGGCTGGCACTTTGCCACAACTCAAGGCATGCTAGCCGCCCTTCGGGCGTCCGGCTTATAGTGCACGTCGCGCCAGTCCAGCCAAACCGCAGGATTTAAGTTTGTCCAACGTTCCTCCGTCCCTGACCACCAGCGCACCGACAACGGCGCCCGGCGCGACCCTGCCCGGAACACTCAAAGGCGCGCTGGCGATGCTCGTGCTGTTGCTGCTCGCCCTGCTGTTCTGGCAGCTGCTGGATCAACTGCGCGAAACCCAGAAAACCCAGCGTCAATACACCATCGATTACACCGCTGACCTGGCCGCACAGGTCAGTCTGAATATGGCGCTCAACGCGCAGATCGCTCTGAATCTGCTACCGATCGTCGAACAACCGCAAAGCACCGACGAACAGCAGGAGCTGCTGCGCAAGCTGCAGAAATCCTTGCCCGACCTGATCAGCCTGACCTTGCTCAGCCCGTCCGGAACCATCCTCACTGACAGCGCGCCCAATAGCGAAGACGCCGATTACCTGAGCGAACTGGTACGCCGCAGCAGTGCCCAGCCCCACTACTTCAGTAATGCCATCGACGGCTCGGTGGTGCATCTGCTGTTGCACCAGGCCAGCGGTAGTACTCGTGGCTACTGGGCCTTGCGCTTCAAACCGACGTTTTTTTCATCCCTGACCAAACTGAACGAAGCATATGGCCGTCCGCAGTGGCTGGTGGAAAACCGCTTCAATCACCAGATCATCAGCCGCGATGAAGCGCTGCCTTTGATCAATCCGGGAATGCTGACCCAGGACGATCTGGCCAACAGCGTGCTGACCGTGCCGCTGAGCAGCAGCGACTGGCAAATGCGCGGCCTGTTCGATCGGCAGCGTGTGCTCGAAGAACTGCTGCCGGCGTTCATCGGCAAATGCCTGCTCGGCCTGGCCTTCTCCATGTTGCCTTTTATCGCCCTGCTCAACATGCGCCGTCGTCAGCGCCTGTTGCATGAAGGCCGGCGACGTTATCAGGAGATTTTCGAAGGCACCGGCGTGGCGTTGTGTGTGCTCGACATGTCCGGCCTCAATTCCCTGTTCGACAGGGCCCAATTGCAGAGCAACGAGCAGCTGCAAGCCTGGCTGGCAGTCCCGGAGCAACGCCAGCAATTGCTGCAGGAGCTGCGCATTACCGAGGTCAACCAGGTCGCCCTGCAACTGCTCAACGTCACCACGCCCGATCAAGCCTGGAAATTGCTGGTCGACGATAATCCACTTGAGGGCAGTGCCATCGGCAATCAGGTGCTCCAGGCGGTCCTGAACCAGCAGAAACAGCTGGAACTGGAAATCAAACTCCAGGACGCCGGTGGTCGTGACCAGCACCTGTGGCTGGTGCTGCGCCTGCCGGAAAATCCCGAGGACCATAACGCGGTGATCCTGAGCATCACCGATATCACCAGCCGCAAGCTCGTCGAGCTGTCGCTGCTGGAGCGCGAAGGGTTCTGGTCCGACGTGGTGCGTACCGTGCCCGATCACCTGTACGTGCAGGAAGTGATCAGCCAGCGGATGATCTTCAGCAACCACCACCTGGGGCAGACGCTGGGCTATAACCGCGCCGAGCTGCAACAGATGGGCGAGTACTTCTGGGAAGTCCTCCTGCACCCCGACGACGCCGACTTCTACCGCCGCTCGCGTCAGACCCAAAGGCAGGCCGGCTACCGCCAGCTGATGCAGTGTCAGTTGCGCTTCCGTCACCGCAACGGCCAATGGCGGCGCTTTGAGATACGCGAGCAGGCTCTGGCGCGGGACAAGCACGACCAGGTCACGCGGATCATCGGCGTCGCCAAGGACATCACCGACCAGCTCGAAGCCAGCGAGTCCCTTCGCGACAGCGAACAGCGTTACCGGATGCTCGCCGAAAGCATCAGCGACGTGATTTTCTCCACCGACAGCCGCCTGGTACTCAACTATGTCAGCCCGTCGGTGCACGCCGTGCTGGGCTATGACGTCGAGTGGATTTTCCAGAACGGCTGGCAATCGACCATCGCCAACCCGCAGCAACTGGCCGGCATCTTCAATCTCATGGACCGGGTCAGCAAAGCACTGGATAAACCCGATCAACTGGCACTGTTGCGCAGCCAGGTACAAACCCAATTATTCCTCTTCGACTGCCTGCGGGCCGACGGGCGCAAGATTCCCATCGAGTTGCGGTTAGTGCTGGTCTGGGACGAGCATGGCGCTTTCGAAGGCGTGCTCGGGGTGGGGCGCGACATCAGCCAGCAACGCCGCGCCGAGAAAGACCTGCGCATGGCGGCCACGGTTTTCGAACACTCGACCTCGGCGATCCTGATCACCGACCCGGCCGGCTACATCGTCCAGGCCAACGAGGCATTCAGCCGCGTCAGCGGTTATGCCGTGGAGCAAGTACTCGACCAGTTGCCCAACATGCTGACCGTCGACGAACAACAGGAAGCCCATCTGCGTTACGTCCTCAAACAACTGAGCCAGCACAGCACCTGGGAAGGTGAAGTCTGGCTCAAGCGCCGCAATGGTGAGCACTATCCGGCCTGGGTCGGCATCACGGCGGTGCTTGATGATGAAGGCGACCTGGCCAGTTACGTATGCTTCTTCACCGACATCAGCGAGCGCAAGGCCAGCGAACAGCGGATTCACCGCCTCGCCTATTACGACGCCCTGACACACCTGCCCAACCGCACACTATTCCAGGATCGCCTGCACACCGCGTTGCAAGCGGCGGAACGGCAAAAGTCCTGGGTGGTGCTGATGTTCCTCGACCTTGACCGCTTCAAGCCGATCAATGACTCCTTGGGCCACGCCGCCGGCGATCGCATGCTCAAGGAAATGGCCACGCGCCTGCTGGGTTGCGTCGACGATGACGACACCGTGGCGCGGATGGGCGGCGACGAGTTCACCTTGCTCCTGCAACCGCGGGCCAATCGTCAGATCGCCTTGAACCGGGCGATTCATGTGGCCGAACAGATTCTCGCCAGCCTGGTGAAACCCTTCGTGCTCGAAGGTCGCGAGTTCTTCGTCACCGCCAGTATCGGCATCGCCCTCAGCCCGCAGGACGGTAATGAACTCAGCCAGTTGATGAAGAACGCCGATACCGCGATGTACCACGCCAAGGAACGTGGCAAGAACAACTTCCAGTTCTACCAGGCGGACATGAACGCCAGTGCCCTGGAGCGTCTGGAGCTGGAAAGCGATTTGCGCCACGCCCTGGAGCAGAACGAATTCGTGCTGTATTACCAGCCGCAATTCAGCGGCGACGGCAAGCGCCTGACCGGAGCCGAAGCGCTGCTGCGCTGGCGTCACCCGCGACGCGGCCTGGTACCGCCGGGGGACTTCATTCCGGTGCTCGAAGAGCTCGGCCTGGTGGTGGATGTCGGCGACTGGGTAATCAGCGAGGCTTGCCGTCAGTTGAAGAACTGGCACCTGGCCAAGGTGCGTGTGCCGAAGGTCTCGGTGAACATTTCCGCCCGGCAGTTCTCCGATGGTCAGCTCGGCACGCGGATCGCCACCATTCTCAAGGAAACCGGCCTGCCGCCGGCGTGCCTGGAGCTGGAGCTGACCGAGAGTATCCTGATGCGCGAAGTCAGCGAGGCCATGCAGATCCTCGACGGCCTGAAAAACCTCGGGCTGAGCATTGCGGTCGACGACTTCGGCACAGGTTACTCATCGCTCAACTACCTCAAGCAATTCCCGATTGATGTGCTGAAAATCGACCGCACCTTCGTCGACGGCCTGCCGTCGGGTGAACAAGATGCACAGATCGCCCGGGCAATCATCGCCATGGCTCACAGCCTCAACCTGGCGGTGATCGCCGAAGGCGTGGAAACCCACGAGCAGCTGGATTTCCTGAGGGAGCACGGTTGCGATGAGGTCCAGGGCTACCTGTTCGGCCACCCGATGCCGGCCAACAAGTTTGAACTGCAGTTCAGCAATGATGCGCTGTACATGTTTGACTGAAGTCTTTCGGTGCTGCTGATGCCCTGTCGCGAGCAGGCTCGCTCTCACCATGGATTTTCGGTGTTCGCGCACAACTGAAGACCTTGTGGGAGCGAGCCTGCTCGCGAAGAGGCCGGCAGATTCACCGCTGATCCCGTCATGAAGCCCACTTGTCTGCGACATGATGTCGTTTCATATGCCATCTAAAACCCGTTGGGTTAGAATGCCCCCCTTTTCCGCCCCCGATCCTTGAGGACCGCCATGTTCAGCCGTGATTTGACTATTGCCAAGTACGACGCCGATCTCTTTGCCGCCATGGAGCAAGAAGCTCAGCGCCAGGAAGAGCACATTGAGCTGATCGCTTCGGAAAACTACACCAGCCCTGCGGTGATGGAAGCTCAAGGCTCGGTACTGACCAACAAGTACGCCGAAGGCTACCCGGGCAAGCGCTACTACGGTGGTTGCGAGTACGTCGACGTGGTCGAGCAACTGGCCATCGACCGTGCAAAAGAGCTGTTCGGCGCCGATTACGCCAACGTCCAGCCACACGCTGGCTCCCAGGCCAACGCCGCTGTTTACCTGGCCCTGCTGTCGGCTGGCGACACCATCCTGGGCATGAGCCTGGCCCACGGTGGTCACCTGACCCACGGTGCCAGCGTTTCGTCCTCCGGCAAGCTGTACAACGCCATCCAGTACGGCATCGACGCCAACGGCCTGATCGACTACGACGAAGTCGAGCGCCTGGCGGTTGAGCACAAGCCGAAAATGATCGTGGCCGGTTTCTCTGCCTACTCGCAGGTTCTGGACTTCCCGCGTTTCCGTGCCATCGCCGACAAGGTGGGCGCCTACCTGTTCGTCGACATGGCCCACGTGGCCGGTCTGGTCGCCGCTGGCGTCTACCCGAACCCGGTTCCATTCGCTGACGTCGTGACCACCACCACCCACAAGACCCTGCGCGGTCCACGTGGCGGCCTGATCCTGGCTCGCGCCAACGCCGACATCGAGAAAAAGCTGAACTCCGCCGTGTTCCCTGGCGCCCAGGGTGGTCCGCTGGAGCACGTGATCGCTGCCAAGGCGATCTGCTTCAAGGAAGCGCTGCAGCCTGAGTTCAAGGCTTACCAGCAACAAGTGGTGAAAAACGCCAAGGCCATGGCCGGCGTGTTCATCGAGCGCGGTTTTGACGTCGTATCCGGCGGTACTGAAAACCACCTGTTCCTGCTGTCGCTGATCAAGCAGGAAATCTCCGGTAAAGACGCCGACGCCGCTCTGGGCAAGGCATTCATCACCGTGAACAAAAACTCCGTGCCGAACGACCCACGCTCCCCGTTCGTGACCTCCGGCCTGCGCTTCGGTACTCCGGCCGTGACCACTCGCGGCTTCAAGGAAGCAGAGTGCAAGGAACTGGCTGGCTGGATCTGCGACATCCTGGCTGATCTGAACAACGAAGCGGTGATCGACGCCGTTCGTGAGAAAGTCAAAGCCATCTGCAAGAAGCTGCCGGTATACGGTGCTTGATAAGCCCCGCTAGACCGCAGTAAAAGAACCGGCCAGAGATGGCCGGTTTTTTATTGCCAGAATAAATACAAGCAACGCATTTAATGAAACACCCCCAAGCAACTCAGACCGCCTGTTTCAATATCCCCCCATTTAAATCCTTGCAACACACGCAATTCCAAAAACCAATAAAAACTACTTAACCTGAAACCCGCCTCATCCAACAAACTTAATGAACGGGTTACATCATGAATAGCAATACCGAAAAATCTTTCATCGCCACATTGAGAATGTTTGACCATAAAGTAAACCTACTCGAAGAACTCCATGGCAAACCGGCCATGGCCACCATCAGACACTTCAGCGGCGGCTTCTTTACCGGCAAGCCGCAGACCCAGAATCACTCCAGCCGGCTTGGCATATGCCCCAACGAGAAGATCGGTGAGGTGAAGCCATTGACGCTGCACTTCCGGCATACGGCCGATGGCTACATACTCTCAATAAAAAATACAGGCGAATATTACAATCACATCATCTGTGAAAAGTCGCTGGATACTTTTGGAGCCATTGACCCTGACGCTGATGAGCCGACAGTCTTTACCCTCCTCAACCAACAAGGCAACCCTGTTACATTGGACAATTTGCGACACACTCACTCAGCCGTTTCACTCAAGATAAAAAACAAACACTACTGGGGTGGACTCAAACTAAATGGCTCGCCCTATGTTTATCTTGGCAAAACCGAAGAGCGTTCAAAGATAACTTTCATCCTAAGCATTATTCAAAGAAACGTAGCTCACACCTCGCCCTGAAACACCCTTCAATGTTTGAAAAGAGCGCCTCTGGAGCACCATCGACTGATGGGATTCGGAGGCTGACACGCGATGCCACCTCGACCGCCCCCTGAAAAATCGGCAGCCATTGCCGATTTTTTCTGCCAACCGCTCAAAACCAGAGCATTGCACCCAACTGGTAAGACCGGTAAAGCCAATTACTCAATTTTTACTTGCGACCATCCGCATTTGGTGCCTAGACTGGCCCTGCACTGGACATACCGGTAAGACCACAATAATTAAGTGCTGACGTCGATCGGCTTTTGCGGACGACGGCCAGGACACCGACCAGGATTCCTCCCATGCTCAGATGGTGCTCGCGTTCAATCTTCCTCCAAGTGGTTCTCGGACTGGTGCTCGGCATCGTCTGCGGGCTGGCCCTCCCTGAATACTCCGCTCAGCTCAAGCCCCTCGGTGACGGGTTTATCAAGCTGATCAAAATGCTCATCGGCCTGATCGTGTTTTGCGTGGTGGTCAGCGGCATCAGCGGTGCCGGCGACCTGAAGAAGGTCGGGCGCATCGGCCTCAAATCGGTGATCTACTTTGAAGTGCTGACCACCATCGCCCTGGTGATTGGCCTGGTGTTCGCTTTCAGCACCGGGATCGGCAGCGGTGCGAACATTCATCTGGATCAGCTTTCCGCTGCCGACATGGGTGACATCGCCCAGCGCGGCCAGCACATGCACACCACCACGCAGTTTTTGATGGACCTGATTCCGACCTCGGTGATCGGCGCCTTTGCGGACAACAACATTCTGCAAGTCCTGCTGTTTTCGGTACTGTTCGGCAGCGCGTTGAATCTGGTGGGCGAGGCGGCGTCGGGCATTTCGCGGCTGATCAATGAACTCAGCCATGTGATCTTTCGCATCATGGGCATGATCGTGCGCCTGGCGCCGATTGGCGTGTTCGGCGCCATCGCCTTTACCACCAGCAAATATGGCCTCGATTCGCTGCAGCACCTGGGCAGCCTGGTCGGCTTGTTTTACCTGACCTGCACGGCCTTCGTGGCGTTGATCCTGGGCCTGGTGATGCGCTTGTCCGGCCTGAGAATGTGGCCGCTGCTCAAATATCTGCGCGAGGAACTGCTGATCGTCATGGGCACTGCTTCGTCCGACGCCGTGCTCCCGCAAATCATGCGCAAGCTTGAGCACCTGGGGATTGGCAGTTCGACGGTCGGGCTGGTGATACCTACCGGCTATTCATTCAACCTCGACGGTTTCTCGATCTACCTGACCCTGGCCATCGTGTTCATCGCCAACGCCACCGGCACACCGCTGGCCATGACCGACCTGCTGACCATTCTGCTGGTGTCGCTGATCACGTCCAAAGGCGCGCATGGCATCCCAGGTTCGGCACTGGTCATTCTGGCGGCCACCCTGACGGCAATCCCGGCCATACCGGTAGTGGGCCTGGTGCTGGTGCTGGCCGTGGACTGGTTCATGGGCATCGGCCGGGCGCTGACCAACCTGATCGGCAACTGCGTGGCAACCGTGGCCATTGCCCGCTGGGAAAAAGACATCGATGTGCAACGGGCGAACAAGGTACTTTCCGGCCAGGTGGGTTATACCTTCCAGCCGCGAAAACCGGCCGCTTCGGCGCATCAGCAGGAATTCTGAATCAACGCTGTGCCGGTCCACCGGGCCGGTACGCCCCTACTACTTTCGATGCTCATGGAGCGAACAGTGATTACCTCGTCGACCGTTGTAAATTCAGTCGTGGAAAAACTTCGGGCCGCGCTGGCCCGGGGTCAGTGGCGTTGCGGCGAAATGCTGCCGGGACAACGTGAACTGGCCGAACAACTGGGCATCAGTCGCCCGAGCCTGCGTGAGGCGGTCATCGTCCTGGAAACCCTCGGTCTGGTGCGTTCCATGCCGGGCAAAGGCGTGGTGGTGCTGGAGACCAATCTCAGCGACAGCCAAAGCCACGACAGCGCCGTCGCTACGGCAAGCCTGGAAGACGTGCTGCAACTGCGCTACACCCTTGAGCCGTTCATCGTCGGCCTGGTGGCGCAATCGATCAGCAGCAAGGAAGTCGGGCAATTGCGCCTGACCCTGATGGACATGCGCGAAGCCCTGGAAGCCAACGATAGCGAGGCCGGGGTCAACGCCTACATCGCGTTCCACGAAGAGCTCTTCACGCTGACATCCAACCCGATCTTCCAGAGCGTGGTGCAGCAGACCAGCAACGCCCTCAAGCAAAGCGCCGAAGTGCTGCGCAACTCCCCGGAACATCTGGCTGAACGCCTCGAAGAGAACGAAGCCGTGGTGCGCGCGATCCGCAGCAAGAACAGCGCCCAGGCCAGCGCCGAGATGCGTCGGCACATTATTCGTGAAGGCCAGCGGATGGGCATCGAATTGAACATCCCGGAAGACAACTTCGGCAGTTGAAACCGCTTCGAACTGGAGACAGGCCATGAACAGCTTCGCTTCACCGCAAACACTCGTCGCCCTGCCCTTCCCTGGAACAAATGTCGGGAAGCCCTCAGCACAGGATCTTTATTCACGGATCTTCGACGCCATTCTCGAACAGCGCCTCCTGCCTGGCAGTCGCTTTACCGAGGACAGCCTGGGCCAGATGTTCGACGTTCGACGCAGTGAAGTTCGTAACGTGCTGACGCGGCTGTCTCATCAGCAAATCATCATCCTGCGCGCCAACCATCGCCCCCGTGTCGCCGCGCCCGATGCCGAGCAGACTCGGCAAACCCTGCACGCACGGCGCCTGACCGAGCTGACGCTGGTCAGACTGGCCTGTCAGCGACCGCTGCCAGAACAGCTGAAACGTCTGCACGCGCTGGTCGATAGCGAGCGCCAATGCACCGCGCGCGGCCCGGCGATTCGCTTGTCCGGGGAGTTTCATTTGCAGTTGGCTGAAATGGCGGGCAATGCGCCACTGGCGCATTTTCTCGGCAGTCTGGTGCCGCTCACTTCACTGGCGATTGCGCAGTTTGATACGCCGTTGGAGGGTTATTGCGTCTGGCAGGTCCATCAAGGGATTCTGCAAGCGGTCGAACTGGGGGACACCCGGAAAGCCGAGCGTTTGCTGAGCCAGCACCTGGATCATCTGGAGGCGGTGTTGCTCAATGCACAACCGATCTCCCGCCAGAATCGGGTTGCCGGTTAGATCGCCATCGCGAGCACGCGCGCTCCCACATTTGAAATGGCGGGAGCGAGGCCGGCTCGCGATAGCGACATCAGCCTCACCGAACATGGCAGCCCTTACTGCACCGCCACCCGCGCAAACCCCTCACGGATTTTCTCTTCCGGCAAATCATCGGCAATGAATACGATCACGCTCTCGCGCAATTCGTCCTCGGCCCATTCAGTGTCCCAGTCGAAGCCGTAAAGCTTGAGCACGCCCTGAAACACCATGCGTCGCGGTTCGCCAAGGATGTTCAACACGCCTTTGTAGCGCAGCAATTGCTTGCCGTGGTCTTCCAGCAGTTCGTTCATGAACTCGCTGAGCTTGTCGATATCCAGCGGTTTGTCGGTGCGCAGCACCAGGCTGGAAATGCGGTCGATGGACGGCGCCTTGGTCACGGGCCGCAAACTCACGCCACCCCCGAGGTCGGCATTGAGATTGAAACCGCGCACATCAAGCAGCTCGGCAAGGTCGATCTTGCCGTGATCAACCACACGAATCGGAGCGCGACGATTGATCCGGGTCAGGCGCTCGCTCAACGCGTTGAATGTCGGCTCGTCCACCAGGTCACGCTTGCTCACCAGCAGTCGATCGGCGAAACCGATCTGCGCCTGGGCAATGGTCTGGGTCAGGTGCAGCTCGGCATGCGCCGCGTCGACCAGGGTGATGATGCCGTCAAGGATGTAACGCTCGCGCAGTTCTTCGTCGATGAAGAAGGTTTGCGCCACCGGAGCCGGATCGGCCAGTCCGGTGCATTCGATCACCAGACGATCGAAAGCGATATCACCGCTGTCCAGGCGTTCAAGCAGCAGATACAACGCTTTGGTCAGGTCAGTATGGATCGTGCAGCAGACGCAGCCGTTGGACAGCGTCATGACTTGCACCGGCTCGTCGCCCAACAGTTGGGTATCGATACCGGCATCGCTGAATTCATTTTCGATCACGGCGATTTTCAGGCCGTGTTCGGCTTTGAGCAGATGGCGCAGCAATGTGGTCTTGCCGGCGCCGAGGAAGCCACTAAGGATCGTGACGGGGATGGGAGAGGACAAAATTGATCTCCTGTTTCACAAAACTGATAAACAACACAAAACAAAAGTGGGAGCGAGCTTGCCCGCGATAGCGGCTTAACATTCAACATCACTGTTGATTGACAGTCCGCCATCGCGAGCAAGCTCGCTCCCACAGGATTTGCCGTTAACCCGCCATCCGGATCAACAGCACTTCGGCCCACCCTTACCACCGTAACGGGCTTCCTGGCGTTCGCGGAAGAACGCCTCGTAGCTCATCACCGGTTTGTCCGGGTGTTTGGTTTGCATATGCTCGACGTAGTTGTCGTAGTCGGGCATGCCGACCATCAGGCGCGCGGCCTGACCGAGGTATTTACCGAGGCGACTCAGGTCATTGAACATGCTGCAATCCTCGATCAAGCATCCGGCAGCGCCTGGAATGGCGATTCTTTATCCGTGCGTTCTTTTTTACCCCAGGCAGCGATGCCGACCTTGAGCGCGTAGAACAGGATACTGAACACCACAAAAAGGAACAGCGCGGTCAGTGTGGCGTTGGTATAGGCGTTGAAAACCACATGCTGCATCTGCGTGATGTCCTTGGCCGGGGCGAGAATCTGACCATTGGCCAGCGCATCGCTGTATTTTTTCGCCAGCGACAGGAAGCCGATCGCCGGGTTGGCGTCGAACAGCTTGATGAAACCAGCCGTGGTGGTGCAGATCAGCAGCCATGCCGCCGGCAACAAGGTCACCCAAATGTAGCGCTGGCGTTTCATCTTGATCAGCACGACGGTGCCAAGCATCAGCGCGATACCGGCCAGCATCTGGTTGGAGATGCCGAACAGCGGCCACAAGGTGTTGATACCACCCAATGGATCAATCACGCCCTGGTACAACAGCCAGCCCCACATCGCCACGCAACCGGCGGTCGCGATCAGGTTGGCGGTCCAGGAGTCCGTGCGGCGCAGCGCCGGCACGAAGGAACCCAGCAGATCCTGCAGCATGAACCGCCCGGCACGGGTACCGGCGTCGACGGCTGTCAGGATGAACAAGGCTTCGAACAGGATCGCGAAGTGGTACCAGAACGCCATGGTGTTTTCACCCGGCAGCACGCTGTGCAGGATTTGCGCGATGCCGACCGCCAGGGTCGGCGCACCACCGGCACGGGCCAGGATGGTGGTCTCACCGATGTCCTTGGCCACTGCTTGCAGGGCGTCCGGCGTGATGGCAAAGCCCCAGCTGCTGACGGTTTGCGCAACGGCCACGACCTCACCACCGACCACGGCGGTCGGGCTGTTCATGGCGAAATACACGCCTGGCTCGATCACCGAGGCGGCGACCATGGCCATGATGGCGACGAAAGACTCCATCAGCATGCCGCCGTAACCGATGTAGCGGGCATTGGTTTCGTTATCCAGCAACTTCGGCGTGGTGCCCGAAGCGATCAACGCGTGGAAACCGGACACCGCGCCACAGGCGATGGTGATGAACAGGAACGGGAACAGACCGCCCTTCCACACCGGCCCGGTGCCGTCGATGAACTGGGTCACTGCCGGCATTTTCAGCTCGGGCATGGTGATCAGGATGCCAATCGCCAGGGCGACGATGGTGCCGATCTTGAGGAAGGTCGACAGGTAATCCCGTGGCGCCAGAATCAGCCACACCGGCAGCACCGCTGCGACGAAACCGTAACCGATCAGCATCCAGGTGATCTGGATACCGGTGAAGGAAAACGCCTTGGCCCACACCGGATCGGCGGCAATCTGCCCGCCCAGCCAGATCGAACCCAGCAGCAGGACCACGCCAATCACCGAGATTTCACCGATGCGGCCCGGGCGGATGTAACGCATGTAGATGCCCATGAACATCGCGATCGGGATGGTCGCCATCACCGTGAAAATACCCCATGGACTTTCGGCCAGGGCCTTGACCACGATCAGCGCCAGCACCGCGAGGATGATGATCATGATCAGGAAGCAGCCGAACAGTGCGATGGTCCCGGGAATGCGGCCCATTTCTTCACGGACCATGTCGCCCAGGGAACGGCCGTTGCGGCGGGTGGACATGAACAGGACCATGAAGTCCTGCACGGCGCCAGCCAGCACCACGCCGGCGATCAGCCACAGCGTTCCGGGCAGGTAGCCCATCTGCGCCGCCAGCACCGGACCGACCAGCGGACCTGCGCCGGCAATGGCCGCGAAGTGGTGACCGAAAAGGATGTGTTTATTGGTGGGGACGTAATCCAGACCGTCGTTGTTGAGCACGGCGGGAGTGGCCCGTCGCGCATCGAGTTGCATGACGTTGTTAGCGATAAACAGACTGTAGTAGCGATACGCAACCAGATAAATGGCCACGGCAGCGACCACAATCCACAAGGCGTTGATCGCCTCCCCTCGGCGCAATGCCACGACACCCAGGGCGCACGCACCTATGATTGCCAGCACCAGCCAGGGTAGATGGCGTAGCGGGCTATTATTATTTTTCATTTTATTATTCCGGCCAGAGTGGACAAGAAAGACAGCCACCCCGAGTTTAGACCTCCTGACGGCAAAGGTCATACCCCGACATTGGTCTAGCCGCCCCTCTCGCTGGCAGCCTTGCGTACGGCGGGTCTATAGTCAGCGAACCTAACGAGGATTGCGCAATGAGCAACCACCCTGCCGACCGCCGCCGCTTCAAACGTATTGCGTTCGATGCCCGAACCGAGCTCCGTCAGGGTGAATGCACCTGGCCGGTAAAGCTGATCGACCTGTCACTCAAGGGCTTGCTGATCGAACGGCCCACCCCGTGGCTGGGCAATCCGCAGCAGGACTTTTTCGTTGATATTCATCTGTCCGAAGACACTGACATTGCCATGGATGTCGAGTTGACCCACGAAGACAAAGGCCAGCTCGGCTTTGTCTGCCGGCATATCAGCCTGGAATCCATTGAGCGCCTGCGGCGGGTGATCGAGCTCAACCTGGCTGACGAAGCCGAACTTGAACGAGAGCTGGGTGCCCTGATCGAAATCTGACGAACCGGCACCATCCCGAAGCTTGCTCCACAGGGATCAAGTCCAGCCCGGAAACTTATTCGAAGAGTGCGTCCAGCGCCTGCTCCAGACGGGTCACAGCAATAATCTGCAGACCCGCCGGCGCCTCTTTCGGCGCGTTGCCCTTGGGCACGATGGCGCGCTTGAAGCCGTGCTTGGCGGCTTCTTTCAGACGCTCCTGGCCGCTCGGTACCGGACGCACTTCACCGGACAGCCCCACCTCACCGAATACCAGCAGATCATGAGGTAACGGCCGGTTGCGCAAGCTGGACATGACCGCGGCCATCAACGCCAGATCGGAAGCCGTTTCCAACACTTTCACACCACCGACAACGTTAAGGAATACATCCTGGTCGTGGGTGGGAATTCCGCCATGACGATGCAACACCGCCAACAACATCGCCAGACGATTCTGATCCAGTCCAAGGGTTACCCGGCGCGGGTTGGCCAGATGGCTGTCATCCACTAGCGCCTGGACTTCGACCAGCATCGGTCGGGTGCCCTCCCACGTCGCCATGACCACACTGCCCGGGACTTCTTCCTGAGCACGGGTCAGAAAAATCGCCGAAGGGTTGGAGACTTCTTTCAGGCCTTTGTCAGTCATGCCGAACACGCCCAGTTCGTTCACCGCACCGAAACGGTTTTTAACCGCCCGCAGCAAGCGCAAACGCCCATCGGATTCGCCTTCGAAATACAGCACGGTGTCGACCATGTGTTCCAAAACGCGAGGCCCCGCCAATGCACCCTCCTTGGTGACGTGGCCGACCAGGAAAATCGCCGTGCCGCTCTGCTTGGCATAACGCACCAGCAATGCGGCGCTTTCACGAACCTGGGACACGCCCCCCGGAGCCGATTGCAACTGCTCGGTGAAAATCGTCTGGATCGAGTCGATCACCATCACCTTGGGCTTTTCCTGGCGAGCCGTGGCGATAATCGTTTCGATACAGGTCTCGGTCATGACCCGTAACCGATCCTGAGGCAACCCAAGGCGTCGGGCGCGCATGGCCACTTGCTGCTGGGACTCTTCGCCGGTGACGTAAAGTGCCGGCATGCTTTTGGCCAGGTTGCACAAGGTTTGCAGCAGGATCGTCGATTTGCCGATGCCGGGATCACCGCCGATCAGCACCACCGAACCGTCCACCAGACCACCGCCCAACACCCGATCCAGCTCACTGGACGCCGTGGAAAAACGCGGAATTTCCTCGACGCTGACTTCGGCCAGGGTCTTGATCTGTGCCTGTTGCCCCGCCCAACCGGTACGACCACTGGGCGCTGCCGCCCCGCCGCTTTCCACCATGGTTTCAGTCAGCGTGTTCCAGGCGCCGCACTCGCCACACTGGCCGGCCCACTTGGGGAACGTTGAGCCGCACTCGGTGCAGCCATACATGCGCTTGGCCTTGGCCATCGGAACCCCCGGCAAAAATCGCGATGATAACCCAGGTGACGCGCATCAGTGCGCCGCTGGCGTCCGCCGAGTCACCGTCTACAACTTTTGAGAATGGGTTAATACATGTAACGATGTAGTTAACTAAAAACCTGTACAACTTTTTTAAAATCAACCGTCAACTTCGTATATAAGCTTGTACACACCCACTACAACCACCAAAACAACGTACAACACACACATAAAACTCTTGCAGCACACCAAACAAAAAATGCACCAACCATTTACTTAATCTTTGCTTCCTCCCTTCAACACGCCTGCTCAAACTTCAAAAACCACCAAACCTCAAGTAAAAATTAATTCATATTTCCATGCTCAATCCCGCCGCTTCCCATTCCCAACTTTCCACACCTGTACGATAAATCGGCGCAACAGATCGACCGCAAAAAAGCCTCGAAACCCTTTTTCGCTCACGCTGCGATGATGGCATTTTAAAACTTTTTGGCGCTGATCCGGTCGACAGCAGGCAGCACTTGTAAGCAGGCGTTTCGAGCAAGATGCGTTTTGCTGATTTACACTGCGTTCACCAACCTCATCTGTAACAAGGAAATAACCTATGGGCGTGATAAGTGAGTTCAAGGCCTTCGCGGTCAAGGGCAATGTGGTCGACATGGCCGTTGGTATCATCATCGGTGCCGCCTTTGGCAAGATCGTCACGTCATTTGTCGGTGATGTGATCATGCCACCAATCGGGCTGTTGATCGGTGGGGTGGACTTCAGTGACCTGGCCATTACGCTCAAGGCGGCCGAGGGTAACGTCCCGGCGGTGGTATTGGCCTACGGTAAATTCATCCAGAGCCTGATCGACTTCCTCATTGTCGCTTTCGCGATCTTCATGGGTGTCAAAGCCATTAACCACTTGAAACGCGAAGAGGCGGTCGCGCCAACCGTGCCGCCGGTTCCGACCAAGGAAGAAGTGTTGCTGGGCGAGATCCGCGATCTGCTCAAGGCCCAGAACAACCGGCCTTGAACGCTTCCACTGAATGAAATCGGCGCCCTTGAGGCGCCGTTTTTTTTACCAGAAATTTTCCACTGCCACCTGGCCAGGTCGCCGGCTGAGGCTCAAGTGCATATCGCGCTGTTTGAGCAATTTGCGCGTGTCATCGATCATCTGCGGATTGCCGCAAAGCATCACCCGCGAGTGTTCGGGCGAAAGGGCCACGCCGGCCGCCCGCTCCAACTCTCCATTTTCGATCAGGGTTGTAATACGCCCGTTCAAGGCACCCGGATGCTGTTCGCGAGTCACCGTGTTAATGAGCTGCAGCTTGTGCGCGAATTCCGCCAGGTACTCGCGCTGCGCCAGCCCCGCGATAAGGTCTTGATAAGCCAGCTCCCGTGACTCGCGGACGCTGTAGACCAGGATGATCCGCTCGAATTTTTCCCAGACCTCGAAGTCCTGCAGGATCGACAGAAACGGCGCCAGCCCCGTGCCTGTGGATAACAGCCACAGATCACGCCCATCAACGAAGCGATCAAGCGTCAGGTAACCAAAGGCCTGGCGATCGACCAGCAGTGTATCGCCGACACCCAATCGGCTGAGCTCGCTGGTGAACTCGCCTCCCGGCACAACAATGGAGAAAAACTCCAGGAACTCATCAAAGGGTGAGGACACCATCGAATAGGCGCGCCAGACCGTGCTGCCGTCAGCCTTGGTCACGCCGAGCCGGGCAAATTGCCCCGCGCGGAAGCGAAACCCCGGATCCCGCGTAGCGCGCAGGGTGAACAGGTTCGGCGTCAACGGCTGAACGTCGAGGAGGGTCTGGCGAGTGAATTTCTCGTCACTGACGGTCATGGGGGGGCTCCATTCAACAGATGGCCCAGTGTCTCGCAAAGTGCACGCCCTATACACCCATGTTTTGTAGTGCCTTTTTAGAGCAACTACTCTCAACATACAATTTACACAACTTGTTTAAATAACGCGCGATCTAAAGCGCCTTAAAATTACAGCAAACATATGATAACCAAACAGTGTAATGCGCGTCTTACACCAACAGCGTTAGAACCAAACCAAAAACTCTCATGAATTAAACAAAACAAAATATTATCACCACCACTGTAGGAATTACCCTACAATTTCGTGGGCTCGCCACTTTGGATCCAATCATTCGCCATACACCAGCCCCATCGAACACAGGAGCCGCATTATGGAGAGATGGAAGACGTCTCAACTCAACTACCTGTCGACCACTGCCGATCTTGATACGGCCTACCGGATATCACTGAACTTCGCGAAAAATATCGGTTTCAAATTCTTCGGCTTTTCAACCAGTTATACCTCTAACACCGAACGACTGAGTGCTCTGCGGTTGAACAATTATCCATCAGACTGGAACGCTGATTACGAACAAAGAAAACTGGCAGGCATTGATCCAGTAGTGGCGCATTGCAATCAATCTGAATTACCAATCCTCTGGAGCGAAGAGCTGTTTGCCAACGCCCCCCATCTCTGGGACACCCTTGAACAAGAAGGACTTCAACACGGCTGGTCACAAGCCATTCACGACGACGAAAGCGGTCTGTTCAGCATTTTGAGCCTGGTGCGAAGCCACAGTCCGATCACAGCGTTGGAGCTGTACGAAAATCTTGGCGCTTCCGCGTTCATCTGCCATCACCTGCATAGGCTGGTTGCACAAACCCTGCCCAAGACGTCGGCTACACAGTACATGCCGCAATTGTCGCTACGGGAAATCGACGTCTTGAAACTGGCGGCAGATGGCAAGACGGCCTATGAGAGCGCCCGGATTCTCAATCTCAGCCCGCGGACGATCAATTTTCATGTCCAGGAAGCCATCCGCAAATTCGAGGTCAATAACAAGGTTTCAGCCGTCATCGCTGCGGCCAAGGCCGGTTACCTCAATAAAGATGCAGCGCCCTGATCCGAAAACCTGCGAGTATTCCGACACAAAAAAACGTACCATTCGCGGTCCTTCCTGAGTGATGACGTGTGAAATTCCACGACGCAGTCCACTCGGTTGGCCCCGCCCGCCAAGACGCTTCTGGGCTGCGGGATACCCGTTGATTACCCAGAGCCCCGCCCCATGCCCTTGCTCGAAACACCCTTCGCCAGCCTCGACCTGATCCGCCAACCCGAACAGCAGAACGAACCGCTGCAAGCCTTTGATGCGGCCGATGAGTACCTGCTCAATCATCTGGCCGAACAGCAACCCTCGGCCGAGACGCGTGTTCTGGTGCTCAACGACAGTTTCGGTGCATTGGCAGCCAGCCTGGCGGGCAAAGTCAACGTCACCAGCAGCGGCGACTCATTCCTGGCTTTTCAGGGTCTTGAAAAGAACCTTGCACGCAATGGCCTGCCATTTGACGGCGTACCGCACATACCCGCCAGTGAAGCGCTCAAGGGGCCCTTTGACCGGGTACTGGTCCGGGTACCTAAGACCCTGGCCCTGCTGGAAGAACAACTGATCCGCCTGCAAGACCAATTGGCTCCGGGCACCCAGGTGATCGCGGGCGCGATGATCAAACACCTGCCGCGTGCTGCGGGCGATCTGCTGGAGCGCTACATCGGCCCGGTGCAGGCGTCCCTGGCGGTGAAGAAAGCACGGCTGCTGATCGCCACGACTGAAGCAAAAGTCTCTGTGGTATCGCCCTACCCGACTCGCTATCGACTCGATGCACCGGCCATCGAACTGCTCAACCACGCCAACGTGTTCTGCCGTGAAGGCCTGGACATCGGCACGCGGGCGTTTCTGCCACACCTGCCGAAGAACCTCGGCAGCGCACGGGTCGCCGACCTCGGTTGCGGTAACGGCGTTCTGGCGATCGCCAGCGCCCTGCAAAACCCCGAGGCCCATTACACCCTGGTCGATGAGTCGTTCATGGCTGTGCAATCGGCCGCCGAAAACTGGCGCGCCGCACTGGGCGAGCGCGATGTGGTTGTACGCGCTGGCGATGGTCTGGCCGGGCAGGAACCTCAATCGCTGGACGTGGTGTTGTGCAATCCACCGTTTCACCAGCAGCAAGTTGTCGGCGATTTCCTGGCCTGGCGGATGTTCCAGCAGGCCCGGGAAGCCCTGATGACAGGCGGTGCGTTGTACATCGTCGGCAACCGTCACCTGGGCTATCACAGCAAGCTCGCGCGGTTGTTCCGTGGGGTCGAGCAAGTGGCTGCCACGCCGAAATTCGTGATTCTCAAGGCCCGCAAATAACCAGGCGCAAAAAAAACCCTCCATCGGAGGGTTGTAAATCCGCGCCTTAAGGCTGCGGGATGGGATGTCAGGTATTCAGTGTGTGGTCAGGCCGGCGGCGTTCATGAACATCCGCATCAGGCTGGCGACGATAAACAATGCGCCGACACTTCCCGCCCAGATCAGGGCCAACCAGCCGAGCCGCTGCCACAGCGGCTTTTTTTCGGCTAGCTCGATGTCGTGCAGGGAATGTTTGTTGCTCATGGCCTAAACCTCCAATCAAGGTGGGTGGCGCCAGTCATGGCGCCATCGCGAACAAGCTCGCTCCCACAAATCCGCGCAACAAGGGCCTAGTGGTAACCGTCTTCATGGGTGACCTTGCCGCGGAACACGTAATAGCTCCAGAAGGTGTACCCGAGGATGAACGGGATGATGAACAGCGTGCCCACCAGCATGAAGCCCTGGCTCTGCGGCGGTGCCGCGGCGTCCCAGATCGAGATCGACGGTGGCACGATATTCGGCCACAGGCTGATACCCAGGCCGCTGTAACCGAGGAAGATCAACACCAGCGTCAGCAGGAACGGCGTGTAGTGCGCATTACGGGCCACCGCACGGATCAGGCCGTACAAGGTCACCAATACCAGGATCGGCACCGGCAGGAACCAGAACAGGTTAGGCAACGTGAACCAGCGCGCCGCAATCTCGGCATGGGCCAGTGGCGTCCAGATGCTGACGATACCAATCACCGCCAGTAATACGAACGCCAGAGGTCGCGCCAGGTCATGCATTTGTTCCTGCAACTTGCCCTCGGTCTTCATGATCAACCAGGTGCAGCCGAGCAATGCATAGGCCACTACCAGTGCAGCCCCGCAGAACAGGGTGAACGGCGTCAGCCAGTCCAGTGACCCTCCGGCGAACTGACGATTGACCACCGGCAAGCCATCGATGAACGCCCCCAGCGCCACGCCCTGGAAGAAGGTTGCCGCCACCGAACCACCGATGAACGCCTTGTCCCACAGGTGGCGCTTGTCGTCCCTGGCCTTGAAGCGGAACTCGAAGGCCACACCGCGGAAAATCAAACCGATCAGCATGAACATCAGCGGCAGGTACAACGCCGAGAGCACTACCGAGTAAGCCAGGGGGAATGCTCCGAACAACGCAGCGCCCCCCAATACCAGCCAGGTTTCATTGCCATCCCAGACCGGAGCGACGGTGTTCATCATCACGTCGCGGTCACTTTTGCCGGGGATGAACGGGAAGAGAATCCCGATCCCCAGGTCGAAGCCGTCCATGATCACGTACATCATGATGCCGAAGATGATGATCACGGCCCAGATCAGCGGAAGATCAATACCCATGATTCAAACCTCCTTGGTCGCGGTGCGGTCGGCATCGGCGTGTTCATCGTCGGCTGCGGACAGCGGACGTGCCGGTGTGCGTTTCTGGCCAGGCCCCCCTTCGTTGGTCTCCTTGCCTTCGTCGATCTTCGGCCCTTTGCGCACCAGGCGCATCATGTAGCCCAGACCGGCACCGAACAGGGCGAAATACACCACGACAAACAGGATCAGGGTGATGCTCATCTGCATGAAGCTATGGTTGGACGACGCATCCGCCGTACGCATCAGGCCGTAGACCACCCAAGGCTGACGACCGATTTCAGTGGTGAACCAGCCGGCGAGAATCGCGATCAGGCCGGACGGCCCCATCCACAACGCCAGGTACAGGAACGGCCGCGAGGTATAGAGCGTGTCGCGCTTGCGCAGCCACAGGCTCCACAACCCGGTGAAGATCATCAGGAAGCCCAGGCCAACCATGACCCGGAACGACCAGAAGACGATGGTCGAATTCGGCCGGTCTTCAGGCGGGAACTCCTTGAGCGCGGGTACCTGTTTGTCCAGGGAGTGGGTCAGGATCAAGCTGCCGAGGTAGGGAATCTCGACGGCGAATTTGGTCTTCTCTTCTTTCATGTCCGGCCAGCCGAACAGGATCAGCGGTGTCGCCTCGTTGCCTTTGTTTTCCCAGTGGCCCTCGATCGCGGCGATTTTGGCCGGCTGATGCTCGAGCGTGTTGAGGCCGTGGAAGTCACCGATGACCGCCTGAATCGGCGCCACGATCAGCGCCATCCACATGGCCATCGAAAGCATGGTGCGGATCGCCGGGTTGTCTTTGCCGCGCAGCAAATGCCAGGCCGCCGAGGAGCCGACGAAGAAGGCCGTCGCCACGAACGCCGCCGTGGCCATGTGCATCAGGCGATACGGGAATGACGGGTTGAAGATCACCGCCAGCCAGTCGGTCGGAATGACCTGGCCGTTGATGATCTCGAAGCCCTGCGGGGTCTGCATCCAGCTGTTGGACGCGAGAATCCAGAAGGTCGAAATCAAGGTGCCAATGGCAACCATGACCGTGGCGAAGAAGTGCAGACCCCGACCCACCTTGTTCCAGCCAAACAGCATGACGCCGAGGAAACCGGCTTCAAGGAAGAAGGCCGTCAGCACTTCATAGGTCAGCAACGGTCCGGTCACTGACCCGGCGAAGTCCGAGAAACGGCTCCAGTTGGTGCCGAACTGATACGCCATGACCAGACCCGAAACCACGCCCATGCCGAAGTTGACCGCAAAGATCTTAGACCAGAAGTGGTAGAGGTCGCGGTAGGTGTCGTTGTGGGTTTTCAGCCACAAGCCTTCGAGTACCGCCAGGTAACTCGCCAGACCAATGGTGATGGCAGGAAACAGGATGTGGAACGAGATGGTGAACGCGAACTGAATTCGGGCGAGATCAAGAGCCTCTAAACCGAACATAAGTCTTCCTCTGTCAGGTAGTACGGCTGCCGGCGCGAAGCCTGCATCCACGGTTCCCACGGGTATGGAGTGCGGCGAATTCGAATTCGTTCTTTTTTTTACCAGCATCGCAACGCAGGGAGTCTGGCGTTCTGGTCACAGGATCAATTCCTTTCGAGGGTGTTGATCTGGATCAAGCAACGTTGAAAGAGTAGTCCCATTTGCGGGGATGAACCGCGTGGTCTTTTGCCGCGTGACAAGTTGCCTCACCGGGGCGAGCCCGACGAATCGGTGTCTAGCTAACTAAATTTCCCGAGATGGCAACTTCCTGTTACAGCTTGATGATAATCTCTCCCTTTCCCACACCCAGATCTGCCTCCAGATGCCCAGCCAAGAGCCCTTGCTGTTACGTCATCACCGCCCATTCATCGCGTTCTGGCTGGCCCGGATCTTTACCGCCAGCGGCTTTCAAATGCTCACGGTGGCCATCGGCTGGAACCTGTACCAACTGACCGGCAACGTGCTTGACCTGGGTCTGGTCGGGCTGGTGGAGTTCGCGCCGCGCGTGCTGTTCATGCTGCACACCGGGCATGTGGCGGACCGCTACGACCGGCGCAAGGTCGCGGCGATTTGCCAGTCCGTGCAAGCGCTGATTGCCCTGTCGCTGGCGATCGGCAGCGCGACCGACCATGTCACCCGGGAAATGATCTTCATCCTCGCGTTCCTGCTCGGTGCCGCGCGCTCCTTCGAGATGCCGACCACCCAGGCCTTGCTGCCGAGCATCGTGCCCGGGGCCTTGTTTCCCCGGGCCGTCGCCGCCGCCCAATCGGCCCAGCAGTCGGCAACCATCGTCGCCCCGGCCCTCGGTGGTTTGCTCTATGCCTTTGGCAGTGTCTGGGTCTATGGCCCGACGGTGATCCTTTACCTCATTGCCTGCTCGCTGATGCTCAACCTGCCCGCCCGTCAGACGCCGCTGAACAAGGGCAAAGCCACCCTTGATTCGTTACTGGCCGGAATTCGCTTCATTCGCAGTCGCCCGGACATTCTCGGGGCCATCTCCCTGGACCTGTTTGCCGTCCTGCTGGGTGGCGCGACGGCGTTGCTGCCGGTTTTTGCCAAGGACATTCTGCTGACCGGCCCGTGGGGCCTGGGTCTACTGCGTTCGGCGCCTGCGGTGGGTGCGCTGTTGATGTCATTGTTCCTGGCGCGATTTGCCGTGGAACGCAACGTCGGGCGAGTGATGTTCACCGCCGTGGGCGTATTCGGGGTGGCGACCATCGCCTTCGGCCTGTCCACCTCGTTCTGGTTCTCGCTGGGCGTGCTGGTGATCCTGGGCGCGGCCGACATGATCAGCATGGTGATCCGCGCCTCGTTCGTGCAACTGGAAACCCCGGACGAAATGCGCGGCCGGGTCAGCGCCGTGAACGGGTTGTTCATTGGCGCTTCGAACCAATTGGGAGAATTCGAATCCGGTCTGACCGCCCACTGGTTTGGCACGGTGCCGGCGGTGGTCATGGGCGGTATCGGCACGCTGGTGGTGACCGGTGTCTGGATCAAGCTGTTCCCGAGCCTGGCCGGCCGCGATCGCATGCATGTGCCGAAGGAAGAAGCGAAGGTCTGACGCTAAACCAGCAACTCCCCGGCCACCACCGTTCGCGTGGCCTTGCCGCAGAGTTGTTCCACCAGCGCCAGGGCGAACGGCAGCGCGGCGCCCGAACCCTGGGCCGTGATGCAGTTGCCATCGACCACCACCGGTTGATCGACGAAGGTGCAGCCTGACAGTTGATGGCTGGCCGAAGGCAGGCAGGTCATGCGCCGCTGACGCAACACGCCGAAAGCCTGCAGCGCCAGCGCGGGGGCCTCGGCAATGCCCGCGAACCAGCGACCGGCTGCGGCCTGGTCCTTGATCAACTGTTGCAAGGGTTGATGGTTCGCCAGGTGCTGCGCCCCCACCGCGCCGCCGGGCAGGACGATCAGGTCGAATGGCTGCGCCAGCAGGTCCACCAGCATGGCATCGCAAGTCAGGCGGGTGCCGCGGGCGCAGGTGAGCATGCGTCGCCCCTCGATGCTGGCCACCACCACTTCCACTTTGGCGCGGCGCAGCACGTCGACCAGGGTCACGGCTTGCAGGTCATCGATGCCCTCGGCGAGGGTAATCAAGGCTCTAAAGGTCATAAGGGCAATCCACGGAGTGATCCTTAAAGCGTAGTCAGCTTTCCTGCCTCATGTTCGAACCCCGTCTTACTTGATGTAGAGCTGCGTCGACAGGGTGTTGCCCGGGGGATTGATCGAGGTGTCGCTGAAGGTGAACGTGCCTTGCTGCTTGCCCGCCAGATCGAAGATGTATAGATAGCCAACGGTTTTCCTGCCGACGGTGCATTCCGTCAGGTTGCCGTTATCAAAAGCGCAGACCGGGGTGCGGGTACCGTTCACCTCAAAACCGTCCAGGGCGACATGCGCCTCACGCCCATAACCGACTTCCAGCACGAAAACCCGAATGTTCGGCCCGGCGTGATTGCAACGCGTCTCCACTTGCCCTTCGGCAATGCTTTCAAAACCGCAGGCCGGTGACTCGACTTTGAGCACTTTCAATTGAGTCAAGGGTGGCGCCGAGGCCGCCGAGGCACTTTGTGCCCCCAGGGCCAGCAACATGCCAATGCCGATAAACAGACGCTTTTTCATGCAATACCCTTCCCAAAAAACAGCGCGCAGTATGGCTGACTTGGGCCAAAGGCAAAACATCGACGACGATCACCGCCATAAGCAGCCATAACCCCACGCTACTGGTATGATGCGCGGCTTTTTCCGACCCAGCGAAAATTCTCGGGCGCCTGCAACGGCCTGTGCTTTGCTGTTGAGGTCGATACATTCACGGCGCCGGGCGCGCCACGGGGAGCAGACATGCTGGAAAGGCTGTTTCAACTCAAGGCACACAACACCAACGTACGGACCGAGATACTGGCGGGCGTCACCACCTTTTTGGCCATGGCCTACATCCTGTTCGTCAACCCGAGCATCCTCGGCGAGACCGGCATGGACAAGGGTGCGGTGTTTGTCGCGACCTGTCTGGCCGCCGCCATCGGCTCCACGATAATGGGGCTGATCGCCAACTACCCGATCGCCCTCGCACCGGGCATGGGCCTGAACGCGTTCTTCACCTACACCGTGGTCCTGCACATGGGTCACACCTGGCAAGTGGCGCTGGGCGCGGTGTTCATATCGGCGGTGTGCTTCTTCCTGCTGTCGATCTTCCGCATCCGTGAATGGATCATCAACAGCATCCCGTTGCCATTGCGCTCGGCGATTGCCGCCGGTATCGGCCTGTTCCTGGCGCTGATCGCCCTGCACAACGCCGGCATCGTGGTCAGCAACCCGGCGACCATGGTCGGCCTCGGTGACCTGAAGCAACCGGCACCGATCCTCGCCACCCTCGGTTTTGCCCTGATCGTCGCCCTCGAAGCGCTGGCTGTGCGTGGCGCCGTGCTGATCGGCATTCTGGTGGTGACCATTGTTTCGATCGCGATGGGTTTCAGCCCGTTCGGCGGCGTAATGTCGATGCCGCCTTCGCTGGCTCCGACCTTCCTGCAACTGGACATCAAGGGTGCATTGGACATCGGTCTGGTCAGCGTGATCTTCGCCTTCCTGTTCGTTGACCTGTTCGACAACTCCGGCACCCTGATCGGCGTCGCCAAGCGCGCCGGCCTGATGGGCAAGGACGGCCACATGCCGAAAATGGGCCGCGCCCTGATCGCCGACAGCACCGCCGCCATGGCCGGTTCACTGCTGGGCACCTCGACCACCACCAGCTACATCGAATCCGCCGCCGGCGTGAGTGCCGGTGGCCGCACAGGCCTGACCGCCGTCGTGGTGGCGATCCTGTTCCTGCTGGCGCTGTTCTTCTCGCCACTGGCCTCCAGCGTTCCGGCGTTCGCCACTGCTCCGGCGCTGCTGTTCGTCGCCGTACTGATGACATCCGGCCTGGCCGAAATAGACTGGGACGACATCACTGTTGCCGCACCGGTGGTGATCACCGCCCTGGCGATGCCGTTCACTTACTCCATCGCCAACGGTATCGCTTTCGGCTTCATCTCGTGGACCGCCATCAAGCTGATGTCCGGTCGTGGCCGTGAGCTGAACCCTGCGCTGGTGATTCTGTCGATTCTGTTCGTGATCAAGCTGGGTTGGTTCAACGCATGACTTTTGATTCCCAGGCCTACGCCGCTCAGCTCGAAGAAAAGGTCACGCGTCTGCGTGACCTGCTGGCGCCTTTCGATGCGCCGCAGCCGACCGTGTTCGACTCGCCGCTGCAGAACTTCCGCCTGCGCGCCGAATTCCGCCTGTGGCGCGAAGCCGGCGAGCGCCACTACGCGATGTTTTCCCAGGAAGACAAGCGCACGCCGATCCTGATCGAAGAATTCCCGATCGCCAGCCAGCGCATCAACCAACTGATGCCGCAGCTCAAGGCCGCCTGGCAAGCCAGTTCCGCCCTGAGCCACAAGCTGTTTCAGGTGGAATTCCTGACCACCCTGGCTGGCGACGCCATGATCACCCTGTGCTACCACCGCCCGCTGGACGAACACTGGCACGCGGCGGCCTCGAAGCTGGCGGAGCAACTGAACGTCAGCATGATTGGCCGCTCCAAGGGCAAACGCGAAGTCATCGGTCACGATTATGTGGTGGAGAAGCTGGAAGTCGGCGGCCGTACCTTCAGCTATCGCCAGCCAGAAGGCGCCTTCACGCAGCCCAACGGCACCGTGAACCAGAAGATGCTCAACTGGGCGTACGAGGCACTGGGCGATCGCCCGGACGACTTGCTGGAACTGTATTGCGGCAACGGCAACTTCACCCTGCCGCTGGCCACTCGCGTGCGTAAAGTTCTGGCCACCGAAATCAGCAAGACCTCGGTCAATGCCGCGCTGAGCAACCTCAGCGAAAACGCTGTGGATAACGTCACGCTGGTGCGTCTGTCCGCCGAAGAGCTGACCGAAGCCTTGAATGAAGTGCGGCCGTTCCGTCGCCTGCACGGTATCGACCTCAAGAGCTACGAGTTCGGCAGCGTATTCGTCGACCCGCCGCGCGCCGGCATGGACCCGGACACCTGCGAACTGACCCGACGCTTCGACAACATCCTCTACATTTCCTGCAACCCGGAAACCCTGGCGGCCAACATCGCCCAACTGCACGACACCCACCGCATCACCCAATGCGCGCTGTTCGACCAGTTCCCCTGGACCCACCACATGGAATCCGGCGTGTTACTGACCCGGCGCTGAGTGCAGGTGCCAGACATGAAAAAGCCGTCTCCGCGACGGCTTTTTTTGTGCCCTCAAGGGGTGACATCAACCTTGCGCGGACGCCCTCCTTTTTTGCCATTGGCGCGTGCAGCCTCAGCCTTGGCCGAGCTGCTTTGACGGCCATTGCGTGAAGCGACTACCGAAGTCGCCATGGCCATCAAAGGCGGGCACGCCGATATCATCTCTGCTATGGATACATGCAGATCCTTACCTTCGTGGCAAAGCGCAGCACCGGCGTAACCGACCTTCAGCCGGTTGAAGTCCTCGGCCTCGAAACCGTCGAATTGCGAATAATTTTTGACCGGCAGCAACACACCACTGCCATCTTCGAAGCTGACGGCCAGACACGGGTCCAGAAAAGCTACCGCCGTGGCCTGTAAACCGCTGCGACGGCGTAACTCACCTCTTTCAATGGCTTCGTCCAGGCGACTTTCGGTGACCGGTCGATCAACCCGCGTCCTGGCTTTTATGGTTTTCATAACTCGATCTCCACACCTTCTTGTGCGCCTTTGAGAAACAGCAGCGTCTTGTTCGCTTCGGGCTCATAACACGCAGAACCATCTTGTAAGTCGCACCGGCAATACCTTTCACCCATACGACCTCATTGATTTGCCCGTCCCACAACTGGTCGTCGAGACAGACCGTATGTATTTTTCGCCACCAAATGCCACGAGCGCGCTGCAGATGGGCAGGCTGCATGAGCGATTGACGCAATCCCTCAAGCACCGCCAATGGCGGTCGTCTCGACAGCGGAATGACATCCCAGAGTTCAACGCCGTTGTGCCAGAAGCAAAACTTGAACCTCGCACTCCACGTTCCGCCATCCACATGCGCATGCGGTGGACAGTGTTCATCGCGCAGCATGATCACCACTGAGAGCCCTTTGTAGCTGCATACTTTCATGCTAACCCATCTGTTAGGTTAATGAGTCAGAAGACTCGACATTCCCTGGAAATCTGACAACCGGCACGACTCACAGAATCGTCAAAGCGCTTCTGAGACTAGCGTTCAGTCCCATCCGTGGCCGACCCACAGCCTTGGAAAAACGTAAACAAACCTTTCCCGACACCCACAAAAAAGCCGTCTAGACGACGGCTTTTTTCACCCGATTCACCCCGGCAAATTCTTTCGATATTCCGTGGTGGTGATGCCCTTATACCCCCAGTTATCGGTGTCAACTTCCTCGATCACGATGTGCGTCAGTTCAGGCGGTTTGCCGAGGACGCGTTGCAAGGTTTCGGTGATCTCCGCGATGACCTGGGCTTTCTGCTCCCGGGTCACGCCATCACGGGTAATACGAACGCTGACAAAAGGCATGCTGTATCTCCTGCTCGCTGATCAAGAAAGGCTCGGCACAAGGAACTCACTGTATCCGTGTGCAAGCATCTGATAAATACTGATTCACACACTTCATTTGATCCCCGGTGTAATCAATCATGCAGCGACAATTCGACGATCTTCAGCTAGGCAGTATCGAGCTGTTTTGCCTGGCCGCCGAGGCCGGCAGCTTCACATCGGCCGCACTGGTGGCGGGCGTCACCCCGGCCGCCGTGAGTCGCTCGGTGTCACGCATGGAAGAGCGCCTGGGTGTACGGCTGTTCGCCCGCACCACCCGCAGCGTCAAACTGACCGACAGTGGTCGGCGCTACTACGAGGAATGCCGCCAGGCGCTGGCGCAACTGGTTGAAGCCCAGCGCGAAGTCATGGGCCAGCAGCAAGTACCCTCCGGGACCTTGCGCATCAGTATCCCGACCACCTACGCCCACCATCGAATCCTGCCGTTGCTGCCGGCCTTTCGCGCGCGTTTCCCGGCGGTGAAGGTCGAGTCGCACATCAGCAATCGCAATATCGATTTCGTCGGCGAAGGCTATGACATGGCCATTCGTGTGCGCGCCATTCCGGACTCCGGCCTGATCGCCAGGCCGCTCGAGGACGCCGAGCTGGTGATGGTTGCGAGCCCCGATTACCTCCAGCATGCCGGCACGCCGCAAACCCTCGACGACCTCCAACACCACGAATGCATCCAGTACGAACTGCCCAGCAGCGGCCGTCGTATCGCCTGGCTGTTCAACGACCACGGCGTGCAGCGGGAAATTCTGGCCGAGGGCAACTTCAGCTGTTCCGACGACGTATTGGGTGGCGTGACCCTGGCCAAACACGGTGCCGGCCTGTTTCAGACCTATCGCTTCATTGTCGAAAAGGAACTGGCCGATGGCTCGCTGCTAGAAGTGCTCAAGCCATACGGCGGGCGCTCGCGACCGTTCACCTTGCTCTATCCGCAAAGTCGCCACGTCCCCCTTAGATTGCGGGCGTTTATCGATTTTCTGCTTGAGCATCTGCCACGTTGAACACGAAACCGTCCGATCACCGCACACAAAAAGTCCGGTGACTCGCTCTTCAATTGACCGAATTAACCAGTTAGTACAATTTATCTCCACAGGCTGAAACCTCGGCCAATGCCAAAAATAATAAGTGGAGAAACTTCGATGCCCCCCATTATTCTGGTGCTCAACGGCCCGAATCTGAACCTGCTCGGCACCCGTGAACCGGAGACCTACGGCCACGAAACCCTCGCTGACATTTCTGCGTTGTGCGGTCGTACCGCCGAAGAATTCGGCCTGGCGGTGGAGTTTCGCCAGACCAACCACGAAGGCGAATTGCTCGACTGGATTCACAACGCCCGCAACCGTTGTGCCGGCATCGTGATCAACCCGGCCGCGTGGACCCACACTTCAGTGGCAATCCGCGATGCGCTGGTTGCCAGCGAATTGCCCGTGATTGAAGTGCACTTGTCCAATGTCCACGCCCGTGAGCCTTTCCGCCATCACTCCTTCGTCTCGGCCATTGCCACTGCGGTGATGGCCGGGTTCGGCAGCCACGGCTATCGCCTGGCGCTGGAGCATTTCAGCCTACGTTTGAAGGGGTGAACATCATGAGTCAGAACCACACAGTATTGGCCGGCCTGATCGGCGCCGGCATCCAGGCGTCCCGCACCCCGGCACTGCACGAGCATGAAGGCGATGCCCAGGGGCTGCGTTACCTCTATCGCCTGATCGACCTCGATCAGCTGCAACTCGACAGCAATGCCCTGCCCGACCTGCTCAGTGCCGCCGAGCGCATGAACTTCACCGGGCTGAACATCACCTTCCCGTGCAAACAGGCGATCATCCCGCTGCTCGACGAATTGTCGCCGGAAGCTCGCGGCATTGGCGCGGTGAACACCGTGGTGCTCAAGGATGGCAAACGCATCGGTCACAACACCGATTGCCTGGGATTTGCCGAAGGCTTCCGCCGTGGCTTGCCGGGCGTTGCCGTTGATCGCGTCGTACAAATGGGTGCCGGAGGCGCAGGTGCCGCCGTTGCCCACGCGCTGTTGAGCGAAGGCGTACAGCAACTGAGCATTTTCGATGTGGAAATCAGCCGCGCCCAAAGCCTGGCGGACAACCTCAATCAAACGTTCGGCAGCGGCCGCGCCGTGGCGGGTCTCGATCTGGCGCGGAGCCTGGCCGAGGCCGACGGCCTGGTGAACACCACGCCCATGGGCATGAAAAAACTGCCGGGCATGCCCGTGCCGGTCGAGTTGCTGCGCGCGCAACTGTGGGTCGCGGAGATTGTTTACTTCCCGCTGGAAACCGAACTGCTGCGCAACGCCCGCGCCCTGGGCTGCTGGACCCTGGATGGCGGCAACATGGCGGTGTTTCAGGCGGTGAAGGCGTTCGAATTGTTCAGCGGCGTGGTGCCCGATGCCCAGCGAATGCTGGCGCACTTTCAAAGCATGAATGGCTGAAGGCCTTTTGTGGCGAGCGAACTTGCTCGCGCTTGAGTGCGTAGCACTCACAAATTAGCTGATTTACTCCAGCTGTTTGGGGCCGCTACGCAGCCCAGCGCGAGCAAGCTCGCTCGCCACGATTCAGGCCTGCAAATAGCGCAGAACCGACTCGCAAATCATCTCCCGATGACGCTGCTTGATGCGTTCATCCGGCAAATCAATCTGGAAAATCTCACCAAAGGTGTGACGGTTCGACACGCGATAGAAGCAGAACGAGCTGATCAGCAAATGCACATCCAGCGGATCCAGCCCCTTGCGAAACAGCCCTTCCTCGGCACCACGACGCAGAATCTCGCCCAATGAGTCGAGGATGGTGTTGTTCATCGCCTTGATCGCATCGGAACACTTCACGTATTCGGCGTTGTGAATGTTTTCAATGCTGACGATGCGCACGAAGTCGACGTTGCGGTCATGGTGATCGAAGGTGAATTCCACCAGCCGCCGAATCGCCTCCACCGGGGCCAGTTCGGTCAGGTGCAGTCGGTTTTCGGTGCTGCGAATATCGCCGTAAAGCTTTTCCAGCACTTCGACGTAGAGCTGCTCCTTACTGCCGAAGTAGTAATAGATCATGCGCTTTGAAGTGTGGATGCGCTCGGCGATCGCATCGACGCGAGCCCCGGAAAGCCCCTGCTGAACGAACTCGACAATGGCTTCTTGAAGAATGTTCTCGCGGGTTTTTTCCGGATTGTTTTTGCGACTCTTGCGCGGCTCGGCAGCCGGTTCGTCGGACGCTAAGGAGAGTTCTGAAGTCATTGTCATTGCGGGCTCACGGCCATCACTGCACAGGCGGGCGATTATGGGCTGAGCCGCACACTGAAGGAAGCCGTGCGGCAACGGATTACTCCCGCGGTTACGAATTTCCTACAACTTCGCCTGACGGACGGCACCACTGCGAGACTTGGCCATGGCCGCCAGTCGCACCGCCACGTTGGCCGCGCCATAACCGGCATAGCCGTTCTTGCGCTGGATGATTTCGAAGAAAAACCGCCCTTCGAACGGCTCGGTGTACACATGGAACAGCTCGCCGCCCTGGGCATCGCGGTCGTACAACACATTGTAGTAGGCCAGTTCGCTGAGGAACTCGTCATCAAAGTCGAAACGCGCGGCCAGGTCATCGTAGTAGTTGAGCGGGATATCCAGCAGCGGAACGCCCGCCGCTTTCGCCCGACTGACTTCGGCAAAGATATCGTCGCAATCGAACGCGATGTGATGCACGCCAGAGCCGCGATAACTCGACAGCGCGTGTGAGATCGCGGTGTTGCGGTTCTCGGAAATGTTCAGCGGCAGACGAATCGAGCTGTCCCGACTGCGCAGTGCGCGGCTCTTCACCAGGCCGTAAGGGTCAGGCAGCACCACTTCGTCGTCGGCCTCGAAATCGAGCAGGCTCTTGTAGAACAGCACCCAACTGTCGAGGCTGTCGGCCGGCAGGGCCATCGCCATGTGATCGATACGCTTGAGGCCACCGCTGGCCACCACATTGGGCTGCAAGTTGAAGTCGGTTCCGTAGACGTCGGCGTCCTGATCCACCAGGTAAATCAGGCTGCCGTCCGGCGCTCGCACCGCAGCCAGTTCCAGTTCATTGGGGCCGACCAGCCCGCGATAAGGCTGGCCCTTGTAAGCCACGGCGCGGGCCAGTGCACTGGCACTGTCCTTGACCCGTACGGCGGTGGCACACAGCGATGGACCGTGCGCCTCGAAAAAACTGTGGCCGAACGAGTACGGCTCGGAGTTGAGGATCAGGTTGATATCGCCCTGGCGCAACAGGCTGACGCTCTTGGAACGATGCTGGCCGGCCTTGACGAAGCCCAGCCGCTCCAGCCAATTCGAGAGTTTGGCACCGAGGCTTTCATCCACGGCGAACTCAAGAAACTCGATGCCGTTGTATTCGCTGGCCTTGGGCGTCTCGAACAGAATGTCGAGGTTGGCCGCAGGTCGGGATTCCTGCTCCAGGCGCTGACGGGTTTTCTCTTCGAGGTACAGCAACGAGCGCAAACCGTCGGCGGCATTGGCCCGTGGCGGCGCGGCGCGAAAGCCGTCGTTGAAGATCTCCAGCGACAGCGGCCCGGTGTAACCGCTCTTGATGATCGGCGCGAGGAAGCCCGGCAAGTCAAACTCGCCCTGGCCCGGGAAGCAGCGGAAATGTCGGCTCCACTCCAGCACATCCATGGCCAGGATGGGCGCGTCGGCCATTTGCACGAAGAAGATCTTGTCGCCCGGGATATCAGCGATAGCGCTGGGGTCGCCCTTGAGCGACAGCGTATGAAAGCTGTCGAGCAACACGCCGAGGCTTGGATGATCGGCCTGACGCACGATATTCCACACCTGTTGATAAGTGTTTACGTGACGACCCCAGGCCAGCGCTTCATAACCGATCCGCAAGCCTCGCGCGCCGGCGCGTTCGGCCAGCAGGCGCAAGTCGTCGACCAGAATCTGTTCATCACCGACGGAATCGGCCGAGGCGTTGCTGCACACCAGCACCAGGTCGGTGCCCAGTTCCTGCATCAGATCGAACTTGCGCTCGGCGCGCTCCAGATTGCGCGACAGACGGTCACGGCGGCAGCCTTCGAAATCCCGAAACGGTTGAAACAGGGTGATGGCGATCCCGAGATCGGCGCACATCTGTCTGATTTCCCGGGGACTGCCGTCGTAGTAGAGAAGGTCGTTCTCGAAAATCTCGACGCCGTCAAAACCGGCGGCGGCAATGGCTTCGAGCTTTTCTGGCAGGGTACCGCTCAAGGAAACGGTGGCAATGGAACGCTGCATATCTTCGACTCCCGGTGGTGGAGGCAATCTTGTTAGGGACATCGCACGCTGTTTGCAGGCGCCGGCTTGCTGGCTCCTGCAAGGATCACGTTTAGCTTTGAGTGAATTATTGGCTGCGCGATCCCGCACAGCAATTTAAAGTGTACTACCCAGTTAGTTTTGCGTGCGATTATCGAACACAATGGCGATTGGCGAATTGACGATTTTTCGTCCACTGCGCAACATCAACACCACATTGGTCCCGATCACAAATCATCGGGGCCAGTTAACAACGACCCAGAACACCACATAAAAATTTCAAAAAACGGGTATACGCTCATGCGCTCATTCATCGCCCTGCTCCCTCGAACCACCTTCATTACGCCTTGCCCGGCGTCCATCCGAACACTGCGCACCGCTGGCACACACGTGCCGCTCGCTGAATAACCGTCAGCCGACGAAACAGCCGATCAGTCCTCACGCGCACGCCGCCAGCGATTGATCACGCGCCCTTGAAGTCCCGACGAGCTTAGCTTGTCAGTCATTGAACGGATGGCACACATGAATCCTACACAAAGCTCACGCATGGCCCCGGCCATGAGCGCTGCCACTGCTGGCATCGGCGACAAGATCCGCGGCGCCATGGCCGTTGGCAAAACCCGTTGGGGCATGCTGGCGCTGGTGTTTTTCGCCACCACCCTGAACTACATCGACCGTGCCGCCCTTGGCGTCATGCAGCCCATCCTGGCCAAGGAAATGAGCTGGACGGCGATGGACTACGCCAACATCAACTTCTGGTTCCAGGTCGGTTATGCCATCGGCTTCGTGCTGCAAGGCCGCTTGATCGACCGGGTCGGCGTCAAGCGCGTGTTCTTCTGCGCCGTACTGCTCTGGAGCCTGGCGACCGGCGCCCACGGCCTGGCCACTTCGGCGGCCGGCTTCATGGTCTGCCGCTTCATCCTCGGGCTGACCGAAGCCGCCAACTACCCGGCTTGCGTGAAAACCACGCGCCTTTGGTTCCCGGCGGGTGAACGGGCCGTGGCGACCGGCATTTTCAACGCCGGGACCAACGTCGGCGCGATGTTCACCCCGATGCTGCTGCCGCTGATTTTGCACGCCTGGGGCTGGCAAGGTGCGTTCCTGTGCATGTCGTCACTGGGCGGCATCTGGCTGGTGTGCTGGGGCCTGAAATACTTCAACCCGGAAGATCACCCGCGCGTCAAACAGTCGGAACTGGACTACATCCAGCAGGAAGTCGAACCCGAACAAGCGCGCGTACCGTTCTCGAAAATCCTGCGCATGCGAGGCACCTGGGCCTTCGCCCTCGCCTACTCGATCACCGCGCCGGTGTTCTGGTTTTACCTGTACTGGCTGCCACCGTTCCTCAATCAGCAATACAACCTGGGCATCAACGTCACCCAGATGGGCATCCCGCTGATCATCATCTACCTCACTGCCGACTTCGGTAGCGTCGGTGGCGGGATTCTGTCCTCGTTCCTGATCGGCCGCGGCATCAACCCGATCAAGGCGCGACTGATGTCCATGTTCCTGTTCGCCTGCTGCATCATCGGCGTGATCATGGCCGCCGGCTCCAGCAGCCTGTGGGTCGCTGTATTCGCCATCTCCCTAGCCATCGGTGCGCACCAGGCCTGGACCGCGAACATCTGGAGCCTGGTGATGGACTACACGCCCAAGCACATGATGAGTACGGTGTTCGGTTTCGGTGGCATGTGCGCGGCCATTGGCGGGATGTTCATGACCCAGTTGGTCGGCCACATCCTGACCGCCACCAACAACAACTACACCGTGCTGTTCACCCTGATTCCGGCGATGTACTTCATCGCACTGATCTGGATGTACTTCATGGCACCGCGCAAGATCCCGAAAGTAGAAGACTGATGTTGCCTCGGCGCAGGCCCGATTTCGGGCCTGCGCTTTTTTTGTGCCTGCGTTTTATGAATCCACGATTTTTCGTTCATCGCCAAGGAGGTCAATCCATGTCGCCAGGTCGCCTGAGCATCGCCCAACGCGCTGTGATCAGCTTCGGTCTCATCGCCCTGCTGGTGCTGTTGCAGGGCTTGTTCGCCCTCAAGCAAGTCGCCCAAGTGCGTGCCACCGGTCAGCACACCGAAAACATTTCCCTGCCCAGCACCCGTTACCTGGGGGAAATCCGCGACTACGCCCTGAGCATTCGCGTACTCAGCCTGCGCATGGCGCTCAACCGCGATCCCAAGGTGCTCGAGGCCACGGTGAGCCGCCTGCATCTGGTGCAGGGCTGGCTGGAACAAGCCCTGAACAAATTCACCCCGCTCGTAGGCGACTACAACAGGGAGCCGTACGAAAAATTCGTCGCGACTGTCACCTCTTACCGTCAGGCGCTGGCGCAATACGAAACCCTGTCGCAGGAAAACCGCCTGGAAGAAATGACCGCGCTGCTCAACGGCAAGATCCAGGATTACTCGACCCTCAGCGGTGACCAGTTCGCCGAGCTGGTGGCCCTCACCACCAACGAGGTCAGTCAATCGGCGCAACAGGCCGACGCCCTCTACAACCAGGTAAAAGTCACGGTGATCGGGGCCTTGATTGCAGTCTCGATGCTGACGATGCTGCTCGCCTGGTTGTTGATTCGCAGCATCGTGGCGCCCATCCGTCAGGCCGTGGACGTGGCCGAGCAAGTAGCCGCTGGCGATCTGAGTACGCCGATCCGCAGCCATGGCGCGGATGAAACCGGGCGTTTGCTGACCGCGTTGTCGATCATGCAAACCAGCCTGCGCGAGACCCTGCAACGGATCAGCGCGGCGTCCACACAACTGGCCGCTGCCGCCAACCAGATGAAACAGAGCACCCATCAGGATTCCGGCCGCCTGCAACAGCAGCACAACGAAATCGAACAAGCCGCCACGGCGGTGAATGAGATGACGGTGGCCGTGGAAGAAGTCGCACGCAATGCCGTATCGACGTCAGACAGCACGCGCCAGTCGACACAACAGGCAAGCCAGGGTCAGGCACGGGTGATTGAAACACTCGACTCGATCCAGGCCATGAGCGCCGACGCCGGCACCGCCCTGCAACAGGTGCAGACCCTGGCCGAGCAATCCCGGGAAATCGGCAAGGTGCTGGACGTGATTCGCGCCATCGCCGAACAGACCAACCTGCTGGCGCTCAACGCGGCCATCGAAGCCGCCCGGGCCGGGGAAGCCGGGCGCGGCTTTGCGGTAGTGGCCGATGAAGTCCGCGCACTGGCCCATCGCACCCAACAGTCGACCCGGGAAATCGAACAGATGATCGGCCGGGTTCAGGGCGACACCGAAGGTGTGGTGCAGTCGATGCACAGCAACAGCCAGCGCGTTGCGCAGACCCTGTCACTCGCGGAACAGGCTGGCATCGCGCTGGCAGAAATTACCCGGGCCATGGAACAGATCCATGAGCGCAACCTGGTGATTGCCAGCGCGTCGGAAGAGCAAGCGGCGGTGGCGCGCGAGGTGGACAGGAATCTGCTGAACATCCGCGACCTGTCACTGCAAAGCGCCGACGCCTCGACCCGCACCAGCGCCACCAGCCAGGAGCTGTCGCAACTGGCGGCGGGCCTGCAAAACCTGGTGGTGCGTTTCAGGTTCTGAGCGGGCTTCAACGGCGGCTTTGCTGCCAGGCTGCCGCCAGGCCACTGCAGCAAATCACCGCGATCCCGAGCACCGTGGTCAGGGTTGGCGTGTGGGAAAACAGCAACCAGCCCAGCAGGCCGGCAAACACAATCTGGCAGTAGCTAAAGGGCGCCAGCAAGGCTGGCGCGGCATGGCGGAAGGCCTGGGTCAGAAACAGATGCGCCGTCATGCCGCAGGCGCCGAGCGCCAGCATCAGCGCGCCATGCGGCAGGCTCGGCACCTGCCAGAAGAACGGCACCAACGCACTCATCACCAAGGTGTTGCACAGCCCGGCGAAGAAGTTGCTGGTGGTCGGGCTGTCGATCTCGCTGAGCTTGCGGGTCAGCAGTTGATAGAAGCAGAAAAACAGTGCCGAGCAGAACGGCAGCAACACCGCCGGAGTGAACAACTCGCCGCCAGGGTGAACGATGATCAGCACGCCGCTGAACCCGAAAATCACCGCCAACCATTGCCCGCGCGTCACACGTTCCTTGAGCAACGGCACTGACAACGCCGTGACCAGCACGGGCGCGAGGAAGTTGACCGAGGTCGCCTCCGCCAGCGGGATGTACATCAACCCCGTGGTGAAAAACAGGCTGGTGCCCAGCAGGCATAACGCCCGGACCACCTGCAACAACGGGCGCTTGGTGCGCAGCACCCGCAACCCGGATTGCGGCAGGAAAATCCCGGCCATCAACAAGGTGTGCACCACATAACGCGCCCACACCACCATGACAATCGGATAGAACCCCGAGAGGTATTTGGATATCGCGTCATGACTGGAAAACAGGAAGGTGGCAACGACGATCAGCAAGATGCCCTTGAAGGGCTGATTGACGCCGGAAAGCGGGGTGCTGACTGTCATGAAAGCCTCTGAGTGAAATCGGTATGTGGCGAGGGAGCTTGCTCCCGCTGGACTGCGCAGCAGTCACAAATCAACATCCGCGACCGCTTCGCGGTCGAACGGGAGCAAGCTACCTCGCCACAACGGCAGGTCAAACCCGCGCCAACAATTCCCGGGTTTTATCCAACGCCATCTGCGCCCGGTCCAACCCGCTCACGCCCTGCTCCAGCAGCTGCACGGTAGGAATCTCCAGGCTCAATGGAATGTTAGCCGGCAAACCGCGCAACAGACCCGGCAGGTCACAATCGCCTTCGCCGGGAAACCGTCGCTCGTTACGGGCCTGACGCAAGATCTCGGCCATGTCGGCCGGACGCGGCCCAGCCACATCGCACAACTGCGCATACCGTAACCGCGAGGGCGCCACCCTGGCCAGATCTTCCAGCCGTGACCCGGAACGATCGAAATGGAACGCATCCACCAGCACCGCACCATTTTCGCGCCCGGCCGCCTCGACGATGCGCACGGCTTGCTCAAGGTTGCGCGCATCGGTCCAGGGCATGAACTCCAGGTGCGGATGCAGTCCATAAGGCGCGGCCAGATCACACAGCCGGGCAAAGTTTTCGGTCATGCGCTGCTCATCGAAATCATTACCGGCCACCAGCAATTCAGTCGCACGGAATTCGGCACCGACCGCCAGCACCTTCTCGAACTCGGCGACGACGGTATCCGGCTTCAACCGCAGGATTTCAACATCCAGTACCCGCACGCCGGTATCGCGCAGACGCGTCAGGGTCTGACGACGCAAACCTTCATCCGCCACCAGGGCAAAGTGGTGTTCCTCCGGCGTCGCCGGCACCAGGCGCAAGCCGACATGGCTGTACCCAGCCCGTGCCGCGACTTCGACCATGTCGGGTGGCGAAAGCTCCAGCACGGTCAGACTGGCCAGGGAAAAAATTCGTTCACTCATGGTCAGGCCTCGATCACAGAAGGTGTGCAAGAGCGACTGGTTTCGGCCGCTTCGCGGATGGCCTCGATCAGCGCCAGGGTGCGGGCGGCATCGGCGGCGCTCACCAGCGGCTCGACTTCCCGGCGCACGACGCACACGAAATGCTGCAACTGCAAGCGCAACGCCTCATCGGCGCTGAAGCTTTCCTGCGTCTGCACCAGGGATTGATGCCATCCGCCATCGGCTTCGGTGTAATGCCAGCGTTTGAGTTGTGGAATACTCAGCGCCCCACCGGTCCCGGCCAGCAAGTAGCAGGGCTGGTCAGCCTGACGCGGATACACCGGGTTCTCCCCGGAATCCAGCTCCCAACTCCAGGGCGCCGCCACCGCGTCGGACCCGGTCAGGCTGCCCAGGGCACCGCTGTCGAACTGCAGCAACACAGCCGCGCAATCTTCGTTGGCGAAACCGCGAATGGCGTTGCTGGTGATGGCCTGCACCTGACGCACTTCACCGCACAAGTGGCGCAGCAGATCAAGGTCATGGATCAGGTTGGTCAACAACATCCCCGCACCCGCCTCGCGGCGCCAGGGCGTCTCGAAATAACTGTCGGGCTTGCGCAACTGCCAGAGCGCCGTGACCGTGGTCAACCGCCCCAGGGCGCCGCCCTTGACCAGTTCATGGGCACGCACGATCAAGGGATTATGCCGCCGATGATGGCCCACCAGCACCGGTACGCCAGTGGCCTTTGAAGCTTTCACCAGCTCGCGAACCTCATCCAGGTGCACGCCGACCGGCTTCTCCAGTAACACCGCGACCCCAGCGGCAAGGCAATCGAGTGCGGTGCTGACGTGCAGATTATTCGGATTGGCGACGATGACGGCGTCCGGCTTCGCCTGCTCCAGCATCTGGCGGTGATCGGCGAAATACGCCACTCCCCATTCAGCGGCGAGCGTTGCCGCTTGCGGGCCGGGATCGGCCACCGCGCACAGCGTCGCTTCAGTCAGGGTTTTCAGATGCCGGTAATGTTGCTGACCCATGATGCCAGCGCCGATCAGGGCAATTCGAAGGGGCGAATTCAAGGCGCGGTCCTTTTGTGCTTATTGTTGGAAGGAAGATTTCCAACAATTTAGAACCTGGTTCCAGATTCTTACACAAGCGTGCAATGAAAGTGTTCGAACAGCGCACGGTTTCAAGATTGACGGCGATCAAACTGTGGGAGCGAGCGTGCTCGCGATGAGGGCAGTTCATCCAATCATCGTGCTGACTGACAAACCGTAATCGCGAGCAGGCTCGCTCCCACAGGGCTTATCCAGGCCTCAGTTAAACAACTCCGACGCCAGACTCGCCGCCGACAATTCCTCAGTAAACCTCAACAGCAACGGCGCCAGTTCGTGCAGCCGTGCGCCCGGCATCCGCGCACTCGGCCCGGCAATGCTAAGTACGCCGATCACCCGACCATCGCCGGGATGCCGCACCACCGCGGCAATCGCCGAGGTGCCGACCGCCGAACTTTCCTCGACACAGGCGTAGCCCTGCTCCCGCGCCAGGCGCAGGCGCTCGAGCAATTCAATGTTCGAACGCGGCGCATTCGGCCCCAGTTCCAATGGCCGATCCACCGCCTGGCGCTCGACCAGCGACAAGGCTTCGGCATCACTCATGCACGCCAGCCAGGCATGCCCCGAAGCCGTATAAAACAGCGGTGCATCGCGGCCCATGTCGGGGTCGTAGCGCAAGCCGGATCGCGCCCCCTGGGACTTGGCGATCCAGGTCTGCCGCTCGCCATCTATAACGCCAAGGCGCACCAGTTCACCGGTTTCCTGGGCCAGACGATCGAGCACCGGCTGCACAATATCGGCGCCACTGCTCGACAGATAACGGAAACCCATCGCCACCAGTTTGGTCGACAGGTGGTAGCGCAGGTTCTCTGGATTCTGTCGCACATACCCGAGGCGGATCAGCTCGGCGAGCAGGCGATGGGTTGCGCTCTTGGGAATGTCCAGTTGCTCCGCCAGTGTCTGCATCGGCAGGCCACGGGGGTCGCTGGTGAGGCTTTCAAGCACACTGAAAACACGTTCGATCTGACTGCCGGCCATGGGAGCTTCCACGCAAAATTTGCTCGATTCTAGAAGACAACCGACCGAATGCGAAATCTGGAACTCAATGTCCGATAACCGCCCGTTTTGTGCGCCTGTAACTTGCCCGGCACGGTCTGCCTCTTTTATTTTCTGGAATCAAATTCCAAAACAATAAATCGCTGGAGTGTTCACAATGCCTGCCGAACCGCACGTTCTTCCCGACATCGACTGCGATGTGCTGATCGTCGGCTCCGGTGCGGCCGGGCTATCGGCCGCAGTCACAGCGGCATGGCATGGCCTGAAAGTCATTGTGGTGGAAAAGGATGCGGTCTTCGGTGGGGCCACGGCCTGGTCCGGCGGCTGGGCGTGGGTGCCTTGCAATCCCCTGGCCCGGCGCGCCGGTATCGTCGAAGACGTGGCGTTGCCGCGCACCTACTTGAAACACGAATTGGGCGAGCACTTCGACCCGGCAATGATTGATGCCTTCCTCGAAGCCGGCCCGCAGATGGTCGCGTTTTTCGAACAGCACACCTCGCTGCAATTCGCCGACGGCAATGCCATTGCCGACATTCATGGCGACACGCCAGGCGCAGGCACCGGTGGGCGCTCGGTGATCGCCGCCCCTTATGACGCACGAAACGTCGGCAAGCTGCTCAAGCGTCTGCGCAAGACCATGCGCGAAACATCGTTCATGGGCATGCCGATCATGGCGGGCGCTGACCTCACGGCGTTCCTCAACCTGACCCGCTCGCTGCCCGCCGCCTGGCACGTCACCCGACGCTTCACCCGCCACCTGCTCGACCTCGCCGTGCATGGCCGCGCGATGCAACTGGTCAACGGTGTGGCGCTGGTCGCGCGCCTGGCAAAATCCGCCGAGGACCTCGGCGTATTGCTGTGGGAGTCGGCGCCCGTGACCGAGTTACTGTACGAGCACCATCAGGTCCGTGGCGCGGTGATCAGCACCGCCAAGGGCTCGGTGCGCATCCGCACGCGCAAGGCCGTTGTGCTCGCGGCGGGCGGTTTTGCCAATGACATCGAACGGCGCAAGGCATTGTTTCCACGCACACCAACCGGGCGTGAACACCTGGCCTTGCCGCCGCTGGCGGTGTCCGGCGACGGGCTGCGCCTGGGCGAAAGCGTCGGCGCTCGAGTGAATACCGATGTGGCATCGCCAGTCGCCTGGGCACCGGTCTCGCAGGTGCGACACAGCGACGGCAGCGTCGGTCATTTCCCGCACATCATTGAACGCGGCAAGCCGGGGATCATCGGCGTCCTGAGCAACGGCCAGCGTTTCGTCAACGAAGCCAACGGTTACTACGACTACGTCAAAGCCATGGTCAGCGCCGCCCCGCCGGGCGAAGAGGTCGCTTCGTGGCTGATTTGCAGCCATGGCTTCCAGCGTCGCTACGGGCTGGGCATCTCTCGGCCGTTTCCGGTGCCACTGTCATCCTTTATTCGCAGCGGCTATCTGAAAACCGGCACTACCCTTGAAGAATTGGCATCGGCCTGCGGTATCGATCCGAACGGTCTACGCAACACCGTGGCGGACTACAACCGCCATGCGCGCAACGGCGAAGACCCGCAGTTTGGACGCGGTTCTACCCCCTATAACCGCAAGCAGGGCGATGCGCTGCAGCAACCCAACCCGTGCGTCGCACCGATCGAACAAGGTCCGTTCTACGCGGTGAAGGTCCAGCCCGGCTGCTTCGGCACCTTTGCCGGGCTCAAGGTCAACGCACACGCCCAGGTCCTCGACGACGCGGGTCAGGCCATCGCCGGGCTATATGCCGCGGGCGGCGACATGGCCAGCATCATGGGCGGACACTACCCCGCCGGTGGCATCAATCTGGGTCCGGCGCTGACCTTCGGCTACATCGCCGCGCGCCATATCGCAGGTATCACCGCTTTTGAAAAGGAGATCGACCATGCAGCACATCGTTAACGCCCAAGGGTTGAACATGCCAAAACTGGGCCTCGGCACCTGGCCGATGCTGGGCGAGGAATGCACCCGTGCCGTGGAACAGGCCCTGGCGCTGGGTTATCGGCACATCGATACGGCGGCGGGCTACAACAACGAAGACGCTGTCGGTCAGGCGCTGGCGAACAGCCCTACACCCCGCGAGCAAGTCCATGTCACCACCAAGGTCTGGTGGGACCAACTGCAACCCGACGCCATGCGTCACTCCATGGACCGCAGCCTCAAGGCCTTGCGCAGCGATTACGTCGACCTGTTCATGATCCACTGGCCCACCACTGACTGGGACCTGCCGAGCACGATCGAAACCCTGGTGTCATTCAAGGAACAAGGTCTGGCACGCAACATCGGCGTGGCGAATTTTCCGCTGCCGCTGTTGCGCAACGTCGTCGAGGAACTGGGCGCTCCGCTGTCAGCCATTCAGGTCGAGTACCACGTGCTGCTCGGCCAAAACGCCCTGCTAAACTACGCCCGTCAGCATGACCTTGCACTGACGGCCTACACGCCCCTGGCTCGCAACAAGGTGTCGGACATCCCCCAGATCCGGCAGATCGCCGCCAAACAGGGTGTGTTGCCCACCCAGGTCGCGCTCAAATGGCTGCTGGATCAGGCGAACGTCGCCGCCATTCCCAAGGCCAGTAGCGAGGCCAATCAACGGGCCAACCTGGCGGCGCTGGACGTTCAACTGGACGATCAGGACCGCGCCTTGATCGCCAGCCTTTCCAAGCGCGAGCGTCAGGTCAGCCCGCCCTTTGCCCCGGTGTGGGATGCGTTCGACGAGTAACCGCGTAGACCGGCTCCTGCACGCTTGATGTTCCCCCCGATAAAAAAACGGCGCCCGACGGAATTCGTCGGGGTGCCCGCGTTCAATACAAACCTGAAACGTGCCCGGCAATCCATCAGGGGTTGCCGGGCTTACGGGCGCGCGCGACAAAAGCCGGACGACCGGACTGGCGCCTCCCCCACACAGCAGCAACACTCATCCCACGGTTCTTTACCCGGAACAAAAGAGGAATCCCACATGCTATGGAAAAAAGGCCGACGCAGTGACAACGTGGTCGATGCCCGTGGCGATGATGTCGGCGGTGGCGGCGGCGGAATGCGTTTTGGCGGTGGCAAGGGGCTGAGCCTGACGGCCATCATTCTGATCGTCGGGATCGGCTGGGTCACCGGCCAGGACCCGCTGCAGATCCTCGGCCAACTGACCGGGCAGATGAGCCAGCAATCGGCACCGACCACTAATCAGACGCGCAAGGCACCACCGGCCAATGACGAAGGGGCCGAATTCGTCCGATCGATTCTGGGTGATACCGAGGACACCTGGCAGCAGATTTTCCAGCAGGCCGGCAAGCAATACAAAGACCCGACGCTGGTGTTGTTCAGCAATCGCGTGAACTCGGCGTGCGGCCTGGCGACGTCGGCGACCGGTCCGTTCTATTGCCCGGCAGACCAGAAGGTCTATCTGGACATGGCGTTCTTCCAGGAAATGTCCCAACGCTTTTCTGCGGCGGGGGACTTCGCCCAGGCCTACGTGATCGCTCACGAAGTCGGACACCACGTGCAGACCTTGCTCGGCGTTTCCGCGAAAATTCAGGCAGCGCGCCAGCAAGGCCGGCAGATGGAAGGCGATGGCGGCTTGCTGGTGCGTCAGGAACTGCAAGCCGATTGCCTGGCCGGCGTCTGGGCCAACCATGCACAACGACGACTGAACTGGCTGGAGCCGGGCGATGTCGAAGAAGCGCTCAACGCGGCCAATGCCATTGGCGATGATCGTTTGCAGCAACAGGGTCAGGGGCGTGTGGTGCCCGACTCGTTTACCCATGGTACGTCGGCGCAACGAGTGCGCTGGTTCAAAACCGGATTCGCCCAGGGCCAGGTTGGCCAGTGCGATACCTTTGCGGCGAAAAATCTGTAAATGAAGAAGTGGCTGTTGGCGTTGTTGATCACTTGCGCGAGTCACTGCGCAAGTACTTGGGCTGCCGAGCATGGCGTCGAGGAGATCAGCCCCGGACGCCTGCTGTTGAAATCAGGCGAGATGGCGGTAGGCATCAGCCCGGCCCCGACAAAGATCGAACGTGTGCTGATCATCGTCCATGGTCGCCTGCGCAATGCACAGACCTACCTGCACAGCGCAGAACACGCGGCGGAACTGGCCGGGCAAAGCGCGACGACGCTGGTCATCGCCCCGCAATTTCTCAATGAAACCGACGTTGCGATGCATCCCGTCGCCGAAACGGTTCTGCGCTGGCAAGGCAATGAGTGGATGGCGGGGGGCGAATCCACAGCGCCGTTCCGTCTCAGCTCGTATGAGGCACTGGACGAAATCATCGCCCGCCTGGGTGATCGCGAGCAGTTTCCGGATGTGAAGCAAATCGTCATTGCCGGCCACTCCGGTGGTGCTCAAGTGGTTCAGCGATACGCCATGCTCGGGCACGATCAGCCGGCCCTCGACGCCGCTGGCGTGCAGGTGCGCTATGTGATCGCCAATCCATCTTCCTACGCCTACTTCGACGAACGCCGGCCCGTGGCGTTCAGTCATGCCCGCTGCCCGGACTTCAATCGCTGGAAGTACGGGCTGACGGATCTACCCGCCTACGCCGAAGGAAAAACGCCTGCGCAACTGCAGGAAACCTACGTCAAGCGCAACATCGTTTATCTGCTGGGGCAGCAGGACATCGACCCGAATCACCCGGCGCTGGACAAGGGTTGTGAAGCCCAGGCCCAAGGCCCCTATCGATTGGCCCGCGGACGCAATTACTTTGAGTATCTGAAGCGGCTGCAACCGCAAGGGCTCAATCAGCAACTGATCGAAGTGCCCGGCGTCGGGCATAACGGGGATGGGATGTTTACTTCGCCCGAGGGGCAGAAGGCGTTGTTCGGGCTGTAGGTTTACGCTGGCCGGGCCGGCGCCATCGCGAGCAGGCTTGCTCCCACAATTAATCGCATACCACTGTGTGCGAGCCTGCTCCGGGCGGCATTCCGACGATGGCGTCAGATCAGGCAACCATGCGCTCAAGCCGACAACATCTGCCGCAACTCAATGCAATCGGCCGCATGCCAATCGGTCAATTCCGGCCATGGATTTTCCGGCAGGTTCACCAACACCGTCCGCGCCCCCGCCGCCCGTCCGCAATCGAGATCAAAGCGGTAATCACCGACCATTACCATCTCGCTCGCCGGCACCTTCCAGGCCTCGGCCAGTTTCAGCAAACCACCTGGATGCGGTTTTGGCGGCGCTTCATCCCGACCGAGCACGTCCTCCACCGCGAAGCAGTCAGCCAGGCCAATCGCCTCCAGCGTAACGTGCGCCAGCTCCCGGGCATTGCGCGTGAGAATGCCCAGGCGATAACCGCGCCCGGCCAGGTCACGCACCAGCTCTACGGCGCCCGGTGCCGGTTTCGACCCGAGCGCCAGGTCACGCTCGTGCTCCAGCAGCCACGCATGTTTGGCGGCGGCTTCATCGGCCGGCAGCGCAGCGAGGTGGGTCAGAATGTCGTCTTCAGCCGGAATCGCCAGTGCCACGCGAATCGCCGCGAAATCATGCACCGCCACCGTCAGGGTGCCGTCCATGTCGAACACCCAGTGACGCACTTCGGCCAGGCTCATGCCCAGTCCTTGCGGTGGCGAATCAGACCTTCCTGCGTGACCGAGGCCACCAGTTGCCCGGCGCGGTTGAACACGCTGCCACGGGAAAAACCACGGGAGTTGCCGGCCCAGGGACTGTCCATCGCGTATAGCAACCAGTCATCGGCGCGCAGATCGGCGTGGAACCACAGTGCGTGATCGAGGCTGGCGACCTGCATGTCCTTGTGCCAGACCGATTTGCCGTGGGGCTGCATCGAGGTGGTCAGCAGACCGAAATCCGAGGCATAGGCCAGCAAGTACTTGTGCAACGCAGGGGAGTCCGCCAAGGCACCATCGGCACGAAACCAGACGTACTTGATCGGGTCGGAAGGCAGCGGGTTGTAGGGGTCTTTTTCGGTGATGGGTCGAAACTCGATCGGCTTGGGGCACAGTAGCTTTTCGCGCATTTTCTCGGGGATCAGGTGCGCGCGCTGCTGGGTCAGCTCCAGCTCCGATGGCAGGTTTTCCGGCCCCACCACTTGCGGCATTTCGCTTTGGTGCTGGAAACCTTCTTCGTCGTACTGGAACGAGGCGCTGCAGGTGAAAATCGGGTGGCCCTTCTGGATCGCCGTCACCCGACGCGTGCTGAAACTGCCGCCGTCGCGCACCCGGTCAACCTGATACACCACCGGCAACCCGGCGTCGCCCGGACGCAGGAAATAGCCATGCATCGAATGCACGTGGCGCGCCTCTTCGACGGTCTGACTGGCCGCCGACAGCGACTGGCCGAGTACCTGGCCGCCGAACAACTGCCGAAAACCCAAGTCCTGGCTACGGCCACGGAACAGGTTTTCTTCAATCGGCTCCAGGGTCAGCAGGTCGACCAGATCATCCAACACTTGGCTCATTCAGACTCTCCTCACACAACGCAATGCCGCGCAGTCTGGGCTGCGGCGGTCGATTCAGTTTCTGGCCAAAGCCGATGGGGTCATTGTAAACATCCGCGCCGGCTTATCCATGCAAGGTTTGCAGCCATTGTTCACGGCTGATGCGATACAGCACGTGGTGGCGCAAGGGATGATCGACGGCAAGCCTGGGGTGTTCAAAGTCATCGGCAGGGTCATGCTGCATGCCGATCGCCTGCATGACCTTCTGCGACGGCAGGTTGCTGTCAGCGGTAAAGGACACGACTTCGTTCAGCGCCAAACGGTCAAACCCGCAGCGCAGAGCGGTCCACGCCGCCTCGCTGGCATAGCCCAGCCCCCAATGCTCCCGCGCCAGGCGCCAGCCGATCTCGATGGCGGGGGTGAACGGCGCATCGAAACCCACCACCCCGAGCCCGGTAAATCCGATGAACTGCCCGGTGTCCTTGCGCTCCAGCGCCCACAGACCGAAACCATGCTCAGCGAAATGACCACGGATTCGCCCGATCAATGAAGCACTTTCCAGCCGGCTCAAGGGCGCCGGAAAATAACGCATGACCTGTGGATCGGCACACATCGCCGCAAATTCCGGCAAGTCTTCATCGCTCCACTGCCGCAACAGCAGCCGCGCGCTCGTCAGTTCCATTATCGGCTCCATCGTGCTCCTCCCCCCATTTCCATGCCGCGAGTCTACAACGCTGGTAGGATCATTCACTCATTCCTGTACGAAAGCATCATGCCGCTGCCGCTGATTTATCACGAAGACTACAGTCCCGAATTCCCGGCGGATCACCGCTTCCCCATGGACAAGTTCCGCCTGCTGCGCGATCACCTGGTGGACAGCGGCCTGACCCGCGACGCCGACCTGCTGCGCCCGGAACTCTGCCCGCCAGAGATTCTCGCCCTTGCCCATGACCCTTCGTATATCGAACGCTACATGGGCGGCGAGTTGTCTCGCGAGGATCAACGTCGCCTTGGCCTGCCCTGGAGCGAAGCCCTGGCCCGGCGCACGGTGCGGGCGGTCGGCGGCTCGTTGTTGGCGGCCGACCAGGCGCTCGAACATGGCCTGGCCTGTCACCTGGCCGGCGGCACTCACCACGCCCACTATGATCACCCGGCCGGCTTCTGCATCTTCAACGACCTGGCGGTGATCAGTCATTTCATGCTGGAAAGTGGCCGGGTGAACCGGGTACTGATCTTCGATTGCGATGTGCACCAGGGCGACGGGACTGCACGCATCCTGCAGGACACCCCGGAGGCCATTACCGTTTCCCTGCATTGCGAGAAGAATTTTCCTGCACGCAAGGCCGAAAGCGACTGGGACATTCCATTGCCCAACGGCATGGGCGATGTCGATTACCTGAAGGTGGTGGATGACGCGCTCAACTACCTGTTGCCGCTCTACCAGCCGGATCTGGTGCTGTATGACGCCGGCGTCGATGTACACAAGGACGACGCCCTCGGTTATCTGAAGCTGACAGACGAAGGCCTCGCCGCCCGCGATGAAGCCGTGATGCGCCATTGCCTGGGCCGCGATATCCCGGTGGTCGGGGTGATCGGCGGCGGCTACAGCAAGGACCGCAAAGCCCTGGCCCGCCGCCACGGCATTCTCCACCACAGCGCGCAACGGGTCTGGCATTCATCAGGTTGTCACTGAATTGTGGATGCTTTACCCACAATGCCTGTGGAGCCGCCTGTGGATAACCTGAGTGAAAGGGACTACAGGCCATATGGAATGAGGGCTACAGACCGGTGATCATTTTTTAACCACCCTTAAAAACACCAATAACCCTGTAGGAGCGAGCCTGCTCGCGAAAAACGTAACGTCACCGCTGAGCATCTGGTGGCACGCATCATCGTTCAAGACCTTCGCGAGCAAGCTCGCTCCTACAGAATCGGGTCTGGCAGTCATCAGGTTGTCACTGAATTGTGGACGCTTTACCCACAATGCCTGTGGAGCTGCCTGTGGATAACCTGAGAGAAAGGGACTACAGGCCATATGGAATGAGGGCTACAGACCGGTGATCATTTTTTAACCACCCTTTTTCCAACCTCACACAATCCCTGTGGGAGCGGGCTTGCCCGCGATGAGGCCGGCACCCTCCACCTCTTCGGTGACTGACACTCCGCCATCGCGGGCAAGCCCGCTCCCACAGGGATTTTGGCTGCTAGAATGCCTGCCTTCATTCCGCCAGACCGCAGCGCAGCCCATGACCCAGCCCTCGACACTCTCCGCCCCTCACGTCGCCATCATCGGTGGTGGTCCCGCCGGCTTGATGGCGGCCGAAGTGTTGAGTCAGGCAGGGATCAAGGTCGATCTGTACGACGGCATGCCTTCGGTTGGTCGAAAATTCCTCCTGGCCGGTGTTGGCGGCATGAACATCACCCACTCCGAAGCCTACCCGGCATTCCTTTCGCGCTACGCCGAACGGGCGCCACAGATCGCCCCGCTACTGCGCGGCTTTGGCGCCGAAGCCCTGTGCCAATGGATTCACGACTTGGGCATCGACACCTTTGTCGGCAGCTCGGGCCGGGTCTTTCCGACCGACATGAAAGCCGCGCCGCTGCTCCGTGCCTGGCTCAAGCGTCTGCGTGACAGCGGCGTGGTTATCCACACCCGCCATCGCTGGCTCGGCTGGAATGAAACCGGCGGTTTGCGCATCGACAGTCCCGAGGGCGAAAAAACCGTTCAGGCCGACGCCACGCTGCTGGCCCTCGGTGGCGGCAGTTGGGCGCGCCTGGGCTCGGATGGCGCCTGGATGCAGCCACTGGCGCAACGCGGCGTAGGACTCGCACCGCTGCAACCGAGCAATTGTGGCTTCGAGGTGCAGGCCTGGAGCGAATTGATGGTCAGCAAATTCGCCGGCAGCCCGCTGAAAAACATCGCTTTCGGCCTCAACGACGACGTGCCGCGCCTCGGCGAATGTGTGATAACCGCCACCGGCATCGAAGGCAGCCTGATCTACGCCCTGTCGGCGCCGATCCGCGAAGCGATCAACCGGCACGGCTCGGCAACCCTTCATCTCGACCTCCTGCCCGGCCGGCCTGTGGATAAAGTGCAGGCAGCATTGAGCAAGCCGCGCGGCTCACGCTCGATGGCCAAACACCTGCACAGCCAGTTGGGCATCGACGGGGTGAAAGCTGCGCTGCTGCGCGAACTGACGTCTGCCGAAACCTTCGCGGACATGGCATTGCTGGCCCAAGCGATCAAGGCATTGCCACTGACCCTGGTGAAAACCCGGCCATTGGGCGAAGCCATCAGCAGTGCGGGCGGCGTGTTGTTCGAAGCGATGGATGAACGCTTGATGCTCAAGCAGTTGCCTGGCGTGTTCTGCGCGGGGGAAATGCTGGATTGGGAGGCACCGACGGGCGGTTATCTGCTGACCGCGTGTTTCGCCAGTGGGCGAGCGGCGGGGTTGGGGGTCATTCAGTGGTTGCAGCACAAGGGCTGAGTACCGTGGCGCGCCCATCGCGAGCAGGCTCCCACATTGGACCTGTGTCGTTCACAAATCCCCTGTGGGAGCGAGCCTGCTCGCGATAGCGATTTGGCCGGCGCCTTAACTACTAAGGCTTACGCTTACGCGGCCCGGTATTGAACACCGGCACCTTGCGCACAGGCTTGACCGAAGGTTCCGCTGGCGCGACTTCACCGCTGTCGACCCACTTGCCGAGGTTACGCTTGCCGCCACCACCCGACGTTTTCGGTTTCTTCGGCTTTTTCGGTTTCTTGATCACCTGACCACTGGCATCGGTGTCCGGCACCCGGTGCTCGGGCTCGAAGTCCGGCTCGTTCTGACGCTTCAAGGTCTGACGGGTGAGCATCTCGATGGCCGACAGCAGGTTCACTTCATCGGCACACACCAGGGAAATCGCCTCACCGGTCGAACCCGCGCGGCCGGTACGGCCGATGCGGTGGATGTAGTCCTCGGCGACGATCGGCAAGTCGAAATTGACCACCAGCGGCAAGTCTTCGATATCCAGACCACGGGCCGCGACGTCGGTGGCGACCAGGATCTGCACTTCACTGAGCTTGAAACGGTCCAGCGCACGCTGACGGGTCGCCTGGGGTTTGTCGCCATGGATGCCGTCGGCATTGATGCCCAGGCCCTGCAGCTTCTCGACCAACGCATCCACGCCATTACGGGTCTTGGCGAACACCAGCACCTGCTTCCACTTGCCCTTGCGCATCAAGTGCACGAACAGCTCGGGCTTGCGCTTCTTGTCCACCGTCACCACCCATTGCTTGACGGTGTTGGCGGCCACGTTGCGCGGGCTGACTTCAATGGTCAGCGGGTCGTTGAGCATTTGCCCGGCCAGCAGGCGGATGTCGTCGGAGAAGGTGGCGGAGAACAGCAGCGTCTGACGTTTTTTCGGCAGCGCGCGGTAAATGTTCGCCAGCTCCTCGGAAAAGCCCAGGTCGAGCATGCGGTCGGCTTCGTCCAGCACCAGGGTTTGCAGCTGGTTGAACTTCAGCGCGTTCTGGCGGAACAGGTCGAGCAAACGGCCCGGGGTCGCCACCAGCAGATCGACACCGCTGCGCAGCTTCATCATTTGCGGGTTGATGCTGACCCCGCCGTACACCGCGTAGGTGCGCAACGGCAGGTTCTCGGCGTACTGGCGCACGGCTTCGTGAACTTGCTCGGCCAGTTCGCGGGTCGGCACCAGGATCAGCGCGCGCACCGAGTTGGCCGTGACTTTCGGCCCTTCCATGGCCAGCAATTGCAGGAGTGGCAGCGCGAAACCGGCGGTCTTGCCGGTGCCGGTCTGGGCGGCGGCCATCAGGTCGCGACCGGCCAGCACCGCCGGTATGGCTTGCGCCTGAACCGGCGTCGGGGTCTGGTAGCCAAGCTTCTCGAGGGAGCGCAGCAAGGGTTCGATCAGGCCAAGGGTGGCGAAAGTCATGGGAATACCGTAGGAAAATTCAGCGCGGGTGTGCAAAACAAGTGTGCAAAACAAGATGCAATGGCGCGCAGTTTACCCTAATTCACACGGGATTCTGTCGGCACCGCCTTCACCACCGGCAGCTGCGGCGAACGGCGCCACTGCGGCAAGCCAATCAACACCACGGCACTGATGATCACAGCCATTGCCAGCGCTTCTTCGATGCCAATGGTCTCGCCGACAAACACGATCCCGAGCAACACCGCCACCGCCGGGTTGACGTAGGCATAACTGGTGGCCGCCGCCGGGCGCACGTGTTTCAACAGGTACATGTAGGCGTTGAAGGCGATGATCGAACCGAACACGGTCAGGTACGCCAGCGCGGCCCAGCCTTCGATCGGTGGCATCTTTTCCAGGTGCTCGCCGCTCACGGCACTGCCGATCAGCAACACCACCCCGCCCACCAGCATTTCCACGGCACTGGCCATCGCGCCCTGAGGCAATGGCAAGTGTTTGCTCCACACCGAGCCGAAGGCCCAGGTGGCTGCGGCAAATACCAGCAACGCAGCGCCCAGCGGGCTCGATTGCAGGTTGGAGCCGAGGTTGAGCATGGCGATCCCGATCAGCCCGAGGACAATCCCGGCCCATTCGAGGCGGGTATTACGCGCGCCCCAGAAGTAGCCACAGAGCAACGTAAACAGCGGCACCGTCGCCACCGCCAATGCCGCGACACCTGAGGCCACGCCTGTGTGCTCGGCCACGCTGACCGCGCCGTTGCCGCACGCCAGCAACAACACGCCGATGATGCCCGCGGCTTTCCATTGCGCCCAGGTCGGTGCCGGCGCCCCGCGCCAGCGCAGGAAGGCGTACATCAAGCTCCCGGCAATGACGAAGCGAATTCCGGCCAGCAACAGCGGCGGCCAATACTCCACGCCGATGCGGATCACCAGGTAGGTCGAGCCCCAAATCACATACAAGGCGAAGAAGGCGGCGATCAGCGGTAAGGGAAAACGACGTAGGCCAGGCATGGGGGCAGCTCACAGGCAAGACAAGTGAGCCGCTATTCTAGAAAGGCTGACAGCGGAAAATAAGTTACAAAACCTTTTTAAAGCGCCGGTACACTTTTCAAAACACGGACTTCAACGCTATATACCGTTGTTTCGAAAGTCAGCCCTTTTCAGGAGTCGCCCGTGGATAAATACGACCGCATGCTGCTCAGCGCCCTGCTGGAAAACGGTCGCGCGTCCTACGCGGACCTGGCGCGCAAGGTCAACCTGTCCGCCCCCGCTGTCGCCGAACGCGTGGCCAAGCTTGAAGCCAGCGGCGTCATCACCGGTTACCAGGCGAAAGTCGACATGGCCAAGCTGGGCCTGCCGATCCAGTGCGTGATCGAACTGCGCCTGAACCAGCACGGCAATCAGAAAGCCTACGACGACCTGATCAAAATCCCACAGTTGACAGAATGCCACCGGGTGACGGGCGATCCGTGCGTGATCATGCAGGCGGCGGTGGGTTCGATGCCGGAGCTGGAAGAGCTGATCAACCGGATCGCCACGTTCGGCTTCAGCAAGACGTCGATTGTGTTGTCGAGCGCCATCGAAAAGCGCGTGCCGCTGGGGCACATCGAGGGCAATGGCAAGTGAACAACCTGTAGGAGCGAGCTCGCTCGCGATGAACCGGAGAACAACGCGGGGTGTCAGGTTCCCCGCGATATCGTTGGCGACCATCGTCGGAACGCCGCCCGGAGCCGGCTCGCTCCTACGAGCAATACATCACATGCCGCTGTAACCGCCTGACAACAAGCCCGGCATATCCCGCAGGCGAATCCACGGCTCTTTACGCCATTGCAGCAGCCTCAGCGTCCCGCCCGCCCAGTCCATCGAACGCAGGCGGGGGGCTTGATAGGAGACCGCTCCAGCCTCTTCGCGCAACATCGGGATTACGTGGTGGGTCAACCAACGCCGCAAATGGCGATTTTCCGGGCAGTAGTGATAGACCAGCATCGCGTACACGCCGGACTCGCTGAGCATCAGGGTTTCTTGCAACCCGTCGCGGCCAGACAAAACCATCATCCGCCGCTGATCCGCGTCGAGCTTGAGCGCTTGCCTTGGGTTGATGTCCACGCCCATCAAGCGGCCGATGTCCCGGGCTGAAAACCACGGTTCGGCATGCAGCAACAGCGCTCGCAACTGGATGTGATGACGGATGAAGGTTTGGGGGGTGAAGTGATCTGAGGATTCAGGGGGGTTGGGGGTAACTTTGAACATGGCGAACATCCTACCTAAAAGTGGGAGATGCCAGCATTACTTGCAGGTGATGGGTGGCAGCTGTGTACGAGTCTGCAAGACCGAGTGGTAGGAGAAACCCCGGCAGACCCGAAGGTCACCCCGTACACAGCCACCATAAATCGATGGTCGCCAAGTAAAGCGACGCGATTATAGGTGAGTATGTTCTCTCCTCACAAACTACGGCGGGCTTGCAGGCCCGGTCGCTGAGTTTGCAGCGACACCGAGAGGTTAGAGATGCGGGGTTGGGCGGGCAAGACAGACAATCCCTAAGTTTCGGTAGGATCCATCGCCGAATCAGAGACATCGTTAAACACAATTCCTGTAGGAGCGAGCCTGCTCGCGCCTACAGGGGAATGGTGCTCAGGCGCTGCGATGGCGCTTGAGATGCTCATTGATTTTCGCCGCCGGCACTTTCTGCAATTTGCACAGCAGATCGTGGGACAACTCGCGCAAGCCGTGTTTCTGGCGCAGCTCGTCGGCCAGGTGCGCCATGAGGTTGGCGGCCATTTCCGCGTCGGCCATGGCCCGGTGGGCCTTGCCGGTGTGGGGCAGGTTGGCGAAGGTGGTGAGGGTGCCGAGCTTGTGGTTGGGCGCGGCGGGCATCAGACGGCGGGCCAACAGCAGCGAACAGGCAAAATTCTGCAATCGCGTGCGTTTGATTCGCCCCAGCTCGAAGTCCCAGAATTTCTGGTCGAACGCGGCGTTGTGCGCCAGCAAGGGCGTGGTGCCGACGAATTCGTTGACCTCATTCATCACCTGCTCGGCCGATGGCGCGGTGCGCAACATGGCGTTGCTGATGCCGGTGAGTTGTTCGATGAACGCCGGGACGCGCACGCCGGCATTCATCAGGCTCTGGTAACGCTCGACGATGCGCCCCTGTTCAAGGATCACCACGGCAATTTCCGTGGCCCGGCAACTGCTGCTCGGGGAGATCCCGGTGGTTTCAAAGTCGATGACTGCGATGCGTTCCAAACCTGTTTGAACTCCGTAAAAATCAATTCTTGAGCAGCAAGGCGCCTTCGATCGGCACGTAGCGGCTGGCCGCGCGGATCAGCGAGTTGGCGGTCAGGCCCGGCACGCCGTAGGCCACCGCCTGCACGCCGTGCTTGCTGATGATGCGCTCGAGCAGCATGTCGAAATCACCGTCGCCGGAGGCCAGCACCACTTCGTCGACATGGTCGGCGGCGTCCATGATGTCGAGGGTGATGCCCACGTCCCAGTCGCCCTTGGCCGAGCCGTCGCTGCGCTGGATGAAGGGCTTGAGCTTCACGGTGAAGCCGAGATTGCGCAGGATCTGCTGGAACTGCTGCTGTTTGCTGTCGCCACGATCGATGGCGTAGGCGTAGGCCTCGACAATCTGCCCCTGCTTGCTGATTTCAGCCCACAGCGCGGCGTAATTGAAGTGACAACCGTAAGCCTGACGAACGGTGTAGTAGAGGTTCTGGACATCGGCGAACACTGCGATTTTTTTCACCGCACATCCCCTTGGGCGCAGGCAGGATCAGGCACCAGGCCCGAAAAGTCGCCCAGTATGCCAGCCTGAAGGAGTGTTCCGCGAATAATCGGCCCGAGGCACCCGGGCACCCCGGACGAATGGCACCTGCGGAATGGGCAACGCCGGAGAATGACACCCGTGGCGAGCGTGCTTGCTCGCCACGGGTCAGCGTCTACAGAAGGGTCAGACGAAAGAGTCGTCGTCGCCGCCAAAGAACGAGGAGCTGTCATCGCTGTAGTCGGCGTCGGCAAAGCCGCCCCGGTCGTTGCCGTAGGAATCGTTACCGGCCATGCGCTGATCGTCGCCCCAGCCATTGTTGCCCTGGTCGTTGACCTGGGCCGGCACTTCCTTGATGACTTCGACGATTTCTTGCGGCTGCTGATTGTGATGGAACAGGCTGCTGATGCCTTCTGCCAGCATTACGCCACCCGCGACGCCCGCTGCGGTTTTCAGCGCGCCGCCGAGGAAACTGCTACCGGCCGCTGCTGGAGCCTGTTGCTGCGGTGCATAGCCCTGCTGTGGATAGTTCTGTGGCGGGGCACCGTAGTTTTGCTGCGGCGGTTGGCCACCGAACGACGAACGGCCAGGCTCACGCCAGCCGCCACCGCTCGATACCGGTGCGCTTTGGCTCGGCGCCGGCTGCGGCTCGCGGGAGCTGCCACCAAAGATGCTCGACAGGAAGCCGCCACTGGTCGGCGCCGGCGCCGCTGTCTGTGCCTTGGCCTGTTGCAGTTCGGCCTGCAATTGCTGGACTTGTGCCGTCAATTGCTTGTTCTGCTCGTCGAGGCTCTTGATTGCCGCCTCTTGCACCAGAATCGCCTGGGTCATGAAGTAGCCAGCTGCGGGTTGGCGAGTCAGGTGTTCCTTGATCCGCGCCTCGGCCAGGGCGTCGCGCGGAGCTGAGTTCGTTTCGGCCTGTTGCAGCCGGGAAAACAGTCCATCGATCAGGGTTTGTTCTTCGCTGTTCATGGCGACCTCTTAGATTGCCGGGAAAATCGTTGCCTGTATCCACACAGGATAAGGTGCTCGACCTTAATGGAGGCTGAAACAAGTTGTTTCAATGACCTTTACCGAACGTTTACGTTTGTGCCCTTGTGCACATCATCGGTTAAAGTGGGCCACTGCTTTCAACCTGCGATACCGACTGATGAATCCGTTCGATGTACTGCGTGACTCCCTGTATTTCTTCAAACGCAATCTGGGTCAGATTGTGCAACTGTGCCTGCCGCTGGTGATCATCGAGGCCCTGCTGCAACAAGTGGTCGACCGTTCCACCGAGCCGGACAGTTTTCCCGGCGTGAGCGTGATCGTCGGTTTGCTGGTCTATCCGCTGTACACCGCCGCGCTGATTCTGTTTCTCGATGCCCGCAGCCGGGGGGAATCGCCCCGTAACCGCGATCTGCTGGCAAGGTCCGCCTACCTGTGGCCGCGCTTTGCCTTGCTGACCGCCCTCAATACCGTGCTGATTCTGCTCGGCCTGTCCCTGTATTTCCTGCCCGGCATTTACCTGATGGTGACCCTGGCCTTCGGCGAGTACCTGCTGGTGCTGCGTGGCCTGGCCCCGCTGGCGGCGATGAAGGAAAGCCTGCGCCTGACACGCGGTCATTTCATACGCATCCTGGTGTGCATTCTGTGCGTGATGGGGCCGTTGTGGGTGCTCAAGGGCGCGACGCTGGCGGTGTATCCCGACCCGCAGAACCCGGCGATCTCACTGTTGATCGACAGCGCCCACAGCTTCCTGCAACTGTTTACCAGCGTGGTGTTGTTCCGCCTGTTCATGCTGATCGGCGATGCACCGGAAAAAATCGAGGGACCACGCTGACCTTGGGCGACGGTTCGTCACTCGGGTATGCTCGGGATCAATTTTCGTAACACTGATAAGCCGAGCCATGACCCGACCACTGCGCTACGCCCTGCTGGGATTGTTGATCGTGACCGGCCTGGCAGGCGCGATGGTCTACAGCCTGACCTGGCGCCCCGACGCCAGGGAAGTGCTACCGGTCAGTTGCAGTACTCAGGCCCCCCTCCTGGCACCTGGCCAGGCGTTGAAGGTGATGACCTGGAACGTCCAGTACCTGGCGGGCAAGCGCTACGTGTTCTGGAATGACCAGGCGGCCGGCACCGACGAAGCCCCCACCGCCGACGACATGGCCTTCAGCCTCGATGAAGTGGCGCGGGTGATTCGCGACGAGCAACCGGACGTGGTGTTGTTGCAGGAACTCGATGACGGCGCCAAGGCCAGCGATTACCAGAATCAGCTCAAACTCTTGCAGGAACGGGTCGCCGATCTCTATCCATGCAGTGCCCACGCATTCGACTGGAAAGCCGATTTCATCCCTGATCCGCACATTTTCGGCAGCGTTGGCCGGCAATTGGCGACCTTGAGTCGCTACGAGATCGAACACGCCGAGCGCCTGCAACTGCCGGTGTCACAGGTCAACCTGATCAGCCGTCAGTTCAAGCCGAAAGACGCCTTGCTGCTCACCTACCTGCCGTTGAGCGATGGCGGCCAGATGGCGATCCTCAACACCCACCTGGACCGTGCGACCCAACTCGACGACACCCTGCAAACGCAAATCTCGGCCGTGACCAAGGTCCTCGACAAATTCGAAAGCCGTGGCACGCCCTGGCTGATCGGCGGCGATTTCAACCTCCTGCCGCTGGGCCAATACCAGCGCCTGCCCAGCGAGCAACGCACACCCTATTCCGCCGACAGCGCCTTGCATGCGCTGTGGGACAAATACCCGATGATCCCCACCAACAACGAGGCCAGTGGCATCGACCGGGCGCGCTGGCTGACGCACTACCCGAACGATCCGGGCGTGAGCGGCCCGGACCGGACGGTCGACTACCTGTTCTACAGCCCGCGCATCAAACGGGTTGAAGCGAGGGTGCGACAGGACGATACGTTGCGCATCTCTGACCACTTGCCGTTGATCGCCCGGTTCCTGTTGCCGGCGGCGCCGTAGCGCCACGCTCCAGGCCAACACCGAACCTGTACGTGCCTGCTCCGGGCGGCGTTCCGACGATGGCGATTCATCATTCAAAAAGGATGTCGACTGACATTCCGCCATCGCGAGCAGGCTCGCTCCCACAAGGAATGTGCATCAATGCACCTCTTCCAGATCGTCATGCAGCAAGCCGAAAATCTTGCGTTTCATGTCGATGAACGAGTGCTCCATGACCATGTCCAGCGTGCGTGGGCGCTCGATCGGCACGTCGAGAATCTGCTTGATCCGCCCCGGCCGCGCGCCCATCACATAGACCCGGTCACCGAGCAGAATCGCTTCATCGATGTCATGGGTGACGAACAATACGGTCTTCTTGCTGTTGCCCCAGACCCGCAACAACAGCTGCTGCATTTGCAGGCGCGTCTGGCTGTCGAGAGCGCCGAAGGGTTCGTCCATCAGCAGGATCTGCGGGTCGTTGGCCAGCGCGCGGGCGATCGCCACGCGCTGCATCATGCCGCCGGAGAGCTGCTTGGCGTAGTTGTCGGCGAAGTTGCTCAAGCCGACTTCGTTGACGTAGTAGTCGACAATGTCCTTGCGTTGCGCCGCCGACATGCCACGGCGCTTGAGACCGAACTCGACGTTCTGGCGCACGGTCAGCCACGGAAACAGCGTGTAGCTCTGGAACACCATGCCGCGATCCGCACCCGGCCCCTGCACTTGCTGGCCTCCCACATAAATCTCGCCCGACGTGGGTTCGTTCAGGCCGGCGGTAAGGTACAGCAGGCTCGACTTGCCGCACCCCGAAGGGCCGACCAGCACGGCGAATTGCTGATCCGGCACTTCGAACGAGACCTGCTCCAACGCGGTAAACGTGCCGCCATCGGGCTTTTTGTAACGCAGGCTGACCTTGTCCACTTGCAGTCGTGGCGCGGCCTGCACCGCGGTGGCCTGGGAGTTGGCGAATCGATGATTGGCAGCGGTTACTGAGCCCATGCGGTGATCCTCAGACGAAGGAAACGGAACAGTTGATCGGTAGCGAGGCCCAGCAGGCCGATGATGGCGATGGCCAGGAAAATCACATCCACCTGAAAGCCGCGCATGGCTTTGAGGCTCAGGTAGCCCAGGCCACTGGAGGCCGCGACCAGTTCGGCGACGACCAGGTAAGTCCAGGCCCAGCCCATGGTCACGCGCAGGGTGTCGAGCACGCCCGGCAATGACGCCGGAGCAATGACATGCAGCACCGCGTCGCGGCGGTTCGAGCCCAGGGTGTAAGAGGCGTTGATCAGGTCCTTGGAGATGCCCTTGGACACGTCCGCGATCATTACCAGTTGCTGGAAGAACACGCCGAAGATGATCACCGACACCCGCTGCTCCAGACCGATGCCGATCCACAGAATGAACAGCGGCACGAAGGACGTAACCGGCAGGTAGCGGATGAAGTTGACCATCGGCTCGAGGAACGCCTGGACGATGCGGAAGCTGCCCATCAGCAGCCCCAGCGGCACGGCGACCAGGGACGAGACAATGAAACCGACCATCACCACTTCGACGCTGGCCCATACGTGCTGGCCGAGAGTGCCGTCGCGACTCAGGCGCACGGCGGCCTCGACCACGGCGCCCGGTGTCGGCAGGAACATGCCCGGCACCACGCCGCCGTAGGACAACCCGGCCCAGAGGCCGACCAACAAGACCCAGGCCAGGCCGCTCGCACTCCAGATCACCGACACCGGCAAACCGGTCTTGGGTGTGATGCAGCGGCTCAGCCATGAATTGCGCTTGAACATGCAAACCTCCTAGAGCGGGCTGACGAAACGGTTGTCGATCAGGTCGTCATTGCTGACGTTGTACGGCTTGCCCTGCAGCTCGCTGGCGGTCTCGTTGGCCAGTTTGATCAGCGGTTCGCTGTCACCCGGCTTGCCCGGCGAGCCGAGCAGTTGTTCGCTCATGGCCTGATCGTAGAAACGCACGCCTTTGGCGGCTGCGGCCAGTTCCTTCGGATCGGCCAGGTAGCCGCCGACACCCTTGGCCATGATTTTGTAGGCTTGCTCCGGGTGGTCCTTGGTGTACTGCACGGCCTTGTACAGACCGGCCACCAGGGCCTTGACGTCTTGCGGTTGTTTTTCGATGACGGTGCAGTTAAGTGCCACCACGTCGACAATCACCCCCGGCGTGCTGCTGCTGTCGATCAGCACCTTACCCTGTTGCTTGTCGCGGACCATCGACAGGTGCGGCTCCCAGGTCACCGCCGCGGGCACGCGACCGGCGATGAACGCGGTGGCGGCGTCGTCAGCCGTCATGTTCTGCACGGTGATGTCGCTCATGGTCATGCCCTGTTTTTTCAGCAGGTAAGACAACCAGAACTGTGAGGTCGACCCTTCGTTGACCGCCACGGCCTTGCCTTTGAGTTCCTGCAGGCTCTTGACGTCCTTGCCCACCAGCACGCCATCGCCACCATGGCTGTCATCCAGCGCAGCCACCGCCTTGAAGCAAAACTGCGGACGGTATTTCAGCACTTCGTCGATGGTCGAGGCCGAGCCCGACAACTCGCCCGACGCTTGCGCCGCCATGTACATCGAAGCCTCTTCGACGACCGGCAGTTCCACGGTCAGACCGTTTTCCTTGAAGTAGCCCAGGTCCTGGGCGAGGTAGAGGGTGCCGTAGCCGACCCAGGTGGTGTGACCGATGGACAGGGTGCCGGCCTGGGCGCTGGTGGCGACCGTCGCGGCGATGGCGGTGACCGCCAGTGGATAGGTAACGCGGGTAAGCAAGGACTTGATCATGGAGCACTCCCAAAGCTGTTGATTTAGTTTTGATGGGCAGTACGACCAGCGGCCCCGGATATCAGCTGCCACCGGCGGTCTCTGATGGACCTTGGGTTGGGCAGCATGGGGCTGACTGGCAAAGTCGATGTTGGCCCAAGGCAGGGCTTAGGAAAATGAGGAAATATGTCGATGGGAACGATGAAAAAACTGGGTAGCGTGCGCGGTACAAGGGCGGACTTGGCGGGGATGCACAGGGTGGGGGCAAAAAAGGAAAGGTGTGTGTTGAATGGGCAAAAACAATCGCGAGCAGGCTCGCTCCCACAGGGGTTAGATGTCGACACCATTACCGGGTTCGACACAATCTCACTGTGGGAGCGAGCCTGCTCGCGATAAGGTCCGCAGGACCTTCAGACGCTGTTAGAGCCGCCCATATTCCTGCGCCGTGCGATCGACCGCTTTCAGGGTCTTGCCCACCAGCTCGTCAATCTCTTCACGGCTGGCAATCAACGCCGGCGCCATGATCATCCGCCCCAGAGTCGAACGAATGATCACCCCTTCTTCAAAGCCAATCGTGCGGCAGCGCCAGGCGATGTCGTTCTCGTTGGCAAAGCGTTTACGGCTGGTTTTGTCTTCGGCCAGTTGCAGTGCCGCCACCATGCCCGTGCCCTGGATATCGCCCACCAGCGGGTGATTGCCGAACACCTCGCGCAGACACTGTTGCAGGTACGGGCCGATGTCATCCTTGACCCGCGCCACCACCCCTTCATCACGCAATGCCTTGAGGTTGGCGATAGCCACCGCCGCCGCTACCGGGTGCCCGGAATAGGTCAGGCCGTGGGCGAACACACCGCCCTGCTCCACCAGCACCTGGGCCATTTTTTTCGACAGCACCAGGCCACCCATCGGGATGTAGCCCGAGGTCAGGCCCTTGGCGATGGACAACGTATCCGGCTCAAAACCGAAGTACTCGTGGGCGAACCATTCGCCGGTACGACCGAAGCCGCCAATCACTTCGTCGGCGCACAGCAGCACGTCGTACTTGCGGCAGATGCGCTGGATTTCCGGCCAGTAGCTTTCCGGCGGGAAGATCATGCCGCCCGCGCCCTGGAACGGTTCGGCGATGAAGCCGGCCACCTTGTCCGCACCCAGTTCGAGAATCTTCGCTTCCAGCTGCTGCGCTGCACGCAGGCCGAATTCGGCCGGCGTCAGGTTGCCCTCGTGGGCGAAGAAGTACGGTTCGTCGATGTGTTCGATGTCGGGGATCATGCCGCCCATTTCGTGCATGAATTTCATGCCACCGAGCGCCGTCGCGGCCAGGGTCGAACCGTGGTAGCCGTTCCAGCGGCCGATCATGATTTTCTTCTCGGGCTTGCCGAGCACTTGCCAATAACGGCGCACGGTACGGATCAACACCTCGTTGGCTTCGGAGCCGGAGTTGGTGTAGATCGCGTGGCTGTAGTGACCCGGCAGCAGGCTGAACAACAGCTCGGATAGCTCGATCACCTGCGGGTGGGTCGTGTGGAAAAACATGTTGTAGTACGGCAGCTGTTCCAGCTGCTGGCTCGCCGCCAACGCCAGGTCCTTGCGCCCGTAACCGAGGTTGGTGCACCACAGCCCGGACATGCCGTCGAGGTAACGCCGACCGTCGTTGTCCCACAGGTGCAGGCGCTCACCACGGACCATCACCCGTGGCCCTTCGTCATTGAGTGCCTTTTGATCGACGAACGCGTGGATGTGATGCGCGGCGTCGGCTGCCTGGTAGTCGCGGGTTTCACGTGGGGTGGTCATCGCCAGTTCTCCGTTTTTGTTATCAGCGCAATTGAAACCAGGTGGTCTTCAACTGGGTGTATTTATCGAATGAGTGCAGCGACAGGTCACGGCCAAAACCGGACTGTTTGCCACCGCCGAAAGGCACGGTCACGTCCAGCGCATCGACGCTGTTGACCGACACGGTCCCGGCTCGCAATTGTCGCGCCACGCGGTGGGCGCGATTGAGGTCGTCGGTCCACAGCGATGCCGCCAGACCGTAGACGCTGTCGTTGGCCAATTGCAAGGCGTGGGCCTCGTCATCGAACGCCGTGACCGCCAGCACCGGGCCGAACACTTCGTCGCGAAACAGCGGCATGTCCGGGCTCACGCCGGTAAAGATCGTCGGCTGGATGAAGTTGTCCGAGCCGTTGAAGATCGACTGCCGGCCGCCACAGACGCGGGTCGCGCCCTGCTGCTCGGCCTGCTGGATGAACTTCATGATGCGGGCTGTCTGGCGGCTGTCGACGATGGCGCCGGCGGTGCTCGACGGGTCCAGAGGATCACCTGGCTGCCAGCGCTCGGCCTGGGCCTTGAGGCGCTCGACGAATTCATCGTGAATCGAGCGCTGCACCAGCAACCGCGAGTTGGCGGAACAGACTTCACCCTGATTGAAGAAGATGCCGAACGCGGCTTTTTGTGCCGCGAGATCAAGGTCCTGACAGTCGGCGAACACCAGGTTCGCGCTCTTGCCGCCGCACTCCAGCCACACCTGTTTCAGGTTCGATTGCGCCGAGTACTGCATGAAGTATTTGCCGACTTCGGTAGAACCGGTGAACACCAGGCAATCAACGTCCGGGTGCAGGCCGAGGGCTTTACCGGTCTGTTCGCCAAGCCCCGGCAGTACATTGAGCACACCGGCTGGCAGTCCGGCTTCCAGCGCCAGTTCAGCCAGGCGCAGCGCGGAAAACGGTGACTGTTCGGCCGGTTTGAGGATCACCGAGTTACCCGCCGCCAGGGCTGGCGCGAGTTTCCACGCGGCCATATCCAGTGGAAAGTTCCAGGGCACCACGGCCGCGACCACGCCCAACGCTTCGCGGGTGATGGTCGCCAGCACGTTCTGTGCGCTGGGGGCGACCTGATCGTAGAGTTTGTCGAGGCTCTCGGCGTACCAGCGGAACACCCCGGCGGCGCCCGGCACGTCGATGTTGTAGGCGTCCATGACGGGTTTGCCCATGTTCAGCGAATCGAGCAGCGCCAGTTCTTCGCGATGGACCAGAATCAGATCGGCCAGGCGCAACAACACTTGCTTGCGCTCGCTTGGGGAACGCGCCGCCCAGGTGCCGGCTTCGAACACCTGGCGCGCGTTGCGCACCGCCGCCTCGACGTCCTCCTCGCCGCAGGCCGCCACGTTGGCCAGATGCTGGCCAGTAGCGGGGTTGATGGCCGCGAATGTCTGTCCCGACTGCGCTGCACGGGATTTGCCGTCGATCACGGCCTGGTCGGGTAACCGCAGCGCAGCGGCCTTGTTTTGCCAGTATGCAAGCTCGAACACGTTCAGATGCTCCATGGGCTTTTCTTGTGCATTGATGGTGGCCCAGGCCCGTGTCGAGGAAAAATAGTAAAAATGTCTTCGCAGACGATGAAAAAACTGGGTAGCCAATCTCCCGGGTTGCGCTGCATGTGGTTATTGTTCAAACACAACAAAAACTTCGCCTGACGGGATGCGGGCGGTGCGCAAATTGCTTGGATGCCTTACCCGTCCGTCCCGAGGTTTGTCGTGGCTGCCTACAACCTGCGTCAATTGAAGTACTTCATTACCACCGTCGATTGCGGCAGCGTCGCCGAGGCTTCGCGCAAGTTGTACATCGCCCAGCCGGCGATCTCCACGGCGATCAAAGGCCTGGAAGACAGCTTCGGTGTGCAACTGCTGATCCGCCATCACGCCCAGGGCGTCTCCCTGACACCCAGCGGTGCGCGCTTCTACCGCAAGGCCCAGGAGCTGCTGCGCATGGCCAAGGAGTTCGAGCAGAACGCTCTGGCCGACAACGATGTGGTGGCCGGGCAAATCGACATCGGTTGCTTCGAAACCGTCGCGCCGCTGTACCTGCCCCAGCTTATTGCCGGGTTTTCGGCGTTGTACCCGGGGGTGAAAATCCGTATCCGCGACGGCGAGCAGCAGGAGTTGGTGCAAGGCCTGACCTCGGGCACCTTCGATCTGGCGATCCTGTATGAACATGACCTGGACGCCACCATCCAGACCGAACCCCTGATGCCGGCGCAGCGCCCTTATGCCTTGCTGCCGGCGGATCATCGCTTTGCCCAGTTGAAGCAAGTGTCGCTGCGCGACCTGTGCCTGGAGCCGATGATTCTGCTGGATGTACAGCCGAGCCGGACCTACTTCGTCAGCCTGTTCGAGGAGCTGGGCCTGACGCCGCACATCGCTTTCAGCTCACCGTCGATCGAGATGGTGCGCGGGATGGTCGGGCAAGGGTTTGGTTTTTCGATCCTGGTCACACGGCCGCATTCGGAATGCACCTATGACGGGCAGAAAGTGGTGTGCGTGGACATTGTCGAGGATGTCACGGGGTCTGGATTGGTGGCGGCGTGGTTGAAACGTGGCCAATTGACCAAACCGGCGCAGATGTTTGCCGATTATTGTCGCGAGCAGCTCACCGAAAAATCCGAAAAAACACACCCGACCCTGTAGTCGCCGGCTTGCTGGCGAAGGGTTTGGAACCTGTGGTGTTTTGCAGGACGCCTTCGCTGGCAAGCCAGCTCCCACAAGTTCCGTGGTGGTTCGGCGGACGCCATCTTTAGGAGCCGGCTTGCCGGCGCCTACTTGCGCGGCTTGATCCGCGCGGTCGCTTCGGCCACCAACGGGTCATCCGGCCAGTAGTGTTTCGGGTAGCGCCCCTTCAAGTCTTTCTTTACCTCGGCGTAGGTGCTGCGCCAGAAGTTCGCCAGGTCCTGGGTCACCTGCACCGGCCGCCGCGCCGGGGACAACAGATGCAGTTTGACCACTTGCCGGCCACCGGCGATGCGCGGGGTCTCGGCCAGGCCAAACAGTTCCTGCAGACGCACCGCCAGAATCGGCGGCTGTTCGCTGTAATCCAGACGGATCGACGAACCCGACGGCACGCTTAAATGATGCGGGGCCAACTCGTCGAGCCGTTGCGGCAAAGGCCAGGGCAACAGGTTATGGACGATGCTCGACAGGTCCAGGTTGGCGAAGTGACTGAGCCGCGAGACCTTGCCCAGATAAGGCATCAGCCAGTGCTCCAGGGTTATGAGCAACGCGGCGTCGCTGACATCCGGCCACTCACTCTCGCCCTTGCCGGCCAGATCCAGTTGGCGCAACAAGGCTACCCGCGCCTGCCACTGACGCAGCTCCGGCGTCCACGGCAACAATTCCAGCCCCTTGCGGCGGACCAGATTGACCAGCGCCTGACTGCGGGCGGACTCATCAAGGCCGGTCAGCGGTTCGCGGCTGAGGATCAGTTCCCCAACCTTGCGCTGGCGCTCGGCTCGCAACACGCCTTCGCGTTCGTCCCAATCCAGTTGATCGACCACCCGCACCTGCTCGGCCAGCACCGAGTCGAACAGCGCCGGATCGAAATCCGTCGCCAGATAAATCCGCTCTTCACGCTGGCCCTGACGACTGCCAAGGTCGGCGATCACCAGCCAGGGTTGTTTCATCAGGCTGTCCGCTTCGGCGAACAAGGCTGCCCGGCCGTTGGCCAGTCGATACTCGGCGCCACCCGCGCGGCGCTGCTGGGCAACGCGGTCGGGGTAGGCCAGTGCCAGCAGCGCACCGAGCCAGCGCGGGTGATCGGGATCGCTGACCGGCTCCGTGGCCTTGCCGCGCAGATAGCCTCGATATTGCCGCGCCAGTTGCCGAGCCCGCTGCACCCCGCCCTGGGCACCGCGAGCGGCGCGCGCTTCGCCGGACAACAACACCAGTCGGCTGTGCAGATCCGCGCCGGCACCACGCAAGATGTCGCGCTCGCCGAGCAGCGCCGCCACATCGCAGGCCATGTCTGCCAAACCGAGGGCCTGCCCGCGCAACAGCAAATGGGCGATGCGCGGATGCGCCGGCAACTCGGCCATGGCCTGACCGTGACGGGTCAGCGTTTCGCCGTCCAGTGCGCCCAGACGTTCGAGCAGATCCTGCGCCTGCGCGTACGCGGCGGCGGGCGGCACATCGAGCCAGACCAATTGCCCGGGTGCCACGCCCCAGCGGCCGAGTTGCAAGGCCAGGCCGGCGAGATCCGCCGAGAGAATTTCCGCACTGCCGTAGGCCGCCAACTGTTCGTGTTGATCCTGCGACCACAGGCGATAGCAAACGCCAGGCTCCAGTCGCCCGGCGCGGCCCGCACGCTGGGTCGCACTGGCCTTGGAGATACGTTGCGTGTCGAGGCGAGTCATGCCGCTGCCGGGGTCGAAACGCGGTACGCGCGCCAATCCGGCATCGATGACGACGCGCACGCCGTCGATGGTCAGGCTGGTCTCGGCGATGTTGGTGGCCAGCACCACTTTGCGTTTGCCTGACGGCGCCGGATCAATCGCCGCCCGTTGCGCGGCCAGGTCCAGTTCACCGTGCAACGGGCAAAGCAACACTTGAGGGTTGTCGCCCAGCGCATCGGCCAGTTGTTGATGCACGCGGCGAATTTCCGCCTGCCCCGGCAGGAACACCAGCACGCTGCCGGTTTCATCGTTCAAGGCTTCGAGGATGGTCTGCACCAGGCGTGGCTCGATGAATTCACCGGCCTGAAACGGCCGCCCCCAGCGCATCGCCACCGGGTACATGCGCCCTTCGCTGCGCAGGATCGGCGCATCGTCCAGCAACCCGGCCAGGCGTTCGCCCTCCAGGGTCGCGGACATCAGCAGGATTTTCAGCGGTTGATCGTCGCGAAACAGCTCCCGACCATTGAGGCTCAGGGCCAACGCCAGGTCGGCGTCGAGGCTGCGTTCGTGAAATTCGTCGAAAATCAGCAGGCCCACGCCTTCCAGCGCCGGATCGTCCTGCAAGCGCCGGGTGAGGATGCCTTCGGTGACCACTTCGATGCGGGTGTCGGGGCCAACCTTGCTGTCGAGCCGGATGCGATAACCCACGGTTTCGCCGACTTTCTCGCCCAGCTCACTGGCCAGGCGCTCCGCTGCCGCGCGCGCCGCCAACCGGCGCGGCTCGAGCATGAGGATGGTTTGCCCGGCCAGCCACGACTCGTTGAGCAAGGCCAAGGGCACGCGGGTGGTTTTACCGGCGCCAGGCGGTGCTTCAAGCACGGCTTCGTGGCGCGTAGCCAAGGCTTCACGCAGGGCGGGTAAAACTTCATCAATCGGCAAAGAAATCATGCTGGCTCCCAAACAGAGCGGCGAGTATAACGGCGAACTGCCCAGTGTTCGTTGCGGTCCTAATTCATACCGATGACACTTCGTTTTGAAATGACCCAGGAGATTTCATATGCGTATTCCCGTTCGCCTGATTGGCGGTGTTCTGGTCGCGACCCTGCTGACCCAAGTAACAGCCTGCGGTTCGATCTTCTATCCGGATCGCCGTGGACAGATCGATGGCAAGATCGACCCGGCCATTGCCGCGCTCGATGCCGTTGGCCTGCTGTTCTATATCATTCCCGGCCTGATCGCGTTTGCCGTGGACTTCGCCACCGGCGCGATTTACTTCGAACCGGGCAAAACCGCCCAGGTCGACCCGGAAAAACTCAAGGAAGCCATCGGCGCCGACGGCAAGGTCGATAACCTCAAGTTGCAGGCTATTCTGCAGCGTGAACTGGGCCGCAGCTTCCCGCTGGATGATCCACGCCTGATCCAGCACAAGGGCAGTGCCCAACAACTGGCCATGTTCGGCCTGCAACCCGCCGCGTAATCGGTGCATTTCAAGGAAAGGCCGCCCTTATGATCTCCAGCTCCGAACACGCCCGCCTGCTGCGGCTGGCGACCCGTGCCTCGGTGGCGGTGGCTTGCACGCTGGTCGTCGCCAAAGCCATCGCCTGGTGGCTGAGCGGATCGGTGAGCATGCTCGCCGGGTTGACCGACTCGGCACTCGACGGCATCACTTCGATGCTCAACTTGCTGGCCGTGCACTATGCCCTGCGCCCCGCCGACGACGATCATCGCTACGGGCATGGCAAGGCCGAATCGCTGGCCGGCATGGCGCAAGCGTTGTTCATCGGCGGCAGTGCGGTGCTGATTGCGATGCAGGCATTCGAGCGGATCAAGCATCCAGAGCCGGTGGGCGCGCCATGGATCAGCATCGGGGTGATTGTGTTCTCGCTGGTCCTGACCCTGGCACTGCTGATATTGCAGCATCGTGTGGTCAAGGCCACGGGCTCCAATGCCGTACACGCCGACTCCTTGCATTACCGCTCGGACATGCTGCTCAACGGCAGCATACTGTTGGCGCTGGTGCTGGCCGGGTTTGGCTGGCATCAGGTCGACGCCTGGTTCGGTCTGGGTATCGCCGCGTACATCCTCTGGAGCGCGGTGCAGATCGCCCGGGAAAGTTTCACGGTGCTGATGGATGAAGAGCTGCCGCCGGATGTCAGCCAGCACATGCTCGAACTGGCATGCGGCGTTCCGGGGGTGCTGGGCGCGCATGACCTGCGCACGCGGGTGTCCGGTAATCAGTGGTTCGTACAACTGCACCTGGAATTGCCGGGGGATCTGACGCTGTCAGTTGCCCACGGCATCAGCGATCAGGCCGCCGATGCGATTCACGCCGCCTACCCGCGAGCCGAGGTGCTGGTGCACGCCGACCCGCAGGAAGCGGTGAACGCCGCCCGGGCTCAGTAACTCACCTGATAGCCGCGACTGCTCAGGCAATTGCCCTGAGCCTGGCGGTAGGCCTGCACCACCGAAGGGTCCGGTTGGTAGGTTGCGGTTCGCGGATCGAAACCGCTCTGCTGCACCGCGTATTGATAGCACTCGTAGCCATCCTGATTGACCTGTTCCTGGGACTGGCCGTTGGCCGGGTACGCCACCACGTCATAACTGTTGTTGACGGGTGGTGGCGGCTGTTGTGGCTGCGGCTGCGGTTGAAGGCTGCCAACCGGTGGCTCGACCACGACGTAGTCCTGGGTGCTCTCCTGATAGGCGTAATACGCGCCCGCCGCCAAAAATAGCACCGTACCGCCGATCAACACCTGCTCGGCGTAATCGGGCAAGTAACTGACGCGAATTCCGCGCGGCGGTTCGACCACCACATAGCGTGGGCCCAGTGGGCGATACCAGTAGCCGCCGGAGTAGAAATAATCCATGCCGCGGTACGGCACGCGGTATTCGCGGTCGGGGAAGCGATCGATCACGTGGCCAGGGCGATACTGCGGTCCTGGGCCCCAGCCATTGTCGTGTCCGTTCGGGTGGCCCTGCCACTGATTGTTACTCGACGGCGAACCGGTGTAGCCGCCCCAGTGCTGGTTGTTGTCGTTGCGACGCGGAACGTCCTGGTAATACCCGCGCTGCGGTGGCTGGGTCTGGCGCACCGCATCGGGCCGGGGCTGGATGGGCAAATCATTGGCCGGCAATTGCGGTGACGGCGGCGGCGGGCGAACCGGGCTGTTGTAATCGGGCGGCGTATGGCGCTGCCACTGACCCTGGTTCTGATGCTGGTCGTTGTGTTCGAACTGCCGGCTGTTTTCGCCACGATTGACGTCGTTGTTCTGCGGACGTGGCGGGTTCTGTGGTTGACCTTCCTGCGGGTGCGGCTGATTGTTGCCGCCATGACCCTGATTGTTTCCCTGATGACCGCCCTCCCAGCGCTGCCCACCATCGGGCCCCCGGTTCTGCGGCTCGTCGGCGAGCGATTGCGCAGTGACACTGACACACAGCAAACCAACTCCGGCCAAACGCCAGATGCGCGACTTCATGCTTTTCCTCACTGTGGGGACTGCTGGGGTACGGATTGCGTAGGAGCGAGCCTGCTCGCGATGAACTCAAGCGCAATGCGTTTATTCAAAAAGCACGCGCGTCATCGTTAACGTCCATCGCGAGCAGGCTCGCTCCTACAGTGAAGCGAACAGCGCTTGTACGTAAGACTGGAAATGCACAGGCTGGTTCTGCAACAGGTTATCAGTCGCGCAACTTATTTATTGAGGACGGGCGTCAAATGACGGGCAAGAAAAAGGGGAGACCCGTCGGCCTCCCCTTGAGAACTTCGTCCGTGCTCGACGCTTTTGACGTCGGCTCACCTCACGCCGTCTTCTGGACAGTGTGTAGCTCGGGGGCCGGCACATCCCCTGTGGGGGTGGCGACCGCAGCTGGCCTGATTGGGCGAGCCGCACTGGACTGTTTGTCCGAGCAGTGATTCTGGTGATAAGAATAGGCTCGGAGGGCCGGCAGAGGATTGCGAAGATTGCTCAAATAAACATTACTTGCGCAATTTTTAACCCTGGATAGATAATCTGCCGCAATAGTTATGACAAAGGCCTGATTGATGAGCAAACTCGACCGATACGACCTGAGCATTCTGGCTGAATTGCAGCGTGATGCACGCATCTCCAATCAGGAGCTGGCCGAACGCATCGGCCTGTCACCGTCGCCGTGCTCACGGCGGGTCAAGCAACTGGAGGATGACGGCTACATTTCCCGCCAGGTCGCCCTGCTCGACCGCAAAATGCTCGGCCTGAGCCTGACAGCCTATGTGCTGATCGGCATGGACCGCCATACGCCGGAGCGCTTCGAGAACTTCGAAGCGGCCATCCGAACCTTGCCGCAAGTCCTGGAATGCAGCCTGGTGACCGGGATGGATGCCGACTATCAGCTCAAGGTCGTGGTGCCGGACATGGATCACTACCAGAAACTGCTGCTGGGGCATCTGACGCGGATTGAAGGCGTGACGAGCGTGCGGTCGAGTTTTGTGTTGAATCAGGTTTTGAACAGCACTGAGCTGCCGCTGACTCATCTGCGAAGCTGAGGACGCCATCGCGAGCAAGCTCGCTCCTGCAGGGATCTTCAGCGCACCAGGATCAACCGTAGGAGCGAGCTTGCTCGCGATGGGGCCGCAACAGCCGACGAATGACTGCGACACACCGCCGCAGGTCAATACTGCCCTCCACCAGCGAGGCGTATACTCCCCGCGCCCTTTTAGCCTCGCCCGCGTGGAGATGTTCGATGGATCCTGCAGTTTTCGAAGAGTGGATGATGACCGGCCTGGTCTCCATCCTGATCATTTTCATGGGTTTCATCGTCTGGGATCTGGCGAAGAAGTCCAAGGCCGGGCGTTTCGGCTCGTTCATTCTGTTCTTCGTACTGGGCCTTGGCGTAGCGGCATTCGTCATCAAGAGCGTGGTGATCGGACTGATCGAGTCCGGCACTTTATAAGCGCGCCGGCACTTCCTTCCACTGGCCTTGATCGAGCCCTTCGAGAGTCCAGTCGCCGATTCTGACCCGCACCAGGCGCAACGTCGGCAGTCCGACCGCCGCCGTCATGCGCCTTACCTGACGGTTACGTCCCTCGCGAATCACCAGCTCCAGCCAACTGGTCGGCACACTCTTGCGAAAACGCACGGGCGGATTGCGCGGCCACAACTCGGGCTCGTCGAGTTGCCGCGCCTCGGCAGGCAAGGTCATGCCGTCGTTCAACTCCACGCCATCACGCAAACGCTGCAACTGCTCGGCGCTCGGCTCCCCTTCCACTTGCACCCAATAAGTCTTGGCCAGTTTGTGTTTCGGATCGGCGATCCGCGCCTGTAGCTGACCGTCGTTGGTCAGCAGCAGCAAGCCTTCGCTGTCACGGTCCAACCGTCCGGCGGGGTAAATCCCCGGGATCTCGATAAAGTCCTTGAGCGTCGCCCGACCTTCGCCATCGCTGAATTGCGTCAGCACATCGAACGGTTTGTTGAACAGGATCAGTTTTGGCTCGGCCGGTGGTGCCTTGGCGACACGGCGCGGGGCCGAAGGGGATGGCTTCGCGCCAGGACGGCGGGAAACGGGACGTTGAGGACGGGACATGGCAAAAGAGACATCTAACGGTCAGGGCTGCTAATGCTAGTGCCCTGACCGCTAAATGACCATGACAAACCGTTAGCGGAACGGCGGTTCGTCGAAGCTGCGCAGTTTGCGCGAGTGCAGCGAGTTGAGTTCGGTGCGCAGCAAGTCCACCGCCTCGATGCCGATCTTCAAATGCTGGCTGACCGCGCGCTCATAGAAAGCGTTGGCCGAACCCGGCAGCTTGATTTCACTGTGCAGCGGCTTGTCCGACACGCAGAGCAACGTGCCATAAGGCACGCGCAGGCGATAGCCCTGGGCGGCGATGGTGCCGCTTTCCATGTCCACCGCCACGGCGCGAGACAAGTTGATCAGTGGACGCTCCTGGGCCCAGCGCAATTCCCAGTTGCGGTCGTCGTAGGTCAGCACGGTGCCGGTGCGCAGACGCTTTTTCAGTTGGTCGCCTTGCTCGCCGGTGATGTTGGCCGCCGCTTGTTGCAAGGCCATCTGCACTTCGGCCAGGGCCGGGATCGGAATGTTCGGCGGTACCACCCGGTCGAGAATCCCGTCGCGGCGCATGTAGGCGTGCGCCAGCACGTAGTCGCCAATGGTCTGCGACTGACGCAAGCCGCCGCAGTGGCCAATCATCAGCCAGCAGTGCGGACGCAGCACCGCCAGGTGATCGGTGATGTTCTTGGCGTTGGACGGGCCGACGCCGATGTTCACCAGGGTCACGCCATGACCGTCGCTGGCGATCAGGTGATAGGCCGGCATCTGGTAGCGGTGCCAGACCACGCCGGCGGCAATCGCCGAGGCTTCACCGTGGTCCATGCTCTTTTCGATGATCACGTTGCCCGGCAGCACCATGCGGATGAAACGCGGGTCTTTGCGCAATTGTTCAAGGCCATGGACGATGAACTGGTCAACGTAACGGTGGTAGTTGGTCAGCAGGATCCACGGCTGCACATGACGCCAGTCGCTACCGGTGTAATGCACCAGTCGGCGCAGGGAGAAATCCACCCGCGCGGCATCGAACAGCGCCAGCGGCAGCGGGTCGGTGTTTTCCCAATCGTACAAACCATCGGCAATGCCGTCGGTCGCCGCCGACAGGTCGGTACTCGGGAACACCCGCGCCAGCACGGCCGCGGTGACGCCCGAGCCAGCCAGCTCATCGCCCTGCTCGACTACGTACGGATAAGGAATGTTTTGCTGACTGACACCGACCTCTACGGTCACGGTGAAGTCGTGCATCAGAGGTACGAGCTGTTCCAGCAGGTATTTACGGAACGCCGACGGGTGGGTCACGGTGACGCTGTAGGTGCCCGGTAACTGAACCTTGGCGTAGGCGCGGGTGGTCTGCGGGACTTCGCCCTGGCAATGGTAGGTCAGACGCAATTCGGGATAACGGAACAATGCCCGCTGCTCGGCATCGGGCTCGACGCGATCCTTGAGGTAGCGCTTGAGCGCCTGGCTCAATGCGGTGGTTGCACGATTGTGCAAGAGCGCAAGCCGGTCAACGGCTTGCTCGGCGGTTTGAACGACAATAAAAGCTTCGGTCACGATCAGCATCCTGTGTTCTGACTTGCAGGCCTTCATCTTGCCTGCATCGTCGCTTCACGGGAACAGTGGCATGCTGATACAAAAATATTGCACACACCGAAAACCCTGTGGGCTTGCCCGCGATGAGGGCCTATCAATCGACCTATCTGTTGACTCAGATACCGCTATCGCGGGCAAGCCCGCTCCCACAGGTTGTGCAGTGTTTTTATTGTTCGTGGTCAAAAACCCTGCGGAGTCGATCGGGCGACGATGGCTTCAACATCCAGCCCCCGTGGCAACGCGCCATATACGCGTCCGGCAGAACCGAGGCGGCTGGCGATGAAGGCATCGCTCACCGCCGCATTGCCCGCCTCCAGCAGCAGTTTGGCTTGCAGCCCCAAGGCAATGTCTTCGGTCAATTGCCGGGCACGGTACTGAATGTCGCCGGTGTCCTTGAAGGCCTTTTGCAACTGACTGATATGCGCAGCCAGGCGCTTGTCGCCATGGCCATCACCCAACTCCGTGAACAGGGCATCGAGGGCACCCGGCTCTTTCGACAGCGCTCGCAGCACGTCGAGGCATTGCACGTTGCCGGAGCCTTCCCACGTCGAGTTGACCGGCGCCTCGCGGTACAGCCGCGGCAGGATGCTGTCTTCGACATAACCGGCCCCGCCCATGCACTCGGCGGCTTCGTTGATCATGGCCGGCGCGCGCTTGCAGATCCAATACTTGCCCACTGCCGTCACCAACCGCGCGAATTTTGCTTCCTGTTCGTCACCCAGATGATCCAGCGCCCGGCCCATGCGCAAACTCAAGGCCAGGGCCGCTTCGCTTTCCAGTGCCAGGTCAGCCAGCACGTTTTGCATCAAGGGCTGTTCGCTCAGTAATTTGCCGCCGACCGAGCGGTGTGCACAGTGATGGCTGGCCTGGGTCAGCGCCTGACGCATCAGCGAACTGGAGCCGACCATGCAATCGAAGCGGGTCATGGCCACCATCTCGATGATGGTCGGTACACCCCGCCCCTCCTCGCCGACCATCCAGGCCAGGGCGCCACGAAACTCCACTTCGCTGGAAGCGTTGGAGCAATTGCCGAGTTTGTTTTTCAGGCGCTGGATGTAGAACTGATTGCGCGTGTCATCCGGGCGATGGCGCGGCAGCAGGAAACAGGTCAAGCCCTTGTCCGTCTGCGCCAGGGTCAGGAAGGCATCGCACATCGGCGCCGAACAGAACCACTTGTGCCCCAACAGTTCATAAGCCTGGCCAGGACCGCTGGCACCGACCGGATAAGCCTTGGTGGTGTTCGCACGAACGTCGGTGCCGCCCTGTTTCTCGGTCATGGCCATGCCGAGGGTGACCCCGGCCTTGTGGGCCATGCCGATGTTGCGCGGGTCATATTCGGTGGCGAGCACTTTCGGCAGCCATTGTCTGGCCAGATCCGGCTGCAGGCGCAGGGCCGGTACGCTGGCGAAGGTCATGGTCAGCGGGCAGCCACTGCCGGCTTCGGCCTGGCTGTGCAAGTAGGTCATGGAAGCCCGGGCGACATGGGCGCCGTCCTGCGGGTGCGCCCAGGGCAACGAGGTCAGGCCATGTTCGATCGCCGTGCGCATCAGTTGGTGATAGGCCGGATGAAATTCCACCAGGTCGATACGATGCCCATAGCGGTCGTGACTGCTGAACACCGGCTTGTTCTCATTGGCCAGGAATCCCGCCTCCATCAGCGGGCCCCCGGCCAGTGCACCGTAGGCATCGATCCGCGATTCGGCCCAACCGGCCCCGAAACGCCGCGACCACTCCTGCAACGGCAAGTCGATGCGATACAGGTTGACGCCATCGAGGGACGGCGGCTGATTGGTGACTTCGTGGGTTTCGGCGAACTGGTGCAGGTTCATGACGGGGCTCCTTTGGTTAGCCAAGGAGACCAGTTAAGCACCGCACCTCGGCCGAACAAAGTGTCATATCCGCCTAACTTCCGGCGCTTTCACCCTGTTTCGCGCAGAGCACCCGACGATAGAGCGCAACCTGCAAATCTTCGAATTTCACCGGCTTGCTCAGGTAGTCGATCATTGCGCCAGTCGGGCAGCGCTCCCGGTCAACACCCAGTGCGATCATGAATATCGGCACGTCGGCGCAGCCCGGCAAGGCGCGGATCTGGCAGCAGACCGACACATCGTCCAGCGCTGGCAACTGACAATCGAGCAAAACGGCGTCGAAGGTTTCACGCTGCAACAACTCCAGTGCAGTGAGGCCGCTGTCAGCGGTGCGGACCCGGAAACCGAGCTTGAGCAACATGCCGCGCATCACCAGCTGATTGATACTGTTTTCGTCCACCAGCAGCACCGAGCAATCCTGCGGCAGGCGCAGGCGCGGGAAATCCCGAGCCATGGAGGGCGCTGCCGAATGCTCCAGTGCCGGCACTTCGAACTCGACATCGAGCTGGAAGCGACTCCCACGTCCAGGCTCCGAGCGATGAGTCAGGCGTCCACCAAGCAATTCCACCAACTGCCGGCAAATGGCCAGCCCCACGCCCAAACCGCCGTATTCACGGGTCATCGAACCGTCAAGCTGGAAGAAGCGCTGATACATGGTCGCCTCCCCCAGATCGGTAAAGCCGATACCGGTGTCGATCACTGCGAAAGACAGCGCCAACCGGTCAGGCTCCACAGCCTTCCCCGTCACCCGCAACGCCAGCCCGCCCACTTTGGTGAACTTGATCGCGTTATCCAGCAGGCACTCAAGGCATTGCGCCAGCTTGGTGCTATCGCCATGCAGTCGATCCGGCACGCCGGGTGCCACGTCGACCTTGAAGTCCAGCGACTTGCCCGACGCATTGCCGTCGAATTGCACACGCAATGCCTCGATCACACCGCGCAAACTGAAGGTCTCGGGGTAGACCTTGAGTTTGCCGGCCTGCAACTCGGTCAGGGTCAGAATGCCGTTGACCATGCGCATCATTTCCCGCGCCGATCCCGCGGCTGTTTGCTGGTATTGCTCCAGCTCGGGGTCCATCTCGACGGTCTGCATCAGCTCCAGCGAACCGATCACCCCGTTCATGGGCGTGCGCAGTTCATGGGTCAGGGTGGCGAGGAATTCGTCCTTGAGCTTGTTACTGCGGGCCAGTTGCTGGTTGAGCACTTCCAGTTTTTGCCCGGCGTCGAGCAACGTCTGCGCCTGCTGCTCGCGCATGGCGTTGATGCGGTCGGCCAGGGCCAGAGATAGCAGCGCCACTTCAATGGCCGAACCGATCTGGCTGGAGTACATGGTCAGGAATACGTTCGGCAGGTAACCCAGCACCATCAGTGTGTTGATGATGCCCCCCAGCAAAAAAGCCGACCAGGCAATGATGAAATACCGCGCCACCCGCAGGCCCCGCAGCCAGGCGAAAATCCCCGCAGAAAAAATCACCACGGTGAAGCTCAGTGCCAGCGCCGTGGCCAGGCGCAGGGCCAGGGCGTAGCTGGTCATCAAGGACAACCCGACCACCAGCGCGCTGAACGCCACCAATGCCAGCAACAAGCGATCGAGCCAACGACTGTGGTTGGCTGTCTGCAAGAAACTGCGAGCGAACTGGCTGCCGAACAGTCCGGCGCAACCAATGAAAAATGGCGTCGCGGCGTTGGCCCACCAGGGATTGTCCGGCCAGAAATACTGCACGGCGGCGCCGTTCACCGAGAGCTGGTAGAGGCCGAACGAGGCAATGTAGACGATGTAGTAGAGGTAACTGGTGTCGCGCACACTGAGGTAGATGAACAGGTTGTAGACCACCATGCCCAACAGGACGCCGTAGATCAGCCCCAGCACATAGAGGCGCACCGGTTGTTCTTCGAGATACGCCGTGCTCGACCACAATGTCACCGGCGCCTGGATCGAGCCTTCGCTTTGCAGACGCAGGTACAGGGTTTGCGACTGGTCGGCGGTGAAATTCAGATTGAACAGGTAGTTGTTCTGACGGATCTCGCGACTGGCGAACGGCAAGGCATCGCCCGTCCGGCGAACCAATTGATAGTTACCGGCCGCATCAGGCAAGTAGAGGTCAAGGTGATCGAGGGGTGGATAAGCCAGTTCCAGCAGCCAGGTTCGTTGCACCGTCGGGTCGGTCGGGCGGTAGCGCAGATCGATTTTCAGCCAGAACACCGAACGCGAGTATCCGGCATTGAGGGTGTCTTTATCGTGAGGCTTGAAGTTGCCGGCCGCTGCCTGGGCGCGCACATCGGCAATGGTTGCCTGCCCCCCTGCGTCTTCAAACACCTGCAGGGATCGGCCCAGGGGAAGGCTTTGAGTGGACTCATCGAATTCGATGGCGTTCGCCAAAAGGGGCAAACACAAGATCAACATCAGCAAATAGCGCATTGGTGCCCCAGCGTGGCCTGTCCGGTCCTGTCAGGAAGCCCCCCATTCCTTTTGAGTAGACGTAAAACCGGTGTTACCTGTTATTGATTTGGATCCACTCTAGCATAGCCGTTGATGGCCATTGAGCACTACTGAAATTTTTCCTACAAAGGCTCTAGCACGGGTGTTCCAGAGAAGATTATTGAGATAGAGCTGTTTGACTGATCAGGCAGCAAAAATCGCCGGGCAACGTGCTTGTGGCGAGGGCGCTTGCTCCCGCCGGGCAGCGAAGCGGCCCCAACAGTTTGTCCGTTGCGCCGGGCCATTGGACTTTACGACTGCTTCGCATTCGAGCGGGAGCAAGCGCCCTCGCCACAAGCATGTCGCCGCACCCGAAAAAAGATGTTTGGTGGTAAGCTCGCGCACCATGAATATCTATAGCTCTCGCCCCGTTGTCCTCTGTCTCTCCGGCCACGACCCAAGTGGTGGCGCCGGCTTGCAGGCAGATATCGAAGCCCTGCTCGCTCAGGGTTGCCATGCGGCTCCGGCCGTCACCGCCCTGACCGTGCAAGACACGGTCAATGTCACTGACTTCCGCGTCCTCGACCGTGAGTGGGTGTTGGCCCAGGCCAATGCCGTGCTCAACGATTCCGAGGTCGCGGCCGTCAAACTGGGCATGCTCGGTTCACTGAAAATGGTCGACACCGTGGTCGAACTGCTTTCGGCGCACCCGCATTTGCCGGTGGTCTGCGACCCGGTGTTGCGCGCCGGCGGCGGCGGACGCCTGGGCAAGGACGAAGTCGGCTACGCCATGCGTGAACGCCTGCTTCCCTTGTCGATCATCGCCACCCCCAACCTTCCCGAAGCCCGCATCCTCGCCGAACTGCCAGAAGGCACCGCGGACGAGTGCGCTGAAAAACTCCTGCCGTTCGTCAAACACCTGCTGATCACCGGTGGCCATGGCGACGAAACCGAAATCCACAATCGCCTCTACAGCCGCGACGGTCATCGCGACACCTTTACCTGTCAGCGCCTGCCCGGCAGTTATCACGGTTCCGGCTGCACCCTGGCCAGCGCCCTCGCCGGCCGTCTGGCCCAGGGTGAAAACCTCGCCAGCGCCGTACAGACTGCACTTAACTACACGTGGCGCACCCTGCGTGATGCGGAGCAGCTGGGCAAAGGGCAATTCGTGCCACGCCGCCTGCCACTGGACTTCTGTTCGTAACGCCATGAGGCCTGTCCGATGAAACTACGTGGCCTGTACGCCATTACCGACAGCCAGTTGCTGGCCGGTAAATTTCTCTCGTACGTGGAGGCGGCGCTGGAAGGCGGCGTCGCCCTTTTGCAGTACCGCGACAAGAGCAGCGATGAGGCCCGCCGCCTGCGCGAGGCCGAAACCCTGCGCAATTTGTGCGATCGCTACAAGACGCAGTTGATCATCAATGACGACGCTGAACTGGCCGCACGCCTGAACGTGGGCGTGCACCTGGGTCAGACCGACGGCCCGCTGTCGCCGACCCGCGCCCTGCTCGGCTCCAAAGCCATCATCGGTTCGACCTGCCACGCACAACTCGAACTGGCCGAGCAAGCCGTCAAGGAAGGCGCCAGTTACGTCGCGTTCGGGCGTTTCTTCAATTCCAACACCAAGCCCGGCGCCCCGACCTGCAGCCTCGATCTGCTGGACCGGGCACGCCAGCAACTGCACCTACCAATCTGTGCGATCGGCGGCATCACCCTGGACAACGCCGCCCCGCTGGTGGCCCATGGCGTCGATCTGCTGGCGGTGGTGCATGGTCTGTTTGGCGCCGAAAGCACGGCTGAAGTGACCCGCCGCGCCCGCGCATTCAATGAATTACTAAAAATCTGATTTGAGAGTCCGCACATGTCTCGTTCCGAAACCCTGTTTGCCAATGCCCAGAAACACATTCCCGGTGGCGTGAACTCGCCGGTGCGCGCGTTCAAGAGCGTTGGCGGCACGCCGTTGTTCTTCAAACACGCTGAAGGCGCCTACGTCACCGACGAAGACAACAAGCGTTATGTGGATTACGTCGGCTCCTGGGGCCCGATGATTCTCGGCCACAGCCACCCGGACGTGCTGGACGCGGTGCGTAAACAGCTGGAGCACGGTCTGTCCTACGGCGCGCCGACCGAAATGGAAACCCAGATGGCCGACCTGGTCTGCTCGCTGGTGCCGTCGATGGACATGGTGCGCATGGTCAGCTCCGGCACCGAAGCGACCATGAGCGCCATTCGTCTGGCCCGCGGTTTCACCGGTCGCGACAGCATCATCAAATTTGAAGGCTGCTACCACGGTCACTCCGACAGCCTGCTGGTCAAGGCCGGTTCCGGTGCCCTGACCCAAGGCGTACCGAGCTCGGCCGGTGTACCGGCGGCGTTCGCCAAACACACCCTGACCCTGCCATTCAACGATATAGACGCGGTTGAAGCGATGCTCGCCGAAGTCGGCCAGGACGTGGCCTGCATCATCGTTGAACCGGTGGCCGGCAACATGAACTGCGTACCACCGGCACCAGGCTTCCTCGAAGGCCTGCGGACCCTGTGCGACAAGCACGGCGTCGTGCTGATTTTCGACGAAGTGATGACCGGATTCCGCGTCGCCCTGGGCGGCGCCCAGGCTTACTACGGTGTAACGCCGGACCTGACCACATTCGGCAAGATCATCGGTGGCGGCATGCCGGTGGGCTGCTTCGGCGGCAAACGCGAAATCATGTCGCGTATCGCGCCCCTGGGCCCGGTCTACCAGGCCGGTACGCTGTCGGGTAACCCGCTGGCGATGGCGGCAGGCCTGACCACCCTGCGCCTGATCAGCCGTCCGGGTTTCCACGCGGAGCTGACCGACTACACCACACGCCTGCTCGATGGCCTGCAAGTGCGTGCCGACGCGGCGGGCATCCCGTTCGTGACCACCCAGGCCGGCGGCATGTTCGGTCTGTACTTCAGCGGCGCCGACGACATCGTGACCTTCGATGACGTGATGGCCAGCGATGCGGCGCTGTTCGGTCGCTTCTTCCACCTGATGCTCGAGGGCGGTGTGTACCTGGCACCGAGCGCCTTCGAAGCCGGCTTCACCTCGATCGCCCACGGCGAAACCGAGCTGAAACTAACTCTGGATGCCGCTGAACGCGCCTTCGCCGCACTGAAGTAATGTGATCCAGCTGACGTTGGCCATTGCCAGCGTCAGCTTTCACCTACATTCCCGCGTTTTTTCCTACTCGTCTGCCAATAATCTCCAGCAAAGTGGGCGATATATTTCCCGCGCAGCAGAAAAACGAGTAAAGACTTTGTAAGGTTGGCCCTGCTTATTTCATAATGCGCGCTTATTGGATCCCCTCGATGGGTCCGCGCGCCCTTCAGAGGTAAGTCGATTCCCATGAACCGCACCGGCCGCGCCCTTTCACTGGGCTGCCTGTTGCTCCTTCAGCCCCTGCTCGCGCTCGCACAAGCAGGCGGTAACTCGTTGTTAATCCCAGCGATGGGTCGCTGCACCCTCAATACCCAGCCGCAAGACCTGGCACAGGCACTCGCCGCCTGCCAGAAAGCGTCGGATGAAGGGGATGCCCAGGCGCAATACGAGTTGGGTGAGTTCTACTATGAAGGCAAAAACGCGCCACGCGACCTCAATCAAGCCCTGAGCTATTTCGAAAAAGCCTCGCTGCAAGGCCACGCCCAGGCGCAATTCAAACTCGGCACCATGTTTTTCCACGGTGAAGGCGTACCGGCCAATAACGTTCAGGCCTATATCCTGCTGAAAATGGCTGCGGTCAATGGCGACGAAGATGCGCTGGACACCGCCGACGAAGTCTCCGAAAAGATGCCCCGCCAGGAACTGGAAGTGGCTACCCAGGTGCTAGGGCAAATTTTCCGCAAATACCTGATGGAATTGCAGAGCGCTGATGGGCGTACGCCTTTCTCACCGCTGCCTTGAATTCTGTACCGATCTTTCCGACCCCATCGGAGCAGGCTCGCGCCCACAATTGATTTCTGGCGTTCACAAATATTGTGTTCGCGGACGATTCATTGTGGGAGCGAGCCCTGCTCGCGATGGGGACAACTCAATCCAGAGGCTTACTTCTCAGGCATCGGCATCGGAAATGGCATGACATTGCCGACCGTGCCTCGGGCTTCGCTGATTTTCGGCGTGCCCAGGCGCTCGACTTCGTCGATGCGCACGATCGAATGCATTGGCACAAAACTGCGCACCACGCCTTCGAACTGAGCCTTGAGCTTCTCTTCGCTCGGATCGACGACCACTTGCGTGCGCTCGCCAAAGACGAACTCTTCCACTTCCAGAAAGCCCCACAGATCGCTTTGATAGATCTGCTTGGCGTACATTTCGAACACCTGGCCCTGGTTGAGGAAAATCACCTTGTAGATTGGAGCTTCACGTTTGGTCATGGTGGGCGGGTAACACATCGAGGGATAAAAAATGGGGGGCGAACTATAGCATAGCCGCCGGACGCATAGCGGTAGGAACCTGGGTTCATGTTCCCTATAATGCGCGGTTCTTTGAATCACGTGATGACTCTATCCATGGCCAAGAAGCTTTACATCGAAACCCACGGTTGCCAGATGAACGAGTACGACAGCTCGCGCATGGTCGATCTGCTGGGCGAACACCAGGCCCTGGAAGTCACCGCTCGCGCAGAAGACGCCGACGTGATCCTGCTCAACACCTGCTCGATCCGCGAACGCGCTCAGGATCGTGTCTACTCTCAGCTCGGCCGCTGGCGCGAACTGAAACTGGCCAACCCGGACATGGTCATCGCCGTCGGCGGTTGCGTGGCCAGTCAGGAAGGCGCCGCCATCCGTGATCGCGCGCCCTACGTGGACGTCGTCTTTGGCCCGCAGACCCTGCACCGCCTGCCGGAAATGATCGACGCGGCGCGCATCAGCAAGCTGCCGCAAGTCGACGTCTCATTCCCGGAAATCGAAAAATTCGACCACTTGCCCGAGCCGCGCATCGACGGCCCCAGCGCTTATGTGTCGGTGATGGAAGGCTGCAGCAAGTACTGCACGTTCTGCGTGGTGCCGTACACCCGCGGCGAAGAAGTGAGCCGGCCGTTCGACGACGTGATCGCCGAGATCATTCACCTGGCCGAAAACGGCGTGCGCGAAGTGACCTTGCTTGGGCAGAACGTCAACGGTTATCGCGGCACGACCCACGACGGTCGCCTGGCCGATCTGGCGGAGCTGATCCGCGTGGTCGCCGCCATCGATGGCATCGACCGCATCCGCTACACCACTTCGCATCCGCTGGAATTTTCCGACAGCCTGATTCAGGCCCACGCCGAGGTGCCGGAACTGGTGAAACACCTGCATTTGCCGGTGCAGTCAGGCTCGGACCGCATCCTCGCGGCGATGAAGCGCAATCACACCGCGCTGGAATACAAATCCAAACTGCGCAAGCTGCGGGCCGCGGTACCGGGCATCTGCATCAGTTCGGACTTCATCGTCGGTTTCCCCGGCGAGACCGAGAAAGACTTCGAACAGACCATGAAACTGATCCAGGACGTCGGTTTCGACTTTTCCTATTCGTTCGTCTACAGCCCGCGTCCAGGCACACCGGCCGCCGATTTGCCCGACGACACCCCGGAAGAGCTGAAAAAAGAGCGCCTGAACGCCTTGCAACATCGCCTGAACCAACAAGGTTTCGAAATCAGCCGACAAATGGTCGGGTCGATCCAGCGGATCCTGGTCACCGATTATTCGAAAAAAGACCCCGGCGAGCTGCAAGGCCGGACCGAAAATAATCGTATCGTCAACTTCAAGTGTGACAATCCAACCCTGATCGGTCAGTTTGCCGACGTGCACATCGATGCCGCACAGCCGCACTCGCTGCGGGGCTCGCTGATTCAATAACAGTGAGGCATCAGAAAGTCTCTGTGGCGAGGGAGCTTGCTCCCGCTCGGTTGCGCAGCAAACGCAAACCAGGCGCCTCAATCACCCAGTAAGACTGAGGTTGGCAGACTCGGGAGCGCTTCGCACTCCAGCGGGAGCAAGCTCCCTCGCCACAGGGAATCACACGAGACTGTTTTAAGAGCTTTCGCACCCACGCCACTGGCGCTATCCTTGAACTCATCACCATTGCCCCAGGGCGGCTAAATACGACCTTGAACGCACCCATCGAACCACATCGTTTCATCCTCGAGCCTTTTGAAGCTCGCCGCTTCGCCAATCTGTGCGGGCAATTCGACGAGCACCTGCGCTTGATCGAACAGCGCCTGACCATCGAGATCCGCAACCGCGGCAATCAGTTCGAGCTGATCGGCGAACCCAAACACACCACCTCCGCGGAAAACCTGTTGCGCCGCCTGTACCGGGAAACCAAGGGTACCGAGCTGTCGCCGGACATGGTTCACCTGTTCCTGCAGGAATCGGCCGTCGAAGAACTGGACAATCACTCCCCCGCTGAAGCCTCCGTCGCCCTGCGCACCAAGAAAGGCATGATTCGCCCTCGCGGCTTGAATCAGTTGCGCTATGTGAAGGAAATCCTCGGCAACGACATCAACTTCGGCATCGGCCCGGCCGGTACCGGCAAGACTTATCTGGCGGTTGCCTGCGCGGTCGATGCACTGGAACGCGAGCAGATCCGCCGCATTCTGTTGGTGCGTCCAGCGGTCGAAGCGGGCGAGAAACTCGGCTTCCTGCCCGGCGATTTGTCCCAGAAGATCGACCCGTATTTGCGCCCGCTTTACGACGCACTCTACGAGATGCTCGGCTTCGAATACGTCGCCAAGCTGATCGAACGCCAGATCATCGAAGTCGCGCCATTGGCTTACATGCGCGGGCGCACGCTGAACAACAGCTTCATCATCCTCGACGAAAGCCAGAACACTACGGTCGAGCAAATGAAAATGTTCCTGACCCGGATCGGCTTCGGCTCTACCGCCGTCATCACCGGTGACATCACCCAGGTCGACCTGCCTAAAGGCACCAAATCCGGGCTGCACCACGTGATCGAAGTACTGAAAGACGTGCCGGGTATCAGCTTTACCCATTTCATGCCCAAGGACGTTGTGCGCCATCCGTTGGTGCAGCGCATAGTCGAAGCCTACGAGCGCTTCGAGAACCGCGCGACCGATGAAGCGCCAAAGGACAGCCGCCGCGATGCTTGAGCTTGATCTGCAAGTGGCTACCCAGGCGCCCGCCCCCAGCGAGGCCGAGTTCCGCCAATGGTGCGAGCCGGCCTTGCGCCAGCGCAGCGCCGATTCCGAGATGACCATTCGCCTGGTCGACGAAGCCGAAGGCCGCGAACTGAATCACACCTGGCGGCAAAAGGATTACGCCACTAACGTCTTGTCATTCCCTGCCGACGTACCCGACGAGTTTCTTGACATCCCATTGCTGGGCGATCTTGTGATCTGCGTGGCTGTGGTCGAGCGCGAAGCCGCCGAACAGGGCAAGGAACTCCAGGCCCACTGGGCCCATCTGGTGATTCACGGCTGCTTGCATCTACTGGGTTACGACCATATAGATGACGACGAAGCCGAGGAAATGGAAGCACTGGAACGAACGTTGCTTGCAGAATTGGGCTATCCCGATCCGTATGCAGACGACGAAACCGATACATCCCCAACCGTTACAACAAAGGATTCAGAGTAATCGCTATGAGCGAAGATCGATCGAGCAACGGGCAGAAGTCTTGGCTGGGTAAGCTCACCCAGGCTTTTGCCCACGAGCCGAAAAACCGCCAGGAGCTACTGGAGCTGCTGCGCGACGCACACCAAAACAAACTGTTGGACAGCGAAGCGCTGGCCATCGTCGAAGGCGCCATCCAGGTCGCTGACCTGCAAGTTCGGGACATCATGGTCCCGCGCTCGCAGATGGTCAGCATCAAGGCGACCCAGACACCCCGCGAGTTCCTGCCTGCCGTGGTCGACTCGGCCCACTCCCGCTACCCGGTGATCGGCGAAAGCCACGATGACGTGATGGGCGTGTTGCTGGCCAAGGACTTGCTGCCGTTGATCCTTCGGGAGAATGGCGACAGCTTCAACATCAAGGACCTGTTGCGCCCGGCCACGTTCGTGCCCGAGTCCAAGCGCCTGAACGTGCTGCTGCGCGAATTCCGCGCCAACCACAACCACATGGCCATCGTCATTGACGAATACGGCGGCGTGGCGGGCCTGGTGACCATTGAAGACGTGCTCGAACAGATTGTCGGCGACATCGAAGACGAACACGACGTAGAAGAAGACAGCTACATCAAGCCGCTGCCCAGCGGAGATTTCCTGATCAAGGCCCTGACGCCGATCGAGAACTTCAACGAATTTTTCGACAGTGAGTTCTCCGACGACGAGTTCGATACCGTCGGAGGCCTGGTGATGAGTGCATTCGGGCACTTGCCAAAACGCAACGAAATCACCGAAATCGGCCCCTATCGCTTCCGCATCCTGAACGCCGACAGTCGTCGGATTCATCTGCTGCGCTTGACGCCCATCGCCCGGTAAAACATTAAGGATAGAAATGCGCTGGACAACCCGCCCCGGCTGGCCCGGTAACCTGCTGGCCGTGGCGGCCGGTGCAATCACCACCCTGGCGTTGGCGCCGTTTAATATCTGGCCTCTGGCACTGCTTGCCGTCGGCCTGTTCTATGCCGGCTTACGCGAGCTGAGCCCTCGCCAGGCCCTTGGTCGCGGTTGGTGTTTCGGCTTTGGCCTGTTTGGCGCCGGTACCAGCTGGATCTACTACAGCATTCACAACTTCGGTGGCGCCTCGGTGTTGCTGGCGGGGTTCCTGATGCTGCTGTTCACGGCGGCGATTGCCTGGTTCTTTGCCCTGCCCGCCTGGCTCTGGGCGCGCTGGCTAAGACGCAACGAAGCGCCACTGGCTGACGCCCTGACATTTGCAGCGCTGTGGGTTGGCCAGGAAGCGTTCCGTGGCTGGTTCCTCACCGGTTTCCCATGGCTCTACTCCGGCTACAGCCAGCTCGATGGCCCGCTGACCGGGCTCGCCCCCCTGGGCGGGATGTGGCTGATTTCCTTCACCCTGGCCCTGACCGCCGCACTGATCTACAACGGCATGCGCCTGGTGCGCAGCGGACGCAAGGGCTTCATCGTGGCGGGCGCCCTGCTGCTGGTCGGCCCCTGGGTCGCCGGCATGGCCCTCAAGCACCACGCCTGGACCAGCCCTTCGGGCGCACCGCTGAGTGTCGCGGCGATCCAGGGCAACATCGAACAAAGCATGAAGTGGGACCCGGCGCAGCTCAATGCGCAACTGGCGCTTTATCGCGACATGAGCTTCAGTTCCAAGCGCGCCGACCTGCTGATCTGGCCGGAAACTGCCGTGCCAGTGCTCAAGGAGTCCGCCGAGGGCTACCTGAACATGATGGGAAACTTTGCCGCAGAACGTAAATCGGCACTGATCACCGGCGTGCCAATCCGCCAGATGGCCCATCACGAAAAACGCTTCTACAACGGCATCACCGTTGTCGGTGAAGGCGATGGCACTTACCTCAAGCAGAAACTGGTGCCGTTTGGCGAATACGTTCCATTGCAGGATCTGTTGCGCGGGTTGATCGCCTTCTTCGACCTGCCGATGTCGGACTTCGCCCGAGGCCCGGACGATCAGATCATGTTGCAGGCCAAGGGTTACCAGATTGCGCCATTCATCTGCTACGAAGTGGTGTATCCGGAATTCGCGGCCGGCCTCGCGGCCAAAAGCGATTTGCTGCTGACCATCAGCAACGACACCTGGTTCGGCACCTCGATCGGTCCGCTGCAACACTTGCAGATGGCGCAGATGCGCGCCCTGGAGGCCGGTCGCTGGATGATCCGCGCCACCAACAACGGCGTGAGCGGCCTGATCAACCCGTTCGGCCAGATCACCGCGCAGATCCCGCAGTTCGAGCGCGGCATCCTGTATGGCGACGTGGTGCCGATGCACAACCTGACGCCTTATCTTCAATGGCGTTCATGGCCGCTGATCATTCTGTGCGTGCTGTTGTTTGGCTGGGCGTTGATTGCCAGCCGGATGGCCAAGACGGTCTGACTTGTGAGCCTTGGACAGAGGGCTTTTTGTGGCGAGGGAGCAAGCACCCTCGCCACAGGGTGCTTACCTGCCATCGCTATCGGTAAAACAACGAATAACCTACCTGCCCCACCGCCTCATTAACCAACTGCCCGCTCTGCCAGATCGATTTGAATTCCGGCATCCAGCCACCCAGCGGTCGGGCGTTGTCCACGCCTAAAAACCCCACGGGCGCCGGCACCACTTCAAACCCCGCCTTACGGAAACTCCAGACGGCTCTGGGCATGTGCCAGGCCTGGGTCACCAACACCACGCGCTTGATGCCTTCAGGCAACAAGACTTCAGCGCTGAATTGCGCGTTTTCCCAAGTGGTACGGCTACGCCCTTCCTGCCATCGAACAGTGACACCGAAATCATCGTGCAGCGAATCGGCCATGATCCTGGCCTCGGTCGGCGGCGTGCCGTAATGCAACCCGCCACTGGTCAGGACCGGCAAGCCCGAAGCCTTGGCCAGGCGCGCCGCATAACGCTGGCGCTCAAGACCAATACCCGTCGGTTGATCGGCACCCCACGCCGGATCGCCCCGTTCGCGCCCCGAGCCCAATACCACAATCGCATCGGCATGCCGGGCCAATGTTGCCCACTCGTCGCGCGCCAAGGGTGGCTCGCGCTCAAGGAACCCGGCGCCCCACTGCACCACGATGGGCAGGCTCATCAACCAGAAACCGCCCAGGCCCAAGGCAAAACACACACCGGCAAGCCTCGGCCTTGAGCGGCGCAACCACCAGGCAAGCGCCAGCAGCAGCAACAGAATGCCCGGCGGCAATAGCAGTTGTTTTAAGAAATAACGAAAAGGCATCGAGCATCTCCTTGAAGATGCCCGAAGCCTAAGTGGGTTGACGCAATGCGACAATAAATACGGAAGGGCTATGCTTCAAAAAACCCCGGTGCATGGCGCTATGCCTTACTTGCAATGCAGAGACCGGACCTTTACCGCGTCTCTGCCGGATGTTTTGTCCTTGAGCCAGATGATCTTGGCTGAACGCGGTGCATCAAGTTGCTTCACTGCCTCGGACAAGCATCCGTGCGTTTCACGCTCACAACGATCCAGATACGCCTTGACCAGGGCAAACTCTGCGGGGCTCAAGCCGCGCAATTCAAGCTCCAGTGGACGTTCATCACGTAGACGGCCTGCGGTTTTTGCCGCGTCCAGGGCCATTCCAAGACGATCTATCAGTCTTTCGTATAACTCCGGTTTTGTAGCTTTTTGCTGTGAATCAACCATCCCTCACCTCATTGGAAGATAAGACCTACTCCCCAGTTAGAGCTTAGCTTCCATGAACAAACCGGCTGAACGCCGCGACCAACGGCCCTCGCAGCGTTTTTTGCGAGACGCGCGGCCGTAATCAGGGTTTCCCTCGATAGAGTGCGGTCATGTATGCTACGGCGCTTCCTGTAACTCCACTTCCAGCTCGTCTGGGCACCGAAACGCCGATTAGGCGCGTTCACCGTCCAGCGTCGCATTGAAGAGGATTAGGCCACCCCTATTCAGTTCAAAAGTAGCCATGCACGAACAATATCAGCCCCGTGAAATCGAAGCCGCCGCCCAGTCGTTCTGGGACGAGCAAAAGTCCTTTGAAGTCAGTGAACAGCCAGGCAAGGAGACCTACTACTGCCTGTCGATGTTCCCTTACCCCAGCGGCAAGCTACACATGGGGCACGTGCGCAACTACACCATCGGCGACGTGATCTCCCGCTATCAGCGCATGCAAGGCAAGAACGTCCTGCAACCCATGGGTTGGGACGCCTTCGGCATGCCGGCGGAAAACGCCGCGATGAAGAACAACGTAGCGCCCGCCAAGTGGACCTACGAAAACATCGCCTACATGAAAAGCCAGCTGCGCAGCCTGGGCCTGGCGGTGGACTGGTCGCGTGAAGTGACCACCTGCAAGCCTGATTACTACCGCTGGGAACAATGGCTGTTCACTCGCCTGTTCGAAAAAGGTGTGATCTACAAAAAGAGCGGTACCGTGAACTGGGACCCGGTCGACCAGACCGTTCTGGCCAACGAGCAGGTGATCGACGGTCGCGGCTGGCGCTCCGGCGCGCTGATCGAGAAGCGCGAAATCCCGATGTACTACTTCAAGATCACCGCCTACGCGGATGAGCTGCTGGAGAGCCTCGACGAACTGACTGGCTGGCCTGAACAGGTCAAGACCATGCAGCGCAACTGGATCGGCAAATCCCGCGGCATGGAAGTGCAGTTCCCGTACAACGTCGATTCCATTGGCGAAGCCGGCACACTGAAAGTCTTCACCACCCGTCCGGACACCCTGATGGGCGCGACCTATGTCGCCGTGGCCGCCGAGCACCACCTGGCCACCCTGGCCGCGAAGAACAATCCTGAGCTGCAAGCGTTCATCGCTGAATGCAAGGGCGGCAGCGTCGCCGAAGCCGACGTCGCCACCCAGGAGAAAAAAGGCGTACCGACCGGCCTGTTCGTCGAACACCCGCTGACCGGTGAAAAGTTGCCGGTCTGGGTCGCCAACTACGTGCTGATGCACTACGGCGATGGCGCGGTCATGGCTGTTCCAGCCCACGACGAACGCGATTTCGAGTTCGCCCACAAGTACAACCTGCCGGTCAAATCCGTGGTGCGCACCAGCTCCGGTGACGTCAACCCGGCACCATGGCAGGACGCCTACGGTGAACACGGCACGCTGATCAATTCCGGCGAGTTCGACGGCCTCGACTTCGCCGGCGCCTTCGACGCCATCGAAGTGGCGCTGATCAAGAAAAACCTTGGTGCCTCGCGCACCCAGTTCCGCCTGCGCGACTGGGGCATCAGCCGTCAGCGCTACTGGGGCTGCCCGATCCCGATCATCCACTGCGACACCTGCGGTGACGTGCCGGTACCGGAAGATCAACTGCCTGTCGTGCTGCCGGAAGACGTCGTACCCGATGGCGCCGGCTCGCCACTGGCGCGCATGCCCGAGTTCTACGAGTGCAGTTGCCCGAAATGCGGTAAGCCTGCCAAGCGTGAAACCGACACCATGGACACCTTCGTCGAGTCCTCGTGGTACTACGCCCGCTACGCTTCGCCGCACTTTGAAGGTGGCCTGGTAGAAAAATCCGCTGCCGACCACTGGTTGCCGGTGGACCAGTACATCGGCGGCATCGAACACGCGATTCTTCACCTGCTCTATGCGCGCTTCTTCCACAAGCTGATGCGCGACGAAGGCCTGGTGAGCTCCAACGAGCCGTTCAAGAACCTGCTGACCCAGGGCATGGTGATCGCCGAGACTTACTATCGTCGCGAAGCCAACGGTGCCTACACCTGGTTCAACCCGGCGGATGTCGAACTCGAACGCGACAGCAAGGCCAAGGTCATCAGCGCCAAGCTGATCGCAGACGGCCTGCCGGTGGAAATCGGCGGCACAGAGAAGATGGCCAAGTCCAAGAACAACGGCGTTGACCCACAGTCGATGATTGACCAGTTCGGCGCAGACACCTGCCGCCTGTTCATGATGTTCGCCTCGCCACCTGACATGAGCGCGGAATGGTCTGACTCCGGCGTGGAAGGCTCGCACCGCTTCCTCAAGCGCGTCTGGCGTCTGGCTCAGGCGCACGTCGTTCAGGGCCTGCCGGGCAAGCTGGATATCGCCAGCCTGAACGACGAGCAGAAAGCCGTTCGCCGTTCGATCCACCAGGCCATCAAGCAGGCCAGCCATGATGTCGGGCAGAACCACAAGTTCAACACCGCCATCGCCCAGGTGATGACACTGATGAACGTGCTGGAAAAAGCCCCGCAAGGCACCGAGCAGGACCGCGCACTGGTTCAGGAAGGCCTGGAAACCGTCACCCTGTTGCTGGCTCCGATCACCCCGCACATCAGTCACGAGCTGTGGAATCAACTGGGTCATGCCGACCCGGTGATCGACGCCGCCTGGCCGGTGCTGGACGAGAGCGCGCTGGTGCAGGACAGCCTGCAACTGGTGATCCAGGTCAACGGCAAGCTGCGTGGCCATATCGAAATGCCGGCCAGCGCCAGCCGCGAAGAAGTCGAAGCTGCCGCGCGGGCTAACGAGAATGTGCTGCGTTTTGTCGACGGTCTGACCATTCGCAAAGTAATCGTGGTGCCCGGGAAACTGGTCAACATCGTCGCCAGCTAATTGGATCAGGCGCCAGCTCATGCCTGGCGCCGCGTAAAACCTTTCGGGCCGCATGATCGGCCCACGTGGTTTCAAGGGGAGCAACACAATGATCAAACGCAATTTGCTGGTGATGGGCCTTGCGGTCCTGCTGAGCGCCTGCGGTTTCCAGCTGCGTGGCACCGGTACTACAGAACTGGCGATCAAGGAGCTCGACCTGAGCGCGCGCAACGCCTACGGCGAAACCGTGACGCAATTGCGCCAGGTGCTGGAAAGCAGCGGCGTCAAGGTCTACACCGGCGCACCTTACAAACTGGTGCTGACCGATGAACAGCAAAGCCAGCGCATCCTCAGCTACGCCGGTGCCGGTCGTACTGGCGAATACCAGGTGACCACAGTCCTCAATTACGACATCCGTGGCCAGAACAACCTGGATCTGTTGAGCGACAAACTTGAAGTACAGAAAATCTTCATCCACGACGGCAACAATCTGGTGGGCTCTGACCAGGAAGCTGCAACTGCACGGGGCGAAACCCGTCGCGAGTTGATTCAGCGCATGATCCTGCGCCTGCAACAACTGACCCCGGCCCAGCTCGATCAGTTGCAGCAGACGGCCAATGCCAGGGCCAAGGCTGAAGCCGCGGCGCTGGAAGCGGCGCAGAAGGCTGAAGCGGAAACACCGCGTCAGTCGCCTGTTGAACTGCCGAAGCAGTAAGACTTACGGGGCGTTCAAACGCCCCGTTTGCCCTCGCCTATGAAACTCGCCCCCGCTCAACTCGGCAAACACCTGCAAGGTGCCCTCGCGCCGGTCTACGTCATCAGTGGCGATGACCCCTTGCTGTGTCAGGAAGCCGCCGACGCGATCCGCGCCGCCGCTCGCCAGCAAGGTTTCGATGAACGCCAGGTTTTTGCCGCCGATGCCAGTTTCGACTGGGGTACGCTGCTGCAAGCCGGCGCCAGCATGTCGTTGTTCGCCGAAAAGCGCCTGTTGGAACTGCGTCTGCCCTCCGGCAAACCTGGCGACAAAGGTGCCGCCGCACTCATCGAGTACTGCTCGCGACCGGCCGAAGACACGCTGCTTCTGATCAGCCTGCCAAAGCTGGACGGCAGCGCGCAGAAAACCAAGTGGGGCAAGGCCCTGGTCGAAGGTCAGCAAACCCAGTTCGTGCAGATCTGGCCGGTGGATGTCAGCCAGCTGCCGAGCTGGATCCGTCAGCGCCTGTCCCAGGCCGGGCTTTCCGCCAGCCAGGACGCGGTCGAGCTGATTGCTGCACGGGTCGAAGGCAACCTGCTGGCCGCCGCCCAGGAAATCGAAAAGCTCAAGCTGATGGCCGAAGGCGGTCAGATCACCATCGAAACCGTGCAGGCAGCGGTGGCCGACAGTGCGCGCTTCGATGTCTTCGGCCTGACTGATGCGATTCTCAACGGTGAAGCCGCCCATGCCCTGCGCATGCTCGAAGGGTTGCGCGGGGAAGGTGTCGAACCGCCGGTCATTCTCTGGGCGCTGGCCCGGGAGCTGCGCCTGCTGGCCAATATCTCATTGCAATACAGCCAGGGAACGCCCCTGGACAAAGCCTTCAGCCAGGCCAAGCCGCCCGTTTGGGACAAGCGCAAACCCCTGATGAGCAAAGCCCTGCAGCGCTACTCGGCGCAACGCTGGGCGCAGTTGCTGCTCGAAGCACAGCGCATCGATGCACAGATCAAGGGCCAGGCAGCTGGCTCGCCGTGGATGAGCTTGAGTCGATTGACGCTGTTGATGGCGGGCCAGCGCCTTACGCTGCCTGCCGAGTGAACTCGCCCCCCCTGTAGGAGCGAGCCTGCTCGCGATGGTCGTTAACGATAACGCGGGGAGTCTGGCTCCCCGCAGTGTTCCTGATTCGATCGCAAGCAGGCTCGTTCCTACAGGGGGCGGCGCATTGGCTGACATCTCGCCCTATAGACAGAACCCCAACTTCGGCGGATGATTTGCTCCGCAAAAACCACTCACTTGCGAGCATCCATCATGAGCAAAAAGCCGTCCAGACACGGCCCCAACAAGGCCAAATCCATCATCGCCCAGCCACTGTTCCGCAGCCGTCAGGAACGAGCCGGCAAGGGCAAAGGCAGCTACCGCCGCGAAGCCTTCCAGTCTAATAGCTGGGAGGCTTCTTACTTTCTGGCAGCCTGAAAGGCATGCATCGGCTCAACATGTTAAGGTCTGCATCTGATCCGTTTTCCCTGGACCCGTGCATGCCCCTTTGTCTTTCCCGTCGTTGGCACCTGCGCCAATTGATTGCTGCCTCCAGCCTCATTTTGCTAGTCGCCTGCGCGGAAAAACCCACCGCCGCCGACGCCCAGCCGCTTCAGACCCTTCCCGTCACCACCGCCCCTGCTGTGGTTCCGCCAGTGGCACCCAGCGACGAAAATCTCGACATCCAGCCGACTCAGACCTTCGCCGAATGGCTGGCAGGTTTCCGCAAGGAGGCCCTGGCCGCCGGTATCCGCGCCGACCTGTTCGACCGTGCCTTCGCCAACGTCAGCTTCGACCCCAGCGTGATTCGTGCCGATCGCAGCCAGCCGGAATTCGCCCGACCAGTATGGGAATACCTCGACGGCGCCCTGTCGCCACTGCGGGTACGCAAAGGCCAGGCACTGATCAGCCAATACGACGGCATCCTGCAAAGCATCGAGCAGCGTTACGGCGTCGATCGCCAGGCCCTGGTGGCGGTATGGGGCATGGAAAGTAACTTCGGCCAGTTCCAGGGCAACAAATCGGTGATCAATTCACTGGCGACCCTGGCCTATGAAGGCCGACGCCCTGCCTTCGCTCACGCGCAATTGATCGCCGCCCTGCAGATCCTGCAACAGGGCGACATCGAACCGGACAAGATGCTCGGCTCCTGGGCCGGCGCCATGGGCCAGACCCAATTCATCCCGACCACCTACAACACCCACGCCGTGGATTTTGATGGCGACGGTCGCAGGGATATCTGGGGCAGTGCCAGCGACGCCCTGGCGTCGACCGCCCATTACCTGCAAAGCTCCGGATGGCAGAAAGGCCAGCCATGGGGCTTCGAGGTGCAATTGCCGAGCGGCTTCAACTACTTCCTGGCTGACGGCACGATTCGCAAAAGTGTCGCCGAATGGCGCCAACTGGGTATCACGCTGCCCAATGGAAGCCAGGCCCCGGCAGGCACTGAACAGCTCTCCGCCGCATTGTTGCTGCCAGCCGGCTATCGCGGCCCGGCATTCCTGGTGCTCGATAACTTCCGCGCGATCCTCAAATACAACAACTCTTCGTCCTACGCACTGGCGGTGAGCCTGTTGGCCGAACGTTTCAACGGCGCGGGCCTGATCAGCGGCACCTGGCCGAAAGATGATTTGCCATTGAGCCGTACCGAGCGCATTGAACTGCAGAACCTGCTGAGCGCCCAGAACTACGATGCCGGCACCCCGGACGGCATCATCGGCGCCAACACGCGCAAGGCGATCCGCAGCGCCCAGCAGTCGTTTGGCTGGCCGGCGGATGGCTATCCGACGCACAAGTTGCTGGAAGGTCTTCGCAGCCGCTAAATGATTCGCGGGCAAACCGTCACCCTCAGGGGGGGGCGGCTTGCCCGCGATGACGACCTGACAGGCAGTGCCGTTCTAGCGCCTGATCACCACATCCTGCTCCAGCAGCAGCTCCTGCCTGCCCGCATTCAGCCTGACCAGCGCGCCCATGGGCAACGTCAGATTCGGATCACAATGTCCGCTGCGCCACCCGGACAGCACCGGAATCCGCAACGGCTCGAACGTCTGCTTGAGCAATCGCTCCAGGGAGGGCACATCGACCCCTGCCACGTCTCCGACCAGAACGCCACGCAGCTTGCGCAGTGTCCCGGCAAGCCGTAGATGGGTCAGCAATCGATCGATGCGATACAGCGGTTCGTTGATGTCTTCGATAAACAGGATGACACCCTCGGCGTCGATCTCGTAAGGCGTGCCCATGGTTGCGGCAATCATCGACAGGTTCCCGCCCAGCAAGCGTCCATGAGCGATGCCAGGCTCGATCGTGGTCAATGGGAAGGCCTCCGGATGCGCCAGCACGCTGCCAGTCTTCAAGTGGCCACGCAGCATGTTGAGGAACGAAGACTCAGTGGGTTGTTGCCGCTTGCCGAGCAGGTCGGCATTGAGCAGTGGACCATGGAACGTCACAAAACCCGCATGGCGACTGATCGCCAGGTGTAACGCCGTAATGTCGCTGTAACCGATGAACGGCTTGGCATTATTGCGCAGCAGGTCGAAATCGATACGGTCAAGCAAGCGTGGCGTACCGTACCCTCCTCGCAGGCAGATGATGGCGTCGACCTCGGTATCAGCGAACGCCGCATGCAAATCGTTGAGCCGCACCTCATCGCTACCGGCGAGGTAGCCTTCCTTTTCGTAGACGCCGGGAAACACTTTGAGCGAATAGCCTCGGTCGCGCATCCACTGCACGGCCTTGTGGGTGTCCAGCGCAGCCGGACCGGCAGGCGCAATGACGCCAATCAGCCCTTCCATCGGCAATGCCGGAACGGGAGCATTTGGACAAAGCGTGTGGGTCGGTCGAACTGTCATCCATATCTCCCTGCGTAAAACCTCAATACACAGTAGTCAGGAATGGGGGCAAACAGAAGAGGCTTCGTCGCCCCGCAGGTTGCAGGAAAAAGCGCGGAGGGTCGTGGGCAAGACAAAAAAATGCCCGCTCGGCTCACTGCCTGGCGGGCGTTTTTTCTGTCTTCAGCTCATCAGGACGACATCAACTCGGCCTTGACCAGTTTCGCCTGCTCGTCGGCGTGGTACGAAGAGCGCACCAACGGACCGGAAGCGACGTTCTTGAAGCCCATCTTGTAACCTTCCTCGGCGAACCAGGCGAAGGTGTCCGGGTGTACGAAACGCTGAACCGGCAAGTGGCTGCGGGAAGGTTGCAGATACTGGCCCAGGGTCAACATGTCGATATCGTGCTCGCGCATGCGCTTCATGACTTCGATGACTTCGTCGTCGGTCTCGCCCAGCCCCAGCATCAGGCCGGACTTGGTCGGAATGTGCGGCATCATCTGCTTGAAGCGTTGCAGCAGGGTCAGCGACCACTGGTAGTCCGAGCCCGGGCGCGCGGCCTTGTACAGGCGCGGCACGGTTTCCAGGTTGTGGTTGAACACATCCGGCGGCTCGGCCGCGGTGATTTCCAGTGCGATATCCATGCGGCCGCGGTAGTCCGGAACCAGGGTCTCGAGCTGCACGTTTGGCGACAGCTTACGGATCTCGCGGATGCAGTCGGCAAAGTGCTGGGCGCCGCCGTCGCGCAGGTCGTCACGGTCTACCGAGGTAATGACCACGTACTTGAGGCGCAAGTCGGCGATGGCGATAGCCAGGCTTTCCGGCTCGTTGACGTCCAGTGGTTTCGGACGACCGTGACCCACATCGCAGAACGGGCAGCGACGGGTGCAGATGTCGCCCATGATCATGAAGGTCGCGGTGCCACCGGAGAAGCACTCGCCCAGGTTCGGGCAGGAGGCCTCTTCGCACACGCTGTGCAGTTTGTGTTTACGCAACAGCGCCTTGATGCGGTCCACTTCCGGAGAAACCGGGATGCGCACGCGAATCCAGTCAGGCTTTTTCGGCAGCTCAGTGGTCGGAATGATTTTTACCGGGATGCGTGCAACCTTTTCGGCGCCGCGCAGCTTTACGCCGGCTTCAACCTTGGCACGCGGGGCCGGACGCTCGGTGACATCCTGCGTCGGGATCATGGTTTGCACTGCATCAGTAGTCATATCAGTCGATTCCGCCCGTTAGGGTCGTCTGCTCAGCATAGTCGAGGTGTTTGACGAGCTGCGCGCGCAGCCGGGCACTTACCTCGGCAAATTCAATCGGTCCTGCGTGATCGCTCAGCTGGGTCATCGCCAGCCCGGCGTAGCCGCAGGGATTAATCCGTCGAAACGGTTCCAGGTTCATGTCCACGTTCAGGGCCAGGCCGTGAAAGGAACAACCATGGCGGATCCGAAGACCCAGGGAAGCAATTTTCGCCCCGTCGACGTAGACACCCGGAGCATCGGGCTTGGCCGCAGCCGTCACGCCATAACTGGCGAGCAGTTCGATCAGGCACGTCTCCATGCGGGTCACAAGGTCACGGACACCGAAACCCAGCTTGCGCACATCCAGCAACAGGTAGGCCACCAATTGCCCCGGACCGTGATACGTCACCTGGCCACCGCGGTCGACCTGTACCACCGGAATATCTCCCGGCAGCAACAGGTGTTCGGCCTTGCCGGCCTGACCCTGGGTGAACACCGGCGGGTGCTCGACCAGCCAGATCTCGTCGGTGGCATTGCTGCCGCGTTCGTTGGTGAAGCGTTGCATGGCATGCCAGACCGGTTCGTAAGCCATCTGGCCAAGTTCGCGAAAGCCCAGCGTGCCAGACATCACAGCACCATGTGCACGAAGCCGGTAGCCCGCAGTTCGCTGTTGATGTTGTACAGCTGATCCTGGTCGGTGGCGACGATGTGCAACTGAATCGTGGTGTATTTGCCGTTGGTGCTTTGACGCTCATCCACACGCTCATCGTTGATCGTCGCGTGTTTCTTGACGATCTCGATGATCTTGTCTTTGTTGCCAACGCCGGTATCGCTGATCACCTTAACCGGGTAATCAACGTTGGGAAATTCGATCTTTGGCGCCTTTACTTCGGTATCGGTCATGGCGTAACGGCCTCGTAAGCGTAAGCCGTGGCGACGGGCAAGGCCCCGGGCTGGATCAGCGCGGAGCCATGCAGGTGCACACTAAATTCAGTTGAACAGGCTGTAGAAGAATAGACGGATGCTATCCCACATGCGGCGGAAGATACCACCTTCCTCGACAGCATCCAGAGCGATCAGATCAGCGCTATGCACAACCTTGTCGTCCAGTTTGACTTCCACCTTGCCGATCACGTCGCCCTTGGCGATTGGCGCAACCAGTTGCGGGTTCATGGTCATGCTGGCAGCAAGCTTCTTCAGCTGGCCTTTTGGCAGGGTCATGGTCAGGTCTTCAGCCAGACCGGCCTTGACCTGGTTGGTGGAGCCTTTCCAGACAGGGGCCTGAGCCAGCTCGGCGCCTTTCTGATAGAAGGTCTGGGTTTCGAAGAAACGGAAGCCGTAAGTCAGCAGCTTCTGGGTCTCGGCGGCGCGCGCCACTTCGCTGTTGGTGCCGAACACCACGGCGATCAGACGCATGCCATCACGCACGGCGGAAGACACCATGCAGTAGCCCGCTTCGTCGGTGTGGCCGGTTTTCAGACCGTCAACGGTCTTGTCGCGCCACAGCAGCAGGTTGCGGTTCGGTTGCTTGATGCCGTTCCAGAAGAACTCTTTCTGCGAGTAGATCGCGTAGTGAGCCGGGTCTTCGTGGATGATCGCGCGAGCCAGCACCGCCATGTCGTGAGCCGACGAGTAATGCTCAGGGTTCGGCAGACCGGTCGGGTTCATGAAGTGGCTGTTGGTCATGCCCAGATCGGCAACGGTTTTGTTCATCAGGTCGGCGAACGCGTCTTCGCTGCCGGCGATGTGCTCGGAGAGCGCAACGCTGGCGTCGTTGCCCGACTGAATGATGATGCCGTGCAGCAGGTCGCTGACGGTGACTTGCGAGCCGACCTTGATGAACATCCGCGAACCGCCGGTACGCCAGGCGTTTTCACTGACGGTCACAGGATCGTTTTCGCCGATCTGGCCACGACGGATTTCCAGGGTCGCGATGTAGGCGGTCATCAGCTTGGTCAGGCTGGCTGGCGGCAGACGCTGGTCACCATTGTTCTCGACCAGCACGTTGCCGCTGCTGGCGTCCATGAGCACATAGGCCTTGGCGGCCAGTTGCGGTGGCGATGGCATCATCTCGGCCGCGAACGCGGCAGGTGAGAGGAGCAGCGGGACTAGAAGGCACAGGCGTTTGGCAAAGGTGGTGATGTTCATCCGTCTCTCGAAATCGCTAATGGAAACTGCCCAAGGGCAAAACTAATCAAATGACTTTCTAACGAGTCATCGCGTATTCAGTTGCTCACTCCAGTCACCCTTTGCCGGGCTTTTGTTCTCGACGAGCCAACAACCTGGTTCACTCCCGACTGCAAGTGAACCCTCAAACAAGTCCTACGTATTACTCCGTGACCACACTCGGCGAACCCAGGTTGGCCAGGCGCACGCTGTTCTGCACTTGCTGGATTTCACCCTGTGAAGCGATCGGCCCCAGTCGTACCCGATGCAGCGTCTGCTGATTGCGTACGATCGAGCTGATGAACACCGGGGTGCTCACCATCCCGCTGAGTTTCGACCTCAGGAGTTCCGCGGCGTCCGGGTTGGCGAACGCTCCCACTTGCAGATACTGACCAGCGGCTGGTGAGGAAGCGCTTTTTTTGGCATCCAGCTGAACGGGCACAACTGCAGCGGCGTGTTGCTGTGGCGGTGGTGTCCATTGCTCGACGGTGCCGGCCGAAGCCGTGATCGTCGGGGCGCTATTCTGCGCGACTTGCGGCTCGTTGAGCATCAAAGGCGCTGGACGGCCTTTGGCTGCCCACCATTGTTGCGGGTCGATGCCTTCAACCTTGACCCGGGCGGTGCCGATTTCGGCATAGCCAAGCTTCTTGGCCGCCGCGTAGGACAAATCGATGATGCGGTCCGAATAAAACGGCCCACGGTCGTTGACCCGCAGGATCACGCTCTTGTTATTGTCCAGGTTGGTCACCCGAACGTAACTTGGCAATGGCAGTGTCTTGTGTGCCGCGCTCATGCCATACAGGTCATAGACTTCGCCGTTGGCGGTGTTCTGACCATGGAACTTGGTGCCGTACCAGGACGCGGTACCCGAGGCGACGTAAGTCTTGGAATCCTGCAGCGGAAAATAGGTTTTGCCCAACACGGTATACGGGTTGGCCTTGTAGGGACCGGTGTGCAGGGTCGGCGTGGCATCCGGGATGCGCGACACATCGACATCCCACCACGGCGCGCCATCCTTGTGGGCACGGTTGATGTCCAGCCCCGGCATGGAGCGCACGGCGGTGGAGGACTTCTGGGTCGGCGAGCGACTGGTCGAACAACTGGCGACCAGCACTGCCAACACGGCGAATGCCATCAGCTTCAGGGGTTTACTCATAGGCAATGCCCGCATTACTTGACGCCCCGTGCTTGGACCAACTGTTCTGACAGTTGATGTACGGCCATGGCGTACATCACGCTGCGGTTATAACGCGTGATTGCATAAAAATTCTTCAGGCCCATCCAGTATTCGGGGCCATTATCGCCTTCCAGGCGGAATGCGGTAACCGGCATATCATCGCGCAGCGCATCATGACTTGACCAGCCCAAGGCCCGCAAATCTCCGACGGTTTTCGTCGGTTCGATGCCGTCGGTCAAACCTTCGTCGACCTGATCGCCCCGGACATCGGCACGACTGACCACCGGCTCCCCGGCCACCCAGCCATGTTGCTTGAAGTAACTGGCGACGCTACCGATGGCATCGTCCGGATTGGTCCAGATATTAATGTGGCCGTCACCGTCGAAATCCACCGCATAGGCGCGAAAGCTGCTCGGCATGAACTGCGGAAGGCCCATGGCGCCGGCGTAGGAACCCTTGAGAGTCAATGGATCGACCTGCTCTTCCCGGGCCAGCAGCAGGAACTCACGCAATTCCTTGCGGAAAAATTCGGCACGGGGAGGATAGTCGAAACCCAGAGTCGACAAGGCATCAATTACCCGGTAATTGCCGGTATTGCGTCCGAAAAAGGTCTCAACGCCGATGATTGACACAATAACCTGGGCCGGTACGCCGTATTCCTGCTCGGCGCGGGCCAACACCGCCTCATGCTGACGCCAGAAGTCCACACCGCGGGCAATCCGCGCGTCGGTGATGAACATCGGGCGATATTCGCTCCACTGCTTGACCCGCTCGGCGGGTTTCGAGATTGCATCCAGAATCGACTGTTTGCGCTCGGCTTCACGGAACACGCCCATCAGCTGTTCGCCGGCAAAGCCGTAGTCGCGGGTCATTTCGCCGACGAACTCGGCCACCTGGGGTGAGCCCTCATAATCGCCGGCCAACGCTTCCTGCGCATTGCCAAGGATGCTTACCAGGCCGACCCATGGCGCGTATCGAGTCGCCCAGCCACGCATTACTTGCATTGAACTCTTCACCTTATTCAAACCTGTGCGATCCACTTGCGATGGGTATGGATCGACATCAAAACCCCAAACGCTGACAGCAGCGTCACCAGCGAAGTTCCTCCGTAGCTAATGAACGGCAACGGCACCCCCACCACCGGCAACAAGCCACTGACCATACCGATGTTGACGAAAACATATACAAAAAACGTCATGGTCAGACTGCCCGCCAGCAATTTGCCGAACAATGTCTGGGCCTGGGCGGTGATCACCAACCCGCGACCGATCAACAACAGATAGATCAGCAGCAATGCACAGATGCCCACCAGGCCGAACTCCTCACCCATCACCGCAATAATGAAGTCGGTGTGGCTTTCCGGCAGGAAGTCCAGATGTGACTGGGTACCCAGCAACCAGCCCTTGCCGAATACACCGCCGGAACCGATGGCGGCCTTGGACTGAATGATGTTCCAGCCGGTGCCCAGCGGATCGCTTTCCGGGTCGAGGAAGGTCAGGATCCGCTGCTTCTGGTAGTCGTGCATGATGAAGAACCACATCGCCACGGCCACCGGCACGGCGGCGGCCAGCACGCTGAGGATCCAGCGCCAGCGCAGCCCGCCCATGAACAGCACGAACGCACCGCCAGCCAGAATCAACAGCGAGGTGCCCAGGTCCGGCTGCCGAACGATAAGAATGAAAGGCAAGCCAATCAGAAACAGACTGACGCCCACATGCTTGAGCTGCGGCGGCAACGTGCGCTTGGACAGGTACCAGGCGATGGTCGCCGGCATCAGGATTTTCATGAACTCCGAAGGCTGGAAGCGAATCACCCCCGGGATGTTGATCCAGCGTGTGGCGCCCATCGCGTTGTGGCCCATCACGTCCACCACCACCAGCAACAGCACACCGAGCACATAACCGACCGGCACCCAGCGGGCCATGAAGCGCGGCTCGAACTGGGCAATGACGATCATCGACACCAGGCCGATACCGAACGAAGTCGCCTGCTTGGCCAGCAGGTCCCAGCTCTTGCCACTGGCCGAATACAGCACGAACAGGCTGCCGGCGGCGAGGGTCAGCAGCAGAATCAGTAGCGGGCCGTCAATGTGCAGACGTTGCAGCAGCGTCGCACGACGACGCATCACATCCTCACTGGAGAGCATGCGATCAAAATTATTCATCACGGGCGGTAGCCTCCGCACTGTTAGGGCTGGCGTATTCGGCTTTGAGTCGACCGTCCTGATCCAGTAGCCAGGCGTCCATGACTTGACGAACCACCGGCGCGGCGACGCCGGAGCCGGACTCACCGTTCTCGACCATCACCGACACCACGATTTTCGGGTCATCGGCCGGCGCAAAGCCGACGAACAAGGCGTGGTCGCGATGGCGTTCCTGAACCTTGGAGCGGTCGTACTTTTCACCCTGCTTGATCGCGACCACCTGGGCCGTACCACTCTTGCCGGCAATCCGGTACTGCGCACCGATCGAGGCCTTGCGCGCCGTACCACGGGCGCCGTGCATCACTTGCTGCATACCGTGGTTGACCTTGCTCCAGTCGGACGGGTCGCGCAGGACGATGTCCGGCATCGGGTTGGGATCCACCGGTTTCTTGCCTTCGATGGTCTTGGCCAGGTGCGGACGGTTCCATACGCCTTTGTTGGCCACCAGCGCGGTGGCCTGGGCCAGTTGCAACGGAGTCGACTGCATGTAGCCCTGGCCAATCCCGAGAATCAGTGTTTCACCCGGGAACCATGCCTGGCGGCGTGTTGCACGCTTCCACTCGCGCGTAGGCATCAAGCCCGGAGACTCTTCGAACATGTCCAGCGAGACCTTCTGACCGATGCCGAACTTGCTCAGGTACGACGACAAACGATCGATCCCCAGCTTGTGAGCCAGGTCATAAAAGTAGGTGTCGTTGGAGCGCATGATGGCCGTATCGAGATCGACATAGCCGTCGCCGGTACGGTTCCAGTTGCGGTACTTGTGGTCGTAGTTGGGCAGCATGTAGTAGCCGGGATCGAACACCCGGGTCGAGGCCGTGACCACGCCGGAATCCAGACCGGCAATCGCCACCGCCGGCTTGATCGTCGAGCCTGGCGGATACAGACCGCGCAGCACGCGGTTGAACAGCGGCCGATCGATGGAATCGCGCAACTCGGAATAGGCCTTGAAGCTGATGCCGGTGACGAACAGGTTCGGGTCGAAACTCGGCTGGCTGACCATCGCCAGCACTTCGCCGGTTTTCGGGTCCAGCGCCACCACCGCACCTCGGCGACCGCCGAGCGCGGCTTCGGCGGCTTCCTGCAATTTGATGTCCAGGCTCAGGACGATGTCCTTGCCGGGAATCGGATCGGTACGCTTGAGCACCCGCAACACGCGGCCCCGAGCGTTGGTCTCGACTTCCTCATAACCCACCTGGCCGTGCAGCTCGGGCTCGTAGAAACGCTCGATGCCGGTTTTGCCGATTTGATGGGTGCCGCTGTAACTCACCGGGTCCAGAGACTTGAGCTCTTTCTCGTTGATCCGCCCCATGTAGCCCACCGAGTGCGCAAAGTGCGCGCCCTGCGGATAGTGACGAACCAGTTGCGCGACCACTTCCACCCCTGGCAGGCGGAACTGGTTCACGGCGATTCGCGCGATCTGCTCTTCCGTCAACTCGAACATGATCGGCACCGGCTCGAATGGCCGACGCCCCTGGCGCATGCGCTTCTCGAAAATCACCCGGTCCTCGGGCGTCAGCTCCAGCACCTGGACGATCACATCGAGCACTTGCTGCCAATCGCCAGAGCGCTCACGGGTCATGCTCAGACTGAAGCTGGGCCGGTTATCGGCAATGACCACGCCGTTGCGGTCGTAAATCAACCCACGGGGTGGCGGAATCGGCTGCACATGGACGCGGTTGTTTTCCGACAGGGTCGAGTGGTACTCGTACTGGATCACCTGAAGGAAATACAGCCGCGCGATCAGCACGCCAATCAGTGTCACAACCGCAATTGCGCCGAACACGACACGACTACGCACCAGACGGGCGTCTTTTTCGTGGTCCTTGATGCGGATCGGTTGAGACATGAGGGCAGAACTACTTGTGGTAAGGGTGGCCGGACAACACGGTCCAGGCACGATACAGCTGTTCGCCGATCAGAATTCGCACCAGCGGGTGCGGCAACGTCAACGGCGATAGCGACCAGCGCTGATCGGCACGGGCACAGACTTCAGGCGCCAGCCCTTCAGGGCCACCGACCATGAAGTTCACTGTGCGCGAGTCCAGCCGCCAGCGATCGAGTTCGACCGCCAGTTGCTCGGTACTCCAGGGCTTGCCGTGGACTTCGAGGGTGACAACACGCTCGTTCGGCCCGACCTTGGCCAGCATGGCTTCGCCTTCCTGACGGATGAAGCGCGCCACGTCGGCGTTCTTGCCGCGGGTGTTGAGCGGTATTTCCACCAGTTCCAGCGCCAGCTCGGACGGAAGACGCTTGGCATATTCATGCCACCCCTCTTCCACCCATTTGGGCATGCGTGAACCGACGGCGATCAGTCGCAGTCGCACAGCCGTTCCTTATTCCTGGTCTTTGTTGAGCTTGTTGAAATGCTCGTGACCAACTTCAGGGCTGTGGTGTTTGCCATCGGCGGCACGGCTCTGCTCGGCACCTTTCCAGAGACGCTCGAGGTCGTAGAACTGACGGGCGTTGGAAGTCATCATGTGGACAATCACGTCGTCCATGTCCAACAGCACCCAGTCGCTGTCGCCCTTGCCTTCTTCGCCCAGCGGCTTGATGCCCAGAGCCTTGACCGCTTCGCGGACCTTGTCCAGCATCGCGCCGATCTGGCGGTTGGAAGTACCGGTGGCGATGATCATGTAGTCGGTGATGCTCTGCTTGTCGCGGACATCGATGACCAATACGTCCTGGGCCTTGACGTCTTCCAGGGCCGCTACGGCGATCTTGACCAGATCTTCGCCTTTGGGCGCTTCAGCGCTGAGCACCTTTTCCGGCAGCGGAGCACTCTTGAATGTGCCTTTGCGCTTTACTTTGTTTACGTCGTTGTTCGTCATAAAAAACTCGTTTTGCTCGTATGTTCGGGCGCTTCAATACACGTTGTTGCTACGTGCCTTGAGGCACTCCTATTCAGTTCGACGCACGGTAGAGCCCGTGCGCATCGATGTAGGCCAGGACCGCGTCGGGCACCAGGAAACGTACCGACTTACCGCTGGCCAGCAGTTGACGGATCTGGGTGGCGGATACCGCGAGCGGTGTCTGCCAGACGAATGCAATCTGTCCGCTCGGCCCTTTGAGGGCCAGCGGGTCGCTCACCGAGCGCGCTGCCAGCAGGTTGCGCAAGGCATCCGGCGGTTCGCTGTCGGCATCCGGGCGTTGCAACACCAGGATATGGCAATGCTGGAGCAACTCTTCCCAGCGGTGCCAAGTGGGCAGGCCGCAAAAAGCGTCCCAGCCCAAAAGCAGAAAAACCTGGTCATCCGCGGCCAGTTCGGCGCGCATCAGTTCCAGGGTATCGATGGTGTAGGACGGTTTGTCCCGCTGCAATTCGCGGGCGTCCACCACCAACGGCGCCACACCGGACACCGCGCACTTGACCATCGCCAGACGGTCTTTGGCCGACACCTGCGGCGTATCCCGATGGGGCGGCCTGGCACTGGGTGTCAGACGCAGCTCATCGAGCGCCAGCGATTCGGCGACTTCCAGTGCACCGCGCAAATGGCCGATGTGCACCGGGTCGAAGGTTCCGCCCAGTACGCCAATACGGCGAGGAATAGGCTCGCTGGCAGTGACCGGGGCTGACGGGTCGAGGTCGCCCAAGTCAGGCCGACTCCTGTCCGCGCAGCTGTCCATCGCCGACCACGACATACTTCTCGCAGGTCAAACCTTCGAGGCCGACCGGGCCGCGGGCGTGCAGCTTATCAGTAGAAATGCCGATCTCGGCACCCAATCCATATTCGAAGCCATCGGCAAAGCACGTCGGGGTGTTGATCATCACCGACGACGAGTCGACTTCAGCCACGAAACGCCGGGTGTCGCCCTGGTGTTCGCTGACAATCGAATCGGTGTGGTGAGAGCCGTAATGGTTGATGTGCTCGATGGCCTGCTCCAGCCCGTCGACCACGCGAATCGACAGGATCGGCGCCAGGTATTCGGTGCTCCAGTCTGCTTCCGTGGCCGGCAGCGCATCAATAATTGCCCGCGTACGATCGCAACCACGCAGCTCGACGCCTTTTTCGCGGAACTGGGCAGCCATCGGCGGCAGGAAATCCTCGGCTACGGTTTGGTCGACCAGCAGCGTCTCCATCGCACCGCAAATGCCATAGCGGTAAGTCTTGGCGTTGAAGGCGATACGCTGGGCTTTGGCGAGGTCGGCGTGAGCACTGACGTAAACGTGGCAGATGCCGTCCAGATGCTTGATCACCGGCACGCGGGCATCACGGCTGACCCGTTCGATCAGGCCACGGCCACCACGGGGGACGATGACATCCACGTATTCCGGCATGGTGATCAATGCACCAACGGCGGCGCGATCGGTGGTTTCGACCACTTGCACCACGGCAGCCGGCAGATCGGCCTCGGCCAGACCGCGCTGGATACAGGCGGCGATGGCACGATTGGAGTGAATGGCCTCGGAGCCGCCGCGCAGGATAGTTGCGTTACCGGACTTCAGGCACAGGCTTGCGGCGTCGATGGTCACGTTCGGTCGCGACTCGTAAATAATCCCGATCACGCCCAAGGGCACGCGCATCTTGCCGACCTGGATCCCCGACGGTCTGTAGCTCATGTCACGGATCGCGCCGACCGGATCCGGCAGCGCCGCGACCTGACGCAGACCGACGATCATGCCGTCGATGCGCGCGGGGGTCAGCGCAAGCCGTTCGAGCAGGGCCGGTTCCAGACCATTGGCGCGGCCAGCTGCCAAATCCAGCTCGTTGGCAGCCGTCAGCTCGGCGCGAGCCGCGTCCAGCGCATTGGCAGCGGCCTGCAAGGCGCGGTTTTTCTGCGCGGTGCTGGCACGGCCGATGACGCGGGAAGCCTCGCGGGCGGCGCGGCCCAAGCGGGTCATGTAGTCAAGAACGGACTCAGTCATGGTCTGGAAGGGTCTTTATGAGGTCTTGGTAAAGAATAAAGCGGCAGATTATAGCTGTCGCGTCCACTGACTAACAGCGGTGACGGGCGGATGGTCGAAATGGAGGGCAATTTGCCGACGTTAAGCCGGGATTAAGCCGCAAATTGTTATCATCACGACTCAATCAGCCCTGATAAACGCCGTTCATCATGACTAATCTGACTGTTCGTGAGTCCGCCGAGAGCCTGCCCAAGGGCCTCCCGGACGCTTTTTTCGATCGTGACGCCCAAATTCTGGCCCGGGATCTACTGGGCAAAGTCATCCGCCATCGGGTCGGCGACCTGTGGCTCAGTGCCAGGATTATCGAAACCGAAGCCTACTACTGCGAAGAAAAAGGCAGCCATGCATCCCTCGGCTACACAGAAAAGCGTAAGGCTTTGTTTCTGGATGGTGGCCACATCTATATGTATTACGCCCGAGGTGGCGATTCCCTGAACTTCAGCGCGCAAGGCCCGGGCAATGCCGTACTGATCAAATCAGCCTACCCGTGGGTCGACGAATTGAGCGGACCGGCGAGCCTGGCGCAGATGCTGCTGAACAACCCCGACGCCAAAGGCCACCCTCGCCCCTCGCAGAAACTGTGCGCGGGGCAAACGCTGCTGTGCAAGTCCCTGGGACTGAAGGTGCCCGTCTGGGACGCCAAACGCTTCGATCACGAAGTGCTGCTGGTGGAAGACGTCGGACAGACACCCCCCCATATTATCCAGGCGACCCGCCTGGGCATTCCGCACGGGCGCGACGAACACCTGATGTACCGCTTCGTGGACGGTGCCTATGCCGCCCATTGCACGCGGAACCCGCTGAGACGGGGGCAGGTCGAAGGTCGCGATTATTTTGTGCTGTCCTGAATGCTGACAAATTTTTGATGCGACCCTATTGCTGTGGGAGCGGGCTTGCCCGCTCCCACAGGGTTCGGTGACGTGTGGATTCAACAGGATCAATTGAACATTCAATGGAGTTGTCTTTATGGGCCCATGGCTCGATAGCGTGACCGCCTGGTTGACGGTCAACCCGCAATGGCTGGCGGCGGCGGTATTCATGGTTGCGTTCGTGGAGTGCCTGGCGATTGCCGGCCTCATCGTACCCGGCACGGTTTTACTGTTCGCCGTCGCGGTACTGGCCGGCAGCGGTGCGCTGTCCTTGAGCGAGACCCTGTTGCTGGGATTTCTCGCTGGCGTGCTGGGCGACGTCGTGTCCTATTTCCTGGGACGCCATTTCCATCAGAACATCCGGCGCCTGCCCGGGCTGCGCCATCACCCGGAATGGATCGCCGGGGCCGAGTCATACTTTCAGCGCTACGGCATCGCCAGCCTGCTGGTCGGGCGCTTCATCGGCCCCTTGCGGCCAATGCTGCCGATGGTCGCGGGGATGTTCGACATGCCCTTCCCACGCTTCTTCGCCGTCAGCCTGCTGGCGGCGGCGGGATGGTCGGTCGCGTATCTGCTGCCGGGCTGGACCACCGGCGCGGCGATTCGCTTGCCATTGCCCGAGGGCTTCTGGCTACAGACCGGGATAGTCGTCGGCAGCATTGCGGTCATGGTGGGATTGAGCGCCACCAGCAGCCTGCGCAGCCACCGCAACGCCACGATGTTCATTGCCGGCATGAGTTTTCTGATACTGGTGGGATTGTTTATCGGCTACCCGCACCTGACGGCACTCGATCAAGGGGTGATGACCCTGATCCAGGAACACCGCAGCCCGGCGCTCGACGAAGTGGCCGTGGTTTTCACGCTGATTGGCGAATTCCGCAACATGCTGCTGTTCAGTGCCTTGCTGGTTGGACTGCTGCTGGTCACCCGCCAATGGCGTCAGGCGATCTTCGCCGGCAGCACGCTGATGTTCACCGCACTGGGCAACACCCTGACCAAACACTTTTTCGCCCGCCTGCGCCCCGAAGTGCTCAGCGACCCGTTGACCAGTTACAGCATGCCGAGCGGCCATGCGTCAGGCTCTTTCGCGCTGTTCCTGACCCTCGCCGTGCTGGCCGGCCGCGGACACCCACCACGGATGCGCCTGACCTGGCTGCTGGTGGGATGCCTGCCGGCGCTGGCAATCTCCCTTTCCCGCGTCTACCTCGGCGCGCATTGGCCGACGGATATCCTGGCCGGCGCGATGCTGGCGGCGTGCGTCTGCGCGGTGAGCCTGGGGTTGAGTCAGCGTCAGACTTCGCTCAATGCCCTCCCGCCCAAGGTGTGGTGGCTGGTATTGCCGGCGCTGGTGGCGTTGTTCGGATTCTTCGTGTTGCGGAATTTGCCGCACACGATGCTGCGGTATGCCTATTAAGAAAGCTCAGGCAAACAACTCGCCCTGCAACTCGTCCAGCAACGCCTGAATCGCATCCAGTCGTTGCTGCGGATCATCGAGCTGCAGGAGGTCGATCTTGTCCACCTCGGCAAACGGCAACAGGTAGGCCAACTGATTGGCCAGCGATTGTTGCCCCGTTGCTTCCGTGCCCATGTTCAGCGCTTCGACCATCGGGTGTTCGGCCAGCGCCTTGAGCAAGGCCACCAGATCGGCGTCCTCGTCCTGCAGCGGCTGCTCGGGCTCATCCTCCAGCCACTCGACCTCGGCGACAGTCAACTGATCGCGCTGAACCTCAGTGCGCAAGACATGGAATCGCCGACCGCCCTGGACTCGAATCCCGAGCAGGCCGTTGTCCTGCTGTTTGAAATCGGTGATCAGCGCCTCGCAGCCGACCAGCGCGTAACCCGCCGGAGCGATGCCGACTTCTTCGCCGTCGAGAATGCATACCACGCCGAATCCGCCGCCCTGTTTCATGCAGCGGCCGATCATGTCCAGGTAGCGCGCCTCGAAAATCTGCAAGTCGAGGATGCAACCGGGGAACAGCACCGTGTTCAGCGGAAAAAGCGGCAGACTCATAGACATTTCCTTCAAACCATCATCGACACCGCCAACGGCAGGAACACCGCCGTGGCCACGCCCATCAAACTCATCGCCAGCGCCGCGAACGCGCCGCTCTCTTCACTTTCCTGCAAGGCCACCGACGTGCCAACCGCGTGGGCCGTCATGCCCAGCGCCATGCCACGTGCCTCAGGGCTGTGGACACCGAGCCGGGTCAGCAGACTCGGGCCGAAAATCGCCCCGAGCACACCCGTGATCAGCACGAACACCGCCGCCAGCGCCGCGACGCCTCCGATTTGCTCGGCCACCAGCATGGCGATCGGTGAAGTCACCGACTTCGGCGCCATGGTCATCAGGATCATGTGTTCGGCGCCGAACCACCAGCCCAACAGCACACCCATGCCTGTCGCCACCACGCCGCCTATCACCAGCGTAGTAAAAATCGGCCAGAACAACTGCCGAATCCGCCGCAGGTTGAGGTAAAGCGGTACGGCCAGCGCGACCGTCGCCGGGCCGAGCAGAATGCTGAGAATCTCGGTGCTCTTGCGGTACTCGGCGTAGGTCAGCCCGCAGCCCACCAGCACACCGATCACCAGCAACATGGAGACCAGCACCGGCTGCAAAAAGATCCAGCGGGTTTTCTCGAACGCTGCCAGCACCAGTTGATAGGCGCCGAGGGTAATGCCGATACCGAACAGTGGATGGTGAATCACCGACGTCCAGGCGCCGTGCCAGTCGAGGATCATTGGCTGTCCCCGGAAGAATGTACGTGACGCTTGATCAAGCGCTGCATCAACACGCCCGCGAAGGCCATGGACAGCAGCAGCGACAACACCAGCGCACCGACGATGGCCCAGAAATCCGCGGCAATGCCCTTGGCGTAAACCATCACGCCCACGGCCGGAGGCACCAGCAGCAGGGGCAAGTAACGCAACAGACTGCTGGCCGCCAGATTCAGCGGCTCACCGACCTGGCCACGGCTGATCAGGTACACCAGCAACAGCAGCAGGCCGACAATCGGCCCCGGCAGCACCGGCAAAAACAAATGGTTGATCGCGGTACCGAGCAATTGGAACAGCACCAGCCAGGTCAGGCCACGTAACAACATTTTTCATCTCCCGCAAAATCCGTCACCCGCATTGGCCCGGGCATTATAAGCACGCCAGCGCTATAGACCGGCATTCGCCAAAAGCATGGTCGGTTGACCGGAGCACTTTGCCATGTTGATCTAAAGTGGTAAGCCGGGAGGCAAATTCCCTCTACTTCAACACTATAAAACCGATGAACCCAAGGAGAGTCTCAATGCCCTATGTTCCAGTTGCAGAGCTCAAAGATTATGTCGGCAAGGAACTTGGACGTTCCGAATGGCTCACCATCGATCAGGAACGCATCAACCTGTTCGCTGAAGCCACAGGGGACTATCAGTTCATCCACGTCGATCCGGTCAAAGCCGCGCAAACGCCATTTGGCAGCACCATCGCCCATGGATTCCTGTCGCTGTCGCTGATCCCAAAACTGATGGAAGACATCCTCGTCATGCCTGAAGGCTTGAAAATGGTGGTCAACTACGGCCTCGACAGCGTGCGTTTCATTCAACCGGTCAAGGTCAATTCGAAAGTGCGCCTCAAAGTCGACCTGACCGACGTCACCGAGAAAAAACCCGGCCAATGGCTGCTCAAAGCCACCGCCACCCTGGAAATCGAAGGTTCGGACAAGCCGGCATACATCGCCGAGCCATTGTCGCTCTGCTTCGTGTAAACCATCCGGATGCGAAGCAGGTCGCACTGTTTCGCATCACCTCCTTTTATACCGGCTGTATAAGGTCACATAGCTACGGCATACTCCGTCGCCTAATTGCCCGGATCCCGCTATGCGCTCACTTGCACTCCTTGCCTTGACCCTGATGCTCACCGCTTGCGGCGACGGCGAATCGCCGCTGCCCCCTGACGCCCGCCTGCCGGATGGCGGACGCTATCGTGGGGATCTGGTCAATGGGCTGCTGCAAGGACAGGGTCGCATCGATTACCCGAATGGCAGTTGGTATGCCGGCGAGTTCGACAAAGGCCAATGGCATGGCCAGGGCGAATGGCACGGCAGCAACGGCGAGGTCTATCGCGGGCTGTTCAAGCAAGGGTTGTTCGACGGCCAGGGCAGCTTGAGCACCAACGGCAGCAGCTACACCGGCGGCTTCAAACTGGGCCGACGCGACGGCGAAGGCACCCTCAAAGAAAACGGCATGACCTACCGCGGCGAGTTCAAGGCCGATCAATATTCAGGGCTTGGCCGACTCGAACTCGACGACGGCAGCGCGTATCAGGGCCAGTTCGCCCATGGCAAGCCCAATGGCGAAGGCCAGCGCAGCGACGGCAACGGCAATCAGTTCACCGGGCACTTCGTCGACGGACAGCTGGAAGGCAACGGGACATTCAACAGTGCCGACGGCGACATCTATGTCGGTGGCTTCAAGAACAATCAACTGAACGGCAAGGGCCGCTATGAAAACGCCGACGGCGATGTCTGGCTGGGCCAATTCAAGGACGGTTCGTTGAACGGCAAGGGCGAATTGATCGGCGCCGATGGCAGTCATTACATTGGTCAATTCAGCGACTGGCGCTTTGTCGGCCAGGGCCGCTTGAACCTGCCCGACGGCAGTTTCTACATCGGCCAGTTCGACAACGACAGCTATTCCGGGCGTGGCACCCTGGTACTGACGGACGGCACGGTACAAAGCGGCACCTGGGTCAACGGCCAGCGCGTGCGCGATGCCGAGGGCAAGTTACTCCCCGACCCCCTCGAGCTCGGCCTGCTGGCCCAGGGCCGTTTGCTGGAAGAGGCACTCAACAACGTGCCGGCCTCGACCCCGGCCGTGGAGCTCTACACCTTGACCCTCGGCGGCGATGGCAAGCAGAGCGTCTTCCTGCGCGAATCCGATTACGTCGCCAACATGCTCAGCAGCCGCTTCGGTGCCTTTGGCCAGATCCGCCTCGTGAACCATCGCGACCACCTCGTCGACCGGCCGATGGCCACCCGGGAGAACCTTCGCCGGGCCGCCATGACCCTGGCTGAACGCAGCGGGCCGGAAGACCTGATTTTCATCTACCTGACCAGTCACGGCACCAGCGAAAATGAACTGGTGCTCGACCAGCCACGCATGGAACTGGCCGACCTGCCCCCCGACGAACTGGCCGCGGTCCTGGCCCCGCTGAAAAACCGCGACAAGATCATCGTGATTTCATCCTGCTACTCCGGCGGTTTCATCCCTGCCCTCAAGGACGAACGCACCCTGATCATGACCGCCTCGCGGGCTGATCGCGTGTCCTTCGGCTGTTCGGAAGAAGCCAACTTCACCTACTTCGGCGACGCCCTGTTCGCCCAGGCCCTGAACCAGACCGACGACCTGGAACAGGCCTTCAAACTGGCCAAGGCCACAGTGGCCGAGCGTGAGCTGGCGGACAACTTCGAAGCCTCGGAACCGCAAATATGGGCACCGAGGACCGTCTTGTCCCACTGGCAACTGTTACGCAAGCAGCAGGCTCGAAAGGCATTGCAAAGTGCCGCCATTGAAAGCAAGGATGCAAAGAGCAACTAAGCTGATGAGTATCAAGGGAGAGACACTATGTACTTGACGCCTCAGCACGTGCTGCTTGCCGGAGCCACCGGCCTGACCGGTGAACACTTACTCGATCGCCTGCTCAACGAGCCTACGATTACGCGGGTTCTGGCTCCCTCGCGCCGGCCATTGGCCAAGCACCCACACCTTGAAAACCCGGTCGGCGACCCGTCGTCATTTCTGCCGCAATTGAACGGTCGCGTCGACATCGCCTATTGCTGCCTGGGCACCACCATCAAGCAGGCGGGCTCGGAACAGGCGTTTCGTGCCGTCGATCTGGACATGGTGGTGGCCTTCGCCAAACGTGCGCGGGAGATGGGCGCCCGTCATCTGATCGTGATCAGTGCCTTGGGCGCCGATCCGAAGTCTCCGATTTTCTACAATCGGGTCAAAGGCGAGATGGAGCAGGCTTTGCGCGCGCAGGACTGGCCGCAACTGACCATCTGCCGTCCATCGCTGCTGCTGGGCGAGCGCACCGAACCGCGCCTGGCAGAGAGAGTCGCCGGCCCCTTGTCTCGATTGATTCCCGGCAAATACCACGGCATCGAAGCCTGCCAACTGGCCCGCGCCATGTGGCGGCTCGCACTGGAAGAACAGGATGGGGTGCGGATTGTCGAGTCCGATGAACTGCGCAAGTTAGGCAAATAAACCGACCAGCTTGTGGCGAGGGCGCTTGACCCCTCGCCATAGAAGCCGGTTCTCCTACAGCCCACCGGTTGCCTGAAAACTGACCCCGATCACCGTCAGCAACGACAAGGGCAACAGCAAGGTGTCGAGCAGTGCACTGGCAGGCAGGTCGACGCCAGGATAGCTCGGCGCTTCGGCACCGAAGCGGTCCATCGCGCAGCAACCACCGTTCATCGCATACAAATCCAGCCGGGTCCCTGAATACACCACGGGCGCACCCGGTTTCGCGGCATCCAGCGTGCGCGCGGTGGCGCACCCGGCCAACTGCAAGGCCAGCACAATCGTCAGTAGCTTATTCATCGCTGGTCAGATGGTGTTCGCCCCAACGTGGCAGCATGTCTTGCGGAATGTTGAGCAAGTTGAGAATCCGCGCGACGACGAAGTCGATCAGGTCGTCGATGGTTTGCGGCTGATGATAGAAGCCCGGCGATGCCGGCAGAATCGTCACGCCCATGTTCGACAACTTGAGCATGTGCTCCAGGTGAATGCTCGAATACGGCGCCTCACGGGGCACCAGAATCAGTTGACGGCGCTCCTTGAGCGTCACATCGGCGGCACGTTCGATCAGGTTGTTGCAGGCGCCGGTCGCGATGGCCGACAACGTCCCTGTGGAACATGGCACCACCACCATCGCGGCAGGCGCGCCGGAGCCCGAGGCCACCGGCGACATCCAGTCTTCCTTGCCATACACCCGAATCTGCCCCGCGGCGGCACCTGTGTATTCGGTGAGAAAGGCCTGCATCATCTGCGGTTTGGCCGGCAGCGTGACGTCGGTTTCGGTGGCCATCACCAGCTGCGCGGCCTTGGAAATCAGGAAGTGCACTTCGCGGTCTTCACGCACCAGGCAGTCAAGCAGGCGCAAGCCGTACTGGGCGCCGGAAGCGCCCGTCATCGCCAGTGTGATGCGGTCGGGGCCGTTGTTCATTTGAGCGCCTCGGCGAGTTTGCCGTGCAGGCCACCGAAGCCGCCATTGCTCATGATCACTACGTGAGTACCGGGCTGGGCCTGGCTCTTCACGCGCTCGATGATGCCTTCCAGCGAATCGCTGACGATCGACGGCACCGTGCACAACGCGGCGGTGCCCGCCAGGTCCCAACCCAGGTTGGCCGGGGCGTACCAGATCACCTGGTCGGCATCGACCACGCTTTCCGGCAAACCGTCACGGTGTGCACCGAGCTTCATGGAGTTGGAGCGCGGCTCGATGATGGCGATCAATGGAGCATCGCCAATACGCTTGCGCAAGCCGTCCAGGGTGGTGGCAATGGCGGTCGGATGGTGAGCGAAGTCGTCATAGATAGTGATGCCGCGCACTTCCGCGACTTTTTCCATGCGGCGCTTCACGCTCTTGAACGCGCTCAATGCGGCAATGCCCATGGATGGCACCACTCCGACGTGACGAGCCGCCGCCAGCGTGGCCAGTGCGTTGGCGACGTTGTGCTGGCCGGTCATGTCCCACTCGACCACACCCTGGGAATCGCCTTCGAACATGACTTCGAACTTCGAGCCATCTTCACTGAGCAGCTTGACCTGCCACTGGCCGCCGGCACCCGTGGTTTGCACCGGGGTCCAGCAGCCCATCTCGATAACGCGCTGCAAGGCGGGCTCGGTGGTCGGATGAATAATCAGGCCTTCACTCGGGATGGTCCGCACCAAGTGATGGAATTGCCGCTCGATCGCCGGCAGATCGGGGAAGATGTCCGCGTGATCGAATTCCAGATTGTTCAGAATCGCCGTGCGCGGACGGTAGTGCACGAATTTGGAGCGTTTGTCGAAGAACGCACTGTCGTACTCGTCGGCTTCGATGACGAAGAATGGCGTATCGCCCAGGCGCGCCGACACCGAGAAATTCTGCGGCACGCCGCCGATCAGGAAGCCCGGGCTCATGCCCGCATGCTCCAGCACCCAGGCGAGCATGCTGCTGGTGGTGGTTTTACCGTGGGTACCGGCAACGGCCAGCACCCAGCGGCCTTGCAGCACGTGGTCCGCCAGCCATTGCGGACCGGAGACGTAGGGCAGGCCTTTGTTCAGCACATATTCCACAGCGGGGTTGCCACGCGACATGGCGTTGCCGATCACCACCAGGTCGGGGGCCGGGTCCAGTTGCGCCGGATCATAGCCTTGGGTCAACTCGATGCCCTGAGCCTCGAGCTGAGTGCTCATCGGCGGATAGACGTTGGCATCGGAGCCCGTCACGTGATGGCCCAGCTCTTTGGCCAGAACCGCCATCGAACCCATGAAAGTGCCGCAGATACCAAGAATATGAATGTGCATAGTCGACCTCGTAAAACATGGCCGCAGGTTAGCTTAGGGAGGGGAAATTCGCACCTTGTGTTTCAGCCACCGCTTACGGCCGAACCTGCAGGAGCACCGCTTGCCAGCGATGGAGTGCTCCCACAGATTGTGCTGCCCTCTAGCGGGCGATACCGTGCTTGCGCAGTTTTCTGTAAAGCGTATTGCGGCTGACCCCCAACTGTTCGGCCGTATGGGTCATGTGCCAGCGCGTTTGCTCCAGTGCATTCAACAGCGCCAGGCGCTCGGCATCCTCCAGCGGATGTTCGGCAGGCTCTTCAACGGTCGGCAGTACCGCCGGTCGGGCCTGGCGGATCATTGCCGGCAAATCTTCCAGAACAATGCGTCCGCCCTCACACAACGCTGCCAAGGTCCGCAGAACATTGCGCAATTGCCGCACGTTGCCCGGCCAGGCGAAACCCAGCAAAGCCTGGCGGGCTGGCGCGTCGATCATGACCGATTCTGCGCCCGCCTCTTCGGCCAGCAAAAAATCCAGCAGCTGCAATTTGTCGCTGCGATCGCGCAATGCCGGCAGCGCGACCTCCAGCCCGTTGAGCCGGTAGTACAGGTCCTCACGGAAACTGCCTTCCTGCACCCGCTCCAGCAGATTGCGGTGCGTGGCGCTGATGATCCGCACGTTGACCGCCTCCGGCTCGCCGCCGATCGGCACCACCTGACGATCCTCCAGCACCCTCAACAGGCGCGTCTGCATCGCCAGGGGCATATCGCCGATCTCGTCGAGGAACAACGTGCCGCCATCGGCCTGTTGCAACTTGCCGCGCATGCCTTCCTTGCGCGCCCCGGTGAAGCTGCCGCCGCGGTAGCCGAACAGCTCACTCTCGATCAGGCTTTCCGGGATGGCGGCGCAGTTGAGGGCGACAAACGCCTTTTCCGCCCGTTGACTGGCGCGATGGACGGCTTTGGCGAAAGCTTCTTTGCCCGAGCCGGTTTCACCGTTGATCAGCAATGGCACGTCCCGTTCGTACACCCGCAGGGCCTTGCGGAAGTCCGCCTGCAAACCGGCATCGCCCAGGCAGATGCCCGATAACGGCGCACGCTCCTCCACCACCGGACTGGGCACCAGTGGCATCGGCACGCGGCGCGGCTGCCCACGCAGTACGGCGAACAGCTTGCGCCCGTCGCGGGTGCGCAGCGGCCAACTGGCGCTGGCATTGGCGCTGGCGCGGCCAAGCAACTCATCCAGCGAGCAGTCGAAAAAGGCTTCCACCGGCTTACCCAGCAAACCACCGCGAACAAGTCCCAGCAGATTGAGCGCACTCTGATTCACCGCACAGATCCGCCCTTCTCCGTCGAACGCCAGCAACCCTTCGCTGAACAGCCCGACAGACTCGGCCTGCAAATGAAAACGCAGCAGCCATTGATTGTCGAAGTAACGCAGGAAATAGCAGCTCTCGATCATCTTCGCCGAAAGATTGACCAGGGCCATGGTATGGAACTGGCTCTGACGCGACACCTCATGCCGTGCCGACGAGACGTCGAGCACCGCCAGCAGCTCACCGTGAGGGTCGAACACCGGGCTCGCCGAGCAGGTCAGGCCGGTATGGCGGCCGCGGAAGTGCTCGTCCTGATGGATGGTCAGCGACTGACGCTCCACCAGGCAGGTCCCGATGCCATTGGTGCCTTCGCAGGCCTCGCTCCAGTCCGCGCCGAGCCAGAGCCCGGCGCGCTCGAAAATCTTCCGTTCGGCGGGCGCCGTTACACAGTTCAGGATCACACCGCGCGCATCGGTCAGCAGCACCGCGTGGCCGGCACCGGAAAGCTGTTGATGCAGGCTGGTCATTTCATTGCCGGCGATGTGCAGCACTTGCTGCAGGCGTTCACGGCTTTCGAGGACGCGTCCATGTTCCAGCACGGTCGGCGCCATGTTCAGGGCCGGATCGAGGTGATAGTCCTCAAGGCAGCGCAGCCAGGAGCGGGCGATGGACGGGTCGCTGCCTGGACCGTGCAGATGGGCTTTGCCCTGGGTCACAGTCAGCACTTGCTGGGCATGGCGACTCAAATGGTTGTCGTGCATTTCTTATTTTTCTCCCCGGGGCTCGGCGACCCGTGTTGAGGTGATGCCGAGCATCCTCCAGCCTAGTCTGCATTGCAATGCCGGCAAGACCCGCCAGTCACAGGCTGTTCCACAACCGGTACAAAGTGTCACAGGCACTGTACCGAAAGCGTCACAGACACCGCCCGCCCGTCCGACAAAAATCGCCCAAGGCCTTGATTTGCCTGACCTGCAAGGCACTGGCCCGACCCTTGCTCTACGCTTATAGCAAGCGCACATGCGCGTCTCTCTTATAAATACAAAAGCCAAGGAGAACTATCATGCGTTACGCTCACCCCGGTACTGAAGGCGCTATCGTTTCGTTCAAGAGCAAATACGGTAACTACATCGGCGGCGAGTTCGTCGCGCCTGTCAAAGGTCAGTACTTCACCAATACTTCGCCAGTCAATGGCCAACCGATTGCCGAATTCCCGCGTTCCACCGCCGAAGACATCGACAAGGCCCTGGACGCCGCCCACGCAGCCGCCGATGCCTGGGGCGCCACGTCCGCCCAGGCACGCTCGCTGGTGCTGCTGAAAATTGCCGACCGCATCGAGCAGAACCTCGAACTGCTGGCAATCACCGAGTCCTGGGACAACGGCAAAGCCGTGCGCGAAACCCTCAACGCCGACATTCCGCTGGCCGCCGATCACTTCCGCTACTTCGCCGGCTGCATCCGCGCCCAGGAAGGCAGCGCTGCCGAGATCGACGGCAACACCGTGGCCTATCACATCCATGAACCGCTGGGCGTGGTCGGTCAGATCATCCCGTGGAACTTCCCGATCCTGATGGCCGCCTGGAAACTCGCCCCGGCCCTGGCCGCCGGCAACTGCGTGGTGCTCAAGCCCGCCGAACAAACCCCGCTGGGCATCACCGTGCTGGTCGAACTGATCGGCGACCTGCTGCCACCGGGCGTGCTGAACATTGTGCAAGGTTTCGGTAAAGAAGCCGGCGAAGCCCTGGCCACCAGCAAACGCATCGCCAAAATCGCCTTCACCGGCTCGACCCCGGTCGGCTCGCACATCATGAAATGCGCCGCCGAAAACATCATCCCAAGCACCGTGGAGCTGGGTGGCAAGTCGCCGAACATCTTCTTCGAAGACATCATGCAGGCCGAACCAAGCTTCATCGAAAAGGCCGCCGAAGGCCTGGTCCTGGCGTTCTTCAACCAGGGCGAAGTCTGCACCTGTCCGTCCCGTGCGCTGGTGCAAGAGTCGATCTACGACGAATTCATGCAAGTGGTGATGAAGAAGGTCCTGCAGATCAAACGTGGCGACCCGCTGGACACCGACACCATGGTCGGCGCCCAGGCGTCCGAGCAGCAATTCGACAAAATCCTTTCGTACCTGGAAATCGCCAAGGGCGAAGGCGCTGAACTGCTGACCGGCGGCAAGGTGGAAAAACTCGAGGGCAATCTGGCGACCGGGTATTACATCCAGCCGACCCTGCTCAAGGGCACCAACAAAATGCGCGTGTTCCAGGAAGAAATCTTTGGCCCGGTAGTCAGCATCACTACCTTCAAGGACGAAGCCGAAGCCCTGGCCATCGCCAACGACACCGAGTTCGGCCTGGGCGCCGGCCTCTGGACCCGCGACATCAACCGCGCCTACCGCATGGGCCGCGCCATCAAGGCCGGTCGTGTGTGGACCAACTGCTACCACCTGTACCCGGCGCACGCTGCGTTCGGCGGTTACAAGAAGTCCGGCGTCGGCCGTGAAACCCACAAGATGATGCTTGATCACTATCAGCAGACCAAAAACCTGCTGGTGAGCTACGACATCAATCCGTTGGGCTTCTTCTAAAAACCGGAGGGCGGCACAGGGTTTCTGTGTCGCCCTCCAAACCGTCATCGCCGGCAAGCCCGCTTCCACAGGTTTTTGTGGTGAATCCACCTATCGGGACCTGACACGGAACCCTGTGGGATCGAGCCTGCTCGCGATGGCGCCTCCAATGACACACAACCCAACGCCTGGCCGCTCTGGCACGGCCCTTGCGTGCCCGCATTACACGCAAGCGCCGCTTACGAAAGTCCAAAAGATCAAACAATAAAAAAGACAGCGAGGACTTATGACTTCTACCACACAGCTCAAACCCACACTCGGCACCCTGCATTTATGGGGCATCGCCGTCGGCCTGGTGATTTCCGGCGAATACTTCGGCTGGAGTTACGGCTGGGGCACAGCAGGCACCCTGGGTTTTCTCGTCACCGCGCTGATGGTGGCGACGATGTACACCTGCTTCATCTTCAGCTTCACCGAATTGACCACCGCCATCCCCCATGCGGGCGGGCCGTTTGCCTACAGCCGGCGGGCCTTTGGCGAGAAAGGCGGCCTGATCGCCGGCATTGCCACCCTGATCGAGTTCGTCTTTGCGCCACCGGCGATCGCAATGGCCATCGGCGCCTACCTCAACGTGCAATACCCGGAACTGGACCCGAAGATCGCGGCGGTAGGCGCCTACTTCGTGTTCATGACCCTGAATATCCTCGGCGTCAGCATCGCGGCCACCTTCGAACTGGTGGTCACCGTGCTGGCGGTCGCCGAACTGCTGGTGTTCATGGGCGTCGTTGCGCCAGGCTTCAGTTTCAGTAACTTTGTGCTCAATGGCTGGTCCGGCTCCAGCGAGTTCACGATGGCGGCCGTTCCCGGCATTTTCGCCGCCATTCCCTTTGCGATCTGGTTCTTTCTGGCTATCGAAGGCGCGGCCATGGCGGCCGAAGAAGCCAAGGACCCCAAACGCACGATTCCCAAGGCCTACGTCAGCGGGATTCTGACCCTGGTGTTCCTGGCCATCGGCGTAATGGTCATGGCCGGCGGCGTTGGCGACTGGCGTCAATTGTCGAACATCAACGATCCGCTACCCCAAGCCATGAAGGCCGTGGTGGGCAACAATTCGAGCTGGATGCACATGCTGGTGTGGATCGGCCTGTTCGGCCTGGTGGCGAGCTTCCACGGGATTATCCTGGGCTACTCGCGGCAGTTCTTTGCCCTGGCCCGCGCCGGCTACCTGCCCCGCAGCCTGGCCAAGCTGTCGCGCTTCCAGACGCCGCACCGGGCAATCCTTGCTGGCGGCGTGATCGGCATCGCGGCGATTTACAGCGACGGCCTGGTCAACCTGCAAGGCATGACCCTGACAGCGGCGATGATCACCATGTCGGTATTCGGTGCCATTGTGATGTACATCATCAGTATGCTGAGTCTGTTCAAACTGCGTAAAACCGAGCCAAACCTGGAACGCACCTTCCGTGCTCCGGGTTACCCGATCGTGCCGGGGATCGCGCTGTTTCTCGCCGTGGTGTGCCTGGTGGCGATGGCCTGGTTCAACACCTTGATCGGTCTGATTTTCGTCGGGTTCATGGCCGCCGGTTACCTGTATTTCCAATTGACCGCCAAACAACGCTCCGAAGCACCGGCAGACGCCATGCTCGAAGGCGTCTGAGTTGCACCGGCGCCGGGCTCCTGGCCTGGCGCCTGCATGATTGAAGTGCATGCAAATCCCTTGTGGGAGCAAGCTCTCCCACAGGGACTGTTTGTGTTATCAAGATTTGTACAGAACCAGAGGACACCGCCCCATGGCCGCATTTGCCCATTCCGTCGGCGCTCAGACCTATCGCTTCGAAAACCTCAAGGAAGTGATGGCCAAAGCCAGTCCGGCGCGCTCCGGGGACTTTCTGGCCGGCGTCGCCGCGCTCAATGACGGCGAACGTGTGGCCGCGCAAATGGCTTTGGCCGACATTCCGCTGAGCCATTTCCTACAGGAAGTACTGATTCCCTACGAAGACGATGAAGTCACCCGACTGATCATCGACACCCACGACAAGCACGCCTTCAGCGTGGTCAGCCACCTCACCGTGGGCGGTTTTCGTGACTGGCTGCTCAGTGATGCCGCCGACGAACACGTCCTGCGCACCCTCGCCCCCGGCCTGACCCCGGAAATGGTCGCCGCCGTGTCGAAGATCATGCGCGTGCAGGATCTGGTGCTGGTCGCACAGAAAATCCGCGTCGTCACGCAGTTCCGCGGCACCCTTGGCCTGCGCGGCAGGCTGTCCACCCGCCTGCAACCGAATCACCCCACGGACGAACCGGCCGGTATCGCCGCCAGCATCCTTGACGGTTTGCTGCACGGTAACGGCGATGCAATGATCGGGATCAACCCGGCCACCGACAGCATCGCGTCGATCTGCGCGATGCTGGAAATGCTCGACGCCATCATTCAACGCTACGAAATCCCGACACAGGCCTGCGTTCTGACGCATGTCACTACGTCGATCGAAGCCGTCAATCGCGGAGTCCCGCTGGACCTGGTGTTCCAGTCGATCGCCGGCACCGAGGCGGCCAACGCCAGTTTCGGCATCAATCTGAATGTATTGAAGGAAGGTTACGACGCCGGATTGAGCCTCAATCGCGGCACACTCGGACAAAACCTGATGTATTTCGAAACAGGCCAGGGCAGCGCCCTGTCGGCCAACGCCCATCATGGCGTCGATCAACAGACGTGCGAAACCCGGGCCTACGCCGTGGCACGACATTTCAACCCGTTTCTGGTCAACACCGTCGTAGGATTCATCGGCCCGGAATACCTCTACAACGGTAAGCAGATCATCCGCGCCGGCCTCGAAGACCACTTTTGCGGCAAGCTGCTGGGCGTCCCGATGGGCTGCGACATCTGCTACACCAACCACGCCGAAGCCGACCAGGACGACATGGATACCCTGTTGACCCTGCTGGGCGTGGCCGGCATCAACTTCATCATGGGTATTCCCGGCTCCGACGACATCATGCTCAACTACCAGACCACTTCCTTCCACGACGCGCTGTATGCCCGACAAACCCTGGGCCTGAAGCCCGCGCCGGAGTTCGAACAGTGGCTGGCGAAGATGGGCATTTTCACTCAAGCGGACGGGAAAATTCTCTTCGGCAACAGCCTGCCACCGGCCTTCCGCCAGGCCTTGGCGCAATTGGGATGAGTGTCTCCATGGATAAACCACCTTTCGATCCGCACAACCCCTGGCTGGAACTGCGACGCCTGACACCGGCCCGAATTGCCCTGGGCCGCACCGGCACCAGCATGCCCACCCGTGCACAGCTGGATTTCCAGTACGCCCATGCCCAGGCGCGGGACGCGGTGCATTTGCCGTTTGACCACAAGGCCCTGAGCTCGCAATTGGCTGAACGCGGGCGCGAAAGCATCTTGCTGCACAGTGCGGCGATCGATCGCAACAGCTACCTGCAGCGCCCTGATTTGGGGCGAAAGCTGAGTGATGAGTCCGCACAAATCCTGCGCGATTACGCAGCGGCCCATCCCGGCGGGGTCGATCTGGCGATCGTCGTCGCCGATGGTTTGTCGGCATTGGCCGTTCATAGGCACACACTGCCTTTTCTGGCGCGCCTGGAAGAACAGATGGGCGCTGAAAACTGGTCCCTGGCCCCGGTGATTCTGGTGGAGCAAGGTCGTGTTGCAGTGGCCGACGAGGTCGGTGAACTGCTCGGTGCCAAAATGACAGTGATCCTGATCGGCGAACGCCCCGGCCTCAGCTCGCCAGACAGCCTGGGTTTATATTTCACCTACAATCCCAAGGTCGGCCTGACGGACGCCTACCGCAATTGCATTTCCAATGTGCGTCTCGAAGGGCTGAGTTACGGCATGGCGGCACACCGTTTGCTGTATTTGATGCGCGAGGCCTGCCGGCGACAACTTTCGGGCGTCACCCTGAAGGACGAAGCCCAGGTTCAGACACTGGAAGCGGATGTCGGCGCGGACACAAAGGGTAATTTCCTGCTGAGCCCGCCGGTTACCTGAACCGCTTCTGCATTGCACTTTCGAGCGGATTTCAGGCAGGATCGACGAACGGCTGCCAGTGAGTACCTTTTGCCGTCAGTGCACGTGAAGACAGCCACTTGAAGACGAGACCTACCATGCGGATTATTCAAGCGACCCTCGAACACCTGGACCTGCTGACCCCGTTGTTCGTCAAATATCGCGAGTTTTATGGTTCCCTGCCGTATCCGGACTCGTCCCGGGCGTTCCTCGAAAAACGCCTGCGTCGCAAGGAATCGGTGATTTACCTGGCACTTTCCGATGACGACAACAACAAGCTGATGGGCTTCTGTCAGTTATACCCAAGCTTTTCCTCGCTATCGCTCAAACGCGTGTGGATCCTCAACGACATCTACGTCGCCGAAGACGCCCGCCGCCAACTGGTGGCCGACAACCTGATCCGCACCGCGAAGAAAATGGCCAAGGAAACCAATGCCGTGCGCATGCGCGTTTCCACCAGCAGCAACAACAAAGTTGCGCAGAAAACCTACGAGTCCATCGGATTCAAGGAAGACACCGAGTTCAAGAACTACGTGTTGCCGATCAGCGAAGAGCTTTGATCCGCGTCAAACGTACTGGCGCAGCATGCTCATAATGGCGGGGTGCCATTTGGCACCGCCATCGCGAGCGAGCCTACGCTTGTAACTCATAGCGCGCCCACCGTCGGTCCGAGTGAAATGCCCCGCTACAATCTCGACGCTCTTTTCACTTTTCAGTCCGTATAATCCCGACCTCTCCTACTTGTAAGAAAAACTACCCCTGTTCGTAGTCTTACACGAAGTCATTTGCACAGGCCTGCCGAGTCGGGCCGTCATCACAGGTGCTCACCATGGATTTCAACCCGATCGATATCGTTCTGCATCTCGACGTCTACCTCGACATGCTCGTAACCAACTACGGGGCCTGGATTTACGCCATTCTGTTTATGGTGATTTTCTGTGAAACCGGTCTGGTGGTGATGCCGTTCCTGCCGGGCGACTCGCTGCTGTTTATCGCCGGCGCCGTGGCCGCCGGGGGCGGTATGGATCCGGTATTGCTGGGCGGGCTGCTGATGCTGGCGGCGATACTGGGCGACAGTACCAACTACATCATCGGGCGAACGGCCGGCGAACGTCTGTTCAGCAACCCGAACTCGAAAATCTTCCGCCGCGATTATCTGCAACAAACCCATGACTTCTATGACAAGCATGGTGGCAAAACCGTGACCCTGGCGCGCTTCCTGCCCATCATCCGCACCTTTGCACCGTTCGTCGCCGGCGTCGGCAAGATGCCTTACCCACGCTTCTTCGCCTTCAGCGTCTTCGGCACTGTTTTGTGGGTTGGCGGCCTGGTGACCCTCGGTTACTTCTTCGGCAACGTACCATTCATCAAGAAAAACCTGTCACTGTTGGTGGTCGGCATCATTCTGCTGTCACTGCTGCCGATGATCATCGGCGTGATCCGCAGCCGCTTCGGCAACTCGAACTCCAAAGCCGAAACACGCTGATTCACGATGTGGTCCCTGAGCGCCTGGCGACGCCAGCGCATCCTGGCCAAGCACCCGATTGCCGACGACATGTGGCAACGGGTGCGCCATCAATTGAGTTTTCTGGATGGCATCAGCGCCGCCGAAGACCAGTGGCTGCGTGAAGCCAGTGTGCTGTTCCTGCAAGACAAACACCTGACCGCCCTGCCCGGCGTTGAACTCCATCAGGAGCAACGCCTGCTGCTTGCCGCCCAGGCACAATTGCCACTGCTGCACCTGGGCGACCTGAACTGGTATCAGGGGTTTCATGAAATCATCCTCTACCCGGACGATTTTCTCAGTCCGCAGCGCCATCGCGACGCCAGCGGTGTCGAGCATGAATGGGATGGCGAGCACAGCGGCGAGGCCTGGCAGCAGGGGCCGATCATCCTCGCCTGGCCCGGCGTCATGGCCAGTGGTGGCTGGGAAGGTTACAACCTGGTGATCCACGAGCTGGCACACAAACTCGACATGCTCAACGGTGACGCCAACGGCCTGCCGCCGCTGCACGCGGACATGCGGGTCAGCGACTGGGCCAAGGTCATGCAAGAAGCCTACGACGATCTTGACCGGCAACTGGATCGCAACCCGGACGCCGAGACCGCGATAGACCCCTACGCCGCCGAGAACCCGGCCGAATTTTTCGCGGTGACCAGCGAGTATTTCTTCAGCGCCCCGGATTTGCTGCACGAGGCCTATCCACGGGTCTACGAGCAGCTGCAACTGTTCTATCGCCAGGACCCGCTGAGGAGGCTCAAGCAACTTCTCGCCGAGGACCCGGTCTATCAGGCACATGACTAAGGTCTACGACCTCTGGTACGTGGCGTCGACACAGGAATATGCCTATAATCGCCGCCACTTTTTGGTCAATCCGGCCAAGTGTTTCTGGTCAACTAACGGGGGCAACGCCCAATGAGCTACAGCAAGATTCCGGCTGGCAAAGACCTGCCGAACGACATCTACGTCGCGATCGAGATCCCGGCCAACCACGCGCCGATCAAGTACGAAATCGACAAAGACAGCGATTGCCTGTTCGTTGACCGTTTCATGGCCACCCCAATGTTCTACCCGGCCAACTACGGTTACATCCCGAACACCCTGGCCGACGACGGTGATCCCCTCGACGTGCTGGTCGTGACTCCTTACCCGGTTGCTCCAGGCTCCGTGATCCGCGCTCGTCCGGTTGGCATTCTGAACATGACCGACGACGGCGGCGGCGATGCCAAAGTCATCGCCGTTCCACACGACAAGCTGTCCCAGCTGTACGTCGACGTGAAGGAATACACCGACCTGCCACCCCTGCTGATTCAGCAGATCGAGCACTTCTTCGCGAACTACAAAGATCTCGAAAAAGGCAAATGGGTGAAAATCGAAGGCTGGGACGGCGCAGACGCTGCCCGCGCCGCGATCACCAAGTCGGTTGCCGCCTACAAAGGCTAAGAAGCGGCTGCACGCTTCCACCGACAAGCTTCAAGAAAAGCCCCGGTTGATCCGGGGTTTTTTGTGGGCGCTCGAAACCGATGTTTAAACGAATTGTTTAATTAATTCTGCTTTGGTTTTTTCTTGTTTAATTTTCCCTAAAAACGTCTTACATCCAGCGTTAATTTTCCTCGAAATTTGAACGGTTCGTTTATTCAAAGCCTTATTCCGCGTCTTTAGACTCGTGTTTATGAAAAAGAACACTAGCGGCCCTCGCTTTAAAGCGCTCCTCGAAGAAGCCAAGATCACCACGACGGGATTTGCCGAGTTCCTGGACGCAGTCCCGCAAAAAGTCCACAACTGGTACACCCGTGGCGTGCCCGCCCACTGCATGGAAGAGGTTGCCAGAAAGCTATCGGTAAACAGTGAATGGCTGAAAACGGGCGAAGGCCCGAAAGATGCCAGGCACCTGCGCCTGCTCGACGAGTCCGGCAACACGTTCGACGCTCAATCCATCCGTGGTGTCTATACGGTTATCGAACCTACCGACATCGAACTGCCTTTCTACAAAGAAGCGGCCATTACTCCAGGCTCCCACAAAACCCACGTCGTCAAAGACCCTGAGCAATCCTTCCGGTTGCCTCGCAACTATCTTGATTCCCTGGAAATAAAACATACGGATGCCATCTGCGCCCGCATGATCGGCAACAGCATGGGCGAAAGAATTGAGGACGGCTCCCTGCTCGGCATTGATTGCGGGCTCAAGGACATTGTCGATGGCGAGATCTACGCGATCGAACATGACGGCATGCTGCGAATCAAATACCTGCACCGCATCCCCGGCAATGCAATACGCATGCGCAGCCACAACAGGGTCGAATACCCGGACGAAATTTTCAGAGCCGCGCAGATCGAAGAACAGAACATTCAGGTACTCGGCTGGGTGTTCTGGTGGTCGACGCTGAACAAACGCAGGCCGAAGGTGCCATTTCTGTAGCGCCGCGGCGTTTTCATCGCGGGCTAGTCACGCTCCCACAGGATTACTCGAGATTTGTGGGAGCGGGCTTGCCCGCGAAGGCGTCGGCAGACGCAACACAAGAACCACCCAATAGCTCTATCTCGCACACCGGACTGGGAATTTCCTCAAAAAATCAGTATGCTGCGCCCCACATTTGCGCATCGAACCGCCCTGCGGAGACGATCGCACCGACAAGGCAGATGACTTTCTCGCCGAGTCCCACAGCCGGACGCAAGATCCGGGTGTACGTTTTGAAGGCTGGCGCGGTTTACCAAAAATGAACCAAGCCAGTCCCCGAGAAGCCGGCCACAAGCCGGCTTTTTAATGCCTGTAGGAAAGTGATACGACTGTTTCCCTCACGGATAACTAAACGCCTTCACCAACGTCAATTCCCCCACCGCCCGCATCGGCACCAGAAACGTCTCAATCTTCTCACTCGGCGTGCCTTCCTCGGTAATCACCGTGACCTGCGCGGTGGTCAGTGCTTGAACCGCTTCTTCCTGGCCCTCGTCGTCACTGCGATAGCCACCGCCGAAGTAGTTCACATACACCAGATACTGCCCCTTGACCGGTGCGGGCATGGCGAAGATTTCCGGGCCGTAGCCGGTGGTCACGTCGACATCGAGCGCCGCGCCGTTGGGGGCGACGCGGTCGCCGTACCAGATGTGCGCGCCATCAGGGGTAATCAGGTGCAGGTCGAGGTCGGTGTTGTCGCTGTCCCATGACAGCAATACACGCAATTTGGCCGGGGTGGCGCCGCCGCTGGCGTTGAGAAATTGCGTGCGGTGGCGTTGCTGGCCGTCAGGGCTGCGGACTTCGACGCTGTTGCTGCCACTGGGAAACGAAAACGGGCGATCAAAGCGGCCCGCCGGATCGATTTTCAGCGGCATGCTGACACCGTTCACAATCAGCCGACCGGGCTCTGCCGACTTGGGCGTGGCTTTGATCTGTCCAGTGATGCGCGCGGTGTTGGCCTGGCCTGGCGGGGTGTTCACCGAGGAGGCCGGGTAATTGACGGTCTGGCGGAAGTTTTCCCCCTCGCCTTCGACCGCACCAGTGCGCCAACCGCCTACGGGAGTGTCGAGCTTGACGCTGTCGGCGGCCATGGTCGGCGATAACATGGCCAACGCGCAAAGCAATAGCAAGACCTGTGGATAACGGAGTGTCATGGTCTATTCCAGCAAAAGATGACGGGCGAGCCCTTCGATGTAGTTTTCATCCTGGCCGTTAGGGTGTGCTTCAAAGGCCAGGTGCAGGTATTCGTGAGTCAGGTCGAGACGGTCTTGCAGCGAGAGCACGCCGCGCACGTAGATGCGCTGGCGTTCGCGGTCGACATAGGGGCGGCCGAAGGTCAGGCGGCAGACGGCGAAGGTGCTGACTTCGTTGTAGCCGGTTTCGCTTTCCAGGCGTGGACGCCAGCCGCGACGCTGCTTTTGCAGCCAGTCTTGCGCGGCGGGCAGCGCTTCGCAGGAAGCGACGGGATTGTCCCAACGGCTGAGGCTGGCGCGCGGGTAAGCGTGCAGCAGGATGGCGTCGTAGCGTTGACCGGCGTTGGCTTGTTCGACGGCTTGCTGCCAGGACAGTTTGTCCGGGCCGGGTTGATCGGAATGGTAGGTCACTGTGCTGCCGGCCAGTACCAGATCACTGGTCCAGGCGGCGATGCTGCGCGCTTCGGCGCTGGCCGGACGCGGTGCGACCCGTTGGCGCTGACTGCTGTCGTCGATGCTCAGACAGTCACCGTTGCGCGTGGCGTTTTGCAGCAGGTAAGTGCGAATGGCCACGGCCAGGGCTTTGGCTGCTTCGGCGGGTTCGGCGGTGGCTTCACGTTGCAGCACACGAGCGACGTATTCTTCGCGGTCCAGGCGCGCCACCAGTTGGTCTTTCATTAAAAACAGTTCGCCATCGCTGTGGATATCGAGCTGATTGCCGCTGGCGAATTCGACGCGGTAGTCGCCCTGTAAAGGTCCGGACGCTGCAACGCGGCCTCCCGACAGTACCCGCGTCAACGGATAACGAGAGAACAGGCTGACCTCGACGCACTTTCCGGTCTCGGCCGGCCAGGATGCCGGGAGCACCGTGGCCAACGCAGGACCATACTCACGCAAGACCCGCTGACTGGTCCCGCGCCCACCGGCCCAGATCGGCGTACCGTCCGCCGTCCAACCGGCGAATCCACCCTGGCGCGACGCCGGATCCCGATCCCCCCGCCAGCTCCAGGTTTTTACCCGCAACCGGCTGCCGAGTTCGCCGACCACATTGCCGCCTGCGGCATTGAGCACCACATCGAGCAATACCCGACGCGCCTGATCCTGGGCCGGCAGTAGCGCCAGGGAGCGCAACAACTCGGCCACAGGAACCCGAGTGTCAGGCTGCAGTGAAGTCAGGTTCAGCAACCACGACGGCGCCTGTCGCGTTTGCCAATAGGCTCGCCAATCGGCGCTGGAAATGCCCAGACGCGTCGGCTCGAAATACAACCCGCAGGACTTGACCAACGCCTGATCACGTTCGATCTCGCCGCCCGCCGTGCAGCAATAGACTTCCTCCTTCGACTGACCACGACATTCATAAGCCGGTTCGCGTGCGCCGGTGTCCACCAGCCAGCTGTAGACAAACAACTTCCACACACTGCCCAGCGGGGTCTGCAAGGTATCGGGCAACGGCTCGCGCGCCAGCAACTGAGTCCGGCTCAAGGACAGCAAATCACCCTTGAACGCCAGATGCAGCGGTTCGTCCTGCGCCGTGGCCAGCGCAGGGATCAAACACAACAGCCAGCAGACCAGAAGCCGTGGCATGTCAGTGGACCGTGACCTGACCGAGCGCCGGTTTCTGCTCTTGAGCCTGATGCTCTGGCGCATACACCTGAGTGAAGCGCGTCGGCGGCAGGTTGAATTGGCCTTTCTGCGAGAAACGCACCAGATGACGCAGGCGCAGCTCACCGCTCAGCGCATCCACCGGCACGGCATAGGCCAATTGCCCCGGCTCGAAACGGGCCTTTTCCAGTGCCGTGGGTTCGGTGCCGGCCTTGCCCATCAACTTGATGCCCCAGGTAGTGCGCTCAACATCGGCGCCCGGTGGCAACGGCACTTCGAGCATGCCGTAGCGCAGCGGTTTGGCGGCTTTGCTGGTGAGGATCACTTCGTCCAGGTACAGGCTGTCGCTGGACAACGGCGCGTTGCCGACCGCCTCCAGTTTGAAGGTGAATGCTTCTTCCCCCGGCACCAGCCGAGACAGGCGACGGGTGATGGTCACGGCCATCGGATCGACGGTGGGTTGCTGGCTTCGGAAGCTCAACGCAGCCCGCAATGGACGCTCCTGGGTGCCGCTTAACGACAGCACCGTCGGCACGGGCGTAGCGCCTTGCCAGGTCCAATACACCTCGCCGGTATCACCGTATTTTTTCTTCCAGCCTTCACCCGGTGCCAGGGCAATGGCAGGTGAAGCCTGTTCGATGCTGCGCTGCAGCCAGGTCAGCGCCAACGCCCGTTCCAGGGTCGATTGCTGGGGCAGCAAGCGCTGCAGCAACGCTTGCGCGTGGGCCTGATCGAAGGCTTGCAGCGACAGATTCAGGGCTTCTGCAAACGGCTGGGAACTGACGGCCAGACGTTGCTGTGCATCCGCCAGCTGCCGGTTGAAAGCGTCGGGCAGCGTGACCTTCGATTGCTTGGCCAACGACGCCGTCAGCGCCCGGGCGGCGGCCAGACCCAACGCCGAATCCGGATCACTCATGACGATGCCGTCTTCGCCATCGTCCATCAGGTTCGCGGCATTGCCCTCGCCCGCTTTCGCCAGGTCATCCATCAGTCCGCTGAGCAAGGTGTTCACCGGCAATTGCATCTGTTTGGCGAACGACAGAATCAGCGCGCGCTGTAACAGCGGCGTGTTTTTCGCCTGCTTCGAATAGACCTCCAACACCCGCTGCCAGTGCTCTGGCGGCAGGCTTAGCTCCAGCACTTTGCTGGCGTGCCAGTCGGCGTAATAGGCGTAGGCGGTCAGGAACGCGTCCGGCTCGCCGTCCATGCCCCACCAGGTGAAACTCGCTGACGGCCCGGCCATTTGCACCAGCCGCAAGCGGCTGTTCTGCATGATCAGGCGCAAGCGGTCGCGGACCTGCGGGTTCGACGCCAAGGTCGGATAGGCCATGCTCAGTGGCAACAAACGACTGGCGGTTTGTTCGACGCCGCCATAGGGGTAGCTCAGCAGATCATCCAGTGCCGAACGGAACAGCGCTTGCGGGCTGTCATCCAGCCGTAGGCGAATATCCGTGGCGTCGGCCGGCAGTGTCAGCGGCGTATCGCCGACGCTCACGTCCAGGCTTTGGCTCTGCGTGACCTGCCATCCTTCACCGGTGGCGGTCAGCCGCACGGCCAAGGCATCAGCGGTTTTGCCGTCCTGCACCAGCTCGGCGGTCCACTCGCCACTGGCCAGGGAGAACTCAGGCAACGCGATGTAGTTGATGCCGTTACTCAGCGTCACGGGCACGCGCTGCTCGTTGCCCGCGTAATGAGTCACCAGCTCGGCCTTGACCGGGTTTTCTGCCTGGCTGAAGGCGAACACGCCGAGATCCGGCTTATCGCCCGTGCGGAATGTGCTCGGCCCGCTCCATTTCAGGTACAGCGGTTTCTCCGAACGCACGAACTGTTTTTTCTGCCCGACCAGACCGTCATCGGCGATGGCCCGGGCGGTGATGCGCCAGCGGGTCAGCGAATCCGGCATCTTAAAGGTGAAGCGGGTTTTGCCACTGGCATCGGTCACCAGCTCCGGCTGCCACGTAGCGGTGTCGACGTCTTCGCGGCGCGGCCGTTCCAGCACCTTCACGCCACGTTCGCTGCGGTTGGCCTTGCCCGGTGCACCAGGGCTGCCCGGCAACGCCACGTCGTAGCTGATGAACGACAGGCTGGCGCTGGTACGCACGTTATTGCGCCGTGGATGGTAGAAGAACTGGTCGATGGTCGGCGCGACTTCCGGCTGCAACGCGTAGACCATTTCGTCGACCACGCTGACCGTCAGGTGCGCCGGGATCGGCTTGCCGGCGAACTGGGTGGTCAGGTCCACCGACACGGTATCGCCGGGTTGATAGGTGTCTTTATCAGTGGCGATGGCCACGTCTATCTGCGGCGCAATCACCTTGATGCCGGCGTTCTGGAAACTGTACTGACCACCCTTGGTGTACAGCACCGAGAAGGTCAGGTTCGGTGCGAAGCTGTCCTTCACCGGAATGCGCGCGCGGTATTGGGTGTCGCTGAGTTTTTCCATCTTCAGCCAGTCACCGCCCCTGGACATCAACGCGGTGGCCTCGACCTTGTCACGTTCGAGCGACAGCAGTGCATCACTGATCGGCTCGGGGAAAGTCATCAACGCCAGGGCTTCGTCGCCAGCCTTGTACTCGGGTTTGTCGAGGACGATTTCAACGGTGCCCGGCACCGCTTTGACGCCGTCGCCGGTGACCGAATGACCGGTGGCGCCAAGGGTTCGGCCGTGGTCATCCCTGAGTGTCAGGTTGTAGGTACCAGGGCGCTCGAACGCCAGGGTGAAAGCCTTGTCGGTGGCCGTCAGTTTGCCTTCGCCGGTGCTCTGGTCCTCCAGACGCACCCAACCATAACTGCTCGGCGTGACCGACTGGCTCTGCTCGCTTTCATTGGCGTAGCTGAATACCACCTTGTCGCCCACCGCGCTGAAACGCTGCGGCGCGCTCAAGCGGAAATTCGCAGCGCCGCGATCAATGAGGATTTCCTTGGTGGTCTTGACCCGATACGCCGCGCCATCGCTGGCGAACACGGTGAGCATGTAGCGACTCGGTTTCTCCGCAGCCGGCAGTTCGAGGGTGGCGTTGCCCTTGGCGTCGGTGGTCAGTTCGGTGCTGGTCAGCTCCACCGGGAATTGACCGAGGTATTGCAGCTCGTTGTCGACCATCGACAGCTGCTGAGCACGCAAGCTCAGGCTCAATTTGGCATTGGCTACCGGTTTGCCGTCCGGATACAGCAACACGAGACTGCCCTTGACCGCTTCGCCGGTGCGGTAGTCCTGCTTGGCCAGGTTCAGTGAAATCTCGAAGTGCGGCTTGATGTACTCGGCGACCCGGAAGGCGCTGCTGTAGGCTTGATCCTTGTAACTGAAACGCAGCTCATAACCACCGGCCACGGCATTGTCGGGCAACTGGAAACGAGCCTGGGTACCGGCCTTGGAGTCCAGTTTCAAGTCCAGGGTTTGCAGGGCCGTACCGGTGGCATCGAGCACGGTCATGTTGATGTCGGCGGCGCCTGGCGGCACCGAATCCCGGGCGTTCTTGAACTCGCGACCGACGATTTTCAGCGACACCCAATCCCCCGGCCGGTACAGCGGCCGGTCGGTGAAGGCATAAAGTTTGGTGTCGTAGATTTCGCTGTCGTAGTAGAAGTTTTCCGAGACGAATACGCCGCCCTCTTCGTCTTCGCCTATCGCGAACGAGCGCTCGGGGCTGACGTGTTTCAGCCGCAGCAGACCCTCGGCATCGGTGGCGCCGCTGCTCATCACGCCGAGGCCGTCGGTCCACAACACATTGACCTTGGGCACCGCACTGCCTTCGTGCTTGCGCGCCGCCCACACCAGCAATTCATCGCCGGCAATCTTGCTCACGGCCACGGTGTTGGAAACGAAGACCATGGTGGTTGCCCGGTACTTGCCGATCAGCGCTTCCACCAGATACAGGCCCGGTTTCAGGTTGCCCAACGGGATATAGACGTTGCCCGGCGCGACGCTGACGAACTCGCTGGAGGAACCGGCAAGGTTCACCCCTTCCGGTGGCTGGATCGGCTTGGCCTGCCACAGCGGATAGCGGAACTGACTGACCACCGGCAGGCCCGGAATCAATGCGAATTGCGGCTGCGCGTCGTAAGGCGTTGGCGCGGCCATGGCGTTGCCCATCTTCAGTTCCGGCACGTGCTCGGTGACTTGTTTACGCGACTCGTAGGAAAACGCCCGCTGCATCACCCGGCGAGACTTGCGGTACCAGTTGTCCCACAGGTACGCGAGGGTATTGGACAGGCCCTCGCCCTTGAACTGGCCGTCGCTGACCACCCGGTGCAGGTTCTTCTGGCGCTTGAGGAAATCCAGCGGCTTGTCGATGCGATACACGCGAATGTCGGCGCCGCCGTAGGGCTCCATGCGGAACCGGCGATAGTCGCGGCCTGGTGCTTCGAGACGCACCATCGCCTGTTCGTCGCTGGCGAAACTGCTGTCGGCCAGCAAAAAGAAACTCTCCCCGGCCACCGGCGTATAGCCACTCGGTTCAACGGTGTCTTCGGCATTCACCACTGAAAAAGGCAGTGCCATTAGCAACAGCAGAGGCAGAAAACGCAACATGCGGGCACCGATCATTGGGAGAGAAAATTCAGTCGATAAACGCCGATGAAGTTGGGGTTGGCTGCATCGGGTATCCATCGGGTGTCCTTCCATGTCATGAGTTGTTGCAGGCTTGCGGAGCGCATGCCGTTGTCAGTGGGTGTGGTGGTGCCAGTGTGATAGGCGATGTAGCGACCCATCCAGATCATCAGGTGCTGGTCGTCGCCCTGATCGAAAAACATCAGGTCGCCGGGACGCGCCTGGGCTACATCACGGCCGACCAGATGGCTGTTGAACTGAATCAGCTTGATCGCGTTGACGTACGGCCCGACCTTGCCGCCGCCCTGCTGCCATTGCCGGGCGAGACCGCGCTGGGCATCACTCAATGGCAGCTCTGGCGGCAGGTAGCGATTGGACAGGCCATTGCTGCGCAGCCATTTGTCGTCATGGACTTTCAGCGCTTCGTTGGCGGCGAAACGCACCAGCCCGGCGCAGTCCTGTTGATACCAGCGCGGGCTCGGGCCCTGGCTCAGTTGCTCCTGGGCGATGCGCACGAACCAGGCGCGGAACACTTGGGATTGCTGCGGGTCGAGCGCCGGGGTTTCGACAGCCCGGGCAGCCGCGCTCAGCAGCAGCGCGAGCAGGCCGAGGCTTCGGATCAATCCAGTCACAGGGCTTTCCATTCCAGTGGCAGCCATTGCCAGTGGCCGTCGGGTTCGCTGCCTTCAGGCAAGGTCAGTGCGTACTTGCCATAACCGCCGAGCTTGCGCAGTTTCGGGATGAGGTAGGTTTGCGCGGCGTTATAGAACACCGGCTCCATGTCTTGGGGCAGGCTGTCGAGGGTTTCCTGTTGCATCAGCTGGGCCATGGACTCCGGGCCGAAGTAGATCGGCATCAGCAGGTCCTTCGGCACCACGTCGGCCATCGGCGGAAAGCGCTTGTCGAGGGTGCCGAGCGCCTTGTCCACCAGTTTGTCGTCGAGGGAGAACAGCAGCGTCGAACCGTGACGCGCCAGGCTGACGCGCATGAAAGCCTTGCCGGTGATCGCGTTCGGGGCTTCGGCGTCTTTGGCCGCGTACGGACCGAAGTTTGAGCTGACCTGGCGCTGCCACTGATGGGTCGGGCCCTCCTGTTTTTCGACCACCGGGAACGCGTGATCTTCGACCTTGCCTTCGTAGGCGCCAACCATCGAGCCGAACAGTTTGCCCAGATCACCATCGAGTCTGGCGCTGTCCTTATCGTTCAGGCCGGCCACCAGCAGCGGCGTGTACAGCCGCGAATCGGCGTACCAGCACAGGCCCGCGGCTCCGGCCATGTGTTCGGTCAAGGCCTGCGCCACCTTCTCGTCGGCGCCGAGTTTTACCAGCAGCGGTTTCTGTTGTTCGGCCGCAAGCGGCAAGGCCACGCAGGCGCTGGCACCCATGGGCATGGCTTGCCAGATCGGTTTGAAATCGAAGCCCGGCTGATCGTCCAGTTCATCCATGGCGAGGAAGCTGTGCCAGCCCTTGTCGTCCATGTCGAACCGCAGCCCGGCGAAGTTCGGAATGAAACGCTGATACCCCATCGCCAGCACACTGGCGTTGACCGACAGGCGTTGCTTCACTTCAGGCGCGCGCGGCGGCAGGCCGAATGCTTCGGGGAACAGTTTGTCGCCGTTGAGCAGCGCGGCGATGGCGGCTATCGAGACACTGCCCGGCTCCTCGGCCTGGCCACTTTGCGGGTCGTAGAGTTTCGATGGATTGGACAGCACCACCAGTTTGTCGCCATGGGAGGCAAACACCAGCGCCTTGCTGGCGTTGTAGGTGAGCTGATAGAGCGCGACATCGTCGCTGCCAACCTTCACATCGGCAATTTTGCTCAGCTGTGAATCATCCAGCGCCACCTTGGCCAGTGGTTCCAGCACCTTGGCCAGTCCGCCGCGATCCATCACCAGCAGGAAATCCTTGAGCCGACCATCCGCCCCGCGCCACAGCGCCACGTCGGCGGGTTGATCGAAGAGCTGTTCGATCAGGCTGTCCTGCAACTTCAGGTCATGCTCGTAAATGATCCGCCGCAGACTGCCGATCAGCCCGAGGCGATCGGCGTGGGTTTCGTAATAGAAGACGAAATCTTCGGTGAGGGTTTCCTTGAGGAAGGGCACCGCCAGCAGATCCTTGGGCAATTGGCTCAAGGAGTGGGTTTCCAACAGGCCATCCGGCCGGCTCATGCCCAGCTTGTCGCTGGCCAATACGGGCGCAGGCACCTTGGGTTTGTGCAGGAACCACCCCACCCCGCCCGCCACAACGGCGGCCAGGCCCAACCCAAGCAATAGCGCCGGCCAGCGCCGGGAAGGTTTGGCGGCCGATGCATCGGCGGCTGGGGACACGATGTTTTCACTCATTTCACAAAGCCCAATTCATCCGTGGTGCGGGATGTTTAATAGTTGAAAGTCTTGACCAGCAGCAGGTCGCCGATCGCACGCAAGGGCACGATGAAGGTTTCGCGTTTTTCGTCGACGGTGTTTTCGTTGAGCACCAGGTTGATCTGCGAGGTGATCACCTCGTTCTGGTTGCTGGCCTCATCGAAGTTATAGCCGCCACTGCCAAAGTTGCCCCAATAGTTCACGTAAACCAGATAGGTGCCATGCAGCGGCGCGGTCATGGTGAACATTTCCGGGCCGGGACCATCGACGCCATCAGGGTCCAGGCCGCCGCCGTTGGTCAGCGCCGTATGAGCCCAGAACGCATGCTGACCATCCGGGGTAATGATGTGCAGGTCGAGCTCAGCTTTCGGGTCGTCCCAACCGAGCACCACCCGAATCCGCGCCGGGGTGCGCAGGTTGTTGGCTTCATAGAACTGAACCCGCTTGAGCGACTGCCCCTCGGCACTGCGCACTTCGACGCTGTTGGAGCCGGCGCCGAACGCATAGGGTCGGGCGAAACGCCCCTGATCGTCGGTGTACAGGTTCAACGGATTGCCGTTGACCGCCAGGGTGTGGGGGCCGCGTTGCGTGCCGAGGGCCTTGAGCTGGCCCTCGATCATCGTGCGATTGCGCTGCACACCCCGGTCGATGGGCGGCGTAGGATAGGCCACTTGCGGGTTTTCCGTCCGGTCCAGCAGGCCGTTGTAGCGCCAACCACCAATGGGCTCCGACACCTCGGCACTCGGCGCGGCCAGGAGTGCAGGCGCACAGAGCCAGCCGAACAGCAGCAAAAGAATTGAACGCATGTGATGCCTCCTGCCATGCATGACGAAACCTTGCGCCCGATCCTCGGCGCGTTACAGAGGTTGATACTGCGTTTCGTCTGAAAGACCCGTGACTGTCGGGTCGTACACGGCGCGAAGGTTAGCCGCCATGGCCGCAGCTAACAATCACATCCCTCTGAAAATGCGGCGCAAATCACGCGAGTGAGTGGACGGTGAGCCGAATAAGGGTCATATTCGGCTCATTATATGAGCCGAATATCTCTTCTAATCGGCTCACTCACCCCAGAGCATCAAATACATGGCACCTCACTGGATCTGGCAACAGCCTGATTGGCCGAATTTCACCTGGCACGCCGAGCGCTTGGCACCGTTGCTGCGCGAGTGCGTCCAGGCACAAGGTCGATTGATGGGCATGGTCAGTTCCGTCGGTAGTTCGCTGAGTGCGCAGAGCGAGCTGGATGCATTGCTGCAAAACATCGTCACCTCGTCCGCCATCGAAGGTGAACAGTTGAATGTCGGCTCGGTCCGCTCTTCACTGGCGCGGCGTTTGGGGCTTGAAGTGATGGGTGGCGATAACGTCAGCCAACGCAGCGAAGGCCTGGCCCGCCTGATGCTTGATGCAACGCAGCATTTCGCCGAGCCGTTGACCCTTGAGCGCTTGCTGGATTGGCATGCATGGCTGTTCCCGGATCAGGACACTGATCTCGCCGCACGGAGTATCCGTGTTGGCGCATTGCGCGGCGATGATCCGATGCAAGTGGTGTCGGGCCGTCTCGACAAGCCCACAGTCCACTTCGAAGCGCCGCCCCGCCGGGGCCTTGAACAACAACTCGAAACCTTCCTCGACTGGTTTGAAAGCAGCCGTCATCAGGCCGCGCTCGATCCGCTGTTGCGTGCCGGCGTCGCGCACTTCTGGTTTGTCACGCTCCACCCTTTTGACGATGGCAATGGTCGCTTGACGCGAACCATCACCGACCTTGCGCTGGCTCAAGGCGAGGCTCAGGCAATCCGTTTCTACGCCATGTCGGCGAGCATTCTCGAGGATCGCTCAGGCTACTACCGCGTCTTGGAAACCAGCCAGAAAGCGACGCTGGACATCACCGAATGGCTGCAATGGTTTTTACACACCTTGCTGCGCAGCCTGCAGCAGGCAATGGCGAGGATCGAGTCGGTGCTGGCCAAAGCGCGTTTCTGGCAGGCGCACCGGGAATCCGAACTGTCGGTCGAACAGACCAAAGTACTGAATCGCATGCTCGATGGCGGAGAGCGCGGTTTCGAAAGCGGGATCAGCGCAGCTCAGTATCAGGCTGTGGCGAAAGTGTCCAAAGCCACTGCAACCCGCCATCTGGCCGAACTGTTGGAAAAAGGCTGTTTGCAACGCCTGCCGGGTGGCGGGCGCAGTACCCGCTATAAAATCCGTGATCCGGATGGCTCGACTCCATCACCCTATGGCAAGTGACCTCGCTCCCTCGCCACAGGGTTTAGCCGCCAAATGCCCCGCTCATTTGCCCATAAACCCCATGTCTGCTAGTGTCGCGCCGGTTTAACGTCAACCGGAAATCGCCGCCATGGCCCGCAAAAAAGCTGCACTGGATTTCGAACAATCTCTCGCTGACCTGCAAACGCTGGTCGAGCGCCTGGAGAATGGTGAATTGTCGCTGGAAGACTCGCTGACCGCTTTCGAGCAAGGCATCGGTCTGACCCGCGATTGCCAGGCGGCGCTGGCCCAGGCCGAGCAAAAGGTTCAGGTGCTGCTCGAGCGTGATGGCGAGTTGGCCGAGGAACCCTTCGACGCGGATCAACCAGAATGATTGCAGCGTATTCAGCGACCAGCCAGGCTCGAGTCAATGCGGCTCTGGAAACCCTGTTCACCGCACCCGGCCCTGAGCTGGCGCGTCTGTACGAAGCCATGCGCTACAGCGTGATGAACGGCGGCAAGCGCGTGCGCCCGCTGCTGGCCTACGCCGCGTGCGAAGCCCTGGGCGGCAAGGCCGAGCAAGCCAACGGCGCGGCCTGCGCGGTGGAGTTGATCCACGCCTACTCGCTGGTGCATGACGATTTGCCGGCCATGGACGACGACGACCTGCGTCGCGGTCAGCCCACCACGCACAAAAAATTCGATGAAGCGTGCGCGATCCTCGCTGGCGACGGCTTGCAGAGCCTGGCCTTCAGCGCCCTGCTCGACCCGCGTCTGAGCAACGCCGACGCAGAGATTCGCCTGCAGATGGTCAGCGCCCTGGCATTGGCCGCAGGCCCGGCGGGCATGGTCGGCGGCCAGGCCATCGACTTGGGTTCGGTCGGTCTGAAGCTCGATCAAAAAGCCCTTGAATACATGCACCGGCACAAGACCGGTGCGCTGATCGAAGTCAGCGTCAAGCTCGGCGCCCTGGCCAGTGGTCACGCGCAAAAGGACGAACTGAAGTCCCTGCAGACTTATGCACAGGCCATTGGTCTGGCATTCCAGGTCCAGGACGACATTCTCGACGTTGAAAGCGATACCGAAACCCTCGGCAAACGCCAGGGCGCCGACATTGCCCGCGACAAGCCGACCTACCCGGCCCTGCTCGGCCTTGAAGCCGCCAAGGCCTACGCCCTGGAATTGCGCGATCAGGCGCTGCACGCGCTGCGACCGTTTGACGCGGCGGCAGAGCCTCTGCGCGATCTGGCCCGCTATATCGTCGAGCGCCGCAACTGACGGCCAATCGGTCAAAAAAGACCAACGCGTGGGCAGGGACCGATGCATCAGGTAAACTGCCGCATCTTTTATACCTATAACGATTCGCCTGATGCCCACGACGTTTCATGAGATTCCCCGCAAGCGCCCGACCACGCCCCTGCTCGACCGCGCGAACACGCCGGACGGCCTGCGCCGGTTAGGCGAAGCCGAGCTGGAAACCCTGGCCGATGAGTTGCGCCTGGAATTGCTCTATACGGTCGGTCAGACCGGTGGGCATTTCGGCGCCGGCCTGGGCGTGATCGAGCTGACCATCGCGTTGCATTACGTCTTCGACACCCCGGACGACCGGCTGGTGTGGGACGTGGGTCATCAGGCTTATCCGCACAAGATCCTCACCGGTCGTCGCGAGCGCATGGGCACCCTGCGCCAGAAGGACGGCATTGCCGCCTTCCCGCGCCGCTCCGAGAGCGAATACGACACCTTCGGCGTCGGTCACTCCAGTACCTCGATCAGCGCAGCGCTGGGCATGGCAATTGCCTCGCGCCTGCAAAACAATGATCGCAAGGCCATCGCGGTGATCGGCGACGGCGCCTTGACCGCCGGCATGGCGTTCGAAGCGCTGAACCACGCGCCGGAAGTCAACGCCGACATGCTGGTGATCCTCAACGACAACGACATGTCGATTTCGCGCAACGTTGGTGGCTTGTCCAACTATCTGGCGAAGATCCTGTCCAGCCGCACCTACGCCAGCATGCGCGAAGGCAGCAAGAAAGTGCTGTCGCGCCTGCCCGGCGCCTGGGAAATCGCCCGTCGCACCGAAGAATACGCAAAAGGCATGCTGGTACCCGGTACCCTGTTCGAAGAACTGGGCTGGAACTACATCGGCCCGATCGATGGCCACGACCTGCCGACCCTGATCGCCACCCTGCGCAACATGCGCGATCTGAAAGGCCCGCAGTTCCTGCACGTCGTCACCAAGAAGGGCAAGGGCTTCGCGCCTGCTGAAGTCGATCCGATCGGCTACCACGCGATCACCAAGCTCGAACCGCTGGACGCCCCCGCCGCTGCGCCGAAAAAGGCCAGCGGACCGAAGTATTCCGGTGTGTTCGGTGAGTGGCTGTGCGACATGGCCGCGGCCGACCCGCGCCTGGTGGGCATTACCCCGGCGATGAAGGAAGGCTCCGACCTGGTGGCTTTCAGCGAGCGCTTCCCGCTGCGCTACTTCGACGTGGCGATTGCCGAGCAACACGCCGTGACCCTTGCCGCCGGCATGGCCTGCGAAGGCGCGAAACCGGTGGTGGCGATCTACTCGACCTTCCTGCAGCGCGGCTACGACCAACTGATCCATGACGTGGCAGTGCAGAACCTCGACGTATTGTTCGCCATTGACCGCGCAGGTCTGGTGGGCGAAGACGGCCCGACGCACGCTGGCAGCTTCGACCTGTCGTTCCTGCGCTGCATTCCCGGCATGCTGGTGATGACCCCGAGCGACGAAAACGAGCTGCGCAAAATGCTCACCACCGGCCATCTGTACGAAGGCCCGGCGGCTGTGCGCTACCCGCGCGGCACCGGCCCGAATGCGACCATCGAGAAGAACCTCGAACCGATCGAAATCGGCAAGGGCGTGGTGCGCCGTCAAGGCAGTAAAGTCGCCCTGCTGGTGTTTGGTGTGCAACTGGCCGAGGCGATGAAAGTGGCCGAGACGCTGGATGCCACCGTGGTCGACATGCGTTTCGTCAAACCACTGGATGAAGCACTGGTACGCGAAATCGCCGCCAGCCATGAGCTGCTGGTGACCGTCGAAGAGAACGCAATCATGGGCGGCGCCGGCGGTGCGGTCAGCGAGTTCCTTGCCCGGGAAAACATCCTCAAGTCGATGCTGCACCTGGGCTTGCCGGACCTTTACGTCGAACACGCCAAGCCTGCGCAAATGCTGGCCGAGTGTGGATTGGACGAGGCCGGAATCGAAGCCGCGATCCGCGAACGGCTGCAACTGCTTAACGTCTAATTCTGGATACACGCAACATAGTGTGGGAGCGAGCTTGCTCGCGATAGCGGACTGTCAGTCGACTCAAATATTGACTGATATACCGTAATCGCGAGCAGGCTCGCTCCCACAATTGATTTTTGTGCTCCGCGAAATACCCTCGGACTACCCATGAAGCTCTACCGCGTCGCCCTGCCCCTGCTTCTGCTACCCGCCGCCAAAACCCTCGCCGACACTTTCGAACGCGATCAAGCCCTGAAACTGCCCGACGTGCTGATCAGCGCCAACCGCCAGGTCGAAGCGCGCAACGACAGCAGCGCCGCCAACACGGTGTTCACCCGCGAAGACATCGACCGCCTGCAACCGGACAGCGTCACAGACCTGCTGCGTCGAGTGCCGGGCGTGCAAGTGGCGCAAACCGGTGGTCGTGGCAGCTTGCCCGGGGTGTATATCCGCGGCACTCAATCGGCCCAGAGCCTGGTACTGGTGGACGGCCAACGGATCGGCAACTCGACCTCCGGTGACAGCAACCTGCAACACATCAACATCGAGCAGGTCGAGCGCGTGGAAGTGCTGCGCGGCTCCCGCTCGGCGATCTACGGCAGCGATGCGATTGGCGGTGTGATCCAGATCTTTACCCGTCGCGGCGACCAGCAAGGCCTGCAACCGCGCTTGCACATGGGCTTTGGCAGCAACCAGATCTGGGAGCGCAGCCTTGGCCTGTCCGGCGGCGATGAGCGTACCCGTTTCAACCTTGGCACCAGCCTTGATGAAACCGCCGGGATCAACCGCACCCACGAGTCGTATCCCAGTGATGGCGATCACGACGAATACCGCAACAAGTCGCTGAGCCTGAGCCTGAGCCACGCACTCACCGACGACATCGAAGTCGGCGCCAACCTGCTGGATAACCACGGCAAAAGCGCGTTCGACAACCCGTTCGGGCGCTTTGACCCCGTTACCTTCGAGTCGCTGCAGCAGCAGCCCTACAGCGAATTCGACGTGAGCAGTGTCAGCAGCTACATCGACGCGCGGGTGAATGACCTCTGGAAAACCCGCGTCGAATTCGGCCACAGCGAAAACCGCGACAAGACCCTCGACAAACTCAGCGATGAACGCAGCGTTTTCAACACATACCGCGACTCACTGACCTGGCAGAACGATCTGAAGCTCAACGAGCGCAACAGCCTGATCCTCGGCGGCGACTGGTACGAAGACCGGATCAACAGCAGCACGGACTTCGACGAAGACAGCCGCTGGAACCGGGCGGCGTTCATCCAGCACCGCTATCAGGCGGACAGTTTCTCCACCGAGCTGGGCCTGCGTCACGATGACAATCAGCAGTTTGGCGGCCAGAACAGCTGGAGCGGCACGTTCACCCTGCCGTTGAACCCGGATAACGATGTGCTGCTGAGTTACAGCGAAGGCTTCCGCGCGCCGACCTTCAACGACCTGTATTACCCGGACTTCAGCAACCCGGACCTGAAGCCTGAAACGTCAAAGAGCTATGAGCTGCAATGGCGCAGCCAGTTGACCGAGGACAGTCGCCTGGAAGCCTCGCTGTACCGCACCGATTTGCAAGACGCGATCATCTTCGGCAGCAATTCACGCCCGCAGAACGTGGCTTCGGCACGGATCAACGGCTTCGAAGCGGCGTTGAAACAAGAGCTTTTCGGCTGGCAGAGCAATCTCGGCGTGGCAATCATCGATCCCCGCGATCGCGACACCGGCCATACCCTGGCGCGGCGTGCCCGGCGCACCTTGAGCCTGGATCTGGATCGGCAGTTCGACCGGCTGGGCCTCGGCGCCAGCTGGCAAGCGGTGAGCAGCAGCTATGACGATCTGAACAATCAACAGCCCTTGGGCGGCTATGCCTTGTTGGGGCTGCGCAGCAGTTGGGAACTCAATCACGAGATCAAGCTGGAGCTAAAAGTCGATAACCTGCTGGACAAGGACTACACCCGGGTACTGTATAGCCATGAAGGCAGTCAGTATGGGTATCGAGAGGAAGGTCAAACCTGGATGTTCGGGGTGACGTGGACCCCGGAGATCTGATCTGAAATGAGCCGTGTTCGGGCTGGCCTTATCGCGAGCAAGCTCGCACACAGGGGATCTGCGCTGTAATTGCTGACGCCTCGGTCTCAACGATCAGGTGCAATCAACCGGCAAAGCTTGGCCGTCGCTTCGATCATTTGCCCGCTGGGTCGCTCCAGGCCTTTATCCGTCACCAACAGCAACTGCCCCTTCGCCACCGCCTCCACCTGCGGCCATGCCCTCCACGCATCAAGTTGCGCCTGATCGCCGGCCAGGATCACCTGCGGATTGCGCTGCAGCACCGCCTCCACACTGATCTGCGGCGCGGCCAGCGTCTGGTCGCCGAAGACATTCCGCGCCCCACAGACTTCGAGCGCATCACTGATGATCTGCCCACCCCCAATGGTGTACAGCGGCCGATCCCAGACCAGATAAAACACCCCTAATGGTTGATCGCGGCGATAACGTTGACGCAATTCCGTCAGCCGCTGCCTTAACCCCGTCGCCAGTGAGACACCGCGCTCCGGCCGACCGAGTTGCGTGGCAATCGCCTCGATTTGCGCGGCGAGTTGGTCCAGGTCATGTGGCTCGGCGACGTAGGTCGGGATGTTCAGGTGCTTGAGTTGTTCACGCTGGGCCGGGCCGACGCTGTCGGGCCACAGCAGCAGCAAGTCGGGCTTCAGGCTGAGCAGCCGCTCCATGTCCAACTGGCCGTAGCGGCCAACGGACGGCAGGTCTTTGAGTTCGGCAGGACGCTCACCGGCATCCAGCACCCCCACCAGCAGGTCGGCTGAACCCAGTTCGACAACGATTTCAGAGAGCGACGGCGCCAGACTGACCACCCGCTCGACCGCTGCTGCCGAGCCGCTGATGGCCAGCAACAGAACCGCCAGCCAGGCTGCACGCATCAGCCGAGTTGACGCGGAATGCGGTAGAGGTAGAACAGCACCGTGGTTGACAGTGCCAGCAGCACCAGCGGCACGGCTTCGAGACCGACGAACACGGCCAGGGCACCGATCCACGCCGGCAGGCCGGCAGCGAGAAATGCCGTGCGCCGTGTGGCGGCCAGACTGATCCAGGCGGCAGGTTCTTCAGGGGTATCGAGGGCTTTCTGGGTGGCGATCAATGCGTGTTTGTACCCACCAAAAAATTTCAGGCTGACAAACATCGAAGCCACACCGGCGACGAACAATGGCATCGCCAGCACCGGCAAGATCGCCTCGCTCTGGCCGAACACGCCGTTGATCACGAACAGCGGCAACAAGGCCAGCGCCAGGTATTGCCACCAGTTGACGGCCAGTCGCCGCCGCACCTGACCGCGTGTCACGCCCGGTCAACCTCGCCCTGATGCTCATTGCCCATCATGTGGTCAAGTTTGCTGGCCTTGGTCGCCAGGTAGAGTTTGTTATGGGGATTGTGACCGGTGTGCAACGGTACGCGCTCGGCAACCACGATGCCCATGTCGGTCAAGGCTTTGACCTTGCGCGGGTTGTTGGTCATCAAACGCAGGGATTTCACGCCCAGGTGCTCCAGCATCGGCAGGCACATGGCGTAGTCGCGCTGGTCAGCGGCAAAGCCCAGGCGCTCGTTGGCTTCAACGGTATCGGCACCGCCATCCTGCAGCTCATAGGCGCGGATCTTGTTCAGCAGGCCAATACCACGGCCTTCCTGACGCAAGTACAGCAATACGCCGCGACCTTCGCGGGCAATCGCCTGCAACGCGGCCTCGAGTTGCGAGCCGCAGTCGCAACGCTGGCTGAACAAGGCATCGCCCGTCAGGCATTCGGAGTGCAACCGGCCGAGTACCGGAGCACCGTCGGCAATCTCGCCCAGGCTCAGCACAACGTGCTCACGGCCGGTGGCTTCATCAAGAAAGCCATGCATGGTGAATTGCGCAAAAGGCGTTGGCAGCTTGCAAGCGGCGACAAAAACGACAGGCACCTGTGTGCTCCTGATCTAAAAGTCTGAAGATTCGCAGGCCGGCATTGTAACAGCAGGTTCCGGATGGCGCTTAGGCTGAATTATCGGGGATAACTATCAAAAAGTTTGATATGCCCCCCCTGACGACACCGCCCCTGTGGGAGCCCTTCAGTTCTCATCAAACGGGTAAGGCTGTTTCCAGCGTTCGAAGATGGGCTTGAGCTCGCCGCTTTTCACCAGCTGTTCCATGCGCTGGTCAAACAAGGCCATCAGCGTGCGGGCCTGCGGGGTTTTGGCGAAGCACAGGTAGAGGGGCAGTTCGGCGATATGGGTGCGTCGCAGCTGCGACGGATCCTTGGCCCGATTGAGCACGTAATCGACCTCGGTCAGGGCGTCGATGTAAAAGTCGGTACGCTTGTGGGTCAGCATCGACACGATGCCGGTACGCCGCTGCACTTCAGCAAAGTGCTGCACATTGGGAAGGTAATGCTGGTAATCGTAGCCACGCACCCAGGCCAACCGATAATTGCCCAGGGTTTCCGGGGTCGGCACCGGGCTGCTGGTCAGCCCCAAGGCGTAGATGTGGTCGGTATCGAAGTTCCAGCGGGGATAAAGCAGCTCGCTGGATTCGTCGCGATAGGAACCGACACAGGCGTCGACCTCGCCGCGCTCGGCCAGGCCTACCGAGCGCAGGTAGGGTTCAGTGCGAATGTCGAGCTTGACGCCCGCCGGTTCGAAGACTTGTCGCAGCACGTCCCAGCCCAGTCCATGGCCGTCGGCGGCGGTGTAATCCTCCCAGTCTTCGCTGGCCAGGTGAATGACCGCCGGTGGCGTCCCGGTCTCCTGCGCCTGCGCGAGGGAGCAAAACACGGCAAGCACCATCCCTATCAACCCGCGTAGAGCCATCCTTAGTTCTCCCAGTTGGCGCCTCATGACCTCTGCGGTCAGGTCAGGCGAAAATCCATACCAGTCCCTGCATCGCCAGCCACGCAAACACACCCGCCAAAACGTCATCGAGCATGATCCCGACGCCACCATGCACGTGCCGGTCGATCCAGCGAATCGGCCACGGCTTGAGAATATCGAAGAAACGGAACATCAGGAAACCCGCCAGCAACCACTGCCAGCCTTCCGGCACCAGCCACAGGGTGATCCACATCCCGACCATTTCGTCCCAGACGATGCCTTCATGGTCGTGCACCCGCAAATCGTCAGCGACTTTGCCGCACAGCCAGAAGCCGAACAGCATGGTGATGCCCAGCATCAGCCAGTATCCCCAGTCCGGCAGCATCTGCCACAACGGAATAAAGGGTAGCGCCACCAATGAACCCCAGGTGCCTGGGGCCTTTGGCAAGGTGCCCGAGCCGAAGCCGAACGCCAGGAAATGCCACGGGTTGCGCCAGACCGACGGCGGTACGAATTCCCCCGGGACCTGTTTGGGATGATCTGTCACGGTGACTCCCGAAAATGTTGATAACCCCGGGTTTGCGGGGTGATGTCTTGCCCATCGCTATCGAGCAGCGTCACGCCCTGCCCCGCCACAATCCGCCCGACCACATGAATCGGCCAGCCCTCGGCCAGCAATGGCGGTAACTCGACGGACGGCAGCGTGAAAGCCAATACGTAATCATCGCCACCGCTGAGCGCCGCGTTCTGCGCCCCTGCCTGCCCGAGGAAAGCGACCAGCGCACTGGACAACGGCAAGCGATCGCACTCGACTTGAACGGCGACCATCGATGCCAGGGCAATGTGCCCACAATCAGCGAGCAAGCCATCGGAGATGTCCAGCGCCGCCGTTGCCTTGCCACGCAGTGCCTGACCCAGCGCCAACTGCGGTTGCGGCGACCAGTAGTGCGCCAACAGCGGATCGGCGATGGCAGGTTCGGCGGTGCGCTCACCGAGCACCAGCGGCAAGGCGCCAGCGCCATTGCCCAGTTCACCGCCGACGCACAACAAGTCGCCCGGTTGTGCGCCGCTGCGGGTCAGGGCCAGGCCGTTGGGCACGCGCCCGAACACGGTCATGGTCATGCTCAGCGGCCCGCGGGTGGTGTCACCGCCGACGAGCGCCACGCTGCAGCTTTGCGCCATCAGGCTCAAACCACGGGCATAGGCCTGCAACCAATCGGTAGTCACCGTCGGCAAGGTCAGGGCAAGGGTAAAGGCGATGGGGGTGGCGCCCATGGCCGCCAGGTCACTGACGGCCACAGCCAGCGAGCGCTGGCCGAGCAGAAAGGGATCGCAAGGGTCGGCGAAGTGCACACCGGCCACCAGCGTATCGGTAGAAATCGCCAGCTGTTCCCCTGGGGGAATAGCCAGCAAGGCGCAATCGTCACCGATCCCGAGGGCAACGCCTTCGCCGCCCTGCGCACAAGGCGCGGCGGCGAAGAAATTGCGGATCAGCTCAAACTCACCCATGGCAATGGCAGTTCAAGCGCAGGTTAGCGCTTGAACGCCTTCACTTCAGCTTCACGCAGACGCGGGGCCAGTTTGTCGAGCACACCGTTGACGAACTTGTGGCCGTCGGTGGAACCGAAGACCTTGGCCAGTTCGATACCTTCGTTGATCACAACGCGGTACGGCACGTCGACGCGCTTGAGCAGCTCCCAGGTGGACAGGCGCAGAACCGCCAGTTCAACCGGATCGAGCTCTTCGATGGTCAGGTCCAGGCAAGGCTTGAGTGCGGTGTCGATTTCGGTCTTGAACTGCGGAACCCCGTGGAGGATCTCGCGGAAATAAGCACCATCGACATCGGTGAAATCGTTATCGACCCGGAACTGCGCTTCGATCTCGTTCAGCGACTGCTTGGCCATGTGCCATTGGTACAGCGCCTGGGTCGCGAGCTGACGGGCTTCGCGACGCTTGACGCTTTTCGATGGCTTGCCGGCATCCGCAGGCTTTGGATCGCGCGGGTTGAAACGATCGCTTTCGTCGCTAATCACTTGGCCTCCAACTGCGCCAGCAGGCTGACCATTTCCAGAGCGGACAGGGCAGCTTCAGCACCTTTGTTACCGGCCTTGGTGCCGGAACGTTCGATGGCTTGCTCGATGGAATCAACGGTCAGGACGCCGAAGGCAACCGGAACGCCGAACTCCATGGACACCTGGGCCAGGCCCTTGGTGCATTCGCCTGCCACGTATTCGAAATGCGGAGTACCGCCACGAATGACCGCGCCCAGGGCGATGATTGCCGCGAACTCACCCTTCTGAGCGACTTTCTGCGCAACCAGCGGGATTTCGAAGGCGCCAGGCGCACGGATGATGGTGATGTCGCTTTCGCTCACGCCATGGCGAACCAGGGCATCAACTGCACCGCTGACCAGGCTTTCAACGACGAAGCTGTTGAAACGGCCCACTACCAGAGCGTAGCGGCCTTTAGGGGCGATGAAGGTACCTTCGATGGTCTTCAGGGTCATTCGTTAGATCTCTTAAAGAGCCGGGACGCGTCTTCTACGCGCCCCTCAGTGATATTTGAACCGCGAATTCAAGGCCGGAAACAACCGGTCATTATTCGGAGGGCACGTATTCTACAACTTCCAGATCGAAACCGGATATCGCATTAAATTTCATCGGTGCAGACATCAGGCGCATTTTGCGCACACCGAGGTCACGCAGGATCTGCGAACCGGCACCGACAATGCTGTAGGTGGTCGGTTTTTTCACGGCCGCGTGGTCCGCGGTTTCGCGGATGTGCGCCAGCAACACGTCGCCATCGAGCGGGTGCCCGAGCAACAGCACCACGCCGCTGCCGGCCTCGGCAACCGCGGCCATGGCGGCGCGCAGGCTCCAGCGACCCGGTTGCTTGACCATCAGCAGGTCGCGCAGCGGGTCCATGTTGTGCACGCGAACCAGGGTCGGTTCCTCGGCGCAGACATTGCCCAGGGTCAGTGCCATGTGCACGTCGCCCTCCACCGAATCACGATAGGTCACCAGGTTGAATTGGCCCAGTTCGCTGTCCAGCGGCTGCTCGGCAATCCGCTGAACGGTACGTTCGTGGATCATCCGGTAGTGAATCAGATCGGCGATGGTGCCGATCTTGATGTCGTGTTCGGCAGCGAAAGCTTCCAGTTCCGCGCGACGGGACATGGTGCCGTCATCGTTCATCACTTCGCAGATCACGCCGCTCGGCTCGAAACCGGCCATGCGCGCCAGGTCGCAGGCGGCTTCGGTGTGGCCGGCGCGAGCCAGGGTGCCACCGGCCTGGGCCATCAGCGGGAAGATGTGGCCCGGGCTGACGATGTCTTCAGCCTTGGCATCACGGGCGGCAGCCGCTTGTACGGTGCGTGCGCGGTCGGCGGCGGAGATGCCGGTGGTCACACCGGTGGCCGCTTCGATCGACACGGTGAACTTGGTGCCGAAGCCGGAACCGTTGCGTGGCGCCATCAGCGGCAGCTTCAGCAGCTCGCAACGCTCGCGGCTCATCGGCATGCAGATCAGGCCACGGGCGTGCTTGGCCATGAAGTTGATGTGCTCGGGCTTGCAGCACTCGGCGGCCATGATCAGGTCGCCTTCGTTCTCGCGGTCTTCGTCATCCATGAGGATGACCATCTTGCCTTGGCGGATGTCTTCAACCAGTTCTTCGATGCTATTGAGCGCCACAAGGCACCCCCTTGAGTCAGGATTTGAGGTAGCCGTTGGCGGCCAGAAAGCTTTCAGTAATGGTGCTGCCAGCCGTAGGCTCTGCGGCCTTGTCGCCCAGCAACAGGCGCTCCAGGTAACGTGCCAGCAAGTCCACTTCCAGATTCACCCGACGACCCGGCTGGTACGACGCCATGATGGTTTCGCTCAGGGTGTGCGGAATGATGGTCAGCAGGAACTCGGCGCCATCGACCGCGTTCACCGTCAGGCTGGTGCCGTCGACGGTGATCGAGCCTTTATGGGCGATGTACTTGGCCAGTTCTTTCGGCGCGCGGATGCGGAATTCCACGGCACGGGCATTCTCGGTGCGGGCCACCACTTCACCCACGCCATCGACATGCCCGCTGACCAGATGCCCGCCAAGACGGGTGGTCGGGGTCAGGGCTTTTTCCAGGTTCACCGGACTGCCGCTTTTGAGGTCGTTCATGGCGGTGCAGTCGAGGGTTTCGCGGCTGACGTCGGCCGCAAAGCCGTTGCCCGGCAACTCAACGGCGGTCAGGCACACGCCGTTGACCGCGATGCTGTCGCCCAGTTTGACGTCGCTCAGGTCGAGCTTGCCGGTTTCTACATGGACCCGCACATCTCCGCCTTTTGGGGTCAATGCACGAATACTGCCGATGGATTCGATGATGCCGGTGAACATGGGGTTCTCCTCGAGAACAAAGCCAGCGCTATAGCGATGGCCGAAAATTATACGCTCGCTGCTGGCAAAGGAATGGCAGTGATTCGCCAGTCATCGCCAACCGCGCGAATTTCGGTAATTTTGAGCGACGGCGCATCCTTCATTTGCGCAAGCGGCCAGTCCAGCAGCGGACGCGCCGAGGAGCCCAGGAACTTGCCGGCCATGAAGATCACAAACTCGTCGACCAGACCTTGCTGAGCAAAAGCCCCGGCCAGGCGCGGCCCGGCCTCGACCAGCACTTCGTTGACACCGCGAGCGGCCAGTTCGACCAGTAACTGGCGCAAATCGACCTGGCCATCGTAGCCCGGCACGATCAGGCATTCTGGGCCGTTGGCGTATTGCTCCTCCACCGCCATGCACGTGGCCACCAGCGCCGGACCGGCCTTGAAGAATGGCGCATCCAGCGGCACGCGCAGACGACCGTCGACCAGCACGCGCAGCGGCGGACGGCTCATGGCCAGTGCGGTTTGCCCGGCGTCCAGCCCCAACTCGTCGGCACGCACGGTCAAGCGGGCGTTATCCGCCAGCACCGTGTCGGCACCGGTCAACACCACACTGGCCTGGGCACGCAGACGTTGCACCGCCGAACGCGCCGCCGGGCCGGTGATCCATTGGCTTTCGCCGCTTTCCATCGCCGTGCGGCCATCGAGGCTCATGGCCAGCTTGACCCGCACGAACGGCAAGCCGTGCTCCATGCGTTTCAAGAAACCTTGATTGAGTGCGCGCGCCTCGCCTTCCAGTACGCCACTTTCGGTGGCGATACCGGCCTGCTCCAGGCGTTGCAAGCCACGACCGGCGACTTCCGGGTTCGGGTCCTGCATGGCCGCGACCACCCGCGCCACACCGGCATTGACCAGTGCATCGGCACAGGGTGGTGTCCGACCGTGGTGGCTGCAGGGTTCGAGGGTTACGTAAGCGGTGGCGCCACGGGCGAGTTCACCGGCCGCGCGCAAGGCGTGGACTTCCGCGTGGGGTTCGCCGGCGCGTTCGTGCCAGCCTTCGCCGACAATCTGCCCGTCCCGCACGATCACGCAACCGACCCGGGGGTTGGGATGGGTCGTGTAATGACCTTTGCGCGCCAGTTCCAGGGCACGGGTCATGAAATGGGCGTCGAGGATGGCTTGTTCTGCGGGCAGGCTCATTCTTTTACCGGCTCACGGGCCAGGCGATCGATCTCTTCGCGGAACTCGTTGAGGTCCTGGAAGCGGCGATACACCGAAGCGAAACGTATGTAGGCGACTTCGTCGAGCTTCTGCAGCTCGGCCATCACCAGTTCACCCACCACGAGGGATTTGACCTCTCGCTCACCGGTGGCACGCAGTTTGTGCTTGATGTGCACCAACGATGATTCCAGGCGTTCTACACTCACAGGGCGCTTTTCCAGCGCGCGCTGCATGCCGGCGCGGAGTTTTTCTTCGTCGAACGGCTGACGACTGCCGTCGGTTTTGATCAGGCGCGGCAACACCAGTTCGGCGGTCTCGAACGTCGTGAATCGCTCGCCGCAGGCCAGGCATTCACGCCGGCGGCGCACCTGTTCGCCCTCGGCGACCAGACGCGAGTCGATGACCTTGGTGTCGTTGGCACCGCAGAAGGGACAGTGCATGGTGGCAGGCAACAAAAAAAGGGAGGGCCATGGTAGCGCATCCCCGTGGCAAGACAAGCCATAGGGTTTGCGGTATACAGACGCCATGATCTTTAGATCCATGGAATTTACCTTTACGGAGCTGCCAATGTCGCTACGACCGCTCGTTTTGCTCAGTCTGTTCAGCCTGCTGGTGGCTTGCGGCAGCAATGCGCCCAAACCCCAGCCACCGACACCAGGCCCCGCGCCGGAGCAGGCGCAGAAGAAAGCCAGGGAGTCTGCCAATCTCGGTCCGCTGCCGGCCTATCAACGTGAATTGAGCGGCACCCTGCAAGGCGTGCCGGCGGGCGCCGAAGTCGAACTGGCGCTGCTGGTGATCGACGAAAAAGGCCGTCCGCAACAGTTACTCGCCAGTTCGAGCCTGATCGGCAACAACCAGGTGCTGCCGTTTCACCTGCGCTTCAATCCGGAATCCTTCCCGGCCGGCGCCCGGGTCGAACTGCGTGGCCGCGCCAGTCAGTCCGGCCAATTGATCCTGCATCTGCCATCGCAATTGATTAGCCAACCGACCACCCAGGTGCTGGGTCAACTGCAATTCGTCACAGCCCCATGAGTACACCGCTCGACCTGCAACAGGCCTTGGGTGAATTGCTCGGTGACGCGCGCCTGGTAGCCGGTGAGCTGCCGGGCACCGACCTGAAGCTCTGGTTGATCGACGGCGACAACATGGACCGCGCCTTCACCCCGGAAGAAACCCGACGGATTCTGCATGAACCGCCTTACTGGTGTTTCTGCTGGGCCAGCGGTTTGGCCGTAGCCCGTTATCTCGCGCAATTTCCCGAGTGGGTCAAAGGCAAGCGTGTCCTGGATTTCGGCGCCGGCTCCGGCGTCGCCGGGATTGCCGCGGTGAAGGCCGGAGCGCTGGAAGTGGTGGCTTGCGACCTCGACCCGCTGGCGATTGCCGCCTGTCGGGCGAACGCCGAACTCAATGACGTGCAGCTCAGCTATTCGACGGATTTTTTCGCCGAAGCCGATCGCTTTGATCTGATCCTGGTCGCCGATGTGCTGTACGACCGCGCGAACCTGCCGCTGCTCGATGAGTTCTTGAGTCGTGGCCAGGAAGCGCTGGTGGCCGATTCGCGAGTCAGAGATTTTCGCCATCCGCTGTATCGTCGAATCGAAATGCTCGAAGCCATGACCCTGCCGGATCTGGCCGAGCCGGAAGAGTTTCGGCATGTGAGCCTCTACCATGCGCGGCGCGCCTGAAAGCATCGCGAGCTGGCTCGCTCCCACAGGATTTGTATTCGACACACAACCACTGTAGGAACGAGCCTGTCACCCAACGCACCTTTCACGCCCCCCGCTTCCGGCCACACCCCGCCAGGCCGTATAGTTGCCTCATTCACGCTTCTACGAGATCCCCCATGAGTCAGGAAACGCCGTACATCTTCGACGCCACGACCGCCGACTTCGACCAGTCGGTGATCGAGAATTCTTTCCACAAACCGGTGCTGGTGGATTTCTGGGCCGAATGGTGTGCGCCGTGCAAAGTGCTGATGCCGATGCTGCAGACCATTGCTGAGAGCTATCAGGGTGAGTTGCTGCTGGCCAAGGTCAACTGCGACATCGAACAGGACATCGTCGCCCGTTTCGGCATTCGCAGTCTGCCAACCGTGGTGCTGTTCAAGGATGGTCAGCCCGTCGACGGTTTTGCCGGGGCCCAACCGGAATCAGCCGTGCGCGCGCTGCTCGAGCCTCACGTGCAAATGCCGCCGCCGGCCGCTGCCGACCCGTTCGTACAGGCTCAGGCACTGTTCGAAGACAGCCGTTTCGCCGACGCCGAAGCCATCCTCAAAGTGCTGCTGGGTGAAGACAACACCAACGCCAAGGCGCTGATCCTCTATGCCCGCTGCCTCACCGAACGCGGTGAACTGGGCGAGGCACAAGCCGTGCTCGACGCGGTCAAGACTGATGAACACAAAGCTGCATTGGCCGGTGCCAAGGCGCAGATCAAGTTTCTCGGCCAGGCCAAGGACTTGCCGGATGCCGCCGACCTGAAGGCGCGCCTGGCAAAAAATCCGCAGGACGATGAGGCGGTCTATCAACTGGCGGTCCAGCAACTGGCCCGCCAGCAATACGACGCCGCGCTGGATGGCCTGCTCAAGCTGTTCATCCGCAACCGCAGCTACAGCGAAGGCTTGCCGCACAAGACCTTGCTGCAGGTGTTCGAACTGCTCGGCAACGATCACCCGCTGGTGACCACTTACCGTCGCAAGTTGTTTGCCGCGCTTTATTAAGCGCGGCCCTGTAGGAGCGAGCTTGCTCGCGATGGACATAAGGGCGCCGCAGTTATGCAGGTAGCCCGCGTCAGGATTGACGTCCTTCGCGAGCAAGCTCGCTCCTACAACCAGCGATAGAGCGGCGTATCCCCGCCGCTCTCCACCTTCACGTCCGGGCTATGGCGCAAACGCACCAACAGTCGTTTGCCCGCCGACGCATTGCCGGTCAGCCCTTCCAGTTGCTCCAGCAGATCCGGCCCACTCAACTGTCCAGCCTTGCGCAGCAGGTCCCTGGCGATCTGCCACAGCGCATCATCCTGACTCTGCGGTTTAGCCGGCGCGGCAGTGACCCCGGTTTTCTCCACGGTCAACTGCGCCCCCAGCCGCGCCCAGTCGGCGTCGTCCATCTCCAGCGTCAAATCCACCGGCCAGTCGCCGATGCTTCCGCGAATTCGCAACATGAGTCAGCTCCTGCACATTTCTGTCCGGCATGCTCCCACGGGACTTGTGCAACGCCAAGCAGACGGTCAAACTCTCCGCCATAACGTTATAAGATTACATAACAAATTCTTCATTTTACTTTCGGAGTTACGCCCATGCATCGTCTGCTGCTCGCCTTGCCATTTGCCCTGTTGCCGCTGGCTGTCGCCCACGCGGCTGATGAACATGACCACGACCATGAGCACGGTAGCCTCGGCGCCCACGAACACGGTGTCGGTCGCTTGAACGCAGCGCTGGACGGTCAGACCCTGGAGCTGGAGCTGGAAAGCCCGGCGATGAATCTGGTGGGCTTCGAACATGCCGCCACCACCGATGCCGACAAGGCCAAGGTTGCTGCTTTCCGTGCCCGGTTGGAAAAACCCTTGGCGCTGTTCGCCCTGCCGAAAGCCGCCGGTTGCGAGGTCGCTGGCACGGAACTGGAAAGCCCGCTGTTCGGCGACAAACCGAAGGCTGACGACGATCACGACGAAGACGCCAAAGACGAACATCACCACGACCACAGCGAAATCCACGCCCATTACAGCTTCACTTGCGCCACTCCCGCTGCGCTGAAGACTCTGGATCTGGCGACTATCTTCAATACGTTCCCGGCCACCCAGAAAATTCAGGTACAACTGATCGGCCCGAGCGGACAGCAAGGGGTTGAGGTGACGGCGAAGGCGGCGGCCCTGAAATTCTGATCCACCGCAAATCAAACGTGGGAGCGAGCCTGCTCGCGATGAGGCCGTAACATTCAACATCTTTGTTGACTGTTACACCGCCATCGCGAGCAGGCTCGCTCCCACAGGTTAATGAACACCACTGAAATCGGCGCCATGACCCAAGCACTCATCGAACTGTCCGACCTGGGCTTCAGTTGGCCCGGTCACCCACCGTTGCTGGACATCCCGGCGTTTCGCCTGGAGCCGGGGGAAACCCTGTTCCTCAAAGGCCCGAGCGGAAGTGGCAAGACTACCCTGCTCGGCCTGCTCGGCGGTGTGCAGAAACCGAATCGCGGCAGTATCCGCCTGCTCGGCCAGGAACTGACCGAACTCTCGGCCGGTGCCCGCGATCACTTTCGCGTCGATCACACCGGCTACATCTTCCAGCAGTTCAACCTGCTGCCATTTCTCTCGGTGCGCGAAAACGTCGAGCTGCCTTGCCGCTTCTCCAAGTTGCGCGCGCAACGGGCAATCCAGCGCCATGGCAGCATCGATCAGGCGGCTGCCACGTTGCTTGCGCATTTGGGCTTGAAAGACGAAAGCATCCTCAGTCGCCGCGCCGATTCGCTGTCCATCGGCCAACAGCAAAGGGTCGCTGCCGCACGGGCATTGATCGGCCAGCCGGAACTGGTGATCGCCGACGAACCGACCTCGGCCCTGGATTACGACGCCCGCGAAAACTTCATTCGCCTGCTGTTCGCCGAATGCCGCGAAGCCGGCTCGAGCCTGCTGTTCGTCAGCCATGATCAAAGCCTCGCGCCGCTGTTCGATCGCCACCTGTCGCTGGCCGATCTCAATCGCGCCGCCACCCCGTCCGAGGTCTGAGATGTATTTGTTTCGTCTTGCCATGGCCAGCCTGGCTAACCGCCGCTTCACCGCGATCCTCACTGCGTTCGCCATCGCCCTGTCGGTCTGCCTGTTGTTGGCGGTAGAGCGGGTGCGCACCGAAGCCAAGGCCAGTTTCGCCAGTACCATCAGCGGCACCGACCTGATCGTCGGCGCGCGCTCCGGCTCGGTCAACCTGTTGCTGTATTCGGTGTTCCGCATCGGCAACGCCACCAACAACATTCGTTGGGACAGCTTCGAACACTTCGCCAGCAACCCGAAAGTGAAGTGGGCCATCCCGATATCCCTGGGCGACTCGCACCGCGGTTATCGGGTGATGGGCACCACCGAGGCGTACTTCGAGCATTACCAGTACGGCCGCCAGCAACACTTGGAACTGGCCGACGGTCGTGCCTTCGCCACCGACCCGTTCGAAGTGGTGCTGGGGGCCGAAGTGGCCGAAGCACTGCACTACAAACTCGGCGACAAACTGGTCCTGGCCCATGGCGTCGCGGCGATCAGCCTGGTCAAACACGACGACAAGCCCTTCACCGTGGTCGGTATTCTCAAGCGCACCGGCACCCCGGTGGACCGCACGCTGCACATCAGTCTTGGTGGTATGGAAGCCATTCACATCGATTGGCACAACGGCGTACCGGCCAGGGGTGAAGGTCGGGTCAGCGCCGATCAGGCGCGCAACATGGACCTGACGCCGCAAGCGATCACCGCGTTCATGCTGGGCCTCAACAACAAGATTTCGACCTTCGCCTTGCAGCGTGAAATCAACGAATTCCGCGGCGAACCGATGCTGGCGATCCTGCCGGGCGTGGCGTTGCAAGAGTTGTGGAGCTTGATGGGCACGGCGGAAAAAGCCTTGTTCGTGGTGTCGCTGTTCGTCGTGCTGACCGGCTTGATCGGCATGCTCACGGCCATTCTCACCAGCCTCAACGAGCGTCGTCGCGAGATGGCGATCCTGCGTTCGGTGGGCGCGCGGCCGTGGCACATTGCAACGCTGCTGGTGCTGGAGGCGTTTGCCCTGGCGTTGTCCGGCGTGGTCGCCGGCGTGGCGCTGCTGTACCTGTGCATCGCCGCCGCCCAGGGGTATGTGCAAGCCAATTACGGCCTGTTTCTGCCGCTGTCCTGGCCGAGCGAATATGAATGGACGCTGCTCGGTGGCATTCTGCTCGCTGCGCTGCTGATGGGCAGCGTGCCGGCCTGGCGCGCTTATCGCCAATCCTTGGCCGATGGCCTGTCGATCCGTTTATGAGGACGTTGAAAATGCCCCGCGCCCTGCTTGCGCTGTTGATGCTGGTCGCCCTGCCCCTATGGGCGGCCGAGCCGAAAGAGCTGACCTGGCCGGACATGATCCCGCCGGACGCCCCGGCGCAAGTGCCAAACATGAAGCCACTGCACGACCTGTCGCAGATGAGCAGCACACTGTCCGCCGAATCAGCGCCCGCAGCCAAGCAGGAAATGCCCAACGCGCCGGTAGTGAAAGCCCTCGATGGGCAGCACATTCGTTTGCCGGGTTACATCGTGCCGCTGGAAGTGAGCGAGGAAGGACGCACCACGGAGTTTCTGCTGGTGCCGTATTTCGGCGCCTGCATCCACGTGCCGCCACCGCCATCGAACCAGATCGTGCACGTCAAAAGTGAAGTCGGGGTAAAGCTGGACGAGTTGTACCAACCGTACTGGATCGAAGGAGCGATGCAGGTCAAACCGTCCACCAGCGAATTGGCGGATGCCGGGTATCAGATGGAGGCGGAAAAGATTTACGTGTATGAATTGCCGGAGTGAGCCCGCTGTTTTTTGCGTTGTCAGATCATCCGCCATCGCGGGCAAGCCCGCTCCCACAGGGAATCGCGTAACCCTGTGGGAGAGAGCCTGCTCGCGAAGAGGCCCGCAAAATCGGCCACAAAATTGCGCACACCCCACTTTCATTGAGCTGAGTCAAAAGACGAAATCAAACGGCTGTTTACCATTGGACATCAAACATTTTTAACGTCCTCTGGAGCCCCCATGAACAAGTCCTTGCTCAGCGTCGCGCTGTGTTCCCTAGCGCTCGCCGCCCCGCTCGCCCACGCCCACGAAGCCGGTGACATCATCCTTCGCGCCGGTGCAATCACCGTTAACCCGAAAGACGACAGCTCCAGCGTAAAGGTCGATCAAGGCCCATTGGCGGGTACCAACCTGGGTGGCAAGGCGACCATGAACAGCGACACGCAACTGGGCTTGAACTTCGCCTACATGTTCACCAGTAACTGGGGGATCGAGTTGCTCGCGGCGACGCCGTTCGAGCATGACGTCACACTCAAGGGCACAGCCCTGGGTGCGGCGAATGGCAAACTCGGCTCGCTGAAACACCTGCCACCGACCCTCAGCGTCGTGTACTACCCGCTGGACGCGAAGTCCGCCTTCCAGCCTTACGTCGGCGCCGGTATCAACTACACCTGGATCTACGACGAGCACCTCAGCAGCGAGGCCCAGGCCAACGGCTTCAGCAACTTCAAGGCGGATAACTCCTGGGGCATGGCGTTCCAGGTCGGTGCGGATTACATGCTTACCGACAACATCATGCTCAACGCCCAGATGCGCTACATCGACATCGACACCCGCGCGACCGTGGAAAACGACGCCGTGGCACCGGGCACCCGCGCCCGCGTCAATGTGGATGTGGACCCGTTCATCTACATGGTGGGCCTGGGTTACAAGTTCTAAAGGATGTTCACGTGGTGGTGAACCTGGCTTGTGTGGTGAAGGGGCATGCTCCTCGCCACAGGAAATACATCGCCCCAGAAGCGATATCCGGGCCACAAAAAAGGCGCCTTTCAAGGCGCCTCTTTTGTGCTCTCAAGAATCTCAGCGCCCCAACAACCGCGCCAGCCCGACACTCAACGGTGTCTGTTGCGGACGGGTATAGCGCTCCAGCAGACGCTGGTTATTGGCCCGTGAATGGCGGATGTCACCGGAACGCGCCGGGCCATAGCTCACCGGCGGCAGCTTGCCGACCACCGTCTCGAGCGCCGTCAGCATCTGCTTGAGACTGGTCGCCTCGTTCCAGCCGACATTGACCGCCCCGACTTCCACCTGAGGCTTCTCGATACTTTGCACCAGCAGGCCGACCAGATCCTCGACGTAGACAAAATCACGTGTCTGCTCACCGTCGCCAAACACCGTGATCGGCAGGCCGTTCTGCGCGCGCTCGCTGAAAATGCTGATGACCCCGGAATACGGCGAGGACGGATCCTGACGCGGGCCGAAGATGTTGAAGAAGCGGAAAATCACCGGCTCCAGTCCGTGCTGGCGTCGATAGAAATCGAAGTAATGTTCGCTGGCCAGTTTGTCCGCGGCGTAAGGGGTCAATGGCGCCTTGGGCGTGTCTTCATCGATTGACTCACCTTCGCCATTGTTGCCGTACACCGCCGCGCTGGAGGCGAACAGCACTCGCTTGACACCCGCCTGACGCATGGCTTCGCAGACATTCAGCGAACCGATGAAATTGCTCTGGTGCGTTTTCACCGGGTCGTCCACCGAGGCCTGCACCGACGCCACTGCCGCCAGGTGCGCCACGGCGCTACAACCGACCATAGCCCGGGCCACCAGCGCGGCATCGGCGACATCACCGACGATCAACTCGATATCGGGATTATCCAGTGGCAGGTTGCTGCGCTTGCCGGTCGACAGGTCATCGAGCACCCGCACCTTATGCCCGGTGGCGAGCAAGGCATCGGCCAGGTGCGAACCAATGAAACCGGCACCGCCGGTGATTAAAACGGGGCCTTCAGCCATGGCGATAGAACCTGTCGAGTAGGCCCGGAAGGGCCGCACGCCAGGCGCGTGGCTTGATCCCGAACGTGTGCAGAATTTTCTTGCAGGCCAGCACCGCGTGTTGCGGCTCTTCGGCGGCGTCCGGTCGCGCGGCGTGAGCCTGGGCGGTCGGTGCTTCGATGGCCAGCGGATGCAGGGCGCGTGCTTCGGTGAGAATTGCCTGGCCCAGGGCCAGCGGCGTGGTCGCTTCATGCCCGGCGTAGTGGTAGGTGCCCCACAATGGCGCCGCGCAGTCGAGCTGTTTGAGTACGGAAATGATCACCCGGGCGGCGTCATCCACCGGGGTCGGATTGCCCCGGCGATCGTCGGCCATCAACAGCTCTTCGGGACGTTCGGCCCGTTCGAGAAAACGCCCCAGCGTGCCCTCGGGGCTGTCATCGAGCAGCCAGCCGAAACGCAGCAACACGTGCTGCGGGCACGTGGCGCGCACACTTTGCTCGATGCGCCACAACGCCTGACCACGCAAGCCCAGCGGCACCGGTTCATCTTTTTCGCTATAGGCGGTTGCCCGGGAGCCATCGAACACGCGATAGCTCGAAGGTTGCAGCAGGACGATGTTGTGGTGTTGGCACAGTTCGGCCAGGCGCTCGATCGCCCGCTCCTGCGCGGCCAGACGCTGCTCGCTGACCGTCTCCGCCTGAAACCAGTCGAAGTAGTAGGCGAGGTTGATCAACGCGTCCGGTCGGGTGTCGTCGAGCAGTTGCGTCAGGCTCGCGGCATCCCAGCCGTCTTGCGGAGGGCGGGGGGCGAGGAAACCGATGTCTTCTTCCGCACCGAGGCGAATCAGCGCCTGCCCAAGGGCATTTCCGCCGCCCAGTAACATAAGGCGCATTCGCATAGAGTCAGCAGGCCCAGTCTGATTGGAACGAGGGTTTGTCGACAGCGCTCGCGAGCGGTGTCGTTGAAAGTAGCCAGAATCGTTGCATTTTGCGGGTTTAGTGCGCAACCGTCATCCGTAAAGTGTAGATGTGCGGGAATTGTGGTGCCTTCGCCGGCCCCATCGCGAGCAGGTTCGCTCCCACATGGGATTTGCGGTGTACTCCAATCCATTGTGGGAGCGAACCTGCTCGCGATAGGGCCCTAAGACTCAACGAAGGTCTTGAGCGGTACTTGCATCTTACGCCCCCCACCCGCATAAATTGTTGCATGAACCTGCCCATCCCCGCAGACAGTGCCCTGAACGGCTTCCACCCCGCCGTCAGCGCCTGGTTCAGCAAGACCTTCGCGACGGTGACCGCCGCCCAGGCCCGGGCGTGGCCGTTGATCCGCCAGCGTCGCTCGACCCTGATCGCCGCGCCCACCGGTTCCGGCAAGACCCTCACCGCGTTCCTCGCCGTGATCGACGACCTGGTGCACCGTGGCCTGGCCCAGCCCGAAGGCCTGCCGGACGAAACCCTGGTGGTCTACGTCTCGCCGCTCAAGGCGCTGTCCAACGACATACGCATCAACCTGCAAGACCCGCTGGCCGGGATCACCGAACAGTTGCGCGTGCTGGGCTTGCCCGAACTGCGGATCACGACGGCCGTGCGCACCGGCGACACGCCGCAAAAAGAGCGCTCGGCGATGCGCAAGACGGCACCGCACATTCTGGTCACCACCCCGGAATCGCTCTACGTGCTGCTCGGTTCCGATTCGGGCCGGCAAATGCTCGGCACCACACGCACGGTGATCGTCGATGAGATCCACGCCATCGCCGCCAGTAAACGCGGCAGCCACCTGGCCCTGAGCCTGGAACGCCTGCAAGCGCTCTGCGCCGAGCCACTGGTGCGCATCGGCCTGTCCGCCACGCAGAAACCCATCGAAGCGGTGTCGCGCTTCCTGGTGGGCCGTGACCGACCGTGCGAGATCATCGACATCGGCCACGCCCGCCCACGGGACCTGGATATCGAAGTACCGCCGGTGCCGTTGTCAGCAGTGATGGCCAACGATGTCTGGGAACTGGTGTACGACCGCCTCGCCGCCCTCGCCCGCGAACACCGGACCACGCTGATTTTCGTCAACACCCGGCGCCTGGCCGAACGCCTGAGCCGCCACTTGAGCGAACGCCTGGGCAAGGACGCCGTGGCCGCCCACCACGGCAGCCTGGCCAAGGAGTTTCGCCTGGATGCCGAGCAACGGCTCAAGCGCGGCGAACTGCAAGTGCTGATCGCCACGGCGTCGCTGGAATTGGGGATCGACATTGGCGACGTCGACCTGGTCTGCCAGATCGCCTCGCCGCGCTCGATTTCGGCTTTTCTGCAACGGGTCGGTCGCTCCGGGCACCAGGTCGGCGGCACCCCCAAGGGCCGTTTGTTCGCCACCACCCGCGACGACCTGATCGAATGCGCCGCCCTGCTCGACTGCGTACGCCGGGGCGAACTCGATACCCTGCAAATCCCCGAGGCTCCGCTGGACGTGCTGGCCCAGCAGATCATCGCCGAAGTCAGTTGCCAGGAATGGCCGGAGGACGCGTTGCTGGCGCAGTTCCGCCAAGCCTCGCCCTACGCCGCGCTCGACGACAAACATTATCAGGCGCTGCTGCGGATGCTCGCCGAGGGCTACAACGGTCGCCAGGGCATCCGCAGCGCTTACCTGCACCGCGATGCAGTGACCCGCAGCCTGCGCGGTCGCCGGGGCGCCAAGCTGACGGCCGTGACCAGCGGCGGGACCATTCCGGACAACGCCGACTACAGCGTGCTGCTGGAGCCGCAAGGGTTGAACATCGGCAGCGTCAACGAAGACTTCGCGGTGGAAAGCATCGCTGGCGACGTCTTTCAGCTGGGCAATACGTCGTACCGGATCCTGCGGGTCGAGACCGGCAAGGTCCGGGTCGAGGATGCCCAGGGGCAGCCGCCGACCATACCGTTCTGGCTTGGCGAAGCGCCGGGGCGCAGCGCGGAACTGTCGTTTGCCGTCGCGCGCCTGCAAGCTCAACTCGACGAACTGCTCGGTGCCACGCCGGGCAACTTGCAGCCGAGTCTCGACTGGCTGACGCAGACGCTCGGCCTGAACCTGGCCAGCGCCGAACAACTGGTGGAATACCTGGCCCGCGCGCGCCAAGCCTTCGGCGCCCTGCCCTCGCAAGACACGCTGCTGATGGAACGGTTTTTCGACGAGTCCGGCGGCACGCAACTGATCATCCACACGCCATTCGGCAGCCGCATCAACCGCGCCTGGGGCCTGGCCCTGCGCAAGCGTTTCTGCCGCACCTTCAACTTCGAATTGCAGGCCGCCGCCAGTGAAGACGCCATCGTGCTGTCACTGTCCACCAGCCACAGTTTTGAGCTGGATGACGTGTGGCGTTACCTGCACAGCAACAGCGCCGAGCACACGCTGATTCAAGCCGTCCTCGATGCGCCGCTGTTCGGCGTGCGCTGGCGCTGGAATGCCGGGGTGGCGCTGGCGTTGCCACGCTATACCGGCGGGCGAAAAGTCCCGCCGCAGATCCAGCGGATGAAGAGCGAAGACCTGATCGCCAGCGTGTTTCCCGATCAGATCGCCTGCGTGGAGAACCTCGTCGGCGAGCGGGACATTCCCGACCACCCGCTGGTGGAACAAACCCTCGACGATTGCCTGCACGAAGCCATGGACAGCGAAGGCTGGCTCGCACTGTTGCGACACATGGAGCGCGGCGAGATCCGGCTGATCAGTCGCGATCTGCCGGCGCCCTCACCATTGGCGGCGGAGATTCTCAGCGCCCGCCCCTACACCTTTCTCGACGATGCGCCGCTGGAAGAACGCCGCACGCAAGCGGTGCTCAACCGCCGCTGGAGCGATCCGGAATCGACCGACGACCTCGGCGCGCTGGACGCCGAAGCGATCGCCGCCGTGCGCGAAGAAGCCTGGCCGGCCCCTAATGGTATCGATGAGATGCATGAGGCGTTGATGAGCCAGGCGTGCATCACCGAGGCTGAAGCCAAAGCCACCCCGAACTGGCTCGACTGGCTCAACACCCTGGCCGACAGCGGCCGCGCCTGCCGCCTCGACTCGTCGCTGTGGCTGGCACGGGAACGGTTGACCTGCCTGCGGGCGATTTATCCACAGGCTGATTGGCTGCCGGCACTGGAGGCGCTGCCGGGGTTCGATGAAGACTGGGACGCGGACGATGCGGTGCTCGAAGTCATCCGCGCCCGACTCAGTGCTTTTGGCCCGTTGCCGTTGAAGGCAATTGCCGATCCGCTTGGCTTGCCCGCAACACAGGTCACCCAGGCACTGGCGCAGCTGGAACGCGAAGGTTATGTGCTGCGCGGCCGCTTCACGCCGGGCGCGACCGAGGAACAATGGTGCGAGCGTCATTTGCTGGCGAGGATTCATCGCTACACGGTCAAGCGCCTGCGTCGGGAAATCGAGCCGGTGGCGTTGCAGGATTTCATGCGGTTTCTGTTCGACTGGCAGCACTTGTCCATCGCCACTCAGGGCCAGGGCAGTGCGGTGTTGCCGACGATCATCGCGCAGCTTGAGGGCTACCCTGGCGCCGCATCGGCCTGGGACAGCGACCTGCTGCCAGCACGCCTCAAGGACTATTCACCGAGCTGGCTGGATGACCTGTGCCGCAGCGGCAAACTGGTCTGGACCCGCCTCACCGCGCGCCACAAAAGCGCCGGCACCGCTCTGCGCAGCACGCCGATTCTGTTGTTGCCGCGCAATCGGGTCGGTCTCTGGAGCGACTTGACCGAGCAAACGCCCATCAGCGAGCTGTCGCCAAAAACGCAAAAGGTCCATGCCGCACTCAGTCAGCACGGCGCACTGTTTTTCGACGAGTTGACTCACGAGGCCCACCTGCTGCGCTCGGAGCTGGAAATCGCCTTGCAAGAGCTGGTGGGCGCCGGCCTGGTGAACGCCGACAGCTTCGCTGGCCTGCGGGCACTGATCACGCCGGCCAGCAAACGCCAGAACCGCAGCAGCCGTCGCGGGCGCGGCGCGTTTGTCGGTGGTATGGACGATGCCGGACGTTGGGCACTGTTACGGCGCCGGGCTGTCGCGCCAGTTGTGGATAACAAGCGGCCGCCAGTCACGCCTGCCGAGACCCTGGAACACATCGCCATGACCCTGCTGCGTCGTTATGGCGTCGTGTTCTGGCGCTTGCTGGAGCGCGAGGCCGATTGGTTACCGAGCTGGCGCGAATTGCTGCGCACCTTCCATCGACTGGAAGCGCGGGGAGAGATTCGCGGTGGACGCTTTGTCAGTGGCCTGGCGGGCGAGCAATTCGCCCTGCCCGAGGCGATTGCGCTGTTGCGCGAAGTCCGGCGCCGGCCCCATGACGGCAGCTTGATCGCGGTGTGCGGCGTCGACCCCTTGAACCTCGCCGGCACCCTGCTGCCCGGCCCCAAAGTACCGGCACTGGCGAGCAATCGACTGGTGTACCGCGACGGTTTGCCGGCCGCGGCCGAGATTGCTGGCAAACCGTATTTCTGGCTGGAGCTGGATCAACGGGCCATGACTGAAGTGCGCAATCGGCTGATCCAGCACAATCACCTGTAGCGGGCTTGCCAGCGATGGCGCCGGCAAATCCAACATTGATTCGACTGGCATACCGCAATCGCTGGCGAGCCAGCTCCAGATTGAGGTGTTATTGAGGACGCGGCGAATCGGGCATTAACACCGCCGAATGCTCTGGTTCAGCCGCCCCATCCTGCAGCGGCTCGACCCCGCGCTGCCTTGGCATCAAAACCTGCTGTGGATAAGTCTGCGCGAAATGCACCCACGGGCTGTTATCCACAAGCTTTTTCAAGCGCTGGTTGAACGCCCGGCTCACTGCGTACTGCCCACCCGACACGGTGCGAAACTGCGCCGTCAGCACCACGCCGTTGAGGTCCATCTTGTCGACGCCGAAAACATCCAGCGGCCCTTGCAGGTTGTACTTGAGGAACGGGTCGTCACTGATGGAATACCCGGCCTCGCGAATCAGGCCGATGGCCTGGTCGACATCGGTGTCATAGGTGAACTGCACCGAAAAGAACGCATAGGCAAACTGCCGCGATTGGTTGGTCACGGCCTTGATCTGACCGAACGGCACCGAGTGCACGAAGCCCTTGCCGTCGCGCAGGCGCAAGGTGCGAATGGTCAGGCCTTCGACCGTGCCGGCATGCCCGGAATCGAGCACCACCCAGTCGCCGATGGACAGGGTGTCTTCGATGATGATGAACAAACCGGTAATCACATCTTGCACCAGTTGCTGGGAACCAAAGCCGATCGCCAGACCGATGACCCCGGCGCCCGCCAGGAACGGCGCGACGTTAATGCCCAGGTTCGCCATGGTGGTGATGGCGCAGATCACCACCAGGATGATTTTGATCGCGTTGCGCAGCAGCGGCAGGATGGTTTTGACCCGCGTACTCGGCTGACGCGCCGAGCGTTTGTTGGTCGGTGGTTTGAGGGCTTCCTGAATCGCCGTGTCCAGTACGACCCAGACCATCCAGGTCACCAGGAAAATCAGGCCGATGTGGCTCAGTGAGTCGCTGATGGCACGGCCGAAAGAGTTGCTCACGGCAAAATCGAACAGCGACACGCCCCAGATGCGTCCGAGAACATCGATGAACACGATGGCCATGGCAATGCGCAACAACGCGTGGGACAAGCTCAGAAACCGCTCTTTGTACGCCCCGATGTGGCGCACCTCGGATTCGCTGTGGGACTTGAACAGATGATGCAGTGTGGTGCTCAGAAACACCGTGGCGATCAGCAACACGGTGGTGAGCAGCGCGCTGCGCAGCACTTTCTGATTGTCATCACCAATGCCGATCAGGTTGATGATCGAGACCAGTACCATCAACAGAATCGGCCAGTACCAGATACCGGAAAATATCCGCAGTGTTTCACGCAAGGCCGGCTGCGCCCGACGCTGGGCCAGCGGCAGGATCCGGATCACATGGGCGACCGGGCGACGCATGCGCAATACCAACAGGCCGAAGGCGATCGAGGCCGCCAGCCCGGTAAAGACGGCGATGCTGCTGGTGAGGTTGCTACCCAATTGATGGGCGATCTGCGGACTGGTCAGGGCATCGCTCAGCGCCACGAGAAAACCGATCGCGAACAGCGGCCGTGGGCTTTCCTGGCGAATGATGTGTACCGCACGGCGCTTGTGACCGGTATTGAACAGCACCGCCAGGGACATCACCAGGGAGGCGGCGAAGACACCGGCACTGGTGGCGTAGGCAAAGCACAAGGCCAGCGCCCGACCGGCCGACACGGGCAACACCTGACTGGCATAAATCGTCAGCGGCAAACTGATCACTGCGGGGACGCTGTAGGGCAAAACGTAGCCCAGTAACGCCTGACCACGTTCTCGACTGAGCAACACACGATGCTGGCACAGACGTTCGGTCAACCACCTGCCGAGTATCCAGAACAGACCGAAAACCCCGGCCCACACCGCCGTCAGCAGCAGGAAATCCCCCGACACGGCCCAGCCCGAACGGGCCGATGGGCGATTGACCAGTTGATCCACCTCATTGGCCGCACGGTCAGCGCGCAGGCGCCACGCGTTCAGCAGGTCTTCGTTGAGATCGAGCTTGCTCTGGACTTCATCGATGCTGGAACTGATGGCGCCCAACAGCCCGCCTTGCACCAGAGGTTCAGGTTGGGCCGCTGATGTCGCGGCGGTGGCGGCCGCCGGCAGGCCCGGTATCGCCGCTGCGGCTTCCAGCTCCTCGCTGCCGAGTAGCAACAACGCCCCCAGTAATATCGCTGTCTTGAGCTTGATCAACGCTTCGGCTCCTTTGGATAAGACTGTAAGGGACTGATCGGGAAATGCCGGTTAAGTTCGGTGATGGTTCACGGAGGAAGGGTTGTTTACCCTTCCGTGGTGAGGGACTTGGGCATATTTGACCGCTGCGCAAATATCAAATGCTCATCCCTGTATTTTTCCGCCTGCCTCAAAACCCGACACTGCGCTCCATCGAATCAACCCACCGGAGTTGCAGCCATGCCCATTGCCTTGCTCGCGCTGACCCTCAGCGCTTTTGCCATCGGGACGACCGAATTCGTCATCGTTGGCCTGTTACCCACCATTGGCGCCGACCTGGGTGTCAGCCTGCCGTCCGCCGGCCTTTTGGTCAGCCTGTATGCGCTGGGCGTCGCGGTCGGCGCCCCCGTGCTGACCGCCCTCACCGGCAAAGTACCGCGCAAAATGTTGCTGTTGTCGCTGATGGTGCTGTTCACCCTGGGTAACCTGCTGGCCTGGAAAGCGCCGAGCTATGAATCGCTGATCATTGCGCGGATCGTCACCGGCCTGGCCCACGGGGTGTTTTTCTCCATCGGCTCGACCATCGCCACCAGTCTAGTGCCCAAGGATAAAGCCGCCAGCGCGATTGCCATCATGTTCACCGGACTGACCGTGGCGCTGGTGACTGGCGTGCCGTTGGGCACCTTCATCGGCCAGCATTTCGGCTGGCGTGAAACCTTTCTCGCCGTGTCCGCACTGGGTGTCATCGCGTTCATCGGCAGCCTGCTGTACGTGCCGAAAAACATCGCCCACAGCAAACCCGCGTCGTTGTTGCAGCAATTGCAGGTGCTCAAGCAGCCACGGTTACTGCTGGTGTACGCCATGACGGCGGTTGGTTACGGCGGTTCGTTCATTGCGTTCACCTTCCTGGCACCGATCCTCCAGGACATTTCCGGCTTCAGCGCCAGCACCGTCAGCCTGGTGCTGCTGGTCTACGGTGTCTCGGTGGCCGTGGGCAACATCTGGGGCGGCAAACTGGCGGACAAACGCGGTCCGATCAGCGCCTTGAAAATCATCTTCAGCCTGCTCGCCGCCGTGCTGTTCGTACTGACTTTCACGGCCAGCAACCCATGGCTGGCGCTGGCCACCGTGCTGGTCTGGGGTGCCGTGGCCTTCGGCAATGTGCCGGGGTTGCAGGTGTACGTAGTGCACCAGGCCGAACATCACACGCCAAACGCGGTCGACGTGGCTTCCGGCCTGAACATCGCCGCGTTCAACCTCGGCATCGCTGGCGGTGCCTGGGGAGGTGGCTTGATCGTCGCGCAGATGGGTTTGATTCATACGGCGTGGATTGGTGGCCTGGTGGTGCTGGTGGCACTGGCGCTGACGGCCTGGAGCGGTCGCCTTGACCGCTTGGGTCCGGTGTATGCCGAATCCTCGACCCGTATCGTCGTCGGTCACTGATCCCCCGTAGGAGCCAGCCTGCTGGCGATGGACTCCAGTGCACCGCGTTTATCCAGATCACACGCGTTATCGTTGACGCCCATCGCCGACAAGCCGGTTCCTACAGGTTTTGCGGTGATCAGTGAAATACCTGCCACCTGTAGTCCCGTCGAAACTTTCGCCCTTGCCCCGCAGTCATCAAAAGACAGGGGCACTCGGACCGGAGGCGACATGGCGGCGATTCATATCGGGATTTCAGGTTGGCGCTACACGCCTTGGCGGGGGGATTTCTACCCGAAGGGCCTGGCCCGGAAGCGCGAATTGCAATTCGCTTCGCGGGCGGTCAACAGCATCGAAATCAATGGATCGTTTTACGCCCTGCAACGGCCAGAGCGCTATGCCGAGTGGTACAACGACACACCGGCGCAGTTCGTTTTTAGCGTCAAGGCCCCACGTTTCATCACTCACATCAAGCGCCTGCGCGACATTCATAAACCCCTGGCGAATTTTTTCGCCTCGGGGGTTCTGGAGCTGAAAGAAAAGCTCGGCCCGATCCTCTGGCAATTCCCGCCCAACTTCAAATTCGATGCCGATCTGTTCGAAACCTTCCTCGAACAATTACCCCACGACACCGAACAAGCCGCCGCCCTCGCCCGCCAGCACGACGCGCACATCAATGGCCACGCCAGCCTGAAGGCCCACAAGAAAAAGCCGGTTCGCCACGCCGTGGAAATCCGCCATGACAGCTTCATCGACCCGGCGTTTGTGCGTTTGCTCAAGCGCTACAACACCGCGTTGGTCATCGCCGACACCGCCGGCAAATGGCCGTACCGTGAAGACATCACCAGCGACTTCGTCTACCTGCGCCTGCACGGTGACGAAGAGCTCTACGCCAGCGGCTACACCCCGCAGGCGCTGAAACGCTGGGGTGACCGGATCGAGGCCTGGCAGCATGGTCGGCAACCGGATGACCCGCATCTGATCGCGCCGAGGCTCAAACCCAAGGCGTGCAAGTCCCGCGAGGTGTTCTGCTATTTCGACAATGACATCAAAGTCCGTGCGCCCTTCGATGCGCGGCGCTTGCTCGAACGCTTCGACCTCGACAAGAACCTGGCCACCGCCCCCGGCGAGCCGGCTGCCGAAGGAGTGCTGGCATGAGCATTCCCGACCCGGTTGGCGTCACCGACGAGCAAGCGCTCATCGAGCCCCTGGTGCACCGTTTCACTGTCCTGACGGTCAATACCCACAAAGGCTTCACCGCGTTGAACCGGCGTTTCATCCTGCCGGAATTGCGCGAAGCGGTGCGCAGTGTGTCTGCTGATGTGGTGTTTTTGCAGGAAGTCCATGGCACCCACGAACACCACCCCAAGCGCTATGACAATTGGCCGGCGATGCCGCAATACGAATTCCTCGCCGACAGCCTCTGGCCGCAGTTCGCCTATGGGCGCAACGCGGTCTACCCGGCGGGCGATCACGGTAATGCGCTGCTGTCGAAATTCCAGATCGTGCGCCATGACAACCTCGACGTGTCGATCAGCGGCCACGAGAATCGCGGCCTCCTGCATTGTGTATTGCGCTTGCCCGGCGAAGGCCCGGAGGTGCATGCCATTTGCGTGCACCTGGGCCTGCGTGAAAGCCACCGCACTGAACAGCTCAAGCTGTTGGCCCGTCGCCTGGAACAACTGCCCGGTGACGCACCAGTAATCATCGCCGGTGATTTCAACGACTGGCGCCAGCGCGCCGATGCCTTGCTCAAGCCTTGCGGCTTGCGCGAAGTCTTCGCCGAACACCAGGGCAAACCGGCGCGCAGTTTTCCCGCGCGATGGCCGGCTCTACGCCTGGACCGCATCTACGTACGCAACCTGAAGGCCAGTGGCCCGCAGGTACTGACAAACCGCCCTTGGTCACACCTTTCCGACCACGCACCGCTTTCGGTGGAGATCGAGCTATGAGTGCTTCGCCGATGGATAAAACCACCGTCGCCCCGGTTCCCGCGCCCCCGGTCAGCGAGCCGGCAGCCGTCGATGTCGAATACCGTTGGCACGGCAACAATCGAGTCGAGTTGCTGGAAAACGGCGAAGCCTATTTCCCCCGAGTGTTCGAGGCCATGCGTCAGGCCAAAAGCGAAATTCTCCTGGAAACCTTCATCGTCTTCGAGGACAAGGTCGGCGCAGAACTGCAGGCCGTACTCATCGATGCGGCCCGGCGCGGCGTGCGTGTCACCGCCAGCTTCGACGGGTTTGGTTGCGGAGAACTGAGCAGCGGTTACCTCGCCGCCCTCAGTGACGCCGGTGTGCATTTGCAAATGTTCGACCCGGCGCCCAAACACCTGGGCATCCGCACCAACTGGTTTCGGCGCCTGCACCGCAAGATCGTGGTCGTCGACGGAACCTTCGCGTTTCTCGGCGGGATCAACTTTTCCGCCGACCATCTGGCCGACTTCGGCCCGGAGGCCAAGCAGGATTACTCGGTTGAAGTACAAGGCCCGGCGGTGGCCGACATCCATCACTTTGCCCTGCTGCAATGCGGTCGCCCGGTGCACGCCAGGTACTGGTGGCAACGGCGTCGACAACGCCGCTCGGAGTTGGCGTTCAGCGATCACGATGGACAGGTGCGCCTGGTGTATCGCGACAACGGCGAGCATCGGACCGACATCGAAGAGGTTTACCGACAGGTACTGCGTACAGCGCAACGGCGCGTGGTGATTGCCAATGCTTACTTCTTTCCCGGCTATCGACTGCTGCGCGAAATTCGTAACGCAGCCCGTCGTGGTGTCGAGGTGCGGCTGATTCTGCAAGGTCAGCCGGACATGCTGGTGGCCAAGCTCGCGGCGCGCATGACCTACGACTACCTGCTCAAGTCCGGTGTGGCGATCTACGAATATTGCGACCGCCCGCTGCACGGCAAGGTCGCGCTGGTGGATGAGGACTGGAGCACGGTCGGTTCCAGCAACCTCGACCCCCTGAGCCTGTCGATGAACCTGGAGGCCAATGTGTTGATCCGCGACCGAGGGTTCAACCGGCATCTGTTCGAACGCCTTGAAGATCTCAGTGACAACCATTGCAAGGTCATGTCGGTCGACAACGCACCGCGCGGCCGCGTCTGGCACATGACCGTGGGTTTTCTGGTCTTCCACTTCCTGCGGCACTTCCCGGCCTGGGCCGGTTGGTTGCCGGCACATAAACCCCGCCTCAAGGCCTTCACCGCGTCGACCCGGAGTGAGCCATCATGAGCCGCACTGAAGCCCGTGCGATGCGCAACGCCGAACAGCGGGTCAAGTCGCGCTGGAGCCGCTGGAAGCGACCATTGACGCTGCTGTTTTTTCTGGCGCTGATCGTGCTGTTGACGATGTTCGCCCAGCGCATCGAATGGAACGAGGTGTTCGATACCCTGGCCGACTTCAAGGTGCGCACGCTGATCATCGCGTCCGGGCTGACCCTCACGAGTTTTGTGGTGTACGCCTGCTTCGACCTGGTCGGTCGCACCTACATCCGCCAGGACCTCACGTGGAAACAGATCCTGCCCGTCGGGATCATCAGTTACGCCTTCAACCTCAACCTGAGCGCCTGGGTCGGCGGTATCGCCATGCGTTATCGGCTGTACTCACGACTCGGTGTGAGCAAAGCCAACATCGCGAAAATCCTCGGTCTGAGCCTGGCCACCAATTGGTTTGGCTACATGGTGATTGCCGGCGCAGTGTTCAGCAGCGGTCTGGTGCGCATGCCGCCCGGCTGGACACTCAGCAGCGGCGCGCTGCAAGGGGTGGGCGTGTTACTGCTGCTGGTGAGTGCGGGCTATCTGGCCGCGTGCCGGTACTCAACCCGCCGGGAATGGGCCATTCGCGGCGTGGAAATCAACCTGCCGTCGCTGCGCATGGCCATCGTGCAACTGGCCCTCGGGGCCTTGAATTGGTCGTTGATGGCGGCGGTGATTTTCACCCTGCTGCCGAGCAAACTGGATTACCCGCTGGTGCTTGGCGTGCTGCTGATCAGCGCCATCGCCGGGGTGATCACCCACATCCCGGCCGGGCTCGGTGTGCTGGAGGCAGTGTTCGTGGCGCTGCTGCAACATGAGGTGTCGCGGGGCAGCTTGGTGGCGGGGCTACTGGCTTATCGGGCGATCTACTTTCTGCTGCCGTTGTTGATCACTCTGGTGATGTATCTGGTGGTGGAGGCCAAGGCCAAGGCGTTGCGGATCTCGAAAAAGCCCCAGTGACTGCTGCTGTCTGAAAGGACGCGATGGCGTTCTTAGAGGAACCCAATATCACCGGGACTGAATGATGCTCAGCCGCTCACCCACCACCATTTCCGTGATCCAGTCCACGAGGATCGAGGTATAGGCCTGCTGTGAAACGGGATCACTCAGGGCATGGTCGGCACCGTCGATGATGCAGTGCGTCAACGAGTGGGTTTGCTGACAGGCCGCGCGATAACTCATGATGGTTGCGTGGGGCACGTAGTCATCGGTCTCGGACTGCACCAGCAGCACATCCCCGGTAAATTGCGAACAGGCATGCAGCGCCCGGTTGCCATCGGCGCGCACCAGGGTGCTGCGGTAATCGCGCAGATCGAGCTTGTCCAGATCGCGCTTGGGTGTGTGCCACTGTTCGTCGCGGTACAACGCCGGCACCCGCAGCGCCAGCCAACGTACGGGGCGCAACGAAGTCAGGATCGCGGCCAGGTAACCACCATAGCTGGTGCCGACCACGGCAATCGCCGAGGTATCCAGCGCCGGGTGAGCGAGCAAGCGATCGTAGGCCGCCAGCAGGTCGCGCAAGTTGTCTTCACGGGTCACCCGGGACAACGGAATACCGGTGCCGCCGGTATGCCCGCGCAGGTCGAAGGTCAGGCACACACAACCCAGGCCGGCGATGCCTTTGGCCCGTTCCAGGTCGCGCTCCTGACTGCCGCCCCAGCCGTGCACGAACAACACGCCGGGGACCTTTGATTTGGGGCTGAGAAAAGTCCCGCTCATCTGTTCGTCATCGATGTCGATTTGAATGCTTTCGCTTCTAGCCGTCATAGGTTTTGACCGTTACGTACTTGAGGAGAAAATCACTGTCTTGCGCCGGTCCGCGATACACCTCGATGGCGTGCGCCGGCAAAGGCTGTTCGATGTAGGTTTCCACCGAAGACACACGAATCGCGCGCATATCCGGATCGTTGACGAAGCTCTGCAAGGCCGCCACCTCGGCACTGCTGGCACCGCCCATGCGCCAGGATTGTTCGAGCACGCCGCTGCGTGGCTTGCCGTCGCTGGCCATGCCCTGGGCAATGTCGTAATTGCGCCGCGACGCATAGAAACCGGGGTAGGCTTCATCCGCGGCGCTGTCGAACACTTGTGCCTGCTGGATTGCCAGCCGCACGTCATCGGGCAGGTCCAGCTTCAGTAAATCGTCGTATCCACCCTGCACCACCAACAGGTTGGAACCACCATAGACCTCTTCGCCGTGGGCGTCCTTGGTCAAATATTGATCACCGCAATAACTCAGCACTTTGTCGCCGATGAAACTCTGACCAACGCTGTGGGTAGTGACCTGGTCCAGGTCCTGCTCCAGCACCACGCCTTCGGTGAACAGGGTTTTGGCCTCGGGTCGGGCAAGGATTTCATCGAACTGGTCGAGGCTCCTGATGACTTCCTGACCCCGCCCGGCGCACGCGTGAATCGGCTTGAGGCGGATCGGGCCGGTGTAAAGCAGGTGCTCCGCCGCCGGCCGCGCATCGTCGAAGGAAAACACGCTGAGACCATCAAGCACCACATGGCGCACCCGTTGGGAAAACAACGGCGACCAGCCATGGGGAGCATGGGCCAGATGGTTACGCAAACCGTGACTGATGGCTTTGGTGCAGATGAAGTCATGCTCGACGTAACCGCCCCACAAATCTTCAGGCCCCTTGACGCCCAGTTGCCGGGCGGCGGCAGCACCGACCAGGGTTTGCGTCGGCAGCAGGTAAAGTTCACGACCGAGATGCTGCGTCGGGTCGTAACTGCCGCCGTACTTGAGCCCGAGAATGTGCGCCAGCCAGCGGGCCAGCGAGCGATTGGTTTCGACTTCGTGCAACGGCGCGTCGGAACGCACCGAGTGGGCGACTACCAGCTTTTTGCGGCTTGTTGGGGTCATGCGTCCCCCTTCAATCGGCGCCAGATGAATGTAGCTTTGGGGGTGCAGAGATCAGGCCAATCGCGGCTGAAAAGAAACGCAATTCAAATCAGCCGGTTACGCGAAAGGTGGTGGCATCGGGCCTGTTTTATTCTGCACGACTGCATGTCTTGTTCTGGCATTTTGCATGATCGATGCGTGACACCTTTGGGAGCGCACTACAAGGATTGGCCACGATTGGCTGTATTCGGCGTCACGCCAAATCGCGTCCGGTAATCACTCGGCGCCAGCCCGGTGATTTTCTTGAACGTCGAGCGAAAGGCGCCCGGGTCCTGATACCCCACGGTCCAGGCTATGTGATCGATGGTGCCATTAGTGAATTCGAGCATTTCACGCGCTTTGCCAACCCGCAGGTGCTGGCAGTACTCGGTGGGCTTGAGCCCGGTGGCGGCACGGAACCGACGCAGGAACGTGCGTTCCTCCAACCCTGCCCGCTCGGCCATGGACGTCAGCGACACATCGGTGGCACCGGTGCTTTGCAGCCAGTGTTGAACCTTGAGGATCGACGCATCGCCATGGTTGAGAATCGGCGCGAAGTTGCTGCCGCACTCGCTGGCGCTGTCACTGTGCTCCACCACCAGAAAACGGGCGGTGCCAGTGGCGATACTCGGCCCCAACAAGCGATTCACCAGGCGCAGCCCCAGCTCCGACCAGGCCATCAGCCCGGCGGTCGTGATCAGGTCGCCGTCATCGACGATGGGGGTATCGGCCTTGAGCTTGATTGCCGGGTAACGTTCGGCGAACGCCTTGGCCGAGGTCCAATGAGTGGTGGCGCTACGGCCGTCGAGCAGTCCGCTTTCGGCCAGCAGAATCGAGCCCACGCAGACACCACCGAGGGTCGCGCCATTGGCATGTTGCTGGCGCATCCAGCGAATCAACGCCTGCGATGCCTGGCCTTCGCGGAACCCGGCAATCGACGGCGGAATCAAGACCGCCACCAAGGCGCCGTCCACCCCTGGATGGCTGTCGTACACCCGCGCTGGCGCCTGCTCGCCGTCCACTTGCCAATGACTGACCCGCAGCAGAGGCAACTGCGCCGCCTGATGTTCGGCGGCGATCCGGTTGGCCACCCCGAACAGGTCCGTCAACCCATGCACCGCCGCCATTTGCGCGCCGGGATAGATCAACACGCCCAGTTCGGCGATCGCCCTTTGTGCATCCATTGTCAGTTTTCCCCCTTCTATTGTCGGTGCGGCCAATCCCTGGAGGGCGTGCGTGGGCCAATACTTGATTCCACATCCAACCCGTACTTCAAGGAAACAGTCATGGCCAAGCAAGCCCTCATCCTAGTCGATATCCAAAACGACTACTTCCCCCAAGGCAAGTGGCCACTGGTCGGCGCCGATGCCGCGGCGGACAACGCTGTACGCCTGCTCAAAGCCTTCCGTGATGCTGGCGATTCGGTGGTGCACATTCGCCACGAGTTCACCTCCGACGCCGCACCCTTTTTCACCCCGGGCTCCGAAGGCGCGAAGCTGCACCCCAAGGTCCTCAACCGTGCTGAGGAACCAGTGGTGCTCAAGCACTTCGTCAACTCATTCCGCGAAACCGAACTGCAGTCGATCCTCGACGAACAAGGCATCAAGGAACTGGTGGTCGTCGGCAGCATGAGCCACATGTGCATCGACGGCATCACCCGTGCCGCCAACGACCTCGGCTATAGCGTCACGGTGATCCACGACGCCTGTGCCTCCCGTGACCTGGAGTTCAACGGCCTGACCGTTCCGGCGGCCCAGGTGCACGCGGCCTTCATGTCGGCCTTGGGTTTTGCGTATGCGAAGGTGATCTCCAGCGACGAGTTTCTGTCTGCCAGCCAGGGTTAGTGCCTGAGCTTGCCGTACCCGGTACCGGATTGATCAATCCAGCGCCCACAAAAAAGGCCCGACGCTTTTAGCGCCGGGCCTTTGTGTTTAGAACGGGTGAAGCGGGTTATCAGAATGGAATATCGTCATCAAAGCTGTCGAAATCCGGAGCCGGTTGCGGCGCGGCTTGTTGCGGTGCCGGACGCTGTGGCTGCTGTTGCGGTGCAGGACGTGGAGCCTGCTGGCGCGGAGCGGATTGCTGGTAGTTGTTACCGCCGCCCTGGCCTTGCTGGTCGCCCTGTGGACGGCCACCCAACAGCTGCATGGTGCCTTGCATGTCGACGACGATTTCGGTGGTGTAACGCTTGATGCCGTCTTTTTCCCACTCGCGGGTCTGCAGCTTGCCTTCGATGTACACCTGCGAACCTTTACGCAGGTACTCGCCAGCGATCTCTGCAACTTTGCCGAACATCGACACACGGTGCCATTCGGTCTTTTCGACTTTCTGACCGGTTTGCTTGTCAGTCCACTGCTCGCTGGTCGCCAGACTCAGGTTGGTCACGGCGTTACCGTTAGGCAGGTAGCGAACTTCAGGATCCTGGCCGCAAGTGCCGACCAATATGACTTTGTTAACCCCACGGGCCATTACGTTCTCCTAGGCTACGCACGCTGCCTCGGCCGGGTTGTTCACCAGGCGCTCAAGGGTGGTGCGATCCAATAGTTCGGTGTCCAATTTGATGTAAATGGCCGCTTCATCAGCGACGATCACTGCATCTGTTACCCCTACGACCGCCTTCAGGCGCTCAACCAAACCCGCTTCGCGGATCGCCTCGGGCGACAACGGCAAGCGCAGGCTCGTGACGTAGGGAGGTTCGCGCATGGTAACAGCAAAGGCCAGCCAGAGGGCAGCCAGACCCGCGCATCCAAGGAACACAACCGACAAACCGCCATGCTGGAACAACCAGCCACCGAGGATGCCGCCCAGTGCGGAACCCAGGAACTGGCTGGTGGAATACACCCCCATGGCCGTGCCCTTGCCGCCGGCCGGTGAAACCTTGCTGATCAGCGATGGCAAGGAAGCTTCCAGCAGATTGAACGCAGTGAAGAACACCACCGTCCCGATCACCAGAGCCCGCAAGCTGTCGCCGAACTGCCAGAAGAATAGCTCAGTGAACATCAGCGTCACGACGGCGCCGAGCAAAACTCGTTTCATTTTGCGTTTCTTCTCGCCGTAGATAATGAACGGGATCATGGCGAAGAAGGAAATCAGCAGCGCGGTCAGGTACACCCACCAGTGCTGCTCTTTAGGCAGCCCGGCTTTTTCGACCAGGGCCAGGGGCAATGCAACGAAACTCGACATCAACATCGCGTGCAACACAAAGATGCCCAGGTCCAGGCGCAGCAGGTCCGGGTGCTTGAGCGTCGGAATCAGTGCCTGACGCGCGACGCCGGACTCACGGTGCTGCAACGGCCCGGTGGAACGCGGCACCATGAACATCACGATCACAATGCCGAACAGCGCCATGCCACCTGTGGCGAGGAACAATCCGCTCAGGCCGAAAGCACGCGTCAGCAAAGGCCCGACCACCATGGCGACGGCAAACGACAGGCCAATCGTCATGCCGATCATGGCCATGGCCTTGGTCCGATGCTGTTCCCGGGTCAGGTCTGACAACAACGCCATGACCGCAGCGGAAATCGCCCCGGCACCTTGCAGGATACGTCCGGCAATCACGCCCCAGATGGAATCGGCGCTGGCCGCCAGGACGCTGCCGAGGGCAAAGATAATCAAACCGAGGTAAATCACCGGGCGGCGGCCGATGCGGTCTGAAATGAAACCGAAAGGAATCTGGAAAATCGCCTGGGTCAGGCCGTAAGCGCCAATCGCCAGCCCGATAAGGGCCGGGGTCGCTCCCGCCAGGTCCATCCCATAGGTCGCCAATACCGGCAACACCATGAACATGCCAAGCATACGGAAGGCAAACACCAGGGCCAGACCACTCGCCGCGCGGGTCTCGCTGCCACTCATGCGTTCGCTGTGGGGATCGTGCATGGAAAAACCTCATGTGAACCGGCGGCGATTCTACCAGTCCCATCGATTGGCGGGGTATATCGCGACGCTTTGACGCGCTCATCTGACAGACTCTTCATGTAAGCCAATCCTCCCGTCATTTGATAGTGTGCATCCATCCAGTATTTGGCCGTATACTCCTACGTTTTCGACGCCCGCCAAGCGAGGCCACTTTGGACAAGATCCTGATTCGTGGGGCTCGAACCCACAACCTGAAGAATATCGACCTGACCCTGCCAAGGGACAAGCTGATCGTCATCACCGGCCTGTCCGGCTCCGGCAAGTCGTCCCTGGCTTTCGACACCCTGTACGCCGAAGGCCAGCGCCGCTACGTCGAATCATTGTCGGCCTATGCCCGCCAGTTCCTGTCGATGATGGAAAAGCCCGATGTCGACACCATCGAAGGCCTGTCGCCGGCCATTTCCATCGAACAGAAGTCGACCTCGCACAACCCGCGCTCGACGGTCGGCACCATCACCGAAATCTACGACTACTTGCGTCTGCTTTATGCGCGGGTAGGCATTCCTCGCTGCCCCGATCACGATATTCCGCTGGAGGCTCAGACCGTCAGCCAGATGGTCGACCTGGTTCTGGCGCAACCGGAGGGCAGCAAGCTCATGCTGTTGGCCCCGGTCATTCGCGAGCGTAAAGGCGAGCACCTGTCGGTGTTCGAAGAGCTGCGTGCCCAGGGCTTCGTGCGCGCCCGGATCAACGGTAAGTTGTATGAGCTGGATGAAGCGCCCAAGCTCGACAAACAAAAGAAGCATTCCATCGATGTGGTGGTCGACCGCTTCAAGGTCCGCGCTGACCTGCAGCAACGTCTGGCCGAATCCTTCGAGACGGCGCTAAAGCTGGCGGACGGCATCGCCCTGGTGGCACCGATGGACGACGAGCCGGGTGAAGAGATGATCTTCTCCGCGCGCTTCGCCTGCCCGATTTGCGGCCACGCCATCAGCGAACTCGAACCCAAGCTGTTCTCTTTTAACAACCCGGCCGGCGCCTGCCCGACGTGTGATGGCCTGGGTGTGAAGCAGTTTTTCGACATCAAGCGACTGGTCAATGGCGAGCTGACCCTGGCCGAAGGCGCGATTCGCGGCTGGGACCGGCGCAACGTCTATTACTTCCAGATGCTCGGCTCGCTGGCCTCGCACTACAAATTCAGCCTCGAGGTGCCGTTCAACGAACTGCCCGGCGATCAGCAGAAATTCATCCTGCACGGCAGTGGCTCGCAAAACGTCGACTTCAAGTACCTGAACGACCGTGGCGACATCGTCAAACGTTCGCACCCGTTCGAAGGCATCGTGCCGAACCTGGAACGCCGCTACCGCGAAACCGAATCGGCTTCGGTGCGCGAAGAGCTGGCCAAGTTCCTCAGCACCCAGGCCTGCCCGGATTGCCGCGGCACCCGTCTGCGGCGTGAGGCGCGGCATGTATGGGTCGGCGAGAAAACCCTGCCCGCGGTGACCAACCTGCCCATCGGCGATGCTTGCGACTACTTCGGCGAGCTCAAGCTGACCGGACGTCGTGGGGAAATCGCTGACAAGATCCTCAAGGAAATCCGCGAGCGCCTGCAGTTCCTGGTCAACGTCGGTCTTGATTACCTGTCGCTGGATCGCAGCGCCGACACCTTGTCCGGTGGTGAGGCCCAGCGTATTCGCCTGGCCAGTCAGATCGGCGCCGGCCTGGTCGGCGTTCTCTACATCCTCGACGAGCCGTCGATTGGCTTGCACCAGCGCGACAACGACCGGTTGCTCGGCACGCTCAAGCATCTGCGGGACATCGGCAACACGGTGATTGTGGTCGAGCACGACGAAGACGCGATTCGCCTGGCAGACTACGTGGTGGATATCGGCCCGGGCGCCGGGGTTCATGGCGGACATATCGTCGCCGAAGGCACGCCGGCCGAGGTCATGGCTCACCCAGACTCGCTGACGGGCAAGTATCTGTCGGGTCGGGTGAAGATCGAAGTGCCGGCCAAACGCACGCCGCGCAACAAGAAGCTGTCGATATCGCTCAAGGGCGCTCGCGGCAACAACTTGCGCAACGTCGACCTCGAGATTCCGATCGGCCTGCTGACCTGTGTGACCGGTGTATCCGGCTCAGGCAAATCGACCCTGATCAACAACACGCTGTTTCCTCTGAGCGCCACGGCACTCAACGGCGCAACCACACTTGAAGCGGCCGCTCATGACAGCATCAAGGGTCTGGAGCATCTGGATAAAGTCGTCGATATCGACCAGAGCCCGATTGGTCGTACTCCGCGCTCCAACCCGGCGACCTACACCGGGTTGTTCACGCCCATTCGCGAGTTGTTCGCCGGCGTGCCGGAGTCGCGCTCCCGTGGTTACGGGCCGGGGCGCTTCTCCTTCAACGTGAAGGGGGGACGTTGCGAGGCCTGCCAGGGCGATGGCCTGATCAAGGTAGAGATGCACTTCCTGCCAGACATCTACGTTCCTTGTGATGTGTGCAAGAGCAAGCGCTACAACCGCGAAACCCTGGAGATTAAGTACAAGGGCAAGAGCATCCACGAAACCCTCGAGATGACCATCGAGGAAGCGCGGGAGTTCTTCGACGCGGTACCGGCACTGGCGCGCAAGCTGCAGACGCTGATGGATGTGGGCCTGTCGTACATCAAGCTGGGGCAATCAGCGACCACGCTGTCCGGTGGCGAAGCACAACGGGTGAAACTGTCCCGCGAGCTATCCAAGCGCGACACAGGCAAGACCCTGTACATCCTCGACGAGCCGACCACGGGCCTGCACTTTGCAGATATCCAGCAATTGCTCGACGTGTTGCACAGACTGCGCGACCACGGCAACACGGTTGTGGTGATCGAGCACAACCTGGATGTGATCAAGACCGCTGACTGGTTGGTGGACCTGGGGCCGGAAGGCGGCTCCAAGGGCGGCCAAATCATTGCCGTCGGCACACCGGAGGAAGTTGCAGAGATGAAACAGTCTCATACCGGCTTCTACCTGAAACCGCTGCTGGAACGCGATCGAGCCTGAGTCCGGGTCAAGAAAAAGCCCCTGTCACTTCATCAGTGACAGGGGCTTTTTTATATACGCCGCCATCAGGTGTGCGATTGCAGGTAGTTCTCGAGACCGATCAACTTGATGAGACCCAACTGCTTTTCCAGCCAGTAGGTGTGATCTTCTTCGGTGTCATTGAGCTGAACACGCAAGATCTCGCGACTGACGTAGTCCCTGTGCTGCTCGCACAGCTCGATGCCTTTGCACAGTGCTGCACGGACCTTGTACTCAAGACGCAGATCAGCCTCAAGCATCTCAGGCACTGTGGTGCCCACATCAAGATCATCCGGACGCATGCGTGGCGTGCCTTCCAGCATCAGGATCCGACGCATCAGCGCATCGGCATGCCCGGCTTCTTCTTCCATTTCATGATTGATACGTTCGTAGAGCTTGGTGAATCCCCAGTCCTCGTACATCCGCGAATGGACGAAATATTGATCACGCGCGGCCAGTTCGCCGGTCAGCAACGTGTTGAGGTAATCGATAACGTCTGGGTGGCCTTGCATCGCCCTACATCTCCCTGCTTGAAAGTCTGTAGTTTGAACCAACCCGCTTGGCAGGTCACTCGATTACGCAATAAAAGCGAAGATATTCTGAGAAAAGTAGCTTAATTAACGCAAAAACCGCCCAATCAAGGGCGGTTCTGCTTCTCATTTAGACTACGTTAAGCTGTACGTTGAGCTGCTTTGCGATTGCTTCTCCATACGCCGGATCGGCCTTGAAGAAATGCTGCAACTGGCGATCAACTACATCACTTGATACACCTGCCATCGCGCCGGCGATGTTGCTCACCAATAACGCACGCTGCTCGTCACTCATCAAGCGAAACAGCGCACCGGCATGGCTGTAGTAATCGGTATCTTCACGATGATCGTAGCGATCAGCCGAACCGTTCAACGCTAAAGCGGGCTCAGCGTAACGAGAAGCCTGCTTCGGCGAATCGACATAACTGTTCGGTTCGTAGTTCGGAGCCGCACCGCCATTGGAACCCAACGCCATCGAACCATCGCGCTGATAGCTGTTAACCGGGCTGCGTGGTGCATTCACCGGCAACTGCTGATTGTTGGTGCCGACGCGATAGCGGTGAGCATCCGCGTAAGCGAAAACACGGCCTTGCAGCATTCGGTCTGGCGACAGACCGACGCCTGGCACCATGTTGCTCGGACCAAAGGCCGCTTGCTCGACCTCCGCGAAGTAATTGAGCGGATTGCGATTGAGCTCCAGTTCACCGACTTCAATCAACGGGAATTCTTTCTGCGACCAGGTTTTGGTCACGTCGAATGGGTTCTCATAATGCGCGGCGGCTTGAGCCTCAGTCATGATCTGGATGCACACACGCCATTTTGGAAAGTCACCACGCTCGATAGCGTTGAACAGGTCCCGTTGGGCGTAATCCGGGTCAGTACCGGCAAGGCGCGCTGCTTCCGCCGGTGCCAGGTTCTTGATCCCCTGCAGAGTCTTGTAGTGCCATTTCACCCAATGACGCTCGCCTGTGGCGCTGATCAGGCTATAGGTATGGCTGCCAAAGCCGTGCATATGACGATAGCCATCAGGAATGCCCCGGTCCGAAAACAGAATGGTGATCTGATGCAGTGCCTCGGGCGAATACGACCAGAAGTCCCACATCGCCTGCGCACTTTTGAGGTTGCTTTGCGGCAAACGCTTTTGCGTATGGATGAAGTCCGGGAATTTCAGCGGATCGCGGATGAAAAACACTGGGGTGTTGTTGCCAACGATGTCCCAGTTACCTTCCTCGGTGTAGAACTTCAACGCAAAGCCACGAGGGTCGCGCTCGGTATCAGCGGAACCTCGCTCACCACCTACGGTGGAAAAACGTAGAAATGTTGGCGTTTGTTTGCCCACTGCCTCGAACAGCTTGGCGCTGGTGTAGCGAGTGATGTCACGCGTCACAGTAAATGTGCCGTAAGCACCCGAGCCTTTGGCGTGAACACGACGCTCTGGAATGTTTTCACGGTTGAAGTGTGCAAGCTTCTCGATCAGGTGGAAATCGTCGAGCAGCAGAGGACCACGAGGGCCGGCGGAGCGAGAATTCTGGTTGTCGGCGACAGGAGCGCCACTGGCGGTTGTAAGTGTTTTGTTCTGGCTCATGCGTCTCTTCCTTTGTCAGTCTTGAACTGCCGGCGAATCGGCTTGGAGGGAGTATTGATCATCATCATGACAGCCACAAATTCATTAACTTGCTGACATCGATAGATAATTACTAATGATCAACCCACGGATATAGTGCCGACCGGGAAGGTTTGAAGCTTGTACGTAGAGCGCATTTCTAACAGGCACAAAAAACCGGGCGCTAGGCCCGGTTTCTTGTTTCAGACTGACGTCTTACTCAGCGGATACAGCTTCACCGCCGACAGCACGATCAACCAACTCGACGTACGCCATAGGCGCGTTGTCGCCAGCGCGGAAACCGCACTTGAGGATGCGCAGGTAGCCACCCTCACGGGTAGCGTAACGCTTGCCCAGGTCGTTGAAGAGCTTACCAACGATAGCTTTCGAACGAGTACGGTCGAAAGCCAGACGGCGGTTAGCCAGGCTGTCTGTCTTGGCCAGAGTGATCAGCGGCTCAGCAACGCGGCGCAGTTCTTTGGCTTTTGGCAGAGTAGTTTTGATCAGCTCGTGCTCGAACAGCGACACCGCCATGTTCTGGAACATGGCCTTGCGGTGCGAGCTGGTGCGGCTGAGGTGACGACCACTTTTACGATGACGCATGGTTCATTCCTTACCAAACACTACGTTCGGTGATTACGACGATCAGGCAGTCGCCTTGTCGTCCTTCTTAAGACTTGCAGGCGGCCAGTTGTCGAGGCGCATGCCGAGGGACAGACCGCGGGAGGCCAGAACGTCCTTGATTTCAGTCAAGGATTTCTTGCCAAGGTTCGGAGTCTTCAACAGTTCTACTTCGGTACGCTGAATCAGGTCGCCGATGTAGTAAATGTTTTCCGCCTTAAGGCAGTTAGCCGAACGTACAGTCAGTTCCAGATCGTCAACCGGGCGAAGCAGGATCGGATCGATCTCGTCTTCTTGCTCGATTACCACTGGTTCGCTGTCACCCTTGAGGTCGACAAACGCAGCCAACTGCTGTTGCAGGATGGTTGCGGCGCGGCGGATAGCCTCTTCAGGATCCAGAGTACCGTTGGTTTCCAGATCAATAACCAGCTTGTCCAGGTTAGTACGCTGCTCGACACGGGCGTTTTCCACCACGTATGCGATACGGCGAACCGGGCTGAACGAAGAGTCAAGCTGCAAGCGACCGATGCTGCGGCTTTCGTCTTCATCGCTCTGACGCGAGTCTGCCGGTTCATAACCACGACCACGAGCTACAACGAGCTTCATGTTCAGGGCGCCGTTAGACGCCAGGTTAGCGATTACGTGATCGGGGTTAACGATCTCGACATCATGATCCAGCTGAATATCGGCAGCGGTAACCACCCCCGAACCCTTCTTCGACAAGGTCAGCGTAACTTCGTCACGGCCGTGCAGCTTGATAGCCAGACCTTTAAGGTTCAACAGGATTTCAATTACGTCTTCCTGTACACCTTCGATGGCGCTGTACTCGTGGAGCACACCGTCAATCTCGGCCTCGACTACTGCACAGCCGGGCATTGAGGACAACAGGATGCGGCGCAGCGCGTTGCCCAGGGTGTGGCCAAAACCACGCTCGAGAGGCTCGAGAGTGATCTTGGCGCGGGTTGGACTGACAACCTGCACATCAATGTGGCGGGGTGTCAGGAACTCATTTACCGAAATCTGCATGGATGCACCTATTTTCTAGCCCTTACTTGGAGTAGAGCTCGACAATCAGGCTTTCGTTGATGTCGGCGGACAGATCACTGCGAGCTGGAACGTTCTTGAAAACGCCCGACTTCTTCTCAGTGTCTACTTCTACCCATTCTACGCGGCCACGTTGGGCACACAGATCGAGAGCTTGGACAATGCGAAGTTGGTTTTTTGCTTTCTCGCGGACAGCAACCACGTCACCAGCACGAACCTGGTAGGACGGAACGTTAACGGTTTGACCGTTTACGCTGATCGACTTGTGCGATACCAGCTGACGGGATTCGGCACGAGTCGAACCAAAGCCCATACGGTATACAACGTTGTCCAGACGGCATTCGAGCAGTTGCAACAGGTTTTCGCCAGTTGCGCCTTTCTTGCCAGCAGCTTCTTTGTAGTAGCCGCTGAATTGACGCTCGAGAACGCCGTAGATACGACGGACCTTCTGCTTTTCACGCAGTTGGGTGCCGTAATCGGACTGGCGACCGCGGCGTTGGCCGTGGATACCAGGTGCTGCTTCAATGTTGCACTTCGATTCGATCGCGCGCACGCCGCTCTTCAGGAAGAGATCGGTGCCTTCGCGACGAGCGAGTTTGCATTTTGGACCAATGTAACGAGCCATTCTTTACAATCTCCTGGATTACACGCGGCGCTTCTTCGGCGGACGGCACCCGTTGTGCGGGATTGGCGTCACGTCGGTGATGCTGGCGATCTTGTAGCCACAGCCGTTCAAAGCGCGGACTGCGGATTCACGACCTGGACCTGGACCTTTGACGTTTACGTCGAGGTTTTTCAGGCCGTATTCCAGCGCAGCTTGACCAGCACGTTCAGCAGCTACTTGAGCAGCAAACGGGGTGGACTTGCGGGAACCGCGGAAACCCGAACCACCGGAGGTAGCCCAGGAAAGAGCGTTACCTTGACGGTCGGTAATGGTCACGATGGTGTTGTTAAAAGATGCATGGATGTGGGCGATGCCATCAACCACTGTCTTTTTAACTTTTTTACGAGGACGAGCAGCAGGTTTTGCCATGATTAATTTCCTGTCGATTCGCTGGGGCGATTACTTGCGGATCGGCTTACGCGGACCTTTACGGGTACGCGCGTTGGTCTTGGTACGCTGACCGCGTACTGGCAGACCACGACGATGACGCAGACCGCGATAGCAACCGAGGTCCATCAAGCGCTTGATTTTCATGTTGATTTCGCGACGCAGGTCACCTTCAGTGGTGAACTTCGCCACTTCGCCACGCAGCTGTTCAATTTGCTCGTCGCTCAGATCCTTGATCTTTGCTGCTGGGTTTACCCCAGTATCTGCACAAATTTTCTGTGCAGTAGTGCGACCAACACCATAGATGTAGGTCAGCGAGATAACAGTATGCTTGTTATCTGGAATGTTAACGCCTGCAATACGGGCCATTCAGTGGGACTCCAATTGACAGCTACCTACGCCCCGGAAGCCAAGAAATAGGGCGCGAGATAATATCGCTGTAATAACAAATAATCAACCCGGCAGCGCACTAGCTGCCGGGCTTGAAGCACAATCACACTCAGCCTTGGCGCTGTTTGTGACGCGGTTCCGCGCTGCAAATTACTCGAACAACACCTTCGCGGCGAATAATCTTGCAGTTACGGCACAGCTTTTTCACCGATGCACGAACTTTCATCACCAACTCCTCGAACCTTATGGGTACTCAGCGCAACATGCCGCTGCCGTAACCCTTCAGGTTGGCTTTCTTCATCAGGGATTCGTACTGGTGCGAAACGAGGTGCGATTGTACTTGGGACATGAAGTCCATCACAACCACGACCACGATCAGCAACGAGGTCCCGCCAAGGTAGAACGGAACGTTGGCTGCAACCACCAGGAACTGGGGCAACAGGCAGACGGCCGTCATGTAAAGAGCACCGAACATGGTCAAGCGAGTCAGAACGCCATCAATGTAGCGCGCAGACTGCTCACCTGGACGGATGCCCGGAATAAAGGCACCGGACTTCTTCAGGTTTTCCGCTACGTCTTTCGGATTGAACATCAACGCCGTATAGAAGAAGCAGAAGAAAATAATCCCTGCACTAAACAGCAGAATATTCAACGGCTGACCAGGAGCGATCGACTGCGAGATGTCCTGCAACCAGCCCATACCTTCAGACTGACCGAACCAGGCACCCAACGAAGCCGGGAACAGCAAAATGCTGCTCGCGAAAATAGCCGGAATAACACCGGCCATGTTCACCTTCAGCGGCAAGTGGCTGGTCTGCGCAGCGAAGACCTTCCGGCCCTGCTGACGCTTGGCGTAGTGAACAGCAATACGACGCTGACCACGCTCAATGAACACCACGAAACCGATAATCGCTACTGCCAGCAAACCGATGGCAACCAGGGCGAAGATGTTGATATCACCCTGACGTGCAGACTCGAAAGACTGCCCGATCGCCCTCGGAAGACCGGCGACGATACCCGAAAAAATCAACATCGAGATACCGTTGCCAACACCACGCTCAGTAATCTGCTCACCCAGCCACATCATGAACATCGCACCAGCCACAAAAGTGGATACCGCGACGAAATGGAAGCCAAAGTCACCAGTGAACGCTACGCCCTGCCCCGCCAGACCAATGGACATGCCAATGGCCTGAACGAGAGCGAGGACGACAGTGCCGTAGCGGGTGTACTGGCTGATCTTGCGACGGCCAGCTTCACCTTCCTTCTTCAACTGCTCCAGCTGCGGGCTGACGGCGGTCATCAGCTGCATGATGATCGATGCCGAAATGTACGGCATGATCCCCAATGCAAAGATGCTCATCCGTTCCAGCGCGCCGCCGGAAAACATGTTGAACAAGCTAAGAATGGTCCCCTCATTCTGTCGAAACAGGTCCGCGAGACGGTCCGGGTTGATACCTGGAACCGGGATGTGTGCGCCTATTCGGTAGACGATAATCGCCAGGAACAGAAAACGCAGACGAGCCCAGAGTTCAGACATACCGCCTTTGCCGAGCGCAGAGAGAGCACCTTGCTTAGCCATTTATTCCTCGAACTTGCCGCCAGCTGCTTCGATAGCCGCACGCGCACCTTTGGTGGCGCCGATTCCCTTGCCGATAGTAACAGCGCGAGTCACTTCACCGGACAGCATGATTTTCACACGCTGAACGTTGACGTTGATCACGTTGGCATCTTTCAGGGACTGCACGGTGACGATGTCGCCTTCCACTTTAGCCAGCTCGGACAGACGCACTTCTGCGCGATCCATGGCCTTCAGGGAAACGAAACCGAACTTCGGCAGGCGACGATGCAGCGGCTGTTGACCGCCTTCAAAGCCTGGAGCAATGGTGCCACCGGAGCGGGAAGTCTGACCTTTGTGACCACGGCCACCAGTCTTACCCAAACCACTACCGATACCACGGCCCGGACGATGCTTTTCGCGACGGGAACCCGGCGCTGGACTCAGATCATTGAGTTTCATCGATTAACCCTCGACACGCAGCATGTAGTAAGCCTTGTTGATCATCCCGCGATTCTCGGGAGTATCCTGGACTTCTACAGTGTGACCGATGCGACGCAGACCCAGACCCTTAACGCACAGTTTGTGGTTAGGGATGCGGCCGGTCATGCTTTTGATCAGCGTAACTTTAACGGTAGCCATGATCAGAAGATCTCCTTGACGCTTTTGCCACGCTTGGCGGCAATGGATTCAGGAGACTGCATAGCTTTCAAACCTTTGAAAGTGGCGTGAACCACGTTTACCGGGTTAGTCGAGCCGTAGCACTTGGCCAGAACGTTCTGAACGCCAGCAACTTCGAGAACGGCACGCATAGCGCCGCCAGCGATGATACCGGTACCTTCAGAAGCAGGCTGCATGTACACCTTCGAAGCGCCGTGAGCGGACTTCATTGCGTACTGCAGAGTGGTGCCGTTCAGATCAACCTGGATCATGTTGCGGCGAGCAGCTTCCATTGCCTTCTGGATCGCAGCAGGCACTTCACGCGACTTGCCACGGCCGAAGCCAACACGCCCTTTACCATCACCAACCACGGTCAACGCGGTGAAAGTGAAGATACGGCCGCCTTTAACGGTTTTGGCTACGCGGTTAACTTGAACCAGCTTCTCGATGTAGCCTTCGTCGCGCTTTTGGTCGTTATTTGACATAACTTAGAACTCCAGCCCAGCTTCACGAGCAGCATCAGCCAGCGCTTTAACGCGGCCGTGGTACTTGAAGCCAGAGCGGTCGAAAGCCACCTGCGAGACGCCAGCGGCCTTAGCACGCGTAGCGACCAGCTGGCCAACCTTAGTGGCCGCGTCGATGTTGCCAGTGGCGCCATCACGCAGTTCTTTATCCAAAGTCGAGGCGCTTGCCAGGACTTTGTTGCCGTCGGCCGAAATGACCTGGGCGTAGATGTGCTGCGAAGAGCGGAACACGCAGAGACGCACGACTTCGAGTTCGTGCATTTTCAGGCGTGCTTTGCGAGCGCGACGCAGTCGAGTAACTTTTTTGTCGGTCATTTGCTATGCCCTACTTCTTCTTGGCTTCTTTACGACGGACGACTTCGTCCGCGTAGCGCACACCTTTGCCTTTGTACGGCTCTGGTGGACGGAAGTCGCGGATCTCGGCGGCCACTTGACCTACCAGCTGCTTGTCGATGCCCTTGATCAGGATATCGGTCTGGCTAGGAGTCTCAGCGGTGATGCCTTCCGGCAGTTCGTAATCCACTGGATGCGAGAAGCCAAGAGCCAGGTTCAGCACTGTGCCTTTTGCTTGCGCTTTGTAACCAACACCGACCAGCTGGAGCTTGCGCTCGAAGCCTTGGCTTACGCCTTGGACCATGTTGTTTACCAACGCACGAGTGGTACCAGCCATTGCGCGAGTCTGTTGATCGCCATTGCGAGCAGCAAAACGCAGCTCACCAGCTTCTTCAACGATCTCAACGGACGAATGGATGTTCAGTTCGAGAGTGCCCTTGGCACCCTTCACCGAAAGCTGTTGGCCTGCGAATTTTACTTCGACACCGGCTGGCAGCTTAACGGGGTTCTTAGCGACGCGAGACATGCTTATCCCCCCTTAGAACACAGTGCAAAGAACTTCGCCGCCGACACCGGCAGCGCGCGCAGCACGATCAGTCATCACACCTTTGTTGGTGGAGACGATAGACACACCGAGACCGCCACGAACTTTCGGCAGATCTTCGACGGACTTGTACTGACGCAGGCCTGGACGGCTAACGCGCTTCACTTCTTCGATAACCGGACGGCCTTCGAAGTATTTCAGCTCGATAGACAGCAGTGGCTTGGTTTCGCTGCTGATCTGATAACCCGCGATGTAACCTTCGTCCTTCAGGACTTTGGCAACAGCTACCTTCAACGTGGAAGATGGCATGCTTACGACGGACTTTTCAGCCATCTGGGCATTACGGATTCGAGTTAGCATGTCCGCTAACGGGTCCTGCATACTCATGGGCTAGACGCTCCTAATACAGAAAAATTAGCCTTGCGGCTACTACGTGTCGCCGAGAATCTCCGAGCATAGAAAACACGGGCTCAGGCGAGCCGGGTATTCTAGACACACCCCAGAAATGAATCAAGCCCCAAAAGGGGCTTGATCCAGATTCAAGGCCACCAGTGGTCAGGATCTTGCAATCCTGAACACCGAGACTTTGACAGTACTTACCAGCTGGCTTTAACCAGACCAGGTACGTCACCACGCATTGCCGCTTCACGCAGTTTGTTACGGCCGAGGCCGAACTTGCGGTAAACGCCGTGTGGACGACCGGTCAGGCGGCAGCGGTTACGCATGCGCGAAGCGCTTGCGTCACGTGGCTGCTTCTGCAGGGCTACTGTAGCTTCCCAACGCGCTTCTGGACTTGCGTTCAGATCAACGATGATAGCTTTCAGTGCTGCACGCTTTTTGGCGTACTTGGCAACCGTAAGCTGACGCTTCAGCTCGCGGTTTTTCATGCTCATCTTGGCCATGGTCCTACTCCAATCAGTTGCGGAACGGGAATTTGAACGCACGCAGCAGAGCGCGGCCTTCATCATCGTTCTTGGCAGTGGTGGTCAGGGTGATGTCCAGACCGCGGAGAGCATCGATCTTGTCGTAGTCGATTTCCGGGAAGATGATCTGCTCTTTCACGCCCATGCTGTAGTTACCACGACCATCGAAGGACTTGGCATTCAGGCCGCGGAAGTCGCGAACCCGTGGCAGGGAGATCGACAGCAGACGATCCAGGAACTCGTACATACGCTCACGGCGCAGGGTCACTTTGACACCGATCGGCCAACCTTCACGGACTTTAAAGCCAGCGATGGATTTGCGAGCGTAGGTCACAACGACTTTCTGGCCGGTGATCTTTTCCAGGTCAGCAACAGCGTGCTCGATGACTTTTTTGTCGCCGATCGCTTCGCCCAGACCCATGTTCAGGGTGATTTTGGTAACGCGCGGAACTTCCATCACGTTCGAAAGCTTAAGTTCTTCCTTAAGTTTCGGAGCGATTTCCTTCCGGTAAATCTCTTTTAGTCGTGCCATGGTCTTCTACCTAGCAGTGTTCAAGCATCAACCGCTTTTTGGGTCGACTTGAAGACACGAATTTTCTTACCGTCTTCTACTTTGAAACCAACGCGGTCAGCCTTGTTGGTTTCGCCGTTGAAGATGGCGACGTTGGAAGCGTGCAGTGGCGCTTCTTTCTCGACGATACCGCCTTGTACGCCCGACATCGGGTTAGGCTTGGTATGGCGCTTGACCAGGTTCAGACCACCAACAACCAGACGGTTGTCAGCAAGAACCTTCAGCACCTTACCGCGCTTACCTTTGTCTTTGCCGGCGATCACGATGATCTCGTCGTCACGACGAATCTTTTGCATGTCGGATCTCCTTACAGCACTTCTGGGGCGAGCGAGACGATCTTCATGAACTTCTCAGTACGAAGTTCACGGGTCACTGGCCCAAAGATACGGGTGCCGATTGGCTCTTGCTTGTTGTTCAGAAGAACAGCAGCGTTGCCATCAAAGCGGATAATGGAGCCATCAGCACGACGTACGCCGTGACGAGTGCGGACTACAACAGCAGTCATCACTTGGCCTTTTTTCACTTTACCGCGAGGAATTGCTTCCTTGACGGTTACTTTGATGATGTCACCGATACCAGCGTAACGACGATGGGAGCCACCCAGCACCTTGATGCACATAACGCGGCGAGCGCCGCTGTTATCGGCCACATCGAGCATGGATTGAGTCTGAATCATATAATTTCTCCGACCCCTAGTCCTTAGACTTCCACAGCGCGTTCGAGAACATCAACCAGCGCCCAAGACTTGGTCTTGGCCAAAGGACGAGTTTCACGAATAGTGACTTTGTCGCCGATGTGGCACTGATTGGTTTCGTCGTGCGCGTGCAGCTTAGTCGAACGCTTAACGTATTTACCGTAGATCGGGTGCTTAACGCGACGCTCAATCAGAACGGTGATGGTTTTGTCCATCTTGTCGCTGACAACACGGCCAGTCAGCGTACGGACAGTTTTTTCGGCTTCAGCCATGATTACTTACCTGCCTGCTGGTTGAGCACAGTCTTCACGCGAGCGATGTCACGCTTAACTTGCGAGAGCAGATGAGACTGCCCCAACTGGCCAGTTGCTTTCTGCATACGCAGATTGAACTGGTCGCGCAGCAAGCCGAGCAGTTGCTCGTTCAGCTGCTGTGCGGATTTTTCACGAAGTTCATTCGCTTTCATCACATCACCGTCCGTTTAACAAAGGAGGTGGCGAGCGGCAGCTTTGCAGCAGCCAGGGCGAAAGCCTCACGCGCCAGCTCTTCAGAAACACCCTCGATTTCATACAGGACTTTGCCTGGCTGAATCTGGGCAACCCAGTATTCGACGTTACCCTTACCTTTACCCATCCGAACTTCGAGTGGCTTCTTGGAAATAGGCTTGTCCGGGAATACACGGATCCAGATCTTGCCACCACGTTTTACGTGACGGGTCAGAGCACGACGCGCTGACTCGATCTGACGAGCGGTGAGACGACCACGAGCAACAGACTTCAGCGCGAACTCGCCGAAGCTGACTTTGCTACCGCGCAATGCCAGGCCACGGTTGTGACCAGTCATTTGCTTGCGGAACTTCGTACGCTTTGGTTGCAACATTTGGCGTACCCCTTACTTAGCAGCTTTTTTACGAGGCGCTGGTGCTTGTGGTTTCAGTTCTTCTTGGCGACCACCAATTACTTCGCCTTTGAAGATCCAAACCTTTACACCGATCACACCGTAGGTGGTGTGAGCTTCGTAGTTGGCATAGTCGATGTCGGCACGCAGGGTGTGCAGTGGCACACGACCTTCGCGATACCATTCAGTACGTGCGATTTCAGCACCGCCGAGACGACCGCTCACTTGGATTTTGATGCCTTTGGCACCAATGCGCATTGCGTTCTGTACAGCGCGCTTCATGGCGCGACGGAACATAACGCGACGCTCCAGCTGCTGAGCTACGCTCTGCGCAACCAGCATACCGTCGAGTTCCGGCTTGCGGATCTCTTCGATATTGATGTGCACAGGCACACCCATTTGCTTGGTCAGGTCCTGGCGCAGTTTCTCAACATCTTCACCTTTCTTCCCGATAACGATACCTGGACGAGCGGTGTGGATGGTGATACGTGCAGTTTGGGCCGGACGATGGATATCGATACGGCTTACGGACGCGCTTTTTAGTTTGTCTTGGAGATACTCACGCACCTTCAGATCAGCGAACAAGTAGTCCGCATAAGTCCGACCGTCTGCGTACCAGACGGAGGTGTGCTCCTTGACGATTCCCAGGCGAATGCCAATGGGATGTACTTTCTGACCCATCTCTTCGACTCCGTTACTTGTCAGCAACCTTGACAGTGATATGGCAAGACCGCTTGACGATGCGATCAGCACGGCCTTTGGCACGCGGCATGATGCGCTTCAGCGAACGCCCTTCGTTAACGAAAACGGTGCTGACTTTCAGGTCATCAACGTCTGCGCCTTCGTTATGCTCGGCGTTGGCTACGGCCGACTCCAGCACTTTCTTCATGATCTCGGCGGCTTTCTTACTGCTGAAAGCCAACAGGTTGAGCGCTTCGCCCACCTTCTTCCCGCGGATCTGGTCGGCGACCAAGCGGGCTTTCTGGGCGGAGATTCGAGCGCCCGACAACTTAGCGGCTACTTCCATTTCCTAACCCCTTAACGCTTGGCTTTCTTGTCTGCCACGTGCCCGCGATAAGTGCGGGTACCGGCGAACTCGCCCAGTTTGTGGCCGACCATGTCTTCGTTAACGAGAACTGGGACGTGTTGACGACCGTTGTGTACTGCGATGGTCAGACCGACCATTTGTGGCAGGATCATCGAGCGACGCGACCAGGTTTTAACTGGTTTGCGATCGTTCTTTTCCGCCGCCACTTCGATCTTCTTCAGTAGGTGAAGATCGATAAAAGGACCTTTTTTCAGAGAACGTGGCACTGTCGTATCCCTCTATTTACTTGCGACGACGGACGATCATTTTGTCGGTACGCTTATTACCACGAGTCTTCGCGCCCTTAGTCGGGAAGCCCCATGGCGATACCGGATGACGACCACCAGAGGTACGACCTTCACCACCACCATGTGGGTGGTCAACCGGGTTCATGGCAACACCACGAACGGTTGGGCGAACGCCACGCCAGCGTTTGGCACCAGCTTTACCCAACGAACGCAGGCTGTGCTCGGAGTTCGAGACTTCGCCCAGGGTCGCGCGGCATTCAGCCAGCACTTTACGCATCTCACCAGAACGCAGACGCAGGGTCACGTAGACACCTTCACGAGCGATCAGCTGAGCCGAAGCACCAGCGGAACGAGCGATCTGTGCGCCTTTACCTGGCTTCAATTCGATGCCGTGTACGGTGCTACCAACTGGAATGTTACGCAGTTGCAGAGCGTTGCCCGGCTTGATCGGTGCCAGAGCACCTGCGATCAGCTGGTCGCCAGCGCTCACGCCTTTAGGGGCGATGATGTAGCGACGCTCGCCATCTGCGTACAGCAGCAGAGCGATGTGAGCAGTACGGTTTGGATCGTATTCGATACGCTCGACAGTGGCAGCGATGCCATCTTTGTCGTTGCGACGGAAATCGACCAGACGATAATGCTGCTTATGACCACCACCGATGTGACGAGTGGTAATACGGCCATTGTTGTTACGACCACCAGACTTCGACTTCTTCTCGAGCAGCGGTGCGTGAGGAGCGCCTTTATGCAGCTCCTGGTTGACCACCTTGACCACAAAACGGCGGCCAGGGGAAGTCGGTTTGCATTTAACGATTGCCATGATGCACCCCTTCCTTACTCAGCACTGCTGCTGAAATCGAGATCTTGGCCTGGCTGAAGGGAGATAACTGCCTTCTTCCAGTCATTACGCTTGCCCAGACCGCGAGCAGTGCGCTTGCTCTTACCCAGAACGTTCAGGGTAGTGACGCGCTCTACTTTCACGCTGAACAGGCTTTCGACGGCCTTCTTGATTTCCAGCTTGGTTGCATCAGTAGCAACCTTGAAAACGAACTGGCCTTTCTTGTCTGCCAGAACCGTAGCCTTCTCGGAAACGTGCGGGCCAAGCAGAACTTTAAATACGCGTTCCTGGTTCATCCCAGCAGCTCCTCGAATTTCTTCACGGCCGACACGGTGATCAACACCTTGTCGTATGCGATCAGACTAACTGGATCGGAACCTTGCACATCACGTACATCTACGTGTGGCAGGTTACGAGCAGCCAGGTACAGGTTCTGATCAACAGCGTCCGACACGATCAATACATCGGTCAGGCTCATGTTGTTCAGCTTGCCCAGCAGGTCTTTGGTTTTCGGCGTTTCAACAGCGAAATCCTGAACCACGACCAGACGATCAGTACGCACCAGCTCAGCAAGAATGGAACGCATTGCCGCGCGATACATCTTCTTGTTCAGCTTCTGGGAGTGATCCTGAGGACGAGCTGCGAAAGTGGTACCGCCGCCACGCCAGATTGGGCTACGGATAGTACCGGCACGAGCACGGCCAGTACCTTTCTGACGCCATGGGCGCTTACCGCCACCAGAAACGTCGGAACGGGTCTTTTGCTGCTTGCTACCTTGACGGCCGCCAGCCATGTAGGCCACGACTGCTTGGTGAACCAGCGTCTCGTTGAATTCGCCGCCAAATGTCAGTTCGGAAACTTCGATCGCTTGAGCGTCATTTACATTTAATTGCATGTCAGCTTCCCCTTAACCGCGAGCCTTGGCTGCTGGACGTACAACCAAGTTGCCGCCAGTAGCGCCAGGAACAGCGCCCTTGACCAACAACAGATTGCGTTCAGCGTCCACGCGCACTACTTCGAGGGACTGCACGGTCACGCGCTCAGCGCCCATATGACCGGACATTTTTTTGCCCTTGAATACACGACCAGGAGTCTGGCACTGGCCGATAGAGCCTGGAACGCGGTGGGATACGGAGTTACCGTGGGTGTTATCTTGCCCGCGGAAGTTCCAACGCTTGATCGTACCCTGAAAGCCCTTACCCTTGGACTGACCGGTTACATCAACCAGTTGACCAGCGGCAAAGATTTCAGCGTTGATCAGATCGCCGGCCTGGTACTCGCCTTCTTCAAGGCGGAATTCCATTACGGTACGACCAGCGGCTACGTTCGCCTTAGCGAAGTGGCCAGCCTGAGCTGCTGTTACACGCGAAGCGCGACGCTCGCCGACAGTGACTTGCACTGCACGATAGCCATCGGTCTCTTCAGTTTTGAACTGGGTGACGCGATTCGGCTCGATCTCAATGACCGTGACCGGAATGGAGACACCTTCTTCGGTGAAAATACGGGTCATACCGCATTTACGACCGACTACACCAATAGTCATGTTGTAAACCTCATGAGTGTACGGGGCTTTCACCCGCTATGGCCGCCCATTTCAGAGCGTTACACGACTAAGACCGAGTCTTAGCCGAGGCTGATCTGCACTTCCACACCGGCCGCAAGATCAAGCTTCATAAGTGCATCAACGGTTTTATCCGTTGGCTGGACGATGTCCAGAACGCGCTTATGAGTACGGATCTCGTACTGGTCACGCGCGTCTTTGTTGACGTGCGGGGAGACCAGAACGGTGAACCGCTCTTTACGGGTAGGCAGTGGAATTGGACCACGCACTTGAGCACCAGTACGTTTCGCGGTTTCCACGATTTCCTGGGTGGATTGGTCGATCAGGCGATGGTCGAAAGCCTTCAACCTGATACGGATTTGCTGATTTTGCATTGGATTTCAGACTCCGGCTGCTATTCCCACCGGGCGCAATACGCCCGTTAAAAGGAGGCGCAATTCTATAGACGCCCCCGATAGGTGTCAACCCAATAAAAAAGCCCCCGCTGAGCGGGGGCTTTTTCAAAGCATCAAAGCTGACTCGAAAAGAGCTTACTCGATGATTTTAGCTACAACGCCAGCACCAACGGTACGGCCGCCTTCACGGATAGCGAAGCGCAGACCGTCTTCCATTGCGATGGTTTTGATCAGGGTAACAGTCATTTGAATGTTATCGCCTGGCATTACCATTTCAACGCCTTCTGGCAGCTCGCAGTTACCAGTCACGTCAGTAGTACGGAAGTAGAACTGTGGACGGTAGCCTTTGAAGAACGGAGTGTGACGACCGCCTTCTTCCTTGCTCAGAACGTAAACTTCTGCAGTGAACTTGGTGTGCGGCTTAACCGAACCCGGCTTAACCAGAACCTGGCCACGCTCAACGTCGTCACGCTTGGTACCACGCAGCAGAACGCCGCAGTTCTCGCCAGCACGACCTTCGTCGAGCAGCTTGCGGAACATCTCAACACCGGTGCAGGTGGTGGTGGTGGTGTCACGCAGACCAACGATTTCCAGAGCATCTTGAACGCGAACGATACCGCGCTCGATACGACCAGTCACAACAGTACCACGACCGGAGATCGAGAATACGTCTTCGATTGGCATCAGGAATGGCTTGTCGATAGCACGCTCTGGCTCTGGGATGTAGCTGTCCAGAGTCTCAACCAGCTTACGAACGGCAGTGGTGCCCATTTCGTTGTCGTCCAGACCTTCCAACGCCATACGGGCAGAGCCGATGATGATTGGAGTGTCATCGCCTGGGAAGTCGTAAGTGCTCAGCAGATCGCGCACTTCCATCTCAACCAGCTCCAGCAGCTCAGCGTCGTCTACCAGGTCAGCCTTGTTCAGGAAAACCACGATGTACGGAACGCCTACCTGACGGGACAGCAGGATGTGCTCACGAGTTTGTGGCATCGGACCATCAGCGGCCGAGCAAACCAGGATCGCGCCGTCCATCTGGGCAGCACCAGTGATCATGTTCTTCACGTAGTCAGCGTGACCTGGGCAGTCAACGTGAGCGTAGTGACGAATGTTCGAGTTGTACTCAACGTGTGCGGTGTTGATGGTGATACCGCGAGCTTTCTCTTCTGGTGCGCTGTCGATCTTGTCGAAGTCAACACGAGCCGAACCGAAAACTTCGGAGCAGACGCGAGTCAGAGCAGCGGTCAGAGTGGTTTTACCGTGGTCAACGTGACCGATAGTGCCAACGTTGACGTGCGGTAGGGAACGATCAAATTTTTCTTTAGCCACGACAATTAACTCCTTGCCTAAAGGACTGAATCAGCCTTGTTTTTTGGTAACGGTTTCGACGATGTGCGACGGAGCCGTATTGTATTTTTTGAATTCCATAGAGTAGCTTGCGCGACCCTGGGACATCGAACGAACGTCGGTCGCATAACCGAACATCTCGCCCAACGGAACTTCAGCACGGATAACCTTACCGGAAACCGTATCTTCCATACCCAGAATCATGCCGCGACGACGGTTAAGGTCGCCCATCACGTCACCCATATAGTCTTCAGGCGTAACAACCTCTACCGCCATGATCGGCTCAAGCAACTCACCACCGCCCTTTTGGGCCAGTTGCTTGGTCGCCATGGAAGCAGCCACCTTAAACGCCATCTCGTTCGAGTCGACGTCGTGGTAAGAACCATCAAACACGGTAGCCTTCAGGCCGATCAGCGGATAGCCGGCAACAACACCGTTCTTCATCTGCTCTTCGATACCCTTCTGGATAGCCGGGATGTATTCCTTAGGAACCACACCACCCACTACTTCGTTCAGGAATTGCAGACCTTCCTGACCTTCGTCAGCAGGTGCAAAACGGATCCAGCAATGACCGAACTGGCCACGACCGCCGGACTGACGAACGAACTTGCCTTCGATTTCGCAACTCTTCGTGATGCGCTCACGATAGGAAACCTGAGGCTTACCGATGTTGGCTTCGACGTTGAACTCACGGCGCATCCGGTCAACCAGGATGTCCAGGTGCAACTCGCCCATGCCGGAGATGATCGTTTGACCAGTCTCTTCATCAGTTTTGACGCGGAAAGACGGGTCTTCCTGAGCAAGCTTGCCCAGAGCGATACCCATTTTTTCCTGGTCATCCTTGGTCTTGGGCTCAACGGCTACCGAAATAACCGGTTCCGGGAAGTCCATACGAACCAGGATGATTGGCTTGTCAGCGTTGCACAAAGTTTCACCAGTGGTGACGTCCTTCATGCCGATCAAGGCCGCGATGTCACCAGCGCGCACTTCCTTGATTTCTTCGCGGGCGTTTGCATGCATTTGCACCATACGACCCACACGCTCTTTCTTGCCTTTAACCGAGTTGATCACGCCGTCGCCGGAGGCCAACACGCCCGAGTAAACACGGACAAAGGTCAAGGTACCCACGAATGGGTCGGTAGCGATCTTGAACGCCAGAGCCGAGAACGGCTCATTGTCGTCTGCGTGACGCTCCATCTGCTTTTCCTCGTCATCCGGGTCAGTACCCTTGATGGCAGGAATGTCAGTTGGAGCAGGCAGGTAGTCAATAACGGCGTCGAGAACCAGGGGAACACCCTTGTTCTTGAAGGAAGAACCGCAAACAGCCAGAACGATCTCACCAGCGATGGTACGCTGACGCAGAGCGGCCTTGATTTCCTCGATGGAGAGTTCTTCGCCTTCGAGGTACTTGTTCATCAGCTCTTCGCTAGCTTCGGCCGCAGCCTCAACCATGTTGCTGCGCCACTCTTCAGCCAGCTCCTGCAGCTCAGAAGGGATAGGCTCGCGACGTGGAGTCATGCCCTTGTCAGCATCGTTCCAGTAAACCGCTTCCATGGTCATCAGATCAATCTGACCCTGGAAGTTGTCCTCGGAACCGATAGCCAACTGGATCGGCACCGGAGTGTGACCCAGACGCTGCTTGATCTGAGCGATCACGCGCAGGAAGTTCGCACCGGCACGGTCCATCTTGTTCACGTAAACAATACGTGGAACACCGTACTTGTTGGCTTGACGCCATACGGTTTCGGACTGAGGCTCAACGCCGGAAGTACCACAGAACACAACGACCGCGCCGTCGAGTACACGCAGGGAACGTTCAACTTCAATGGTGAAGTCTACGTGACCCGGGGTGTCAATGACGTTGAAGCGGTATTGGTCTTTGTGCTGCTTAGCAGAACCCTGCCAGAAGGCGGTAATAGCAGCAGAAGTAATGGTAATACCACGCTCCTGCTCCTGCACCATCCAGTCTGTGGTCGCGGCGCCGTCATGCACCTCGCCCATCTTGTGACTTTTGCCAGTGTAAAAAAGGACGCGCTCGGTGGTGGTGGTTTTACCAGCATCCACGTGAGCAACGATACCAATGTTACGGTAGCGATTAATCGGTGTAGTACGAGCCATAAAGCCCTCGCAAAATTAGTGACGCTAAAATTAGAAGCGGTAGTGCGAGAAAGCTTTGTTAGCTTCAGCCATACGGTGCACGTCTTCACGCTTCTTAACTGCAGCACCTTTACCTTCGGCAGCGTCCAGCAGTTCGCCAGCCAAACGCAGAGCCATAGACTTCTCGCCGCGCTTACGGGCGAAGTCTACCAACCAGCGCATTGCCAGAGCGTTACGACGGGACGGACGAACTTCAACCGGAACCTGGTAAGTAGCACCGCCTACACGGCGCGACTTTACTTCGACCAGCGGAGCGATGGCGTCGAGAGCTTTCTCGAAGATTTCCAGGGGGTCGCTGTTCTTGCGTTCTTTAACCTTTTCCAGCGCGCCATAAACGATACGCTCGGCAACGGCTTTCTTACCGCTTTCCATCACGTGGTTCATGAACTTGGCCAGGATTTGGCTTCCGTATTTTGGATCGTCAAGCACTTCGCGCTTGGCTGCTACGCGTCTTCTTGGCATGGATAAGCCCTCAAACGGTCTTCAGGTTCGCTCGGAATCGGTGCCCTTGACGGGACGCCTCCGACCTTACTCTTATCGACTCAGAAAAATAGAAATCAGTTTTTTGCAGCAAGCGACTATTACTTCGGACGCTTGGTACCGTACTTCGAACGACCCTGGTTACGACCTTTAACGCCGGAAGTATCCAAAGAACCGCGTACGGTGTGGTAACGAACACCTGGCAAGTCTTTTACACGACCGCCGCGGATCAGTACCACGCTGTGCTCTTGCAGGTTGTGGCCTTCACCGCCGATGTACGAGGAAACCTCGAAACCGTTGGTCAGACGCACACGGCATACTTTACGCAGTGCCGAGTTAGGTTTTTTCGGCGTAGTGGTGTACACACGGGTGCACACGCCACGACGTTGCGGGCAGTTCTGCAGCGCAGGCACGTCGGATTTCTCGACGATACGCTTACGCGGCTGACGTACCAGCTGGTTGATAGTTGCCATCTACTAGCTCCACTGTTGTCTTGCGACGCTATTGTCTTGCAAGAAAAGCAAAATGGCAGGAACGAGTTCCCGCCAAATTTAGGGGTACAAGAGTCTAAAGAGGATCTTGTCCCCAGTCAAGGCAAGGCCCCGACCTCCCCACTCATCCAACCTCGACAATTTGTCTCGATTCGATGAACGGAGCGACCAGGGCCTTACGCTCATTTACCGCAGAACTCAGTTACCGCTCGAGTTCAGCGCTTCGGTCAGTGCAGCTTCCACTTCACTGGCGCTTACGCGCAACGGCTTGTCTGCATCACGGCGACGCTTACGCTCGCTGTGATAAGCCAGACCGGTACCAGCCGGGATCAGACGACCCACGACCACGTTTTCTTTCAGGCCGCGCAGGTAATCGCGCTTGCCGGTTACCGCCGCTTCGGTCAGTACGCGAGTGGTTTCCTGGAAGGAAGCCGCCGAGATGAACGATTCGGTGGACAACGACGCCTTGGTGATACCCAGCAGAACGCGAGTGAACTTGGAGACAAACTTGTCCTCCGCGCTCAGACGCTCGTTCTCTACCAGTACGTGAGTCAGTTCCATCTGGTCGCCCTTGATGAAACTGGAATCGCCGGATTCAGCGATCTCAACTTTACGCAGCATCTGACGCAGGATGGTCTCGATGTGCTTGTCGTTGATTTTCACGCCTTGCAGACGGTAAACGTCCTGGATCTCGTTGACGATGTACTTGGCCAGCGCACTCACACCCAGCAGACGCAGGATGTCGTGTGGATCGCTTGGGCCGTCGGAGATAACTTCGCCGCGGTTTACCTGTTCGCCTTCAAACACGTTCAGGTGACGCCACTTCGGAATCAGCTCTTCATACGGATCGCTACCGTCGTTCGGAGTGATAACCAGACGGCGCTTGCCTTTGGTCTCTTTACCGAACGCGATGGTGCCGCTGACTTCAGCCAGAATCGACGCTTCTTTCGGACGACGAGCTTCGAACAAGTCGGCAACACGCGGCAGACCACCGGTGATGTCACGGGTCTTCGAAGTTTCTTGCGGGATACGGGCGATAACATCACCGATCGCAATCTTCGCACCGTCCGCTACACCGACCAGGGCGTTGGCTGGCAGGAAGTACTGAGCGATAACGTCAGTGCCTGGCAGCAACAGATCCTTGCCGTTGTCGTCGACCATCTTCACGGCAGGACGGATGTCTTTACCGGCAGCTGGACGATCTTTGGCGTCGAGCACTTCAATGTTGGTCATACCGGTCAATTCGTCAGTCTGACGCTTGATCGTGATGCCTTCTTCCATGCCCACGTAGGTCACGGTACCTTTCATTTCGGTAACGATCGGGTGAGTGTGCGGGTCCCACTTGGCCACGATTGCGCCAGCGTCGACCTTGTCACCTTCTTTAACCGAAATCACGGCACCGTACGGCAGCTTGTAACGCTCGCGCTCACGACCGAAGTCATCAGCGATAGCCAGTTCGCCAGAACGGGACACGGCAACCAGGTGGCCATCCACTCGTTCAACGTGTTTCAGGTTGTGCAGACGGACGGTACCGCCATTCTTCACCTGAACGCTGTCGGCTGCGGAGGTCCGGCTTGCCGCACCACCGATGTGGAACGTACGCATCGTCAGCTGGGTACCCGGCTCACCGATGGACTGGGCAGCGATAACGCCGACTGCTTCACCGATGTTCACCTGGTGACCACGAGCCAGATCGCGGCCGTAGCACTTGGCGCAAATGCCATAGCGGGTTTCACAGCTAATCGGCGAGCGAACGATCACTTCGTCGATGCTGTTGAGTTCGATGAACTCGACCCACTTCTCGTCTACCAGGGTGCCGGCAGGAACGATGACGTCCTCGGTACCTGGCTTGAATACGTCACGGGCGATAACACGACCCAATACGCGCTCACCCAATGGCTCTACAACGTCACCGCCCTCAATGTGCGGAGTCATTACCAGGCCGTGTTCGGTGCCGCAATCGATCTCGGTTACAACCAGATCTTGCGCTACGTCTACCAGACGACGAGTCAGGTAACCGGAGTTAGCTGTTTTCAACGCGGTATCCGCAAGACCCTTACGAGCACCGTGAGTGGAGATGAAGTACTGGAGTACGCTCAAACCTTCACGGAAGTTCGCAGTAATCGGCGTTTCGATGATGGAGCCGTCCGGCTTGGCCATCAGGCCACGCATACCGGCGAGCTGACGGATCTGCGCGGCAGAACCCCGTGCGCCCGAGTCGGCCATCATGTACATCGAGTTGAAGGATTCCTGGTCGACTTCGACGCCATGACGGTCGATGACCTTCTCTTTCGAGAGGTTGGCCATCATCGCCTTGGAAACTTCGTCGTTCGCCTTGGACCAGAGGTCGATCACTTTGTTGTACTTCTCGCCCTGGGTTACCAGGCCGGAGGCGTACTGACTTTCGATCTCTTTAACTTCGTCGGTGGCCGCACCAATGATGCGGGCTTTTTCATCCGGGATAACGAAGTCGTTAACACCGATGGAAACGCCGGAAATGGTCGAATAGGCGAAACCGGTGTACATCAACTGGTCAGCGAAAATCACGGTCTCTTTCAGACCAACCACGCGGTAGCACTGGTTGATCAGCTTGGAGATCGCCTTCTTCTTCATCGGCAGGTTGACGACGTCGTACGACAGACCTTTTGGCACAACCTGGAACAACAGCGCACGGCCGACAGTGGTGTCGACGATACGGGTGTTGGTCACGCTGCCGCCATCACGGTCGTTGACGGTTTCGTTGATCCGCACTTTGACCTTGGCGTGCAGAGCGGCTTCGCCGGCACGGAACACACGGTCAACTTCCTGCAGGTCCGCGAACACACGACCTTCGCCCTTGGCGTTGATCGCTTCACGAGTCATGTAGTACAGACCCAATACAACGTCCTGCGACGGAACGATGATTGGCTCACCGTTGGCTGGCGACAGAATGTTGTTGGTCGACATCATCAACGCACGCGCTTCCAACTGGGCTTCCAGTGTCAGCGGTACGTGCACGGCCATTTGGTCGCCGTCGAAGTCGGCGTTGTACGCGGCGCAGACCAGAGGGTGCAGCTGGATAGCCTTACCTTCGATCAGTACCGGTTCAAACGCCTGGATACCCAGACGGTGAAGGGTCGGTGCACGGTTGAGAAGCACTGGGTGTTCGCGAATCACTTCAGCGAGAACGTCCCAAACTTCTGGCAGCTCGCGCTCGACCATCTTCTTGGCGGCTTTGATGGTGGTCGCGAGACCACGCATTTCCAGCTTGCCGAAAATGAACGGCTTGAACAGCTCGAGAGCCATTTTCTTCGGCAGACCGCACTGGTGCAGACGCAGGGTCGGGCCTACGGTAATTACCGAACGACCCGAGTAGTCAACACGCTTACCGAGCAAGTTCTGACGGAAACGACCTTGCTTACCCTTGATCATGTCAGCCAGGGATTTCAGAGGACGTTTGTTGGAACCAGTGATAGCGCGACCACGACGACCGTTGTCGAGCAATGCATCGACGGCTTCCTGCAACATACGCTTTTCGTTGCGCACGATGATGTCCGGAGCGGACAGATCCAGCAGGCGCTTCAAACGGTTGTTACGGTTGATCACACGACGATACAGATCGTTGAGGTCGGAAGTCGCGAAACGACCGCCATCCAGCGGGACCAGTGGACGCAGATCTGGCGGCAGAACCGGCAGAACGGTCAGCACCATCCACTCTGGCAGGTTGCCAGAACCCTGGAAGGCTTCCATCAACTTCAGACGCTTGGACAGCTTCTTGATCTTGGTTTCGGAGTTGGTTTGCGGAATTTCTTCACGCAGGCGACCAATCTCGTGCTCCAGGTCGATAGCGTGCAGCAGTTCGCGGACAGCTTCGGCACCCATACGGGCATCGAAATCGTCGCCGAACTCTTCCAGCGCTTCGAAATACTGCTCGTCGTTGAGCAGTTGACCTTTTTCAAGGGTAGTCATGCCTGGATCGATAACGACATAGCTCTCGAAGTAGAGAACGCGCTCGATATCACGCAGGGTCATGTCCATCAGCAAGCCGATACGAGACGGCAGCGACTTCAGGAACCAGATGTGGGCAACCGGCGAAGCCAGTTCGATGTGCGCCATGCGCTCACGACGAACTTTTGCCAGCGCTACTTCAACGCCGCACTTCTCGCAGATCACACCGCGGTGCTTCAAGCGCTTGTACTTACCGCACAGGCACTCGTAATCCTTTACCGGGCCAAAGATTTTGGCGCAGAACAGACCGTCACGCTCAGGTTTGAACGTACGGTAGTTGATGGTTTCCGGCTTTTTAACTTCACCGAACGACCACGAACGGATCATCTCAGGCGATGCCAATCCGATACGGATGGCGTCGAACTCTTCGACTTGACCCTGGTTTTTCAGCAAATTCAGTAGGTCTTTCAAGGCCTTTCCTCCTGGCGGAGCAGAGAACGGGCAATCCAGCCCCGCTCTCGATTCGCGTCACGTGTTATTCGGTTTCCAGATCGATATCGATGCCGAGGGAACGAATTTCCTTGATCAACACGTTGAAGGACTCGGGCATGCCCGGCTCCATACGGTGATCGCCGTCCACGATGTTTTTGTACATCTTGGTCCGGCCGTTCACATCGTCCGACTTCACTGTGAGCATTTCTTGCAGAGTGTATGCAGCACCGTATGCTTCCAGTGCCCAGACCTCCATCTCCCCGAAACGCTGACCACCGAACTGCGCCTTACCACCCAGCGGTTGCTGGGTAACCAGGCTGTACGAACCGGTAGAACGAGCGTGCATCTTGTCGTCTACCAAGTGGTTCAGCTTCAGCATGTACATGTAGCCAACGGTAACCGGGCGCTCGAACTTGTTGCCGGTACGGCCATCGGTCAGCTGCATCTGGCCGCTTTCTGGCAGGTCTGCCAGTTTCAGCATGGCCTTGATTTCACTTTCCTTGGCACCGTCGAACACCGGAGTGGCCATCGGTACGCCGCCGCGCAGGTTTTGAGCCAGATCCAGAATTTCCTGGTCCGAGAAGTCATCGAGGCTTTCCTGACGACCGCCGATCTCGTTGTAGATCTCGTGCAGGAATTTACGCAGCTCGGCAACTTTACGCTGCTCTTCAATCATGCGGTTGATCTTCTCGCCCAGACCTTTGGCCGCGAGACCCAGGTGGGTTTCAAGGATCTGACCAACGTTCATACGCGAAGGTACGCCCAACGGGTTGAGGACAACGTCGACCGGGGTGCCATTGGCATCGTGCGGCATGTCTTCAACCGGCATGATCACGGAGACCACACCCTTGTTACCGTGACGACCGGCCATCTTGTCGCCCGGCTGGATGCGACGACGGATTGCCAGGTAAACCTTGACGATTTTCAGCACGCCCGGAGCCAGGTCATCGCCTTGCTGCAGTTTGCGCTTCTTGTCTTCGAACTTGTCATCCAGCAGACGACGACGATCAACGATGTAGGCCTGGGCCTTCTCGAGCTGCTCGTTCAGAGCATCTTCAGCCATGCGCAGCTTGAACCACTGGCCGTGCTCAAGACCGTCGAGTACTTCGTCGGTGATGTCCTGGCCTTTCTTCAGACCGGCGCCGCCTTCGGCTTTGTGGCCGACCAGAGCGGAGCGCAGACGTTCGAAAGTAGCGCCTTCGACGATACGGAACTCTTCGTTGAGGTCCTTGCGGATCTCGTCCAGCTGGGACTTCTCGATCGACAGGGCACGAGCATCACGCTCAACGCCGTCGCGGGTGAAGACCTGTACGTCGATGACAGTACCCTTGGTACCGGTAGGTACGCGCAGGGAGGTGTCTTTAACGTCGCTGGCTTTTTCACCGAAGATCGCACGCAGCAGCTTCTCTTCCGGAGTCAGCTGGGTCTCGCCTTTCGGAGTGACCTTACCAACCAGGATGTCGCCAGCGCCTACTTCAGCACCTACGTAAACGATACCGGCTTCGTCCAGCTTGTTCAGTGCAGCTTCACCCACGTTCGGGATGTCCGCAGTGATTTCCTCTGGGCCAAGCTTGGTATCACGGGCCACACAGGTCAGTTCCTGGATGTGGATCGTGGTGAAACGGTCTTCCTGAACAACACGCTCGGACAGGCAGATGGAGTCTTCGAAGTTGAAGCCGTTCCATGCCATGAACGCGATGCGCATGTTCTGACCCAGTGCCAGTTCACCCATATCGGTGGACGGACCATCGGCCATGATGTCGCTACGCTGAACCCGATCACCTTTACGCACCAGCGGACGCTGGTTGATGCAGGTGTTCTGGTTGGAGCGGGTGTATTTGGTCAGGTTGTAGATGTCGACACCGGCTTCACCGGTTTCAACTTCGTCATCGGCAACACGAACCACGATACGGCTGGCATCGACGGAGTCGATCACGCCGCCACGACGAGCCACGACGCAAACGCCGGAGTCACGGGCTACGTTACGCTCCATACCGGTACCGACCAGCGGCTTGTCAGCACGCAGGGTTGGTACGGCTTGACGCTGCATGTTCGAACCCATCAACGCGCGGTTGGCGTCGTCGTGCTCGAGGAACGGGATCAGCGACGCTGCAACCGAAACTACCTGCTTCGGCGATACGTCCATCAAGGTGACGTCTTCAGGCGCCTTGACGGTGAACTCGTTCAGGTGACGAACAGCTACCAGCTCGTCGATCAGGACTTTTTTGTCGTTCATCGTGGCCGAGGCCTGAGCGATCACGTGATCAGCTTCTTCGATGGCGGACAGGAACACGATCTCGTCGGTGACCAATGCGTCCTTCACCACGCGGTACGGGCTCTCGAGGAAGCCGTACTGGTTGGTGCGCGCATAAGCAGCCAGGGAGTTGATCAGGCCGATGTTCGGACCTTCCGGCGTTTCGATCGGGCAAACACGACCGTAGTGCGTCGGGTGTACGTCACGAACTTCGAAGCCCGCGCGCTCACGAGTCAGACCGCCAGGGCCGAGTGCAGAAACACGGCGCTTGTGGGTGATCTCGGACAGCGGGTTGTTCTGGTCCATGAACTGGGACAGCTGGCTGGAACCGAAGAACTCTTTCACCGCCGCCGCGACAGGCTTGGCGTTGATCAGGTCTTGCGGCATCAGGCCTTCGCTTTCAGCCATCGACAGACGCTCTTTGACCGCACGCTCAACACGTACCAGGCCAACGCGGAACTGGTTCTCGGCCATTTCGCCTACGCAGCGAACACGACGGTTACCCAGGTGGTCGATGTCATCGACGATGCCTTTACCGTTACGGATGTCGACCAGGGTCTTCAGTACCGCGACGATGTCTTCCTTGCACAACACGCCCGAACCTTCGATTTCGGTACGACCGATACGACGGTTGAACTTCATCCGGCCGACCGCAGACAGGTCGTAGCGCTCAGGGCTGAAGAACAGGTTGTTGAACAGGGTTTCGGCAGCGTCTTTGGTTGGCGGCTCGCCAGGACGCATCATGCGATAGATCTCGACCAGCGCTTCGAGTTGGTTGCTGGTGGAGTCGATCTTCAGCGTATCGGAGACGAACGGACCGCAGTCGATATCGTTGGTGTACAGAGTTTCGATGCGAACAACGCCGGCCTTGGCGATTTTCGCCAGGATCTCGGTGTTCAGCTCGGTGTTGCACTCTGCCAGGATTTCACCGGTTGCCGGATGCACGATGACCTTGGCGGTGGTGCGACCCAGGACGTAGTCCAGAGGCACTTCCAGCTCTTTGATCCCTGCTTTTTCCAGCTGGTTGATGTGGCGAGCGGTGATACGACGACCTTGCTCGACAATAACCTTGCCTTTGTCATCCTGGATATCCAGGACCGCAATTTCACCACGCAGGCGCTGAGGCACCAGCTCCAGGCTCAGGCTCTCGCCTTTCACGTGGAATACGTTGGTGGTGTAGAACGCGTCCAGCACTTCTTCGGTGGTATAGCCGAGCGCGCGCAGCAGCACCGATGCAGGCAGCTTGCGACGACGGTCGATACGCACGAATACGCAGTCTTTCGGGTCGAACTCGAAGTCCAGCCACGAACCGCGGTAAGGAATGATGCGCGCGGAGTACAGCAGTTTACCGGAGCTGTGCGTCTTGCCACGGTCGTGGTCGAAGAACACGCCCGGGGAACGGTGCAGCTGGGAAACGATTACACGCTCGGTACCGTTGATTACGAAGGTACCGTTTTCAGTCATCAGGGGGATTTCACCCATGTAGACTTCTTGCTCTTTGATGTCCTTGATCGCTTTGTTCGACGACTCTTTGTCGAAAATGATCAGGCGCACTTTTACCCGCAAAGGTACGGCGTAAGTTACACCGCGCAATACGCATTCTTTGACATCAAATGCCGGTTCGCCCAGGCGATAACCGACGTACTCCAGCGCAGCATTGCCGGAGTAGCTGATGATCGGGAAAACGGATTTGAAGGCCGCATGCAGGCCCACGTCGCGGAACTGATCTTTAGTCGCTCCCGCTTGCAAGAATTCACGATACGAATCCAGCTGGATGGCCAGGAGGTAAGGCACATCCATGACGTCCGGCAACTTGCTAAAGTCCTTGCGGATACGTTTTTTCTCAGTATATGAGTAAGCCATCAGCGTTCCCCAGCTTGGTCACCTGCTTGTTTGGCCCCTCCCGACGGGAGCAGCCAGAAAATCGTGCAAACCCCATGGTTTGCGCCACCACATCGGGTGGTTACAGCTCGTTATCGGCGCCGACCGTGCCGGCTGCCAATAACAGAAAAAGGCCGGTGGCAAGAGCCACCAGCCATCAGCCTGTCGCTTAACGCTCGGGCTGGAAACGCAAAGTCAATGCTTACTTCAGCTCGACTTTAGCGCCTGCTTCTTCCAGAGCTGCTTTGGCTTTGTCAGCTGCGTCTTTGGCAACGCCTTCCAGAACCATTGCAGGAGCACCGTCAACTACAGCCTTGGCTTCTTTCAGGCCCAGACCGGTCAGTTCACGTACAGCCTTGATCACGTTAACTTTCTTCTCGCCAGCTTCGGTCAGCATGACGTTGAATTCAGTTTGTTCTTCAACAACGGCAGCAGCAACAGCTGGACCAGCAGAAGCAGCAGCAGCCGAAACGCCGAACTTCTCTTCCATTGCCTTGATCAGCTCAACGATTTCCATTACGGATTTTTCGCCGATTGCTTCGATGATTTGCTCGTTAGTCAGAGACATGACTATTAATTCCTGTATTGGGGTGACAGCCTACGCGGCCATCGAAATAAACAATAAACGCTGAAAGGAGTCGCTCAGCCTTAGGCTGCAGCAGCTTCTTTCTGGTCGCGAAGGGCCGCCAGAGTACGAGCCAATTTGCTGGTTGCGCCTTGAATCACGCTCATCAGCTGAGAAATTGCTTCGTCACGGGTCGGCAGAGTTGCCAGCACGTCGATTTGGTTAGCTGCGAGGAACTTGCCCTCGAACGCAGCTGCCTTGATCTCGAACTTATCCTGACCTTTTGCGAACTCTTTGAAGATACGGGCAGCAGCGCCCGGATGCTCTTTCGAGAATGCAATCAAGGTAGGGCCGGTGAACACGTCGTTGAGGACACTGTATTCAGTGTCAGCAACAGCGCGCTTGAGCAGGGTGTTACGTACAACACGTACGTAAACGCCAGCTTCACGAGCCTCTTTACGGAGTCCGGTCATCGCGCCTACTGTTACGCCACGGGCATCAGCCACGACAGCGGACAGAGCGACTTTGGCAGCCTCGTTGACTTCAGCGACGATGGCCTTCTTGTCTTCGAGTTTAATTGCCACGGGTTTAACTCCTGCTTGTTACCGTTTCATCCAGTCGAAACCAGATGTAGTTTTGGTGTCTGATTCGGTAAGGAACCGGGAGCACCATCTGCGTAGGCTTGAGGTTTAAGACTTGCGTCGCCTACGGTCTTGGACAGCCCCCGCCAGGCAGGGACCCCAATTTTTCAATTGACGCAATCGCTTACGTCAATCCGCGTCTTACGCGTCCAGCGAGCTCTGGTCGATGACCAGACCTGGGCCCATAGTGGTGCTCAGGGTAACGCGCTTGACGTAAATACCTTTCGAGGAAGCCGGCTTGATACGCTTCAGATCAGCGATCAGGGCTTCAACGTTTTCCTTCAGCTTGACGGCGTCGAAGCCGATCTTGCCAACGGAAGTGTGGATGATGCCGTTTTTGTCGGTGCGATAACGAACCTGACCAGCCTTGGCGTTTTTAACCGCGGTAGCTACGTCTGGAGTTACGGTGCCGACTTTAGGGTTAGGCATCAGACCACGTGGACCGAGGATCTGACCCAGTTGACCTACTACGCGCATGGCATCCGGGGATGCGATCACTACGTCATAGTTCAGGTCGCCGCCTTTCATTTCGGCAGCCAGATCGTCCATACCTACGCGATCAGCGCCGGCAGCCAGAGCAGCTTCAGCAGCTGGACCCTGGGTGAACACGGCAACGCGTACGGTCTTGCCAGTGCCGTGTGGCAGCACAGTAGCGCTACGAACGACCTGGTCGGATTTACGCGGGTCAACGCCCAGGTTTACAGCAACGTCGAACGACTCGCTGAACTTGACAGTCGACAGCTCGGCCAGCAGTGCAGCGGCGTCTACAAAGTTGTAGGCCTTGCCTGCTTCGATTTTGCCGGCGATAGCCTTTTGACGCTTGGTCAGCTTAGCCATTACACACCCTCCACGTTAAGGCCCATGCTACGAGCAGAACCGGCGATAGTACGCACGGCTGCTTCCATATCAGCTGCAGTCAGATCCGCGTTTTTGGTTTTCGCGATTTCTTCCAGCTGAGCACGGGTAACGGTGCCAACCTTAACGGTGTTCGGACGAGCGGAACCGCTGGTCAGACCAGCCGCCTTCTTCAGCAGAACCGAAGCAGGAGTGGATTTGGTTTCGAACGTGAAGCTACGGTCGCTGTAGACAGTGATGATCACTGGAGTCGGCAGACCTGGCTCAAGACCCTGAGTACGGGCGTTGAAAGCTTTGCAGAATTCCATGATGTTCACGCCGTGCTGACCCAGAGCAGGACCAACAGGTGGGCTTGGGTTAGCCTGAGCGGCCTTCACTTGCAGCTTGATGTAAGCGGTAATCTTCTTGGCCATGAGGCACTCCAATTACGGGTTCAAACGCCTCGAAAGGCTCCCCGGTTACTTGCGCGTTTATCCCAGTGACGACAAAACCCCACAGCCTAAGGCTGCGGGGTTGGGATGCTTGCTCAGTTAGACCTTTTCGACCTGACTGAACTCCAACTCTACCGGAGTAGAGCGACCGAAAATGAGCACAGCCACCTGGATGCGACTCTTTTCGTAGTTAACCTCTTCGACCGTGCCGGTAAAGTCAGCAAACGGACCATCGTTGACGCGTACCGACTCGCCCGGCTCGAACAGCGTCTTAGGCTTCGGCTTATCGCTACCATCGGCGACGCGACGCAGAATCGCTTCTGCCTCTTTATCGGTAATCGGTGCTGGCTTATCAGCGGTACCGCCGATAAAACCCATCACCCGAGGAGTATCCTTGACCAAGTGCCAAGTACCCTCATTCATATCCATCTGAACCAGCACGTAACCAGGGAAGAACTTCCGCTCGCTTTTGCGTTTCTGGCCATTACGCATCTCAACCACTTCTTCAGTGGGAACCAGAATTTCGCCGAAGCCATCTTCCATGCCAGCCAGCTTTACACGCTCGATCAACGAACGCATGACATGCTTCTCGTAACCCGAGTAAGCATGCACAACATACCAACGCTTAGCCACGGGACACCCTTAGCCGACAATCAAGGAAACAAGCCAGCCGAGCAGGGAATCAAGCCCCCACAACAGCAACGCCATAACCAGAACAACAGCCACAACGATCAACGTGGTCTGCGTGGTTTCTTGACGAGTTGGCCATACGACTTTACGAATCTCGGTACGCGCTTCCTTGACAAGCACAAAGAAAGACTTGCCCTTGACTGTCTGCAAGCCTACAAAGGCAGCTACAGCAGCAATCACAAGCAAAGCGAGCACACGGTACAGGATCGGCGAAGCAGAGTAATACTGATTGCCAACAACGCCAACAACCACCAAAGCAACTACTACTAGCCACTTGAGCAGATCGAAGCGCGAGCCTTGAGCTTCAGCTTTAGGAGTCATCTATGAAGATCCTGTGAAAAGAAAGCCAGACACACCTGGTGAATCTGGCAGGTCAGGAGGGAATCGAACCCCCAACCTACGGTTTTGGAGACCGTCGCTCTGCCAATTGAGCTACTGACCTAAAACAAAATCAGGCCGACCATTATGCCGGCCCGAAAAAGACTTTACAACACTTTACTCAATGACCTGGACTGCTTCACCTGCGCCGGAGCGAACATCTCACCCTCACGAACAACAAAGCACCATCACCAGCCATTAAAACAAAGGCAGATATTTTCATATCTGCCTTGTCATATGGAGCTCTTGAGCGGATTTGAACCGCTGACCTCACCCTTACCAAGGGTGTGCTCTACCAACTGAGCTACAAGAGCGAAACACTGCGCAAAACCTGCAAACGTGGAGCGGGTAGCGGGAATCGAACCCGCATCATCAGCTTGGAAGGCTGAGGTTCTACCACTAAACTATACCCGCGAGGCTTGCAGCTCTCGCTAAAAATGGTGGAGGGGGAAGGATTCGAACCTTCGAAGTCGTAGACGTCAGATTTACAGTCTGATCCCTTTGGCCGCTCGGGAACCCCTCCTAAGCGAGCCGGCATTCTACATCATGCCAGCCTTCTGTCAAGCACTTTTCTCATAAAAAACCTGAGGTTAGCTGCATTGACCTCGCTTCACACCGCTTACCGCTTTAGGTCTTCGCTGTGGAGCGGGCGCCATTCTATGCAAACTATTCAGTGGGTGCAACCCCCTCACAAGGCATTATTTTATGTTTTAACTCATTGAATTCTTTAGAAAGGTTTTGCAACTGCACATCGTCCAGCCAACGCCTGCTTTCCGGAGCCACTCGAACCCAGTAACCAGCGGCTTCGGAGCTCCCCTTGGGCAATGACTGAAATCTCACATCCATTCCGTTTAACCTGCGCTCAAGCCCCTGAGCCATGTCCTGCCGAGCAAAACCACCTATATAGAGGCAGCCTGCGTCGACCTGTGCAGTTTTTCCTTTATCCCTCGCCGTATCAGGCGCCTCACTCAACAGGCGAATATCCTGCTGCGACCCTCGATACAAACTCAGAGGCGTTACGTCTTTCGCACGCAGAGGGGCTTCCTGTTGATGCCAGATGTAATAGAAGACGTTGAGAACAAGCAAAAGCAGAAACAACCAACGCATAAGGACCTCAGGATAAAGGACACGCCATAGCCAAACCTACGAACACGAGATCCGGAACCACCCTCGCCCGCGGCACAACTCCTGATACCAGGGCCGCATCCCCACCCGTAAGGAACACCACGAACTCTTCCCCCCAATAGCTGCGCGCCAGCTCCATCTGAGTCAGTACAAAGCCTTGAAGCATCAACAAACACCCACGCTCGACTGCTTCAACAGTTGTCCTGCCCGGAACAAGGCTTTCCAATGCCTGCTCTGCAGCGACATCGCCATAGCGAATTTTGCGGGTATGCGTACGAAGTTGATTACGCATCAAGGGCATTCCCGGACAGATAAACCCCCCGAGATGCTCCCCATCCCCGCCAACAAAATCAGCGGTAACAGCCGTGCCAAAATCAAGTACAAGGCACGCACCCGCAGCCAGATGAAATCCACCCAGCATCGCAAGCCAGCGATCAAGCCCCAGACGCTCGAACTCCTCATAACCATTACGAACGCCTGACATCTCGCGAGCTGGAGCAGCACAGACCACCGGTATACAGAATGCGCCCTTAAGCAAAGCAATCAATTCACCGGTCTCTTCTGCAGTCCTGACACTCACTAACCGACAAAATCGGAGTGAGAGCCCCTTCAGCGCGCTCAACCCTTGCAGCAAGGCAATGTCAGAGTCGACAACACCCTCACCCACCACTAACAGAGTGCTCGCATCGAGCACGCGCCACTTGATGAAACTATTCCCACAGTCGAGCTCAAGAATCATTGCGCAACCTCAGACTCAACTCACCGCCACTGAAAACTTTCTCAACACCGGCGACCCTCAAACGCAACGCACCCTGGGCATCGATACCCAGCACTACGCCATCTATTTGGTTAACACCAGCGATCAGTGACACCGCACGCCCTTGCCATAGATGATTTTGCTCCCACTCAGCCTGGACAGCCGAAAATCCACCGGCCTGATGGCGAGCCAGATATCTCTGCAGCATGGAACCGAGCTCCACAACCAGATGATTGCGATCAAACGCCCTGCCCGACTCCAGCCTCATGGACGTCCACTGCTGATCAACCTCATCGGTCACCTGCATGTTCACATTAATTCCAACGCCCAGTACCACATGACAAACGTCGGCAGGATCCCCGACCAGCTCAAGCAGAATTCCGGCAATTTTCTTTTGACCAACCAGGACATCGTTGGGCCACTTCAGCCCCACTCCCGAGATGCCAAGCTCGCGCAAAGCCTGCATAACCGCGAGACCCACAACAAGACTCAAGCCTTCCAACTGACGCATCCCACCATCAATACGCAAAACCAGGCTGTAGTAGATATTTTCAGCGAAGGGGCTAGCCCATTTTCTTCCCCGCCGCCCACGACCCGCTGTCTGACGCTCGGCAAGCACAAGAAAGGGGGCCGCCTGGCCACGATCTATGGCGCGCAGTGCCTCAGCGTTTGTAGAGTCAATAGAATCAAAAACCAGGATGGGCCAGCCACAGGAAGGCATGAGCCGCCCTATCGCCTCAGGATCAAGCAGCGTCAATGGTGCGGCCAATTGATAACCACGCCCTCGAACCTTATGTATGGAAAGACCCAGTTCAGCCTCCAGGTGCTGAAGCTGCTTCCAGACAGCGCTACGGCTGACACCCAGGGCGGCACCCAGGGCTTGCCCCGAATGAAATCGGCCATCTTTAAGAAGCTTTAACAACGTCAGCATGCAAGTCTCGCCTCACAATGAGGCCCGCATGATAGCCACGCCCCGAGCAATTGCATAGAAACCCAAGGAGACAGATTTTCCTGCGGACAAAACAAAACCCCTACCTGCATACGCAGATAGGGGTTTCGGAATTTAATCTTGACGATGACCTACTCTCACATGGGGAAACCCCACACTACCATCGGCGATGCATCGTTTCACTTCTGAGTTCGGGATGGGATCAGGTGGTTCCAATGCTCTATGGTCGTCAAGAAATTCGGGTACCGAACCGTCTTTCGACGCTTCAGCAAATTGGGTATGCGATAGTTTGTGTGTTGTGCGAACTTTCGGTTCATTGCGTCTTCACACACCGCAATCTGGCTTTTAAGCGCAAATTGCTTGGGTGTTATATGGTCAAGCCTCACGGGCAATTAGTATTGGTTAGCTCAACGCCTCACAGCGCTTACACACCCAACCTATCAACGTCGTAGTCTTCGACGGCCCTTCAGGGAACTCAAGGTTCCAGTGAGATCTCATCTTGAGGCTAGTTTCCCGCTTAGATGCTTTCAGCGGTTATCTATTCCGAACATAGCTACCCGGCAATGCCACTGGCGTGACAACCGGAACACCAGAGGTTCGTCCACTCCGGTCCTCTCGTACTAGGAGCAGCCCCTCTCAAATCTCAAACGTCCACGGCAGATAGGGACCGAACTGTCTCACGACGTTCTAAACCCAGCTCGCGTACCACTTTAAATGGCGAACAGCCATACCCTTGGGACCGGCTTCAGCCCCAGGATGTGATGAGCCGACATCGAGGTGCCAAACACCGCCGTCGATATGAACTCTTGGGCGGTATCAGCCTGTTATCCCCGGAGTACCTTTTATCCGTTGAGCGATGGCCCTTCCATACAGAACCAC